>JBGASC010000065.1:0-27852 GCA_044229935.1 Planctomycetota bacterium | reverse complement strand
GCGCTCCGGACGAGTTCAACTGCTGCTGAGCACGAGACCGCGCCGGCCAGCCGCCGTAGGCGAGGACAGGCGGATGTTCCGGTTGGCCTCGTGAGAGATGGACCGGGCGAGCGCACGCGGCGGCGCCCGCCCCTGCTCGTCGTTCAGCTCTTCACGAGTGGCTGCCCCAGATCGAGCGCGCGCCGAGCGCGCAGGTCCTTGATCAGCTCGAGGAACGGCTCGAAGGGCACGACCTCCTGCTCGCGCGTGTCGCGGCGGCGCACCGCCACCGTGCCGTCCGCCGCCTCGCGTTCGCCCGCGATCAGCAGGAACGGCACCTTGTGCGTCTGCGCCTCCTTGATCTTCTTGTTCCTGTGCGCGGGACTACTTCTTCCCCTCGGGTGCTGCGGGCTGCGTCGCCTCGAGCATCTTGAACTCCCAGAGCTCCTTGCCGTTCTTCCCCGAGAACGCGCGCCACGACGGCGGACCTCCCGGGTAGTTCTTCGCCTTCGCCACGAAGTCGGGCACGTGATCCCCGTCGAGATCGCCGCAGCCGACCATGGAGTCGCCGAGGCAATCCATGTGCTTCTTCCCGAAGATCTGGAACAGCGCAGCGCCGCTCTTGCCCGACGCGACGAGCACCGAGCCTGCGGCCTGGCCGATGTCCGCCGGCGGCTTCTCCGGCAGATCGTCCGGATCGCCGGCGAGGTAGTCGGGCGCACCGTCGCCGTTCACGTCGCCGAGCGTCGCAACCGCCGACCCGAAGTGATTGAACATGGCTGGCTTGGGGCTCTTGATGCTGAGCAGCACCTTGCCCGTCGCACTCGAGTAGACGCGCACGAACTGGTCGTTCCCGACCCAGTCGGCCCCAATCAAGAGGTCGGGCCGTCCATCGGAGTCGAGGTCTCCGGCGCTCGCGATGCTGTTGCCGAAGAAGGTGCGATCGAAGTCGCCGAGGGGTGACAGCACGCGCAGTTCCTTGCCGTCCTTTCCGGAGAAGAGGTGCACTCGACCTGCGCCCGACTCGAGGCAGGCGCCGACCGCGAAGTCCGGCACGCCGTCGCCATCGACGTCGCCGATGCCGGCGACGGCTTCCCCGAACGCGGTGTGCGGACTCCCGCCGCCTACGTGACGGATCTCCTTGCCGTCTTTCCCCGAGAGGACGTACGCATTGCCCGCACCCGAGGCACCGACGAGGAGATCGTCCCGTCCGTCCCCGTCGAGATCGCGCGCGTTCGAGAGCTCGAGGCCGAAGCTGTCGCCCAGCGCGACGCCAGGGAAGCGCGCGAGGACGGCGGCGGTCTTGCCCGAGCAGACGAAGACCTCACCGGCAAGAGGGGGCGCCGACGGCGCGCTGTGCCACTGCCCCGGTGCGCCGACGGCGAAGTCGCGCACTCCATCGCCGTCGAAGTCGACCCACTCGGCGACCGACGCTCCGAAGAGGCCGGCGCCTTCGGGGCCCTTCACGCTGGTGAGCTGCTTTCCGGTCTTGCCGGAGAGCACGAACGCCCAGCCCGTACCGTGAATCTCCGTCTCCCCCACCGCGACGTCCGCCCAACCGTCACCGTCGACATCGCCGAGGCACGCCATCGACCGAGGCAGAGCCGGAAACGTGATGAACGACTCGGAGGTCGGAGCGACGCAGGCAACCAGCAGGGGGATGAGCATGCCCCATCAACCTCCTACGTTCGCTTGGGTTCCTCGGAAGTTCGGCGCGAGGAATGCTCTCTCCGCGGAACGGGGACTGACGGAGTGCATCCGACAGTCCCCGCTTCACCACGGATCTCGTTCGCGCTTCAGCTCTTGACGAGCGGCTGCCCCAGATCGAGCGCGCGCCGAACGCGCAGGTCCCTGATCAACTCGAGGAACTGCTCGAAGGGCACGACCTCCTGCTCGCGCGTGTCCCTGCGGCGCACCGCCACGGTCCCGTCCGCCGCCTCGCGTTCGCCCGCGATCAGCATGAACGGCACCTTGTGCGTCTGCGCCTCCTTGATCTTCTTGTTCATGTGCGCGGGCTCGAGCATCGCGTCGACGCGGAACAGCTCCGCCGCGAGGCGCGCCTCGAGCTTCTTGCAGTACTCCGCGTGCTCCTCGCGGATCGGGATCAGGGCCACCTGCACCGGAGCGCACCAGAGCGGGAACTTGCCGCCGAAGTGCTCGATCAGGCCGCCGACGAAGCGCTCCAGGCTGCCCAGGATCGCGCGGTGCAGCATGATCGGACGCTTGTGCTTGCCGTCCGAATCGGTGTACGTGAGATCGAAACGCTCGGGCAGGTTGAAGTCGCACTGCACCGTGCTGTTCTGCCACTCGCGGCCGAGCGCGTCCTTGATCTTGAAGTCGATCTTCGGGCCGTAGAAGGCGCCGCCGCCCTCGTCCATCTCGAGCGGGATGCCGCGCTTGGCCGCGCCCGCCTCGAGCGCGCGCGTGGCCATCTCCCACACCTCGGGCTCGCCGATCGACTTGTCCTTCGGGCGCGTGGCGAGGTACGCGGTGTACTCGAAACCGAAGGTGGTCAGGATCGTGTGGATCAGGTCGAGCACGCCGGCGATCTCCTCCGGGAGCTGCTCGCGCGTGCAGAAGATGTGCGCGTCGTCCTGCGTGAAGCCGCGCACGCGCAGCATGCCGTGCAGCACGCCCGAGCGCTCGTAGCGGTAGACCGTGCCGAGCTCGGCCCAGCGCAGCGGCAGCTCGCGGTAGGAGTGCCCGCGCGACTTGAAGATCATGATGTGGCCCGGGCAGTTCATGGGCTTGACGCGATAGGGCTGCTCCTCGAGCTCCATCGGCGCGTACATCATCTCGGCGTAGTTCGTCAGGTGGCCCGAGACCTCGAAGAGCGTCTCGCGCGCGACATGCGGCGTGTAGACCGGCTTGTAGCCGCGCTTGAGGTGCTCCTCCCACCAGTAGTCCTCGATCGCGCGGCGCACGGTGCCGAGGTTCGGGTGCCAGAAGATGAACCCGCCGCCGGCCTCGGCGTGCACGCTGAAGAGGTCGAGGTCGGTGCCCAGGCGCCGGTGGTCGCGCTCCTTGACGTCCTCGAGCCACTTCAGGTGCTTCTCGAGGTCCTGCGCGGTCCAGAAGGCCGTGCCGTAGATGCGCTGCATCTGCGGGCGCTTCTCGTCGCCGCGCCAGTACGCGCCAGCGGTGTGCAGGAGCTTGAAGTGGAACTCGCGCCCGAGGTCGTCGATGTGCGGCCCCTCGCACAGATCCTCCCAGTCGCCGTGCTGGTAGAACGTGATCGCCTCGCCGGCGGGGATCAGGTCGACCGCCTCGACCTTGTACGTCTGGCCGCGGGCGGCCAGGCGCTTCTTCGCCTCCTCGCGCGTCAGCGTGACGCAGGTGAGCTTCGGAGACGCGCGCGCGATGCGCTTCATCTCCTTCTCGATCTCGCGCAGGTGCGAGTCCGAGAGCGGCTCCTTGAGGTCGAAGTCGTAGTAGAAGCCGTGCTCGATCGCGGGCCCGAAGCCGAACTGCACGCCGGGGTGCAGCTTGGCGACGGCCGAGGCCATCAGGTGCGAGACGGAGTGGCGCAACGTAGAGAGCGGAAAGGGCTCCCCTACCTGGGAAGCGTCCTTGGAGGCGGACATGGGTTTTCCTCGCGGGATCGGGGTGCAGCGCGGTCCCCACCTGGGAAGGCGCCGGCCGCGCTCCTCCCGGGGAGAACGCGGCGAAAGAGCATAGCCATCGGCTGCGCGCGGCGACAACTGGAGCGCCTGCGGCCGCTGGCGCGCCAAGCCCGGAGGCGATTCCTAGACTCGCGGCATGGATTCGGCCTGGAACGCTGTGCTGCTCGTCGCCGCCGCGCTGTGCGCAGCCTGGCTCGCCGGAGTGCTCGTCTTCCGCGCGCCCGAGGGCATGCGCATCGTGCTGCTCGCGATCTGTGCGGCCGTCGCCTACGGGATCGTGCACGACCAGGTCACCGCGCGCGTCTCGATCGACTACTTCACGATCGGCCATCCGCGCCTGTTCGCCAGCGACGATCCGACGCCGCACGCGCTGGCCTGGGGCGTGATCGCCACCTGGTGGGTCGGTCTCCTGCTCGGCGTTCCGCTCGCGCTCGCCGCGCGGCGCGGCCCCGCACCGAAGCTCGGCGTGCGCGAGCTCGCGTCGCGCATCGCGCTGCTCTGCGTCGCGATGGCCGCGTGCGCGCTCGTGGCCGCGTTCGTCGGCCGCGCGGGCGCCGCGCGCGGCTGGTTCGTGCTCACCGGCGAGCTCGCGCAGCGCGTGCCGCGCGAGCACCACGTCGACTTCCTCACCGCGGGCTGGGCGCACGGCGCGAGCTACCTCGCGGGCTTCGCGGGCGGAACGCTGCTCGTCGTCCGGACCTGGCGCAAGCGGCGCGCGCTCGCCGCGGCCGCAGCCCCCGCGAGCTGAAGACGCTTGCGCGCACGCCGCGCGGCCTGCGAGGATCCCCGCCGAGCGCGAGCTCGTGCGAGCCGCGCGCGCCCCCCTCCTCCTGCTTCCCGAACGAGACTGCGATGATCCTCAAGCGCGTCGGCGTGCTCTCCGTGGCCAAGGTGATGGCCTGCATCTACTTCGTGATGGGACTGATCGGGGGCGCGTTCCTCTCGTTCATGAGCCTGGTCGGTGCCTCGCTCGGCCCGCGCGGCGACATGCTGGGAGGCGCGCTCTTCGGCCTGCTCGCGATCATCTTCCTGCCGCTGCTCTATGGTGCGCTGGGCGGCCTCTTCGGCGCGCTGGGCGCCGCGCTGTACAACCTCGTCGCGCGCCTGTTCGGCGGGATCGAGATGGAGTTCGAGGGCCACAAGCCCGAGAGCTGGTCGGGAGCGAGCGGGAAGGGCTGAGCGCGGACCGCCGCGCACGCACGGCGTCACCTCCGCGACGCGCCATGTCCGGCCTCGAACTCACGCACGTCACGCCGCAGGTGCTCTGCGTGCGCCGGCCGCGCTACCTCTCCGCCTCGTACATCGTGCACGACGAGGCCGGCATCGTGCTCGTCGACGCCGGCATGCAGGCCGACGGCTCCGACATGCTGCGCGGGCTGGAGTCGCTCGGGCTGCGGGCGAGCGACGTGCGCGCGATCCTGCTGACGCACTGGCACAACGACCACTCCTCGGGAGCGGAGGCGCTGCGCGCCGCCTCGGGCGCGCGCGTGTACCACCACGCGCTGGAGGCGCCGAACTTCCTCCGCGCGGCCGTCGGTCCCTGGCGCGCCTGGGCCGCGGAGCGCGTGCCCGAGCACGGGCCGTTCGCGGCGCTCAAGGCCGTCGTCGGGCAGTCGCCGCCGCGCGCCCTCGCCGCGGCCGAGCTCGTCCATGGCGGCGAGACGCTCGAGCAGCGCTTCGAGGTGCTGCACACGCCTGGGCACACGGCGGGACACCTCTCGTTCCACTACCGGCCCGGGCGCGTGCTCTTCGCCGGCGATGCACTGGCGGTCTGCCGCGGCCGGCTGTGGTTCCTCTCGCGCTTCCTGACCGAGGATCGCGCGCAGGCGCGCGAGTCGATGCTCCGCGTGCTCGAGCTCGACGTGCAGGCCGTCTGCCCCGGCCACCGCGGCCCGCTGACCGAGCGCGTCGCCGAGCATCGCGCCAGCCTGCGCGCCGAGCTCGAGGCGGGGCGGCGCTGGCCCTGGATCGCCTGAGCGCGCGCTACTTCGTCTTCGCCGCGAGGTGGCGCAGCCACTCCGCGTGCTGGGGCGAGGCGACGAAGTCCTTGTACTCCGCCGAGCGCGAGAGATCGTTCCACTGCACCGGGAAGCGCCCGTCGAGCTCCAGCAGCGCCCCGAGCACGCCGGCGTGGTCCTTCTGCTTCAGGCAGACGGTCACCAGCATCCAGCGCGCGGGCTGCAGATCGGGCTCCTCGGCCAGCGCGTGCTCGACGGCACGGCGCGCGCTCTCGAGTTCGCCGCTCTGCAGGTGCAGCGTCGATTCCATCGTGTCGAGGTACGGATCGCCCTCGAGGCTCTGGCGCAGGCGCTGCACCGCCTCGACCGCCTGCTTCCACTCCTGGCGCATGAAGTGGTAGTCGATCGACTGCAGCTCGGTGGCCGGATCGCCGGGATGGAAGCGGCGGAAGTCCTCGAGCGTCTTTCGGTACTCGGCCGGATCGGGAAGCGGTTGCGCGAGGCGCAGGCGCAAGAGCAGGAGGAACTTGTCGCGCTGCAGTTCGGCGGGAAGCGCGGCCCACAGCGCGAGTCCCTCCGTGCTCTTGTGTTCGCGCGCGCTGTTCAGCAGCGCCTCGACCTCGCCCCAGTGCTTCGCCAGCAGCTGGTCGCGGCCGAGCAGCCGCTCGAGCAGCCCGCGCTTCTGCTTCAGCGCCAGCGGCAGGTAGAGGCGATGGATCGTCTCGCTGATCGGCTCGCCCGTCGAGTAGCTGGTCCAGTCGCCCACCAGCGTCTTCCCGTCGGCGCGCGTCGCGGCGGCGAACTCGAAGTACTCGACGCCGCCGCCCTCGAGCAGCAGGCGGAACAGGATCGCGCGCGTCTCGCCTTGCTTCCGCACGCGCAGGAGGTGCAGCGAGCCGCCGCCCTCGAGCGCGCCGCGCAGCATCTCGAAGAGGCTCGGGAGCAGCGTCGTGCGCACGCCCTGGAAGAAGCCGCGCGCGAACTCGGGATCGGCGTCGACGCCCGCCCCGACGCGCGCGAAGACCGCGTCGAGATCGAAGCAGGCATCGAAGTCCGCCTGCTCGCCGCCCTCGACGGCCAGCTGCAGGCCGGCCGCGAGCGTCTGGAACGGATCGGGCGCGACGTCAGGCGCGGACTTCGCATCGGCCGCAGGGGACGGCACCGGCGCCGGAAGCGGGACGGGTTTGGGATCTTGCGCGTGCGGCGCGAGCGCGAACAGGAGGGCAACCAGCCGGGCGTGCATGCGCACCAGCCTGACGCTGCGTGCGCGCTGCGTGCAAGCGCCCGCCTGAAAACCCTCCTGCATTCTGCGCCCGCGACACCCGGGCGCGGCGGGCCGCGGATCCGCGTTCCGCTCGTGCCTCGTGCGCGGGGGCCGCGCAACGAGCGGACCGCCGCCGGCCGCGATAGTCCGCGGAATTCGGCAACGAGGCCCGTCGGCAGGAACATGTTGCCACCGATGTCCATCCCCTCGCTCCTGCTGCGTGCCGCGACCGTCTCGGCGCTCCTCGCCCTTCCTCGCCCCGCTCTCGCCCAGTGCGTGCCGCACTGGGGCAGCACCTTCAACGCACCTCCGGGTGCAGGAGCCAACGACGACGTCTACTGCCTGTTGGCCTTCGACGACGGCAGCGGGCCCTCGTTGTTCGCCGGCGGCTCCTTCACCGCGCTGACCGGCGGGGTTTCTGCCAAGCGCGTCGCGCGCTGGGACGGCACGACGTGGCACACGCTCGGCACGGGCACCAACAGCGATGTGCTCGCGCTCTGCGCATTCGACGAGGGCTCCGGACCGCGCCTGTTCGCCTGCGGCGCGTTCGGCACGGCCGGCGGCGCACCCGCGTCGAGGATCGCACGCTGGGACGGCAGCAGCTGGTCTGCGCTTGGCGCTGGGCTGGGCGGCGGCACTGCGCAGGCACTCGCGGTGTACGACGACGGCAGCGGCCCCCGGCTCTACGCGGGCGGCGGATTCAGCAGCGCCGGCGGTGCGACCGCGAACCACATCGCCAGCTGGAACGGAGCGACCTGGGCCCCGTTGCTCCAGACGCAGCCGGGCGGATCCGTGATCAACGGACTGAGCGGCATCGTCGACGCGCTCTGCGTCTACGACGACGGCAACGGGCCGAAGCTGTACGCGGGCGGCGCGTTCGGCCTCCAGCGCTGGAACGGGACCGCATGGGAAGGCCTCCCCGTCGGGGGCCCCGTGCACGCGCTGACGATCGACGACGACGGGAGCGGACCGTCCCTGGTGGTCGGAGGCGAGCTGACGTTTGCCGGAGTCGCCGTCAACAACATCGCGCGCCTGCAGGGAACGGTCTGGTCCGCCCTCGGCAGTGGCGTCGGGGGCGCATTCAGCGCCTCCGTGCGGGGGCTGTGTGGCTTCGACGACGGGAGCGGACCGGCGCTGTACGCTGCGGGAAACTTCACCACGGCCGGTGGCCTGCCCGCGCGCAACATCGCGCGCTGGCGCAACGGGAGCTGGTCGGCGCTCGGCGACGGTCTCGACAACCAGGCCTGGGCGCTGGCGCGGTATCCGTCGAGCGGTCCTGCGGCGCTCGTTGTGGGCGGGATCTTCCAGATCGCCGGCGGCGCCCCGGCCAAGTCCGTCGCGCGCTGGGACGGGAGTGCGTTCTCGCTGGTCGGCGCGGGCAGTCCCTTGGCGGGCCTGAACAACATCGCCCTGGCCTCGCTCGTGTTCGACGACGGCAACGGACCAGCGCTGTTCGTCGGCGGCAGCTTCACGGCGGCCGGACAGCTCGCGGTCGGAGGCATCGCGCGCTGGAGCGGAACGGCCTGGTCGGCCATCGGCGGGAGCGGGCCCGTGCTGCCCGTGTCGATCAACTCCATGACCGTGCACGACGACGGCTCGGGCACCCGGCTCTTCGCGAGCGGTTCGTTCGTCAACGGCAGCGCACCGAGCGAACAGCGCGTCGCACGCTGGGACGGAGCGACCTGGACGCTCCTCCCGGGACAAGCCCTCGCACGCGGGCTGCTGAGCTTCGACGACGGGTCGGGTCGCGCGCTGTACGCCTGCGGGAGCTTCACCAGCATCAACGGAGTGGCGGCGAACTGCGTCGCGCGCTGGGACGGGACGAACTGGAACGCCCTCGGATCCGGCCTGGATTTCCAGGCGAACGCGCTGGCCGTGTTCGACGCCGGTAGCGGTCCGGTGCTCGTCGCGGCAGGGTACTTCACGCACGCGGGCGGCGTTCCCGCCGCATACGTCGCGCAGTGGAACGGCACGGCCTGGAGCGAACTCGGCAGCGGCGGCCAGCCGACCGAGTCGCTGCTCGTGGCCGACCTGGGCAGCGGACCTGCGCTGTTCGCCGGGGTCTCGGCGGGCGTCCTGAGGCTCACGGGCTCGAACTGGTCGCAGCTTGGAGCCGCATTCCCCAACGCGCTCGTGTTCGCGCTGGACCTCTTCGACGACGGCAGCGGCGCGCGCCTGGTCGCGGCGGGCAACGCGTCCAACGGCAGCTCCGACTGGGGCGTGCGCTCGTGGGACGGCAGCGCTTGGACCGCCCTGGGCGGGAACCTCGCCTTCGGCATCGCGCACACGCTGAGCGTGTTCGACGGCTTGCCCGGAGGGAGCCCGGATCTCTACGTCGGCGGCGTGTTCCCCAGTGCCGGCGGAGCGCCGGCCTCGAACCTCGCGGTTTGGGAAGGCTGCCTCGCGAACGTGAGCTCGTTCTGCGCCGGCGACGGCACGCTCGTGCCGTGCCCCTGCGCGAACAACGGCGCGAGCGGTCGCGGCTGCAACAACTCCGCAGCCACCGGCGGCGCGCGGCTCGACGCGCACGGGACGACGAACCCCGACACGCTGCAGCTGAGCGCCGCGAACGAGTTGCCCAGCGCGCTGAGCATCTTCCTGCAAGGCGGCTCGCAGATCGCACCCGTGTCGTTCGGCGACGGACTGCGCTGCGCGGGCAGCCCGCTGGTGCGGCTGTACGCCAAGAGCGCGAGCTCGGGAGCCGTGACGGCGCCCGGCGCGGGCGACCTGCCGATCACGACGCGCTCCGCCCAGCTCGGGGACACCATCGCGCCGGGCTCGACGCGCTCCTACCAGACCTACTACCGCGACGCGAACCCGGGCTTCTGCCCGGCGCCGCAGGGGAACACGTTCAACGTGTCGAACGGAGTTCGAGTCGTCTGGTGAGGGAGACGGGCGCGCGCTCCCCCGCTCTCGGGTAGGGTGGAGCGCGCCTCTCGCGCGCACCCTTCCCGTTGCCCCAGTCCGCCTTCATCCTCCCCGTTCCCCAGGCCGAGCCCTTCGTCGCCGCGCTGCGCGCGCGCTTCGATCCGGTGGCGCTCCTCGGCGTGCCCGCGCACCTGACGCTGCTCTTCCCTTTCGCCGCGAGCGAGCGCATCACGCCGCAGATGCTCGACGCGGCGCGCGCGATCGCGAGCTCGACCCGCGCCTTCCCGTTCCGCCTCGCGCGCATCGAGCGCTTCCCGAGCACGCTCTACCTCGCGCCCGAGCCCGCGCAGCCCTTCGTCGCGCTGACCGAGCAGCTGGCGCGTGCGTTCCCGCAGTTCCCGCCCTACGGCGGCGCGTTCGACACGATCATCCCGCACCTGACGGTCGCGCACGGAACGCGCGAGGAACTCGACGCGGCCGAACGCGAGCTGCGCGAGCGCTGGCCGCGCGAAGGCGTCGCAGTCCCACGTTGCACGCGGATCAGCCTGATCGAGGACTCGTCGGGGCGCTGGCAGACGCTGCGCGAGTTCGCGCTGGGCCTGCCGGTCGAGGGCGCGTGAGGGCGTTCCACGGTCGCGCGCCCGGAACCACGCCGCTCAGGGTCTGGTTGACCTTGAATGACCGCCCGCGTCAGAGCTGTTCGGGCGTCAAGCCCGTGTGCCGTCCCAATCGGGCCAGCATGCGCGGCCCGATCTCCTCTCCGTCATGGAAGGCAAACACCACGTCCGGCCAACCCGGGCGTGTGAGCACACGATGGGACCCGGTCTGACGCTTGATCGCCCATCCCAGCCGAAGCAGAGCGGCGAGTACGCGCTTCGCGCGCATGCTCGGCCACTGGGTCATGCCGCGTTGAACGAGATCGTCAGCCAGTCCGGCGGCGCTTCGTCGTGTTCCAATCGATCGGCGACGACTCGCAAGGCGAGGGCTTGCACCCGTGCGCGCGCCTCATCCGCCGTGCGGCCGTAGGCCAGGGCCCCGGGCAGGTCGAGGACCTCGGCGATCCAGCGACCGTCCGACTCGCGATCGATCTCGACGCGGAACTTCATCGCGATGATCAGGCTAGCAACTCGGGGCTGTCTGACAACTCCCAGCGTCGGGCGAACGCAAACACGAGCGTGGACACCCGAGCAAGGCTTGACCAGGGGGCCCGTCCCCGCGGGGTTGACCGGATCTGGGATCGCACGCCCGATATGCCTGCGCCGCTCGCTGTGGTGCAGGAAACTCGCGGCGCAACTGGGTACGCGGAGTCGTTCTAGCCGCGATACACACCATCCCTCAACACACGAGCGGATGGAGAGCCCATGACCCACTCCACAGGAACGCTCTCTGAGGTACTGGGCCACTCCGCTGCGCGACAGAATGGCCAGTGCGGCAGGAGTGCTGGATCGAACGGCCTGCTTGCTCCTGGAACCAGGACGCCATACGGTTGTGGTGGCGCCCCTCCGAGTCCAAACATCGCCACCGCGGAGAGGCTCGGGAAGAGAGTCCTCCACGGATCGCGCTCATGTTCCCTTGCGAGCAGCACACGCGAGCTCTCGAGGCCATTGAGAAGTCCCTCGAGGAAGATCGGATCGAACGCAAGCCGACCTGCCTCGAAGTGCAGCGTCGCACAGAGTAGGACGAGTGGCTTCTCGGCAACGGCGAGTTGCTTGGCCTTCGTGCTGAGCTTCTCCTTGAGTAAGTGCACGAGAGGCAGATACTCCTGAAACGGGAGCTCGTGTTCGTCCGAGAGGCGACTGTGCTCCGTCGCCGTCTTGCTCCGGATCACCGTGCACTCGACGAAGTACTCCGCCCCCGCCCCGAACGGACGGCAGATGAAATCCGGTCCCCCACGATCCGGATCCTCGAAGGGACGCACGTCGACCTGTGTTTCGAGCAGCACCCGTGTCCGTGCTTCGACGAGGCAGGCTTCCGAGTCCTCCTTCCAGCGTCGATCGAACGGTACTCGTCGCCTGGCCCCGAACTTCCCCAGCCAGGTCGCGTGTTCTTCGAGCTCGGCACGCTCGAAGGATGCGATCCGCCTGTCGCGCGCGTCTACCTGCCCGCCGTCCACACCTTGACCTCGCGCTCGAGCGCGAGGCCGAAGCGCTGCGCGACGGCGTCCTCGACTTCGCCGATCAGCGCGAGCACGTCGCTCGCGGTCGCGTGGCCGCGGTTGACGATGAAGTTGCCGTGCTTCTCGCTGACGATCGCGTCGCCGCGCGTGCGGCCCTTCATCCCGGCCTGCTCGACGAGCATCCCGGCCGAGCGCCCCGCACTGCGCTCCTTGTCCGGGTTCTTCCACACGCAGCCGGCGCTCCAGTCGGTCACGGGCTGCACCTTGTTCTTCTGCGAGAGGTACTCGCGGCAGGCCTCGCCCACCGCCTCGACCGTGCTCAGCTCGAACTTCAGGAGCGCGCTCGCGACCACGAGCCCGCCGAGGTTCGCGTTGCGGTAGCTCGGGTTGCACTCGGCGCGCGGGAGCTCGACGAACCTGCCCTGCTCGTCGACGACGAGCAGCCGCTCGACGACATCCCACATCTCGCCGTACTTGCCGCCGGCGTTCATCGCGATGCCGCCGCCGACCTGTCCGGGGACGCCGGCGAGGCCCTCGAGTCCGCTCCAGCCGAGCTTCTGTGCGCCGCGCAGGAGCGCGAGCAGCGTCACGCCCGACCAGGCGACCAGCTGCAGGCCCTCCTCGCGCGAGGCGGGCGCCAGGTTCGTCGTCGGCAGGTCCTCGACGCGCAGCGTCGCGCCGCCGAGCGCTTGCGGCGCGGGGCGGAAGAGCCGCTTCATGCGGTCGGTCGTGATCACGACGCCGGGCAGCACGCCGTCGGCGACGATCAGGTTCGCGCCGCCGCCGAGGATGCGCGGCACGAAGCCCTCTTCGCGCGCCGCGGCGATCGCGGCGCGCAGTTCCTCGGGCGTCGCGGGCTCGAGCAGCCACTGTGCTGCCCCGCCCACGTGCATGGTGGTCCTAGCGGCGAGCGCCGCGTTGGGGAGCGCTGCGCAGGGCCAGCTCTTCGAGGAGGTCATCTTTGGCGAGGTCGATGTCACCGGCGCCCAGGATCAGCGCTGCCGAGCCGGAGGGCAAGCGTTCGGCGAGCTTCTTCATGCTGCTCGACGGATCGCCGCCGCACTCGGCATCGACGCCGGCGCGCTTGAGGCGCACGACCATGTCCTCGGCGCCGGCCGCCATGCGGTCGATGTGCGCGCGCGCGCCGTAGACGTCGGCCACGACCACGCGGTCGGCTCCGCGCAGGCTCTCGACGAACTCGTCGAGGAAGCGCGCGGTGCGGCTGTGCTGGTGCGGCTGGAAGAGCACGTGGATCGGCTTGCCCGGCAGCGCGCGGCGCGCGGCCTCGAGCGTGGCGCGCACCTCGGTCGGATGGTGCGCGTAGTCGTGGATCAGCTCGACGCCGCCGACGGTGCCCCAGGGCTCGAAGCGCCGCTCGCTGCCCTTGTAGCGCGCGATGCCGCGCGCGGCGAAGCTGGCGGCCTCGGCCGGATCCAGGCGCCAGACGCGGCCGACCAGGCCGACGGCGAGCGCCAGCGCGCAGGCCGCGTTCTCGACGTTGAACGCGCCGGGCACGGCGAGCTGGGTCACGGGCGAGGCCCAGCCCGGACCGACGACGCGGAAGCGGAAGTAGCCGTGCTGCTCGCCGACCAGCTCGACCTGGAACTCGCGGCCCAGGCGCCAGACCGGCGCGGCGGCGGTGTTCTCGACGCTCTCGGGCACGTGGCGGCCGACGACCAGCAGGCCGTCGGCGTGGATGCGATCGACGAAGCGCGCGAAGGCTTCCTCGATCGCGGCGAGCGTGCCGTAGTAGTCGAGGTGATCGGCCTCGACGTTGGTCACGATCGCGCCCTCGGGCGCGAGCTGCAGGAAGGAGCGGTCGTACTCGCAGGCCTCGGCCGCGAACCAGCCGCCGCGGCCGGGCGCGACGGCGTTCGAGCCCTGCGTGCGGCACACGCCGCCGACCAGCGCGCCCGCGGCCGGCGCGCCGCGACCGGCGGCCTCGCACAGGCCCTTGAGCGCGTAGAAGAGCATCCACGACGAGGTCGTCTTGCCGTGCGTGCCCGCGACGGCGAGCGTGCGGCGCGCGGGAGCGACGCGTCCGAGCAGCTCGCTGTACTTGAGCACCGGCAGCCCGCGGCGCTGCGCCTCGCGCACCTGCGGATCCTCGGCGCTGATCGCCGCCGAGCGCGCCACGAGCTCGACGTCGGGCGGCAGGAGCTCGCAGCGGCTCTCGCCCAGCTGCACGTCGATGCCCAGGCTGCGCAGCGCGCGCACGAAGCGCGAGTCCGCGCGGTCGTGGCCGGAGATCACGTGGCCGCGCGAGTGCAGGAGCAGCGCGGCGCCGCTGACGCCGGCGCCTCCGGCGCCGAGCAGGTGCACGCGCCGGGCGATGCCCGGGATGAGCTCCTCCGCCTGCGTCGTGCGCGCGTTGGCGTTCGTCGGTTCGAGTGCGCTGGTGGACTTGGCCATGGTTTCTTGTCTCGCGTTGTCCACGTTTCGTGGAGAAGACGTGGAGGATCCGGCGGCGCCCCCTCGGCGTCGCGGTCCGTCGGTGTTCGGGTTGTCGATTCGTGCGCCGGGTCCGCGCGTGCGGGGCTCAGCGCTGTTTCCTGTTCGCGTCGGCGGCGAGCTCGAGCAGGCCGTCGCACAGTCGCGCGGCGGCGTCGAGCGGCACGCTGGAGGCGAGCGCCTGCTGCATGCGCTCGCGCTCGGGGGCGCCGGCCGCGATCGCCAGGCGCACGATCTCGCCGGCAAAGGACGGCACGAGCTCGCGCTCGTCGACGATGCGCACGCCGGCGCCGAAGACGCGCGCGTTGCGCTCCTGGTGCCGGTCGGCGTGGTGCGGATACGGCACGACCAGCGCCGGCACGCGCAGCGCCGCGATCTCGGCCAGCGTCGAGGCGCCGCCGCGCGTCAGCGCCAGCGTCGAGGCGCACAGGGCCGTGTGCATCGCGTCGATGTACTCGACGCTGCGGTAGCCGGGCAGCGCCGGCGCCGCCTCGCCGCCGCGCGCGGGTCCGGTCTGGTGCAGCACCTGCAGGCCGTGCACGAGCAGCGACGCGGCGTGCTCGCGCACGAAGCGGTTCAGCCCCAGCGCGCCCTGGCTGCCGCCGAGAACGATCAGCAGCGGGCGCTCGGGGTGGAAGCCCAGCTCGCGGCGGGCGGCGCGCGCGCGCTCGGCGTCGACCGCGCCGCGCGCGAAGTTCGAGGCGAGCGGCGGCCCGACCACACGGTGCGCGCCGTAGCCGATCTCGGCGTCCAGGCGCGCGGACTCGGGCACGGTCGAGGGCCAGGCGTGGAAGACGCGCGAGGCGAAGCGCGCGAGCCAGCGCGTCGCCGCGCCGCGCGCGGCGTTGATCTCCAGCAGCGCGACGGGGATCTTGAGCGAGCGCGCCGCGATCACGGCCGGCAGGCAGGTGAACCCGCCCAGCGCGAGCAGCACGTCGGGCCGGTGCCGCACCAGCGCGACGCGCGCCGCCATCACCGAAGGCGGCGTGCGCAACACCAGCCGCGTGCGCGAAGGCGCTCCCCCGCCGCGCGGCTCGAGCTCCAGCACCACGCGCTCGACCGGCGTCGGCGCGAGGCGCTCGGCAAGGCCCGCGAGCACGCGCGCCTCGACCTCGCGGCCGCTGGTGAACCAGACCAGGTCGGCCGGGCCGCCGCGCGTGCCGGCGTGCTCGAGCACGTGCAGCCCCGGCACGAGGTGCCCGCCGGTTCCCCCGCCGGCCAGCGCGAGCCGCAGCGAGGAAAGGCCGTGGCGCGCGGAGGCGGGCGTGGGGCGGGTCTGCATCGGCTGGGTCGCCAGGCTCATGGGAACGCGCGTCAGCGGCTCGGGGTTGCGTGCGGCTCGCCCGGCACGCCCGCGGGGGCGTGCTCGGCCGCGAGCACGCGGGTGTCGAGAGCGGCGCTCTCGATGCCCGCGGCGCGGTACGGACCGCCGAGGTCCTCGGCCACCAGGGCCGAGGATCGCGGCACTTCCAGGACCACCAGCATCAGGCAGCCCAGGATCAGCATCCAGCGCAGGCCGGTGTTCATCGCACGCGCGGCTTGTTGCTGGCGACGACGGGCGCGGCCGAGGCGACGAGCGCCGGGCGATCGGCGCCGGTGGGCAGGCGCAGCGTCTGGCCGACCGAGAGCTTGCCGGCGTCGACCCCGGGGTTGAGCGCGGCGAGCTCCTTCCAGCGCGACTCGTCGCCCAGCTCGCGGCGCGCGATCGCCTTGAAGGTGTCGCCCTTCTGCACGGTGTAGGCGTGCGTGCCGGCGGGGGCGCGCTTCTTGGCCTCGGGCGCCTTGGCGACGCTCTTCTCCTTGGCGGGCTCGACGCTCTTCTTCGCCGTCGGCGCGAGGGGCGCGTCGTTCTTCGCCACCGTCACGGGCGCGGCTCCGCTGGGCAGCGTGAGCCTGGCGCCGACCTTGAGGTTCTTGGGGTTGAGGCCCGGGTTGAGCGCGACGATCTCGTTCCAGCGGCTCTCCTTGCCGAGCGTGCGCTTGGCGATCAGCGCGAGCGAATCGCCCTTCTGCACGACGTACTCGCCCGAGCCCGCGCTCGGAGCCGGGGTCGGCGTCGTCATCGGGGTCGGCGTCGACGCGCCGGGCGTTCCGGCTCCCCCCGCGTTGTTGACCACGCCGAGGTTGCCCGCGGGCTGCGCGCTCGGGCTCGTGCCCGGCTCGGGCAGCAGGTTGTTCGTCGGGGCGCCGGTCGGCGCCGGCGCAGCCGCGCCGCCGTGGTTGTCGCCGGCGAGCACGACGGCGCCCGGTTGCGCGAGCTCGTTGTTGAGCGGCAGGCTCGACTGCTGCGCGACGTCGGTGGTCGAGGGCGGCGGGACGATCGAATCGGCGGTGGTCTCCTTCTTGGCGCGGCCGGTCAGGCGCGACCAGAAGCCGGGCGACTTGCTGTCGCCCCAGAAGGAGACGGCCACGATCGTGACCAGGAAGAAGACCAGGGCGATGACGCCATAACGTTCGATCTGTTGCATGGGACGGGTGCGGTGTTCAGGGTCGTGGGATGCCCCAGGCGCGACGCGGCAGCGTGGGGACGGGAACGGGAATCCCTGCCCGCGCGCGCGGCGCGTGGCGAGGAGAACGGGTGCGTGCGCGAGCCTTCATCCGGCGGATGCCTGCGTCGCGCGCGCGTGTGCGGAGAGAACGGCGGCGTCGCTCGCGGGAGCGGCGTCGGGGACGGGGGACTGGGTCGCGGGCGCGGCGCCCGGGGCGGCGGCGCGCGCGAGAGACTCGCCCGCGCGGCGTCCGGTCGGACGCGCGGCGCCCAGCGCGAGGCCGATCGCGAAGGAGGAGACGAGCAGCGCCGTCCCGCCGTGCGAGAGGAAGGGCAGCGGCATGCCCTTGGGCGGCGCGAGGCGCGTGACGACCTGCACGTGCACCATCGACTGCAGCGCGAACGAGAGCAGCAGGCCGAAGGCGGCCAGCGCGCAGTAGCGATCCTTGATCGAGAGCACGAAGCGCAGCGAGAACCAGGCGAACGCGAGCAGCAGGCCGATCACCAGCCAGACGCCGAAGAGGCCCAGCTCCTCGCCCACCAGCGCCAGCACGTAGTCGGTCTCGAGGTAGGGCACGCGCGCGTTGCGGAACTGCCCCTGTCCCAGCCCGACGCCCAGCCAGTCGCCGCTCGCGAGCGCGTCGGCCGAGTGGTCGACCTGGTGGTTGCTCGTGTGGCCGAGGAACATCGCCACGCGGTTGCGGATGTACGTCACGAACGTGATCAGCATCAGCGCGGCCGTGCCGCCGATGCCGACCAGCGGACCCGCGACGTGCATCCAGTGCGCTCCGCCGGCCCACATCGTGCCGAGGAAGCAGATCAGGAACAGCAGCGCGCCGCCCAGGTCGGTCTCGCCCAGGATCAGGAAGAAGAAGGAGAAGCCCACCGCCAGCATCGGCAGCACGCCCTTCTTCATGTCGCGCACGTCCTCGCCCAGGCGCATGCAACGGTCGGCGACCCACAGCACGCAGACGATGCGCGCGAGCTCGGAGGGCTGGAACGAGAAGAGCCCGCCCACGCTGACCCAACGGTTGGCGCCGTTGCGCGGATCGCCGATGCCCGGCACGTAGACCAGGATCAGCGCCAGGAAGGAGACCACCATCAGCGCCGGGATCGTGCGCCGCAGCCCCTCGGGTCCGACGCGGAAGCCGATCAGGAGCGCGAGCAGCGCGCCGACGCGGAAGAAGACCTGGTCGCCGAAGATCTTCCAGAACTCGTCGAGCGGCGCGGTGGTCGAGGCGTGGCTGGTCTGCAGGATCAGGCCCAGGCCGAGCAGCGAGAGCACGACCAGGAAGATGCCCAGGGCCGGGCGCGCCGGGTCGGGCTCCTCCGCGCGGCGCGCGAAGCCGTCGAGCCAGTCGACGAGGTTGAGCTGCCGCTCGTGCGGGATCGCCACGCCCTGGGGAGCCTTGCCGCGGAAGCGAGCCATCTCAGCGCACCTTCATCAGGGCCAGCGCCGCCAGCGCGCACAGCGCGGCGACGATCCAGGCGCGCACGACGATCGTGACCTCGTGCCAGGGCGCGGCCGCCGGCGCGAAGATGCCGCCCTTGAGCTGCAGCCCGTGGTGGATCGGCGCGCAGGTGAACAGGCGCTTGCCGCCGGTCGAGCGGTACCAGCGCGTCTGCAGCCAGCTCGAGCCCAGCTCGAGGAAGAACACGCCGCCGATCAGCGGCAGCACGAGCTCCTGCTTGCTGACCAGCGCCATCCAGGCCAGCAGGCCGCCCAGCGGCAGCGAGCCCGAGTCGCCCATGAAGACCTTGGCCGGGAAGGCGTTGTACCAGAGGAAACCCAGGCAGGCGCCGCACAAGGCGCCGCCGACGACGGCCATCTCCGAGGCGGCGCTGACGTGCGGCAGGTGCAGGTAGCCCGTCCAGTCCGCGCGGCCGGTGACGTAGCAGAAGATCGAGAGCGCGATCCCCGAGAGGATCATGCAGCCCGCGGCGAGCCCGTCGAGTCCGTCGGTGATGTTGCACGCGTTCGACGTGCCCACCACGACCAGCCACTGGAAGACCAGGAAGGCCAGCACGCCCAGCGCGCCGAAGCCCGCCAGCGCGATCGACGAGTCCTTGAAGAACGGCGGGAAGAGCGTCAGCAGCGTGTCGCGCCCCGTGGCGACCGCGTAGTACGCAAAGCCCAGGAGCACCGCGCCGGCGACGACCGACAGGCCGAGCATCTTGGCGCGCACCGAGAGGCCCTTGCACTTGGGGATGGTCAGCTTCTTGTAGTCGTCGACGAAGCCGACGGCCGCGAAGCCCAGCGTCAGCAGCACGCCGAGCACGACGTGCAGGTTGTCCAGCCGCCCCCACAAGAGCACCGAGGCGAGCAGCGCGGCGATCAGGAAGCTGCCGCCCATCGTGGGCGTGTCCTTCTTGCCCATCTTGACCGTCAGGTCGGCGAGCTCGCGCTGGTCGGTCTTGGTCGTGTCCTCGCCGAACTTGTGCCGGCGCAGCCAGGCGATGGCGGGCTTGCCCCACCACAGCGCCAGCGCAAAGGCCGTCAGCGCCGCGGCCGCGCCGCGGAAGGTGATGTAGGCGAACAGCTGCACGCCGAAGAGGTTCTCGAACAGCGCGGGGATCATCGGCAGGCGACCTCGCGCTCGCGTCCCACCAGTTGCGTCACGAGGCGATCGAGCCCGGTGCGGCGGCTGCCCTTGACCAGCACCACGTCGCCCTCGCCGATCAGGCCGCTCATGCGCACGAGCGCCTCGTCGGTGCTGGCGAGGTGGTGCACGTCGCCCTCGGGGAAGCCGGCCTCGAGCGCGCCGGCCGCGGTGGCGCGGGTCAGCTCGCCGACCAGCACCAGCACGTCGATGCCGCTGCGCGCGGCCTCCTCGCCGATCTGCTTGTGCAGCTCCGCGGCGAACTCGCCCAGCTCGAGCATGTCCCCCAGCACCAGCACGCGCCGGCGGTGGCCGTGCAGGCCCGAGAGCACGCGCACGCTGGCGCGCGCCGACTCGGGGTTGGCGTTGTAGCTGTCGTCGATCAGGGTGAAGCCGGCCAGCTCGTGGCGCTCCATGCGGCGCTGCGCGGGCTTGAGGCGCGAAACGGCCGGCAGCACGCGGTCGAGGTCCAGCCCCAGTCCGTGGCAGGCGCACAGCGCGGCCAGCACGTTCTGCACGTTGTGCAGGCCGAGCAGCGGCGAGGTCAGCGTGCGCGGGGCGCCCAGCTCGCGCCCGCTCAGGCGGAAGGTCGTCCCGCCGGCGTGGAACCAGACGTCGCTGGCGTTGAGGTCGCCCTCGCCGTCGACGCTGAACGTGATCGCGCGCGCGCGCGTGACCTGGCGCAGGCCGCGCGTGCGCGTGCAGTCGGCGTTGAGCACGCAGAAGCCCTCGGGCGGCAGCGCGCGCAGGAGCTGGCTCTTCTCCTGCGCGACGCCCTCGACCGAGCCCAGCCCGCTGAGGTGCGAGGCGCCGATGTTGGTCAGGATGCCGGCGCTGGGGCGCGCGATGCGGCACAGGTGCGCGATCTCGCCCGGACCGTTGGTGCCCATCTCGACCACCACGGCGCCGGTCGAGGGATCGGCCAGGAAGAGCGTGTGCGGCACGCCGATGTCGTTGTTGAACGAGCTGGGCGAGCCGACCGTCGAGAGCTGCGTCGCGAGCAGGTCGACCAGGATCGTCTTGGTGGTGGTCTTGCCGCACGAGCCGGTGATGCCGATCACGGGCGCGGAGAGGCGCGAGCGGTGCCAGCGCGCGAGGTCGGCCAGCGCCTGGCGCGGCGCAGCGTGGCGCAGCAGCACGGCGCCGGGCGGCAGCTGCCCGGGCGCGAGCTCCGCGCCGCCGCGCGAGAGCAGCACGGCGGTCGCGCCGCGCGCGAGCGCGTCGGCAGCGAAGCGGTTGCCGTCGAAGTTGGGGCCGGAGAGCGCCAGGAAGAGCTCGCCCTCGCGCAGCGTGCGCGTGTCGGTGCTCACGCCGCGCACGAGCGTGCGCGGGTTGCCGCGCACGAGCTCGGCGCCCGTGCTCTCGACGATCTCCTGGATGCTGAACTGGTTCATCGCAACGCCTCGGCAGCGACCTGGCGGTCGTCGAACTCGTGGACCCGGCTCCCGATCGTCTGCGTGCTCTCGTGGCCCTTGCCTGCGATCAGCACGACATCCCCCTCCCGCGCCACCTCGATGGCGCGCCGGATCGCGCTGCGACGGTCGACTTCGACGAGGCGCTCCGCCCGCGGAGGCTCCATGCCCGCGACCACCTCGCTGATGATCCGCTCGGGATCCTCGCTGCGCGGGTTGTCGCTGGTGACGACGGCGACGTCGGCAAACTGGTTGACCACACGGCCCATCGGCGAACGCTTCCCTCGGTCGCGATCGCCTCCGCAGCCGAACACCACGATCAGTCGCCCGGCGCGCGCGGCGCCGGAGCTTCCCCTCTGCATCGTCGCGGACGCGCGGCCCGCGGCGAGTGCATGTTCCTTCTTGTGCTCTTCACGCGAGGGCTTGTCAAGCACCCGCGCGCGCTCGCGATCGAGCGATTGGCGCACGACGCGGCAGACGTTCTCGAGCGCATCCTCGGTGTGCGCGTAGTCGACGAAGACGCGCACGCCGCGTCCGTGGTCGTCGACGCGTTCGAGGCGTCCGGGTGCGGCGGAGACGGTCGCGAGTCCGGCCAGGAGATCGGCCGGACTCGCGCCCGACAGCAGCGCGCAAGCCAGGGCGGCGAGAGCGTTCTCGACGTTGTACCGGCCGGGCAGGGGCACGAACGCCTCCGCCCCCGAGATCCCCATCCCATGGAGGTGGAAGCGCGTGCCCTGCAGGTCGGTTTCGAGTCGGGAAGCGCAGAGGTCGCCGTGCAACCGGGCGCTGTACGTGAGAACTCGGGCACCGGCCTCGCGCGCGGCGCGGGCCATGCGCTCGGAGGCCGGGTCGTCGGCGTTGAGCACGGCGTGCGCGCCGGGCGCGAGGCCGGCGAACAGGCGCGCCTTGGCCTCGGCGTAGTGCTCCAGGTCGCCGTGGTAGTCGAGGTGGTCGCGCGTCAGGTTCGTGAAGGCGGCGACATCGACGCGCAGGCCGGAGAGGCGCTCCTGGTCGAGCGCGTGCGAGCTCGCCTCGAGCGCCAGCGCGTCGCCGCCGAGCTCGACGTGCTCGCGCAGGATGCGCTGCAGCTCGGTCGCGTCGGGCGTGGTGTGCGTCGCCGGGCGCAGCCGGCCGTCGGCGAGGCGGTTGCCGGCCGTCCCGAGCACGCCCGCGCTGGCGCCGCCGCGCTCGAGGAGCTGGGCCGTCAGGTGCGCCGTGGTCGTCTTGCCGTTGGTGCCCGTGACCGCGGCGACGAAGAGCTGGCGGCCCGGGTCGCCGTAGACCGCGCGCGCGGCGAGGCCGGCGAGGCGGCGCGCATCGGCGTGGACCCACAGCGGCGTCGCCGCGAGCCGCGCGAGCTGCGCCTGCGTGGGCGCCGCGCGTCCGTCGCCGCCGCGGGCGAGCGCCGCGGGGTCGAGCGGCGCGGCGCTCAGGATCGCGGCCGCCCCGCGCTCGAGCGCGTCGAGCACGTAGCGCGTCCCGTCCTCGCGCGTTCCGCTCAGGGCGATGAAGAGGTCACCGGCGCCCACTCGACGGCTGTCCAAGTGGACGCCGGTGATCTCCGGTCCGCCGCCCCCCCCGGGCGATGCGGACCCCCCCAACGATCTCACGAGCTCAGCGAGGCGCATGCGCGTCCTCCCTCCAGGGCTGTTCGCCCAGTCGGCGGCGGAGCTCGTCGTACTTGTCCTTGGCGCGCGCCCCGGCGGGCTTGGACGCCTTGGCGTTCAGGTCCTCGTCGAGCGGCGCGAAGCCCTCGCTCGCGCCCGTCGGCGCGTGCACGCCGCCGTGCGTGTAGCCGAGCGCCTCCTTGAGGATGCTGACGGCGGCCGGACCGGCGATCTCGGATCCGTAGTGGCGCACGCCGCGCGGCTCGTCGACGACGACCAGCACCATCACCTCGCGCTGGCTGTCCGGCAGGCGGCCCCAGGCGCACATCGAGCAGGTGTAGCAGCTGCCCGCGTGCGGCTTGTGCGCGCGCAGGTCCTCGCGGGTGCGGCGCGCTCCGCCATGCGCCAGGTTGCGCTGGTAGTCGAGCTCGGTGTGCAGGCAGACCTCGTTGCCGACCTTCTGCGCGGTGCCCGTCTTGGTGCCCATCACGATCTCGTCGCAGTAGACGGACTTGCCGGTGCCGAAGCGAGCCCCGCTCTGCATCATCGAGCGCACCGTCTCGCAGGTCTCGGGCTTGAAGACCGGATCGCTCGGCACGGGATCGGGCAGCACCTCGTGGCGCGTGCCCTGGTCGACGGCCTCGACCAGGCGCAGCGGCAGCCAGCGACCGCCGCGCACCACCGTCGCGAGCGCGGCGGCGTGCTGCCAGAGCGTCGTCTGCATCTCGTGGCCGATGCAGACCGAGGCGTGCTTGTAGAGCCGGTCCCAGGGCCAGCTGGGGATCAGGCCCTTGCGGTCGGCGCCCAGGCCCGACTGGGTGTACTGGCCGTAGCCCAGCTTCTGGAAGCGCGAGAAGAGCTCCGCGGCGGGGATGCGCAGCCCGATCTGCACCAGCACCGCGTTGCAGGAGTAGGCCAGCCCCTGCTCGGGCGTCAGCCAGCCGGTCTGCGCGCCTTCGGCCTCGTGGATCGGGCGCTTGCCGTCGAGCACGAAGTGCCCGTTGAACGTGTTGAAGCTCTCCTCCAGGCGCACGACGCCGGTGTCGACGGCGCTGGCCATCACGATCACCTTCATGGTCGAGCCCGGCGTGAAGGTGTGGATCACGGGCAGGAAGCCCGAGGTCTCGTAGGCATCGACGGCATCGACCGCCAGCACCTTGCCGGTGGCGACCTCGATCGCGATCGCCATCGCCAGCGCGGGCTTGTGCTGCTCGAGCACCTGCTCGAGCGCGGCGTGCATGTGGCGCTGCAACCCGACGTCGAGCGTGGTGACGACGCGCGGCGTCGGATCGCCGGGGAGATCGCCCTGGTAGAAGCGCTGCGGCGCGCGGCGCGGGACGTAGCTGGCCAGGAAGTAGTAGCGTTCCGGCGTGCGCGCGATCCAGTCGAACTCGGGCCGCTGCAGCAGCTGGTAGCCGAGCAGCTCCAGCCCCGCGGTCGGGCTGGGGTAGGACAGACGCAGCAGCGAGCGCGCCTCGAGGTCGGCCTGTTCCTGCGGGCTGAGCTCGCGGTCGTCGTCCAGGTGCAGCTCGCGGCGCGCACGCTCGCGGGCCTCCTCCTCGTCGAGCATCCCCCAGCTGCCGACGACCTCCATCGGCAGCTCGCCCGCCTCGGCGCCGTCGCGCACGGGGTAGACGCGCTTGTTGACCGGCACGAGCTTGAGCTGGTGGTCGCGGATGCGCTCGTCCTTCAGGAGCTGGTAGACGCGCATCGAGACCTCGGGCGGCACCTCGCGCAGCACGCGCTTGAAGTGCAGCGGGAGCAGCGCGTCCCAGATCGCCTTGCGCGCGGCGTTGATCTCGCGCTCGTTGGACTCCAGCTCCTTCTTGCCCGCGGCCCCGAACAGGCAGGTGATCAGGTCGTCGGCGATGCGCCGGGTCCAGACCACGGTGTTGTGCGCGTTGTGGCGCTCGCGCATCGCGGCCGAGAGCACCAGCAGCGGCTGCCAGCGCAGGCGGAACTCGCCGCGCACGCCGCTCGGACGCACCTCGAAGCCGAACATGCGGTTGGGCGTCGCCTCGGGGTCGCAGCTGCCGCGCGCGATCCAGTCGGTGAGCGACTGGGCTTCGGCGGCGTCGAGGTGGAAGGGCGCCTCGTCGACCTCCAGCCAGCCATCCTTGAGCGGCGGCAGCAGCGCCGCGCAGATCCGCGGCTCGTCCCAGCCCAGTGCCGTGGCCAGACGCGGCAGGAGCTGGTCGGGCGTGTGCGCCTGCCAGAGCGCGTTGGGATACGCGACGAGCTCCATGCGCTCGATCGAGAAGGCCAGCGGCACGCCGGCGCGATCGACCAGGTCGAAGGTCACCTCGGGCGAGCGCTGCTCCTTGAGGTTGCGCGGCTGTTCGCCCGCGTCGAAGGTCGTGATCTTGAAGGCCTTGAGCACCACCAGGCCCAGCACGCCCATGATCAACAGGAACGCCGCTGCCAGGCGCAGCCCCGAAGCGGACTCGAAGTTGTTCCCGCTCACGGCTGCACCCTCCGGCCGCCGTCGACCTGCCGGGGACGCGGCTCGCGCGCGCGCTGCAGCAGCGTGGGATCGTCGGGCAGCGGACCGAAGTCCTTCCCGAGGAGCTGGGCCTCGGTCTCGCGCGTGACGCCCTCGAGCAGACGGCTCTTCTCCATCCGGTCGTTCAAACGCGCGCCGCGGTCGCGGTTCTCGGCCTGGTAGAGCGCCGTCGCCAGCCCCAGCGCGAGGCTGCCGGCCGCCAGCATCCAGCACAGGATCGAACGGGTCATGCGCGCCTCCGCCGGTCGCGTGCAAACAGCGGCGAGGAGTGCGCCCGCATCAGGTCGCGTGCGGGCGGCAGCGCATGCGCGGGCAGTCGCCGCGCCGCGCGCAGGCGCGCCGAGCGAGCGCGCGGGTTGGTGCGGCGTTCCTCGCTCCCCGCCTCGACCGGCGTGCGCGTCAGGAGCTCGAAGCGGCCCTCGCGCTCGGCCGCGGCCAGGAAGCGCTTGACCTCGCGGTCCTCGCCCGAGTGGAAGGAGATCACGGCCAGGAGGCCGCCTTCGCCGAGGCAGCGCTCGGCGGCCGCCAGGGCGTTGCGCAGCTCCTCGCCTTCCTCGTTGACCGCGCGCCGCAGGGCCTGGAAGCACAGCGTGGCCGGGTGGATGCGGCCCGCGCGCGCGCCGCGCAGCAGCACGCGCTCGATCAGGTCGGCCAGCGCGCCGGTCCGCAGGAAGGGAGCACGCCGACGGGCCTCGACGATGGCGTGCGCGACCGCGCGCGAGCGCGTCTCGCCACCCTCGAAGTAGAACAGGTCGGCCAGGTCCTTCTCGTCCCAGTGGTTGACGATGTCCGCCGCGGTGCGATCGCGGCGCGGATCCATGCGCATGTCGAGCGGGCCGTCGTGCTGGAACGAGAACCCGCGCGCGGGCTCGTCGAGTTGCATCGAGGAGACGCCCAGGTCCAGCAGCATCCCGACCAGCGGCAGCGGCTCCACCTCGCGCAGGACGCGCGGGAGCTCCGAGGCGCGCGCGTGCATCAGGCGGGCGCGCGCGCCGAAGCGCTCCAGGCGCGGACGGGCCAGCGCGAGCGCCTGCGGGTCCTGGTCGAGCCCGAGCAGCGAGAGCCGCGGAAGCCCCTCGAGCAGGAGCTCGGCGTGGCCCCCCAGACCCAGCGTCCCGTCGGCGATCCAGCCCGCGGGGCGCTCAGCCAGCTGCGCGCGGAACAGCTCGACGATCTCGCGCGCCAGCACGGGAACGTGCAGCTCGCGCGCCTCTCGTCGCGGTTCGCGCTCTTGCATCTGGATCGCCTCCGAGGCCAACATCCCTCTCTCCTCCCACGTCCACCTGCGGATTCAGCCGGCGTCGGTCGTGCCTCCCGGCACGTCGCGCAGGACCTCGTCGATGTGCTGCAAGAGCTCCTGGTTCTGCGCTTCGTACGCATCCCAGGCCTTCTTGGCCCAGATCTCGGCGCGGTCCTTCACGCCGACGATCACCACGTCCTTGTCGATGCCCGCGTGCTTCTTCAGCTTCTCCGGCAGCAGGATGCGCCCGCTCGCGTCGAGCTCGGTGCGTGCCGTGTTCGCGAAGAACAGCCGCAGCACCGCGCGCTGCGCTTGCCCGGCGAACACGCGCGTCTCGAGCTCGCGTTGCGCCCGCTCGAAGCCGCGCTCCGAGAAGAGGTACAGGCATCCGTCCTGGCCGGCGGCGAGGTACGCGACCATCGCGCCTTCCGGGTCCCGCGTGAGCTGCTCCTGGATCCGCTTGGGAACCACGACGCGGTTCTTGGTGTCCAGCGCGTGGAGGTGCTCGCCGTACAGCACGGTCAGCCCCCCCAAACCCCGCACGTCCGACGCTCGGTCGAACGCGATGAGCCCCACTTTCTCCCACCAATCACCACGGGCTCATTCAACCCACCCACCAAGTCCCCTACAAGGCCACTCGAAGCCAGGTCAACGGCGAGTCGCGGGCCCACACCGAACCGAGCGCGAACGGGCGGAGCAGCTCACCTCTGCATCTTGAGCCTCCGCGGCACATAGCCACCAGCCGTAGTGGCTACCGCCCCACCGACCGACGAAGCTCCCAAAATCGGGACCGGGGCCATTTTTTGCCCCAACGATGCACGCTCGCGTCCCGGACTAGGCGGGTTCGCCTGCGGAGAGCATCTCGGAGCGCTCGGCGGCGCTCGGTTCGGACTCCAGCGCGATCGCCGGGTCGGCGCCTTCGAAGACGTTGAGCAGCTCCTGTCGCAGCGACTCGAGGCGCTCGCTGCCGAAGTCGAAGACGAACACGCGCCAGCCTTCGTCCCGCCGGGGGCGCCGGACGATCATCGCCTCTCCCTCGGCGCCGCGCTCGACGCGCTGGAGCTTGAGGCGCCGCTTGCGCATCAGGATCAGGCACAGCACGTAGCGCAGCTCGCGGATGCGGCGCTCCTCGCGCCCCTCCAGCCGCAGGAAGAGCTGCTCCAGCGTCGGCAGATCGAAGGCCAGCGAGCGCTTGCGGTCCAGTCGCGTGCGCGTGAACCAGAAGAAGAGGTCCTCGCGCCCCGGCTCGGGCCGGAAACAGGGCTCGCACGCGTCCAGGCGCGACAGGTCCTCCCCCTTCAGGCTCAGCGTCGAAACGTGCCGCTCACCCTCGCCGAACGAGCGGCCGCAGGAGGAGCAGTCGGGGGTGCGGTGGGTGAGCTTCCAGTCGGCCATGCGCCCCACCATGTTGCGCGACGGTGCCGCGCGGGGTCAATGAGGGACCGTGGCCGACTCGCCGCCCTGCTGCCACCACTGACGCCACTCGCCCGGGAGGAGCTCGCGCTTCTGTCCCGTCAACTGCCGCAGCGTCTCCTGCGTGGCGCGCGCCGCCGCGAGCTCCCCGCGGGCGAGGCTGCGCTCGAGCGCGTCGATCAGGAGCGGTACGGCGCGCGGCTCGCCCAGCTCGCGCAGGGCTCCGGCCGCGCTCTCCACCACCGCCGGGTCGGGATCTCCCAACGCGCGCGTCAGAACGCCGGCGGCAAAGCCCTTGTGCGGCGCGCGCGCGCCGCGCGCTCCGAGCGC
>JBGASC010000064.1:0-28642 GCA_044229935.1 Planctomycetota bacterium | reverse complement strand
GCCCGAGCTCGCGCTCGGCGAGCTCCTCGCCAAGCTCGACGCCCAGCGCGCGCTCGCTCGCCAACCAGGCCGCGGCGGCGTCGGCGCTCGCCGCCCCCAATCCGGCCTGGCTGGGCACGTTCTTGACCAGCCGCAAGCCCAGGCCCTCCCCCGCCGGCGCCTCGCCGCGCTGCTGGGCCGCCGCGAGCACGCGCTGCGCGGCGCGCACGGCGAGGTTGCGCTCGTCGCGCGGGATGTCGGCGCTCGCGAAGGGCCCCTCGAGCGCGAGGCGCACCCCGGGCCGGGGCTCGCGCCAGGCCTCCAGCTCGTCCTCCAGGTCGAGTGCGAGCATCCAGGTGTCGAGCTCGTGGAAGCCGTCCGGTCTGCGGCCCAGCACGACCAGCGCGAGGTTGACCTTGGCCGGGGCGCGGGCGTGCACGCGCGGCGGCAGCGCGTTCACAGCGCCCCGTCCGGGGTGTGCAGCACCCAGTTGTCGATCAGGCGCACCGCCCCCAGCCGCAGCGCGACCAGCGCCACGGCGCGCTCGAGCGCGCCCGCAGGCTCCTCGGCCGTCCAGCGCTCGGGATCGCGCACGGTCGCGTACTGCAGCTGGAAGGGCGCGCGGTCGAGGGCGCGGTGCAGCTCGCCCGAGAGCCGGCCCGCGTCGCGCTCGCCCGCACGCCAGCGCGCGGCGAGCTCGGCCAGCGCGCGCGCGATCGCCGCGGCCTCGGCGCGCTCGTCCGGCCGCAGGAAGACGTTGCGCGACGAACGCGCCAGACCGCTCGGCTCGCGCGCGGTCGGCGCGACCACGATCGGCGGGAAGCCCAGGCGTCGCGCGAGGTCGCGCACGACCAGCGTCTGCTGGAAGTCCTTCTGGCCGAAGTAGGCGCGCGTCGGCCGCACGAGCTCGAACAGGCGCCGCACGATCGTCGCCACACCGGCGAAGTGCCCCGGACGCAGCGCGCCCTCGAGCCCTTCGGCGCACGGCCCCGGCGCCTCGAGGTGCCGCGGTTCGAACTCGCCCGCGGGGCCGAGCTCGCTCGGGAAGAACCCCGCCAGCGTGCCGGTGAAGGCCATGTCCGCCCCGACGCCCTCGAGCAGGCGCGCGTCGCCCGCGAAGTCGCGCGGGTAGCGCTCGAAGTCCTTCTTCTCGTCGAACTGCAGCGGGTTGACGAAGATGCTGACGCAAGCGAGCTCGTTCTCGCGCTTGGCGCGCGCGACCAGCCCCAGGTGCCCCTCGTGCAGCGCGCCCATCGTCGGCACGAAGCCCAAGGTCCGGCCGCGCGCGCGCTGCTCGGCGCACCAGCCACGCGCCTCCGCGGGCGTCCCCAGCGCGACGATCACGCGCCGGCCTCCGCGGCGTGCGCCCCCGAGCGGCGCAGCTGGGCGACGCGCTCGCGGACGCTCTTCCGACAGCCCGGCAACAGCTCGTCGGGCGCGATCTCCGCCAGCGGCTCGAGCACGAACAGGCGCTCTTCCGCGCGCGGATGCGGCAGCACCAGCCCCGGCTCCTCGATCCGGAGCGAGCCGTAGAAGACGAGATCGAGATCGAGCGTGCGCGGCCCGTCGCGCGTCTCGCGCTCGCGCGTGCGGCCCGCCGCGCGTTCGAGCTCCTGCAGCGCGCCCAACAGCTCGCGCGGCGACAGCCCGGTCGTGACGCGCACGACGCCGTTGAGGAAGCGCGGCTGCCCGGGCGGCCCGCCGACCGGTTCGGTCTCGTGCCAGCGCGAGCGGGCGACCAGCCTGGTCTCGGGCAGCCGGGCGAGCAGCGTCACGGCGCGCTCCAGCGTCCCCTGGCGCCACCCCAGGTTCGAGCCCAGCGCGATCGTGGCGAGCGTGCGCGCGGAGCTCACGCCGCCGGCTCCGGCCGCGGCCGCCGCAGGAAGCCCAGCGCGAGGCCCACCAGCACGTACAGGTTGAAGACCAGGAACATCGCCAACACCGGCGCCGTGTAGAGGCAGAAGGCCGCCACCACGACCGCCACCAGCGTGACGAACTGCCCGCGGCCGGTCAGGAACGAGGTCATGTGCACGTAGCGCACGCGGCTGACCATCAGGAGGCCGAGCATCGGCAGCAGGATCGAGATCGCGGGCAGGAACCAGTACAGGTACGGGCTCTGGTGGATGTTCGGCAGGAGCTCGAGCAGCGCCCCCAGCGGCGTGCGCGTGCCCTCGCTCTTCTCGATGGCCGGGTCGCGCAGCGTCAGGTACATCAGCATCGTCGCGCACATCGCGCCGGCCGCACCGGGCGAGGGCAGGCCCTTGAAGCTCGCGTGGGCCGAGTCGTCGGGCTCGTTCTCCAGGTTGAAGCGCGCCAGGCGCAGGATCGCCATGATGCTGAAGACCGCCGCCGCGACGAAGTTGAGCCGCGCGTGCACGTGGTAGCCCAACGCCGGGCCCTCGTGCTCGATCAGGATCTTCGCGAGCAGCGCCGGCGCGACGCCGAAGGTGAGCATGTCGCTGAACGAGTCCAGCTGCGCGCCGAACTCGCTCGAGCCGCCGACCATGCGCGCGACCTTGCCGTCGAAGGCGTCGAAGATCATCCCCAGGAAGACCAGCCAGCAGGCGCTCTCCATCTTCGAGTAGAAGAGGCTGTTGTCACCCTGCGCGAGCGCCAGGGCATCGATGCCCTTGGCGATGGCGAGCAGCCCGCAGAAGGAGTTCGCCAGGGTCAGGAGGTTGGGGAGGAGGTGGATCTTGCGCACGGGGGTCCGAGGAGTCCGCGGCGCGGCGTCCCAGGGCGCACAAAAGTAGCGGCTTTCCCTCCCGCTTGCCTCCTCTTACCCGTTCCCTCGCCCCTTCCGCGTCCGTACGATCTCGCCCGATGAGCTCCATCCTCCACATCCAGGGCCGCGAGATCCTCGACTCGCGCGGCAACCCCACGCTCGAGGTCGACGTCACGCTCGAGAGCGGCGCGCGCGGCAGCGCCTGCGTGCCCTCGGGTGCCTCGACCGGTGTCCACGAAGCGCACGAGCTGCGCGACGGCGGCAAGCGCTACCTCGGCAAGGGCGTCGAGAAGGCCGTGCAGCACGTCAACGAGGACCTCGGCCGCGCGCTGCTGGGCCTCGAGGCGCTCGACCAGGCCGCGGCCGACCGCGCGATGATCGAACTCGACGGCACGCCCAACAAGAAGAAGCTTGGCGCGAACGCGATCCTCGGCGTCTCGCTCGCGCTGGCGAAGGCCGCGGCGGAGGAATCGGGCCTGCCGCTGTACCGCTACATCGGCGGCGCGGCCGCGCACGTCTTGCCGGTGCCGATGCTGAACATCCTCAACGGCGGCCAGCACGCAGACAACAACGTCGACGTGCAGGAGTTCATGGTGATGCCCTTCGGCGCGCCCAGCTTCCGCGAGGGGCTGCGCATGGGCGCCGAGGTCTATCACGCGCTCAAGAGCGTCTGCAAACAGAAGGGCCTCTCCACCTCGGTCGGCGACGAGGGCGGCATCGCGCCCGACCTCGGCTCGAACGAGGAGGCGATCCAGCTGATCCTGACCGCGGTCGAGAAGGCCGGCTACAAGCCGGGCGAGGAGGTGCGCATCGCGCTCGACGTCGCCGCCTCGGAGCTCTACAAGGACGGCAAGTACCACATCGAGGGCAAGGCCAAGAGCGCCCACGAGATGGTCCAGTACTACGTCGGGCTGTGCGAGCGCTACCCGATCTTCTCGATCGAGGACGGCCTGGACCAGGACGACTGGGACGGCTGGAAGGAGCTGACCTCGGCCTTCACCAACCCGGGGCGCTCGCGCGTGCAGCTGGTCGGCGACGACCTCTTCGTCACGAACGTCACGCGCCTCTCGGAAGGGATCGAGCGCAAGGCGGCCAACGCGATCTTGATCAAGGTCAACCAGATCGGCACGCTGACCGAGACCTTGAACACCATCGGCATGGCCCACCAGAACGGCTACCGCTGCGTCACCTCGCACCGCTCGGGCGAGACCGAGGACACGACCATCGCGGACCTCGCGGTCGCGACCAACTGCGGACAGATCAAGACCGGCGCGCCCTGCCGCAGCGACCGCGTCGCGAAGTACAACCGGCTCCTGCGCATCGAGGAGGAGCTCGGACGTCACGCCCTCTACGCCGGCAAGGAGCTCTCGGGCTCATGAACGCGGAACTGCCGCTCGACGCGGAACAGCACGCGAACGCGCCGCACGGCGCCAGCGTCGCGTCGTCGAGGCCCGGCGCAGCCGAGGCCGCGACGCACGAGCTCGCGAACGCGCCCGCAGCGAGCGATCGCCGCGCGCTGCTCGCGCACCTGCGTGCGCGCGCCCTGTACTGGTCGCCGGTCTTCGTGCTGATGGTGCTCTTCGGGGAGATCGCCTTCCTCGGCCTGCGCCCGGCGCTGGCCGAGAAGCGCCGCCTCGACGTCGCCGAGGTCGCGGTGGCCGAGCGCCTCGCGTCCGCGCAGGACAAGCGCGCCGCGGTCGACCTGCAGCTGCGCGCGCGCACCGATCCGATCTACCAGGAGCGCCTGCGCCGCCTGCGGATCCACCCGCCGGTCGGCAACTGAGCGCGGGGCGAGGCAGCGCATGCCTCCCCTCGCGGGCGTCCTGCTGCTCGTCGCGCTCGCGCCTCAGGGCGCGCCGCGCCCGCGCGACCTGCCGCTCGCGAACGACTGCGAGCTGACGCTCGTGCCCTCGCTCGCGAACGAGATCGCGCGCGGCGACGAGCTCGCGCGCGCCTTCCCGCGTCCGCTCGGCGACGCGGCGCCGCCCGAGGCGCTGGCGCAGGCTTTCGACGCTTGGCACCGCGCGCTCGCGCTCGGCGCGGCCGATCCGACGGCGCTGGTCGCGCTTCCGGACGAACAGGGTGGCGCGCTGCGGGGCGGCGAGAGCGCCGCTCTCGCCGTGCGCCGTCGGCTGGAGGCGCTCGGCCCCGCCGGCTGGCGCGCGTGGCGCGCGCGCTTCGAGGCGCTGGCGCAGTCGAGCTCGCGCTGCAGCCGATCGACGAGGCCGCGCTCGACGCTTCGCGGCCGCGCACGCCGGGACCGAGCGCCGTGCGCTCGGCGCTGCGCGCAGCGGACCTCGCGCGCGAGCGCGGCGACGATCCCGGCGCGGCCGCGGCGCTCTCGCGCGCGGCCCAGGGTCGCTCGATCCGAGCTGGCGGCACGCGATCGAGGTGCGCGAGCGCGCGCTGTCCGCGCCGGCCGAAGCGCCGCGCGCGATGCCGCAGGCGCTCGAGCTGCTCGCCGTCCGCGAGCTCAGCGCGGCCGCGGCGGGTGGCGATTGGGTCGAGTCGCGTCGCGCGGGCCCTGCGCTGGCCGAGCTCGGCGACGGCCGGCTGGCGTGGTCGGCGGCGGGATCGCTGGCGCTGGTCGAGGCCGACGGGACGCTGCACGAGGTCGACCTGCGCGCGCTCGCGGACGCGCGCGAGTGGAACTGGACGCTCGGATTCCGCGACGCGCACTCGCCCTTTTCGGCCGCACTGCTCGCGCAGGGCTCGCGCGTGGTGTTGACGCTCGGCCGGGCGCACGCCGACGAGGGCAACCTCGTCGCGGGCCTCGAGCTCGCGCCCGGCGTCGCGCCGGCGCTGGCCTGGGCCTGGTGCGGACACGGCGAGGCGCTCGGCCGCGCGAACGGCGCGCCCGCCCTGCCCGCGGGCCTGTGGAGCTTCCAGGGCGGGGCCGTGCTCGCGGGCGACGCCGTGTGCGTGCTCGCGCAGCGTTTCGAGGGCAGCGCCGACGCGCCCGCGCGCGTCGACGAGCTGCGGGCGGAGACCTGGTGCCTGTGCCTCGCGCTCGCCGACGGCGCGCCGCGCTGGATCCGCAAGCTCGGCCGCGGATCGGATCCGGCGACGCGCGATCCGGCGCGCCTGCCCGAGGCGCGCGGCGTGTGCGCGCCTGCCGACCCCCTCGGCCTCGCGCCGGGGACGCTGTGGTGCTCGAGCGCGCTGGGCTGGGTCAGCGCGATCGCCATCGACGGCGGGCGCGTGCAGGCCTCCTGGCGCGCGGGTCTGGAGAAGGAGGCGCCCGGCGAGCGCGTGCTGCTCGCGCCGCCGCTGGAGCTGGGCGCGGGGGCGCTGTGGTCTCCGGCGGGCTCGCGCTGGTGCTACCCGCTCGAGCCGGGCGCGGGCTGCGAGGTCCTCCCCCGCGGCGAAGGCCGCGTCTGCGTCGCGCGCGACGCGAGGCGTGCGTGGTGGCTGGCCGGAGGCGGCGGCGCCTGGCACGTCGAGACCGTGCCGAGTGCCAGCCCGCTCGCGCGGCGCAGCGTCGACCTGCCGCGCGGCGAGGATCCGCAAGCCGTGTGCAGCCTCGGCCCCGACGGCCTCGCGCTCGCAACCGATCGCGCGCTCTACCTCCTCGACGACCGCGGCGCGGCGCGCATCACGTGCCGTGCGACTCTGCCCGCGGCGTGCGCGCGGACCGCACGAGGATCGGGCGCGCTGCACGCGAGCGGAGAGCGCCTCGCCTGCGCCGTGGGCTCCACCCTCGCGCTGTTCCGGCTGCGCTGAGCGAAACAACCCGTCTTTTGCCCGGAACCCTGAGGTTTCGGCCGTCTATTGGCTATTCTCGGCGGCGGGGCGAGCCCCCGTGCGCAGGCCGAGCGGACGAGGGGCTCCGCCGGCCGCGAACCCACGAAAGGACGAACATGCTGGAAGACTCCCTGGGGCGACTGCGCCATGTCCACGGCTCGATGAAGACGGAGCTCGCGCGGGTGATCGTCGGGCAGGACGAGGTCATCGATCAGCTGCTGCTGGCGATCCTGACGCGCGGCCACTGCCTGCTCGTGGGCGTGCCGGGCCTGGCCAAGACGCTGATCATCTCCAGCCTGGCCAAGACGCTCGACCTCTCGTTCAACCGCATCCAGTTCACGCCCGACCTGATGCCCAGCGACATCACCGGGACGGAGCTCCTGCAGATCGACCCGGCCACCAACGCACGCGCCTTCCGCTTCGCGCCCGGCCCGCTCTTCGCGAACGTGATCCTGGCCGACGAGATCAACCGCACGCCGCCCAAGACGCAGGCCGCGCTGCTCGAGGCGATGGTCGAGCGGCAGGTGACCTCGGCCGGCAAGCGCCACGAGCTTCCCGATCCGTTCTTCGTGCTGGCCACGCAGAACCCGATCGAGCAGGAGGGCACCTATCCCCTGCCCGAGGCGCAGCTGGACCGCTTCATGTTCCAGGTGCACGTCGGCTACCCCAGCGCTGCGGAAGAGCGCGAGATCCTGCGCCGCACGACCGGCGGCGAGAGCGTCACGCTCCAGCGCGTCGTGACCGCGGCCGAGCTGTTCGAGGCCCAGAAGGCCGTGCGCGCGGTGCAGATCGCCGACCACGTCTTCGACTACGTGCTGGCGCTGACGCGCGGCACGCGCGTGCGCTCCGACTCGGTGCTGCCGTTCCTGCGCGACTGGGTCACCTGGGGCGCCGGCCCGCGCGCGAGCCAGTTCCTCGTGCTCGGCGCCAAGGCGCACGCCGCGCTCTCCGGGCGCAACCACGTCTCGATCGAGGACGTGCGCGCCGTGGTGCACCCCGTGCTGCGCCACCGCATCGTCACCAGCTTCTCCGCCGCCGCGGAGGGCATCACCTCGGACGCGATCATCGACAGGCTGCTCAAGGAGATCCAGCCCGGCGCAGGCGTGGGCGCCGGCGTGCCCGGCGTGCCGCGCGGCTGAGGAGAACGCGCGCGGCGCGCGCGCCGCCCATCGGACGGACGGACGCATGGCCACGAAGAGCTCCTCGCTCGATCCCCGGGTTCTCGACCGCCTCTCCAGCCTCTCGCTGGTGGCGCGCACGGTCGTCGAGGGCTTCATGTCGGGCCAGCACCGCTCCCCGCACGTGGGCAGCTCGGTCGAGTTCGCGCAGCACCGCGAGTACGTGCCCGGCGACGAGCTGCGCCGCGTCGACTGGCGCGTCTTCGGCAAGAACGACCGCCTGGTGGTCAAGCAGTACGTCGAGGAGGAGAACCTCATCTGCCACCTGCTGGTCGACGCCAGCGAGTCGATGGCCTACGGCTCGCTCGACTGGACCAAGTTCGACTACGCGCGCTGGACCGCCTCGGCGCTGGCGCATCTGGTGCTGACCGCGCGCGACACGGCGGGCCTGGTGGTCTTCGACCAGACCTGGCGCAGCAAGGTGCGACCGGGCAACGGGCCGCTGCAGCTCAAGAACATCCTCGAGACGCTGGAGAAGGCGACGCCGAGCGGACCGACGCACCTGGGTTCGGTGATCGAGTGGGTCGCGCCCAAGCTGACGCGCCGCGGCATCGTCTGCATCCTCTCGGACTTCTTCGACGAACCCGAGCGCATCGTCACCGGCCTGCGGCGCCTGGTGCACGCCGGTCACGAGCCGATCCTGATGCAGGTCGTCGATCCCAAGGAGCTCAGCTTCGACTTCGACTCGCAGCTGCGCCTGGACGGCCTGGAGGCGAGCGGCGTGCAGCGCGTCGATCCGCGCGCGATCGCGCAGGCCTATCGCGAGGAGATCGAGAACCACAACCGGCTGCTGGCGCGCGCCGCGAGCTCGCTGGCGCTGGACTTCGTGCAGCTGCCCACCGACGCGCCGCTGGAGGGCGCGCTCTCGACCTATCTCGCGCACCGCATGGCGCGCGTCCGCGGCGGGAGGCGCAGCTAGGTGGGCAACTGGATCGGCGGCTTCGTCAACCCGGCGCTGGTCGCGGGCGTCGCGGCGGCCTCGCTGCCGCTGATCATCCACCTGCTCAACCGCCAGCGGCACAAGCCGCTGCCGTGGGCGGCGATGCGCTTCGTGCTGGCCGCATACAAGAAGACGCGCCGGCGCGTCGAGCTGGAGAACCTGATCCTGCTGCTCCTGCGCACCGGCGCCGTCGCGCTGCTGGCGCTGGCGCTGGCGCGCCCCTTCACCGGCAACAACAGCCCGCTCGCGGCGCTGACCGACGCGCGCCGCGACGTGGTCGTCGTACTCGACGCCTCGGCCTCGATGGGCCAGCGCGACGGCGTCGAGACGGTCTTCGAGCGTGCGCGCGAGCGCGCCCGCACGCTGGGGCACGAAGTGAGCGGCGCGCACGGCGATCGCCTGCGACTGATCCTCGCCGGCGCGACGCCGCGCCTGCTCTCCTGGAGCACGCCCGAACAGGCGCTCTCGCTGCTCGAGACGCTCACGACCCCCGCCGACGAGCCGCTAGACCTGGCGGCCGCGCTCTCGGAGGTGCTCAAGCTCGCCAAGGAGGCGCAGAGCGGCGCGGCGGCCGCCAGCCTCGAGGTGCACCTGCTGACCGACCTGCAGAAGCGCCCCTTCCTGCCGCACGGCGGCGCAGCGGCCGCGCCTGCGGGCGCGGCGGCCCGAAGCGAGGACACGCGCTCGCGCGCGGTCGACGAGGTGCTCGACGCGCTCGACGCGCTCTCGGTGCACGTGATCGTCGAGGACCTCTGCGGCGGCGAGCGCGTGCCCTCGAACCTGGGCATCGAGGGCGTGCGCGCGCTGAGCGAGATCTACGCGGCCGGCCTGCCCGTCGACATCGCGGTCAGCGTCGCCAACCACGGCCTGCAGGCGCGAGCGGGCGTGCGCGTTTCGCTGAGCGTCGACGGCGAGCGGCGGCCGAGCCAGATCCTCGATCTGGAGCCGCGCGCGAGCGGCGAGGCGCTCTTCTCGGTCACCTTCGCCAAGAGCGGCGAGCACCTCGTGCAGGCCTCGATCGAAGGCGACCGGCTCGCGGCCGACAACGAGCGCGCCGAGGTCTTCGAGGTGCCCGACAGCCTGCGCGTGCTGCTGGTCGACGGCCAGCCCGCGAGCACGATCGAGGAGGACGAGGTGGGCTACCTGCGCATGGTGCTCGATCCTCCGGGCGACGACGGCGCGCTCGCGGGCCAGGGCCCGGCGCCGTTCCAGCCGCACGTGATCCCCGCCGGCGATCTCTCCGCGGCGCAACTGGACACCGCCACGTGGGACGCGGTCTGGCTGGCGAACGTCGACCGCGTGCCGCAGGCCAGCGTCGCGCGCCTGCAGGACTTCGTCGCGGCCGGCGGCCTGCTGGTCGTCAGCTGCGGCGACGCGATGGACCTCGCGGCCTGGAACCAGCGCCTCGCGCCGGCCGACGGCACGGGCCTCCTGCCGGCGGAGCTCGGGCAGAAGCTCGCCATCCCCGCGCGCAGCGAGGCGCACTGGCGCGTCGCGAGCTTCCAGGCCGAGCATCCCGCGCTGGCCTTCTTCGCCGACGAGCGCTTCAAGCTGCTCCTGACCGAGGCGCCGGTGTACGCGCTGATCGGGACGCAGCCCTTCCCGCGCGCCGAGGTGCTCGCGCGCCTGGACGATCCGGCGCAGAGCCCGCTGCTGGTCGAGCGCAGCTACCTGCGCGGCCGCGTGATCCTGTGGACCACGAGCATCGACGACGCCTGGACGCGCATCCCCGACTCGCCCGCCACGCTGGTGCCGCTGGTGCACGAGCTCCTGCGCTACGGCGCGCGCGCCGAGCGGCCGCGCCGCAACCTCGCGCCGGGCGAGCCGCTCGAGGTGGTCTCGACCGTCTACCCCAAGAACCCCGTGCTCGTGCGGCCGGACGGATCGCGGCGCGCGCTCGAGGGCGAGCCCAAGCAGGAGACGGGCGGTCGCTGGAAGCTGCCCGGCATCCCGGGCGCCGACACCGAGCGCATCGGCGCCTACCGCATCGAACGCGAGGGCGCGGCGCCGATCCCCTTCGCCGTGCAGCTCGACGCGCACGAGGGCGACCTGGAGCGCCTCGCGCCCGAGGAGCTGTCCGGCCTGCACCGCGCCTACCAGACGCTCGCCGGCGAGAAGCACGGCTCCGACGACGCGCGCCGGCCCGAGCGCGGCGAGCTGTGGCGCTGGCTGGCGATCGGCTGCGCCGCCTTCCTCGTGCTCGAGAGCCTGTGGGCCGCCTTCCTCGGCCGCCGCCGGAGGGTCGCCTGATGCTCCTCGCCCTGGCCCTGCAGCAGGTGCAGCCCGCCGCCGAAGGCGTGCGCGAGACGCTCAAGCTGCTCGACATGCCGCCGGCCTGGGTGGTCGTGCTCCTGATCGTGCCCGGCTGCGCGCTGCTCTCGTGGCTGTGCTATTCGGCCGAGAAGCTGACGCTGCGCGCGCGCACGGCGCTGGCGACGCTGCGCCTGCTGGCGCTCCTGCTCTTGTGCCTGGTGCTCTTCCGGCCGGTGTTCGTGCAGCGCCGCGAGGAGATCAAGCCGGCCGAGGTGCTCGTGCTGATCGACGACTCGGCCAGCATGCTGCGCCAGGATTCCTACGGCGGGCGCGAGGCGCGCGCCAGCGAGCTGTCGCGCCTGGCGGGCAAGCCCGCCGAGAGCGCCAGGCGCCTCGAGCTCGCGCGCGCCGGCGTCGACAAGGAGCTCCTGCCGCTCCTCAAGGCCAAGGGCTACGTGCCGCAGCTCTACCGCTTCGGCGACACGCTCGAGCCGCTGACGAAGACCGACGAGCTCGCCGGCCGCGGACACACGACGCAGCTGGGCACGGCGCTGGCGCAGTCGCTCGCCAGCCACCGCGGGCGCAACGTCACCGACGTGGTGATCGTCTCCGACGGCCGCAACAACGCCGGCACGCCGCCGCTGGAGGTCGCGCGCGCCGCGGGCTCCGCCGGCATCCAGGTGCACACGGTCGTCGTCGGCGACACGCGCACGGAGAAGAACGCGCTGGTGCAGATCGCCGAGGTGCCCTCGAGCGCGCTCGACGGCGACGAGATCGAGGTCAGCGTGCGCGTCGCGGGCCGCGGCGTCGCGCCGGGCACGCACGCGCGCGTGGTGCTCGAGGAGCTCGCACCTCAGGGCGACGCGCGCCCGCTGGCCGAGGAGGACGTCGAGCTCGACGAGAACGGCCGGCGCGTGGTGCTGCTCGCGCCGCCCGAGGAGAGCTCCGCGCGCGGAGGGGACCGGCGCTTCCGCGTGCGCGTGCCGCCGCTGCCCGAGGAGACGCTGCGCGACGACAACGCGGTCGAGTTCAGCGTGCACATCACGCCCGAGAAGATCCGCGTGCTGTACGTCGAGGGCTACCCGCGCTGGGAGTACCGCTACCTCAAGAACCTGCTGCTGCGCTCGGACCAGAACCTCGAGGTGCAGTGCTACCTGCTCTCGGCCACTCCCGACTTCGTGCAGGAGTCGACCAAGGGCCTCGCGCCGCTCGCGGCCGTGCCCACCAGCCGCAAGGCGCTGCTCGAGCACTACGACGTGGTGATCCTGGGCGACGTCAACCCGTACAAGCTCTCGCCCGACCCCTCGCGCTGCGAGGAGTTCCTGGCCGCGCTGCACGAGTTCGTCGAGCGCGGCGGCGGGCTGATCGTGCAGGCGGGCGAGATCGACAACCCGCGCGCCTTCCTGGGCACGCCGCTGGAGGAGCTCCTGCCGGTGGTCGTCGATCCGACCGGCGTCGCCAACTCCGATCTCTCCGGCGGCGCGGAGTTCCACGGCCAGCTCGAGGACGCCTCGAACCCGCACGAGGTCGTGCGCCTGGTGCCCGACGCGCAGGAGAACCGCGCGCTGTGGGAAGGCGCGAGCGGTCTGCGCGGCTTCACCTGGTTCTATCCCGTGCTGCGCGCCAAGCCCGGCGCGCAGGTGCTGCTGCGCCATCCCGAGGCGCACGACGCGCACGGCAACTACCCGCTGATCGTCGCGGGCTACTTCCCCGCCGGCCGCACGCTCTTCCTCGGCATCGACTCGACCTGGATGTGGCGCTACCGCTTCGGCGACCGCTACCACGAGCGCTTCTGGCGCAACGCGCTGCGCTGGGTGGCGCTCGGCCGCCTGAAGAGCGGCGACCGGCGCGTGCAGCTCGATTCGCTGCGCTCGCGCTACAACCTCGACGAGCGCGTGACGCTCGAGGGCCGCGTGCTCGACGAGGACTTCCGCCCCAGCGAGGCGCAGACCGTCGACGCGCACCTGGCCGGGCCCGAGGGCGCGGAGAGCGAGCTCAAGCTGACGCTCGTCCCCGATCACCCCGGGCTGTACCGCAGCTCCTTCGACGTGCAGCGCCCGGGCCTGTACCGCGCCTGGACCGAGTCCAGCGGCGTGCGCACGGCCTCGACCGAATTCGAGGTGACGCTGCCCTCGCGCGAGAACAACGAGCCCGCGCCCGATCCGGAGCTGATGCGGCGCGTGGCGGAGGCCGGCCACGGCAGCGCGGTCGAGCTCGCCGACTTGCGCGAGCTCGAGCGCGAGTTCCGCGGCGGCGAGGAGCACCGCGAGCCGATCAGCGCCGGGATGCAGGACGCCTGGGACCACTGGACCACGCTCGCGCTCGCGCTGGCGCTCCTGTGCACCGAGTGGATCCTGCGCAAGCGCTGGGAGCTGGTCTGATGCGTCGCCCGCCGCCTCGGCCCGCGCGGACGCTGCTTCGCGCACTCCTCGCGCTCGTCGCGTTCGTGCCGCACGCCGCGGCGCAGCAGCCCGCCCAGGCCGTGCCCTGGGTCCCGGCTCCCGCGGGACAGGACCCGGCGGCGAGCTCCCCGGGCGACGAGGACGAGATGCACGCCTTCACGATCCCCGAGACGCGCGCGGCCAAGGCGCGCCTTGCGAACGCGGAGGAGCACCTCGCAGCACAACGCTGGAGCGAGGCGATCGACGAGCTGGAGAAGCTGATCGAGGAGCACCGCGGCGAGATGCTCGGCGCCGAGCGCAAGCTGCGCGGGCGCACGCGCCCCTCGCAGGAGCCGGTGCACATGGGCGCCTCGGCGCGCGCGCGGGAGATGCTCTTCGCGCTGCCGGCCGAGGCGCGCTCCCTCTACCAGGCGCGCTTCGGAGCCGCGGCGCGCGCCGGCCTCGACGTGGCGCGCGCGGGGCGCGACCGCCGCGCGCTGGCGGAGATCGGCCGGCGCTGGCCGATCACGCTCGAGGCCGAGCTCGCCTGGTGGTCGCTGGGCGACCTCGAGTTCGAGGAGGGCCGCTCGCGCGAGGCGCGCCTGGCCTGGAGCCGCGCGGTCGGCTCGCACCTCTTGCGCCCCGAGATCGAGGCGCAGAGCGCCGACGAGTGGAACGCGCTGGCCGAGGAGCTCGCGAAGGCCAAGGCCCCCGCGGCTGCTGCGCGCGCACGCGCCGCGGCAGCGCTCGCGACCGACGCGCCGGGCGAGAGCGCGCGCGACGAGCTCGAGGCGCAGGGCTCGCTGCGACCCAACCTCGCCGGCCGCGCCGGCGTGCAGCCGCCGGGCCGCAGCGCCAGCGCCTGGGCCCAGCCCTGGAGGCTGAACAACCCGCTGCCGGGCAAGACCGCGCGCTTCGACGCCTTCTTCCCCGCGCGCGCGGGCGACCTCGTCTTCCTCAACACGCCGCTGCACGTGACCGCGCTCAACACCTGGACTGGCGCGCTGGTCTGGGAGAGCGAGGAGCCCGAGGGCTGGAGCCGCCTGGGCCAGAAGGCGCGCGAGGAGCTCTTCACCGGCACCGACGACGAGGGCCTGATGTACGCGCCGGCGGCCAACGCGCGCGTGGTGGTCGGCGTGCTGCAGCTGCCCTTCTCGCTGACCGAGACGCAGTGGTACTCGAACCTGCTGATCACCAAACCGCTGCCGGAGAAGCGCCTGTTCGCCTTCGACGCGCAGACCGGACGCCTGTTGTGGAGCCACCGTCCGCCCGCGGGCTGGGACGGCGGCGCGGCGCCCTTCGAGCAGCGCATGATCGTCGCCGGCCCGCCGGTGATCAGCGGCGACCGCGTGCTCGCCCCGCTGTACCGCCTGGAGGGCCGCATCGACTACCACGTCGGCTGCTTCGACGCCGACACCGGCGAGCTGCTCTGGTCGCGCCAGGTCGTCAGCGGCCAGCGCGAGCTCAACATGTTCGGCCGGCCCGCGCACGAGTTCACCGCGCCGCCGCTGGTGGTCGCCGGCTCGCGCGTGATCGCGCTGACGCAGCTGGGCACGGTCGCCTGCCTGGACCTGTTCACGGGCGACGTCGCCTGGCAGACGCGCTACCAGCAGATCCCGATCCCGCGCAACATGGGCATGGACGCCTCGCAGCTGGCGAACGTCTGGCGCCCCGCGCTGCCGGTCGTCACCGGCAACACCGTCGTCGCGACGCCCTTCGACAGCCGCGACATGCTCGGCATCGACCTCGCCTCGGGCGCGCTGCTGTGGTCGCTGCCCAACACGTGGTTCAGCAGCCAGGGCGCGTCGCGCTTCGCGTCGTCGGAGCTGCTCTTCGTCGGCGCCGGCGAGCGCACGGTCTACGTGCTGGGCCAGGCGCTGCTCGGCGCGAGCTCGCGCTCGGGCCTGGACCGCGATCCGCCGACGGTGTTGACGCTCTCGTTCCAGCACCCCGACCTCGCACGCAACCTCGGGGCCCTGGGCCGTCCGGCGCTGGCGGGCAACAAGCTGATCCTGCCGCTGCTCGACCAGCGCCTGGACGTCGACCTCGCCACGGGCAGCGCGGGCACGCCGATGCCGTGGGCCTCGGGCCTCTCGGGCGGCAACCTGCTCGTCGGCCGCGGCGAGCTCTTCACGCTCTCGCGCTCGGGCCTGGAAGGCTACTTCGAGTGGGAGCAGATGGTCGCGCGCGCGCGCGCCGAGCACCAGCGCGTGCCGAGCGACGCGCGCGCGGTCGAGCTGCTCTGCCAGCTGCTCTCGACCTCGGCCGAGAACGCGCTCGCCGACGGCAAGAGCGAGCTCGCGCGCGCCGCGATCGACGAGGCGCGCGGCGCGCTCGAGGAGTACGCGCGCCTGGGTCCGCTGCCGCTGGCGCTCAGCGCCGAGATGCACCGCGCGCTGCGCCTGGACGGACGCGTGCGCCACGCGCTCGCCGACGGCGACGGGGCGCGCGCCGCGCTGCGCCGCGCGCGCGCCTTCGCGCCCTCGCCCGAGGAGCTGTGCAACACGCTGCTCGAGGAGCTGGCCTGGACCGACGCGCGCTCGCCCGCGCGCGCCGAGATCCTCGACCAGCTCGAACAGCGCGTCCCCGCGCTGCCGCTGCAGTGCGTGCAGCCGCCCGCGGGCGAGGGCCGCGACACCGATCCGCTCAGCTGGACGCCGCTGGTCGGCAGCCGCAGCCAGTCCGACGCCGAGGCGCAGCGCCTGGAGATCCCGGTCGGGCTGTGGGTCTGGCTCGACCGCGCCGCCGACGCGCGCCGCGCGCGCGATCCCGCCCGCGAGGTCGCCGCGCTGGCCGAGATCCTCTCGGCCTACGCCGCGAGCGAGTTGCCCAAGGGCCGTGCCGGCGAGCTGGCGCGCGCGCGCGTGGGCGAGCTCTACGCGAGCAGCGCCGCGAGCAGCTTCGAGGCCTACGAGAAGAGCGCGCAGCAGGCCTTCGAGGCGGCGCGCGCCAGGTCCGACCGCGAGGAGCTGGCGCGCGTGCCGCAGGTCTTCCCCTGCACGCGCGCCGCGGAGCTCGCCATCGACGCGCGCATCGCGCTGGCGCTGGAGAACGGGCAGCCCGGCGAGCTGCTCGGCATCCTCGCCAGCGGGATCCGCGGCGAGTGGTCTCCCGCGCAGGCGGGCGATCGCGAGCTCGAGCTGCTGGGCGCGACCGCGCTCGCCTCGGGGGAGTCGGGCAACGCCGAGCTCGCGCACGAGCTGCTGCGCACGCTGGCCGAGACGCACGCGTCGTTCCGGCCGCGCTCCGCGCGCGCGGGCGGCCGCACGCTGGGCGAGCTCGCCGCGGGTCTGGCGCGCTGGCGAGGCACCGGAGAGCGCGCCCGCGACCGGGCATTTCCAGGCCGATCCGCCGCGGCTGTGGCCGCTCGCGAGGCAACTTCCACGTGCTCGGCCGCAGCGTGCCCGAGGACCCCGCCGCCGAGCGGCTGGTGCTGCTGGGAGGCGAGGTCTCCGGCGAGTTCACCGCGCGCCTGGACGCCTGGAGCGGGGCCAACCTCGAGCAGCCGCAGTGGAGCGCCGACGTCTCGTTCCTCAAGGAGCTCGGCCGGCTCGACGCCTCCAAGTGGCGCGCGCGCTGCGCCGTCGCCCGCGCGCGCGTGCTCGTGTGCGGGGTCAACCTCGTGCAGGCGCTCGACGAGCGCACGGGCAGGCCCGCCTGGCAGTGGAGCGCGGAGTCGAACGAGCTGGAGTGCTCCGCGCTGAGCGTTGCCTCGGGCGTGGTGCTCGTGCTGCTGACGCAGGCCGACTCCTCCAGCCCGCTGGGCGACCTCGTGCAGGCGCTCGACGCGCACAGCGGGGCCCCGTTGTGGCGCATCCGCGCGCCCGGGATCGGCTGGCGCTCGCTGCCGATGTGCAGCTCGAACACGCTGCTGTTCCTGCCGACGCAGAGCCACAGCGACATCCGCGTGCACGACCTGTTCACCGGCGCGCAGGAGCGCACGCTGCACCTGGAGCAGCCCGCGCCCGGCACGCTGGCCGACGAGGCCTGGATCGAGGGCGACCGGCTGCTGCTGCCCTGGATCGACCACGTCACGACCAGCCAGATCGACTGCTGGGACGTCGTGCAGGGCAAGCGCGCCTGGCGCCTCAACCTCGACGAGGCCGGCCAGGAGCACCGCCGGCTCTCGGGCGTGCTGCAGTGCGGAACGCGCACGTGGCTCTACCTCACCTCGGCCTCGCGCAACCCGCAGATCTACGAGCTCTCCAGCGGCATCGGCGCGCTCGCGCCGCTGTCGGGGGTGCGCCTGGCGCCCAAGGACCGCCTGCTCGGCACGCGCGGCCTCAAGCGCCGTCGCCTGGCGACGCCCGAGCTCTTCGTGCTCTCCGAGCGCCCGCAGGCGCCGCTGGAGACGCGCGTGCGCTGCATCGACCTGACCAGCGGCGAGCGCTGGACCACCGCGCTGCACACGCCCTTCGCCGAGATCTCGAGCACGCTGACGCCCGCGCCGGCGCTCTCGGACGCCTGCGTCGCGCTGGCCTACTCGCCGGCGGCGCAGGCCAACCGCTCGAGCAGCGCGGGCGCGAACGTGATCTTCCTCGACCGCACGAGCGGCCTGGTGCGCGCCGACAAGCGCGCGCTGGGCCAGGACGCCTTCGGCAGCAGCGGCCTGGAGTTCGTCGCGATCGGCGACGGGCTGCTGGTGCGCGGCGAACGACGACTGGAGATGTGGCGATGAACGCATGCGCAGCCTTGACGCTCGTGACGCTTTCCCTCGCTCCCGCGCGACCCTCCGCGCAACCGGCCGCAGCGGCGCCCGCGCAGCGCGCCGAGCAGGAGCCGCGCGTCCCCGGCGGCGACCGCAGCGCGCTCGAGGCCGTGACGGAGGAGCAGGCGCGCGCGGTCGAGAAGGGACTGCAGTGGCTGGCCGAGCGCCAGGAGCCGAGCGGCTGCTGGAACGCCGACGTCGGCTTCAAGCTCAACGAGGGCTACTCGGTCACCGGCCGCGACAAGGGCCACCTGGGCGTGACCGCCCTCGCGGGGATGGCCTTCCTCGCCGGCGGCAACCTGCCCGGGCGCGGCAAGTACGGCGGCGCCGTCGAGAAGGCGCTCGACTACGTGCTCTCGTGCGTCTCCGAGGACGGCTACATCTTCGTCAACGGCTCGCGCATGTACGACCACGCCTTCGCCACGCTCTTCCTGGCGGAGATCTGCGGCATGACGCACCGCGAGGACGTGCAGAAGGCGCTGCAGAAGGCGGTCGACTTCATCGTGCGCTCGCAGAACAAGGAGGGCGGCTGGCGCTACGAGCCCTACGCGCGCGAGTCCGACATGTCGATCGTCGTGTGCCAGGTGGTCGCGCTGCGCGCCGCGCGCAACATCGGCATCCGCGTGCCCAAGAACACGGTCGATCTCGCCGCGCGCTACGTGGTCGACTCGGCCGTGACGCAGGAGATGGGCGTGCGCTACGGCTCGATGTACAGCAACGACCCGGGCACCTTCTGCTACCAGCGCGACCGCAACTCGCGCACCTCGTTCGCGCTGACCGCGGCGGGCGTCACGGCCCTGCACGGCCTGGGCATCTACTCCGACGAGCTGATCAAGAAGGGCCTCAACTACCTCGCCGCCGAGCTCGACCGCTTCGACTCCTACCCGTCCAGCCGCAGCGGCCACTACTACTTCTGGTACGGCCACTACTACGGCGTGCAGGCGATGTACACGGCGGGCAGTCCGTACTGGGAACCCTACTTCGACAACCTGCGCCGCGTGCTGCTGGGCATGCAGAAGGGCGACGGCTCCTGGCCCAACGAGACCGGGCCGGGCCCGGTCTTCGGCACCGCGATGGCGGTGCTGATCCTCGAGATCCCCTACCGCTTCCTGCCGATCTTCCAGCGCTAGGATGAGCAGCGCAACCCCGTGAACGAAGCCCCGAACCCCGCACCGAACCCCGCGCTGCCGCGCGTCGAGGAGCGACTGCGCGCCCTCTCCGGCGCGTTGACGCGCCTGGTCTGGGTGCACGGACTCTCGACCGCGCTCGGCGCGGCCGCGCTGTGGATGCTGGTCACGTTCGGGCTCGACTTCTGGCTGCACGTGCCGCTGGCCGTGCGCCTCCTGCACCTGGCGGTGCTGATCGCGCTGCTGGGCTGGCTCGGCTGGCGCGAGCTCGTGCGCCCGCTGCGCCGGCGCCCCGGTCGCGCCGGGCTGGCCGTGCTCTACGAGCGCGCGCAGCCCGAGCTGCGCCAGCTGGTCGTCAGCGCCGTCGAGCTCGGCCGCGAGGGCGCCAGCGGCGCCGACCTCGAGTCGCGCGAGACGATCTGGCGCTCGGCCGAGGCGCAGGCGGCGACGCTCGACCCGCGCCGCGCCCTCGATGCGCGCGCGCCGCGCCAGCGGCTGGCCCTCGGCGCGCTGGCCTGCGCGCTGCTGGGCACGAGCTTCGCCCTCGCGCCCGATGCGGCGCGCATCTACCTCGAGCGCCTGCTCGGCGGCAGCACGCCCTGGCCGCAGCGCACGCACCTCTCGATCGAGGTTCCCTCGAGCGATCCGGCCCACCCGCAGGTGCTGGCGCAGGAGCAGGGCCGCATCCGCGTGCGCCTGCCCAAGGGCAGCGACCTGCCGGTCCTGGTGCGCGCGCGCGGCACGATCCCCGAGGAGATCACGCTGCACCTGTCCAAGGGCGGCGAGCTCGTCGTCGGCTCCTCCGGCGGCGACAGCTTCCGCACCTTCCTGCGCGCGCTGACCGAGGACGTCGTCGTGCACGCCAGCGGCGGCGACGACGACGATCTGGAGCCCGAGCTCGACGTGCAGGTGCTCGAGCCGCCCGACGTGCTCGGCATCGCGGTCTCGGTCGAGCCGCCGGCCTACAGCAAGCTGCCCGCGCGGACGGTCTTCGAGCCCGAGGTCGAGGTGCTGGCCGGATCGAAGCTGCACGTCGCGCTGCAGACGCGCCCGGCCGACGTGCACGGCAGCGTGCAGCTCCTGCCCGAGGACCGCACGCTCGAGCTCGCGCCGCAGCCCTTCCCCGCGCGCGAGGCCGGCGCCGCGCCGGCGAACGGCCTGGGCTTCGAGCTCGACGCGCTGCGCAGCCTGCGCTACCGCGTGCTGCTGACCGACGCGAACGGGCTCTCGAACCCCGAGCCGGGTCTCTACGCGATCACCGTCGTCGCCGACCGGCCGCCCGAGGTCGAGATGCTCGCCCCCGCGCGCGGCGAGGTCGACACGGTCGCGGCCGGCTGGGTCCCGCTGCGCCTGCGCGTCGAGGACGACTTCGGGCTCTCGCGCCTGTCCTGGAGCGCGAGCCCGGCCGGCGCGGCCGAGGAGGCGGCCGAGCACGAGCTGACCTGGCGCGAGCTCGCGCCCGAGGAGCTGCGCGACGAGACGGCCAAGAGCTCGCGCGCGCGGCTGCACGCCTTCGCCCGCGCGCGCCTCTCCGTCGTCGATCTCGCCGGCGCGGGCAACGTCGTCGAGGGCGCGCAGTACCGCCTGCTGGTGCGCGCGCTGGACGACTGCCAGCCCGCGCCGCACGAGGGGCGCTCGTTCCCGATCCAGGTGCGCGTGGTCTCCAGCGACGAGTTCCTGCGCCGCGTGCAGGACCGGCTCAACCGCGCGCAGCTGTCCACGCGCGCCCTCGCGGAGCTCGCACGCGAGAAGACGCGCGCGGCGCGCGATCTCGTGGCGCTCTTCTCCAGCGACGCGCCGGAGCTGAAGGACGGCGCGCGCGAGACGGCCGCGCTGACCACCGGGCTGCGGCGCGTGCAGGGCGATTCGCGCGCGCTCTCGCGCGAGCTGGTCGGGCTGGTCGAGTCCGTGCTCTACGCGCGCATCGACGAGCGCTCGCAGGCCGCACTGGACGCGATCGACCAGCGCCTCTCCGAGTCGACGGCGCGCGGCTTCGATCCCGCGCCCTGGCGCGAGCTGGCCTCGGCGCGCCGGCGCGGCGAGATCGCGGCCGGCACGCTGGCCGCCAAGCTGGTCGAGATCGCGGGCCTCGCGCTGGAGGTCAGCGAGGACGACGCGCGCGCCGCCGCCGAGGGCGCGCAGAAGGCCCAGGAGTCGGATTCCGTCGCTTCGATGCACACCGGTCTCGCGCGCGCAGCCGAACAGGAGGCCGCGGCCCTGGCCAAGATCGAGCACCTGTCGGAGCTGCTCGCCGAGTGGGACAATTTCCAGTCCGTGCTGAACCTGACGCGCGACATCCTCGGCGGACAGAAGAGCCTCAACGAACGGACCAGCCGCTACGCCAAGGAGCATTGAGATGAAGTTCGCTGCCGGCCTGCTCGCCTTCGTGCTCGCCACGTTCACGCTCACGACGAGCGCTCCGGCCGCGCAGCAGAAGGGCGAGGACCGCACGCAGGCCTCGCTGGCCGACGACCAGGCGCTGCTCCTGCGCCAGCTCAAGCGCCTGCGCTCGACGATGGAGCTGCTCGCGCAGCGCTTCGACGCCGAGGGCCGCCAGCACGCGGCCGAGCTCCTGCGCCAGGGCCTCAAGCACCTCGACGAGCGACGCGAGGAGTTCGGCAACAAGACGCTCGAGGAGCTGATGAACTCCTCGCAGCAGAACATCGAGTCGGGCATGAGCGTGCAGGCGCTCGAGACCCAGCAGCGCGTGGTGCAGGCGCTGGAGAAGCTCTACCAGATCCTGACCGACCGCATGGGTCTGGAGGACCTGCAGAAGTCGCTCGCGGACCTGCAGAAGATCCGCCAGGACCTCAAGGTGCTCGCCGCGCGCGAGCACGAGCTCACCGAGAAGTCCAAGGAGCTCGAGCAGAGCCTGCTCTCGCCCGAGCAGCGCGCGCTGGCGCAGAAGCTGGCCGAGGCCGAGGCGCGCCAGCGCGAGCTGCGCGAGCGCACCGAGCGCATGGGCCGCGAGACGCAGAACCTCGACCTCAAGGCCGCGCAGGCGGAGCTCGAGAAGCTGCTCGCCGACCAGCAGGTCGACGCCTCCGTCGCGCACAGCTGGTCCCCCGAGGAGGAGCAGGCGCTGGCGCAATCGGCCGCGCCCCTGCGCTCCGCGCTCGAGGAGGCGACGCGCGCCGAGCGCCTGGCCAAGGCCGCGAGCGAGCTGCGCCAGGCCGCAGGCGCGCTGCGCGATCCCTCCGCGAAGCTCGGCGCGACCGCGGAGTCGCTGAGCGCCGCGGCCGAGCGCGAGGAACGCGCGGCCAAGGCCTCGGGCGACGCGGCCGCGACCAAGGCCGCCGAGGCGTTGCGCACGTCGGCGAGCGAACTCGGATCGACCAAGGACCAGCCGGCCGAGCGCGCGGCGGAGGCCGCCACGCTCGAGGCGCGCGCGGCCGAGCTCGAGCAGGCCTCGAGCGCGGCGCGCGAGAGCTCCGCGCAGGCGCAGGCGCAGGCGCAGGCCGCGCTGCAGAAGAGCGCGCAGGGCCAGAGCGGTGCGTCGCGCGTGGCGCAGCGCGCCCTCGACGCGCTCGCCGCGCAGAAGCAGGCCGGCTCCCAGCCGCAGACCGGCTCCGCGGATCCCGGCAAGGCCGCCGAGGCCGCGCGCGAGGCGCTCGAGAAGGCGCGCGCGGAGCTGCAGAGCGGCGCGAGCGAGCTCGGGCAGCTGGGCAGCGAGCTCGCGCGCTCCGAATCGGAGCAGGCCGAGCGCTCGGCGGCGCTCGAGAAGCAGCTCGAGAACCTGCAGAAGGGCGCCAGCCTGGACACGGCGCGCGCCAACCAGGCGCTGCAGCGCGCCGCCGCCGCGCAGCAGGCCGCCAGCCAGGCGGCCGGCAAGAACCAGGCGCAGGAGAGCGCCGCGCAAGCCTCGGCCGGCGTGCAAGCGCTGCGCGAGGCGCAGAAGGAGCTGAACGAGATCGCCGCGAAGCAGGCCGCGGCGCAGGCCGGCTCGCAGGACATGCGTGCACTCCAGGCCGAGCAGAAGGCGCTCGCCGACGAGCTCAAGGCCCTGCAGCAGGCCGCGGAGAAGTCCGCGCAGGCCGACGCGGCCGGGAACGAGGCGCTCCAGGAGGCCCAGAAGTCGATGCAGCAGGCTGCCGGCGAGCTCGGCCAGGGACAGACCGGCCAGGCCTCGCGCTCGCAGAGCGACGCCTTGCAGGCGCTGCAGCGAGCGCAGCGCTCCGCCTCGCGCGCGCCCGCGCCGCAGAGCGCCGGGGACAAGCAGAAGCAGCAGGAGCTCGCGGCCGAGCAGCAGCGCATCAAGGACGAGCTCGCCGCGCTCGCGGAGCGCAACCAGAAGCGCAACTCGGCCCAGCCTGCGCCCAGCCTGGAGCGCGCGCAGCAGAGCGCCGGCAAGGCCAAGCAGTCGCTCGACGAGGGCGACATGGAACAGGCCCAGGAGGACGAGCAGCAGACCGAGCGCGACATGCAGCAGGCCATGGAGGAGCTCGGCCAGGAAGAGGAGCAGTACCAGAAGCTGCGCCAGGAGGAGCTGCTCTTCCGCATCGCCGAGGAGGTCAAGCAGCTCAGCGAGGAGCACAAGGCGCAGAGCGACGCCACGCTCGAGATCGACCAGCAGCGCAAGCCCAACGACAAGCCCTCGCACCCGCAGAAGCTGCGCCTGAAGAAGATCGCCAAGGCCGAGGCCGCGCTCGGCACGCGCGCCGGCGAGATCCAGAAGGCGATCGCCGGCGAGGAGAGCCTGGTCTTCGCCGAGATCCTCGACCAGGTGCACACCGACCTCGAACGCATCGGCAAGGAGATGGGCGAGGAGGGCGACTACCAGAGCGGCGAGCGCGTGCAGGTGCTGCAGTCCGACGTGCACGATTCGCTGGCCTGGCTGGCCGAGGCGCTCGCGCAGGAGAAGGAGCGCCGCAAGCAGGAGCCGCAGCAGGGCGGCGACCAGCAGCAGCAGCAGAAGGGCGAGGAACCCAAGAAGCGCCTCGTGCCCGACATCGCGGAGCTCAAGCTGCTCAAGCGCCTGGAGCTCGAAGTCCAGGACTCGATCACCAAGTTCAAGCGCCTGCACCCCGAGGTCGAGTCCGGCGGAGAGATCGATCCGCTGGTCCTCGAGGACCTGCAGCGGCTGGCCTGGCGCCACCAGCGCACCAGCGACCTGTTCGAGAAGTTCCGCAAGCGTCTAGGCATCCCCGACCCGGGGGTGGAGAATCCTTGAGGAGGAGGAGAACGCCATGCAGCTCCACCGTCTCGCCCGACTGATCGTCCTGCTCGCCTTCGCCGCGCCGTTCGCGCGCGGCCAGGAACCCCACAAGAGCGCTCCCGCGCCCGAACCCGCTCCGCAAGCGTCGAAGCCGCACGAGGATCCCGTGCACGTGGAAGTCCCCGTGCCGGGCGACGACGCGCACGCGCAGATGAAGAAGCTGATCGGCGAGATCGAGCTCGGCCTGCGCCGGATCGACAAGCTGCTCGCCGAGGCGGGCGCGCGCGGCGCGTCCCAGCCCGGCTCGCCCACGGCGCTGCGCGAGCTCGTGCAGCACTCGCAGGACGAGGGACAGCGCGTCGTGCAGGGCATCGACAAGCTGCTCGAGCTCGCCAACCACCCGCACCCGCCTGGAGGTGCCTGAAAGAGCTCCGGGGGCTTGTGAAAGTCCTCCGGGTCCGGCAGTTCGTCGGACAGCCAGCAGCAGAACCAGAACGCCGGCAAGCAGCAGGGCGATCGCCCCGGATCGCAGGCGCCGGAGGGCGCACAGCCCGGCGCGAGCCCGCTCGACGGCCAGCGCGACACGACCACGCAGCGCGAGTCGACGCCGGACAAGCCCGGCGCCGAGAACGGTCCGACCGCGCAGGGACAGCAGCCCGGCGCGACCGGCGATCCCCGGAGCCCGCGCAAGTCGAACCAGGATCCGACGCAGCAGGCGGGCAAGACCCCGCCGGGCGCGCAGACCGAGAAGGTCGCGCGCGGCGCCGATGCGCGCGACAGCTGGGGCTACCTGCCCGAGCACGCGCGCGACGTCTTCCGGACGCAGGGCGGCGGCGCTATGCCCGCGCGCTACCGCGAGTGGATCGACGCGTACTACCGCAAGCTCAACCAGAAGCCCTGAGGAGACGCGAAGCGGTTGTCGCGAGTCCGCGCAGGCTTCCCGCCTGCGCGCCGTGAAATTGTCCAGGCAGACCCTGTGCAGCGCCGATCCCGGGAGCGAACATCCTGGACACCACGCCATGAACCCGCTCCCGCTGCGCCTCGTCCTGTGCCTCGCCGCCTCGTCCGCCGCACTCCAGGCGCAGACGCCTCCTGCGCCGGCTCCGGCGCCCAAGCCCGCACCGCACGAGGGCCAGCAGGACGCGCCCGTGATCCGCGCGCCGGTTGCGGCGAGCGACGACGATGTCCACCAGCAGATGAAGAAGCTGATCGGCGAGGTCGAGGTCGGCCTGCGCAAGATCGACAAGCTGCTCGCCGAAGCCGCCAGCAACCCGCGCGGCGCGTCGAAGTCCTCGGGCGCCGACTCCTCGGCGATTCCCGAGCTCGTGCAGCACTCGCAGGATCAGGGCAAGGAGGTCGTGCAGGCGATCGACAAGATCCTCGAGCTCGCCAACCACCAGCACGCCGGCAGCCAGTCGGGGAACGACAGCGGCAACGGCCTGTGCCAGTCGACCGGCAGCAAGCCCGGCGGCGACCCCAAGAGCGGCTCGTCCTCCCCGCAGCCGGGCGAGCAGCCCGGCAAGAGCCCGACTGACGGCCAGCGCGACACGACCACGCAGCGCGAGAGCACGCCCGACAAGCCCGGTGCGCAGGACGGCAAGACCCCGCAGGGCAACCAGCCCGGCCAGGCCGGCGATCCGCGCGGCAACCAGAAGTCCCCGCAGTCCCCCAAGAACCAGCCCGGCCGCACGCCGCCGGGTTCGGGCACCGAGAAGGTCGATCACGGCACCGACGCGCGCGAGGGCTGGGGCTACCTGCCCGAGCAGGCGCGCGACGTCTTCCGCACGCAGGGCGGCGGCGCGATGCCCGCGCGCTACCGCGAGTGGATCGACGCGTACTACCGCAAGCTCAACCAGAAGCCGTGACCCGCGCGCGGAGCGCCGCACTGCTGCTGCTGCTCGCGGCGCCGCTCGCCCGCGCCGAACGCGAGGACGCGACCACGCCCGCCGTGCGCACGCCGCGGATCGAGGTCGCGCGCGTGGCGCAGGGCACGCGTGCCAGCGACGCGCCGCTCGCGCCCGCACCGCGCGCGCGCGAGGACGAGGCCGCGCGCGCCGCGTTCGAGCGCGCGCTGCAGTTCCTCGCCGCGGCGGAACGCAGCGGCGGCGACGGCGCGCTGCCGACCAGCGGCGCTCACTTCGCGGCGCCGATCGCCGTCAGCGCGCTCGCCGCGCTGGCCTGGATGTCCGGCGGCAACACGCCCGAGCGCGGGCCGCAGGGGCTCGAGCTCGCCGCGAGCGTCGACTGGCTCGTCGCGCACACCGACCTCGCCGATCCCGCCAACGCCTCGGGCTACGTCGGGAGCACGAGCGACCTCGTCTCGCGCATGCACGGCCACGGCTTCGCGACGCTGGCGCTGGCGCAGGCCTGGTGCATGTCCCCCACGACCGCGCGCGGCGCGCGCGTGCACGCCGCGCTCGAGGCCGCCGTGCGCTGCATCGAGCGCAGCCAGGGCATCGAGGGCGGCTGGTGGTACCAGCCGCAGAAGGGCCTCAACCACGAGGGCTCGATCACGATCGCCGCCGTGCAGGCGCTGCGCGCCGCGCGCGAGGCCGGCCTGCGCGTGGAGCCGCTGGTGATCGCGCGCGCGACCGACTACGTCGCGCGCTCGCAGAAGGACGACGGCTCGTTCCGCTACGCGCTCGGCGACGAGCACTCGAGCGTCGCGCTGACCGCCGCCGCGATCTCGACCCTGAACGCCGCGGGCACCTACGACAACCGCGTGATCCGCAACGGCTACGACTTCCTCGTGCGCGAGCTGGCCGCGCGCGAACAGGCCGGCGTGTGGGGCGCGGAGGCGAGCGATCCCAAGGACGGCCAGCACGTCTCGTGTCCGTTCTACGAGCGGCTCTACCTCGCGCAGGCCTTCTGGCAGGCGCAGGACCGTTCGCTCTTCGAGACCTGGTACGGCCGCGAGCGCCAGCGCGTGCTCGGGAGCCAGGAGACGGACGGCAGCTGGAAGGACGAGCGCTACGGCACGTGCTACGCGACCGCGATGAACGCGCTCTTCCTCGCGCTGCCCGAGGGATTGCTGCCGATCTTCCAGCGTTGAGCGGACCTCGCGCAGGAAACCGCGGGTTGTCGTCCGCAGCACCGGAGCGTCCGACGCCACGACCAGCTCCGCCTCGAGCCGAGGAGCCACGGCCTCGTCCCGTATGATCCCGGCATGGTCGACGCCCCCCCGCCCAAGCCCGCGCCCGACGAACCCGCTCCCTCCGTCCTCGATCTCGTCGCCAAGCGCACCGGCGCGGCGCCGCGCGTGACGTTGCGCGACGAGGACTCGGCCAACACCGCCTCGCCGGTGATCGATCCTTCCTCGAAGGAGAAGGCCGCGGTTCCGGTCGGGCGCAGCAACTACCAGTTCCTCGGCGAGATCGCGCGCGGCGGGATGGGCGTGATCCTCAAGGGCCACGACACGGATCTGGGCCGCGACGTCGCGGTCAAGGTGCTCGACAAGCGCCTCTCCGACCGGCCCGAGGTCGTGCAGCGCTTCGTCGAGGAAGCGCAGATCGGCGGGCAACTGCAGCACCCGGGCATCGTGCCCGTGTACGAGCTCGGCACGATGCAGGACGAGCGGCCCTTCTTCACGATGAAGCTCGTCAAGGGCCGCACGCTGGCGGTGCTGCTCGCCGAGCGCGAGAACCTGGCCGCGAACCGGCAGCGCCTGATCGCGATCTTCGAGTCGATCTGCCAGACGATGGGCTACGCGCACTCGCGCGGCGTGATCCACCGCGACCTGAAGCCGGCCAACATCATGGTCGGAGCCTTCGGCGAGGTGCAGGTCGTCGACTGGGGCCTCGCCAAGGTGCTCGCGCGCGGCGGCACGGCGGACGAGAAGCGCGCGCGCGTGGCGCACTCGCAGCTGACGATCCTCGAGACCGTGCGCTCGCGCGAGGGCACGGGCAGCGGCTCGGACTCGATGGTCGGCTCGGTGATGGGCACGCCGGCCTACATGCCGCCCGAGCAGGCCGCGGGCCACGTCGATCGCCTCGACGAGCGCTCGGACGTGTTCGCGCTCGGCGCGATCCTGTGCGAGATCCTGACCGGGCTGCCGCCCTACACCGGCGAGCGCGACGCGATCATCGCCGCGGCGGCGCAGGCCGAGTGCGAGCCTGCCTTCGAGCGCCTGGCGAAGAGCGGCGCCGATCCGGAGCTGGTCAAGCTGACGAAGCAGTGCCTGATGCCGGCCGCCGCGGCGCGGCCCGCGAACGCCGGCGTGCTCGCCGAGCGCGTGCACCAGTACGTCGTCTCGGTCGAGGAGCGCGCGCTCGCGGCACGCGCCGAGAGCGCCGCGGCACTCGTGCGCGTCGCCGAGGAGCGCAAGGCGCGGCGCCTGACGGCGGCCCTCGCCGCGACGGGGATCCTGGTGCTGCTGGTCGGCGGCGGCAGCTGGGCCTACGTGCAGAAGGAGCGCGCGACGCGCGAGCACGAGCAGGCCACGCGCGACGCGAA
>JBGASC010000063.1:0-29640 GCA_044229935.1 Planctomycetota bacterium | reverse complement strand
CAGCGTCGTGCAGGACGAGCTCGACATCACCTCGCAGGACGTCGCCGCGCGCGGCATCGAGTGGAGCCGCCAGAAGAGCGCCGTCGCAGAGAAGCTCGCGCGCGAGCCCGCCTCCGATCCCGAGGTCGCGAGCGGCGCGCCCTGGCTGCTCTGGCTGCACTTCTTCGATCCGCACGCGCCCTACCTCGCGCACCCGGGCATCAGCGAGCGCTTCGGTCTGGAGCGCGACGTCGACCGCTACGACGGCGAGATCGCCTACACCGACGAGCACGTCGGCCGGCTGCTCGACGAGCTGGCGCGCAGCCCGCTCGCGGCCAACACGATCGTGCTCGTCGTCGCCGACCACGGCGAGGAGTTCGGCGAGCACGGCAACTTCGGGCACGGCTACGCGCTCTACGAGGAGTGCGTGCGCGTGCCGCTGATCGTGCACGTGCCCGGCCTCGCGCCGCGCCGCGTCGAGGACGTCGTGCCGACGGTCGACATCCTGCCGACGCTGCTCGACCTCGCGCGCGTCGAGCTGCCGCACGAAATCGAGGGCCAGACGATCGCGCCGCTCTGCTGGGGCGAGAGCGTGCCGCAGCAGGAGGCGATCTCCGAGGTGCGCTGGCAGGCGAAGCAGGACATCAAGGCCGTGCGCCAGGGCCGCTGGAAGATGATCGACCAGCGCGTCGACCAGGACCAGGCCGTGATGATGTTCGACGTCGGCGACGACCCGACCGAGGAGTGCGAGCTCTTCGACAAGCAGGTGCCGCGCGCGCTGGCCTTCACCGAGCGCCTGGTCGCGCGCCTGCGCGACGCGCGCCGCATCGCCTCGGGATACCACCAGCTGGGCGAGTCGCAGCTCTCGCCCTTCGAGCACGCGCGCCTGGGCAACCTCGGCTACACGGGCGACGAGGAGCACGGCGGCGGAGGGGGCGGCGTGCCCGGCAAGAAGCCCGACGCGCAGGAGACGCCGAAGAAGTGAGCCCGCGCCGCGCGATCGCCCTGTCGCTCGCGGCGCTGGCCGCGTTCGGCTGCCAGCGCGAGCCCGAGGTCCCGCGCACCCTCGAACGGCGCACGTTCTTCGCCGACGGCGCGCCCTGGTCGCAGCTGCAGTACCGCGCCGGCAAGCCGACCGGGACGTGGATCACCTGGCACCCGGGCGGGAAGAAGGCCTCGCAGGGCGACTACCAGGACGGCCAGCAGCACGGCCGCTGGCAGCGCTGGTATGCCGACGGCGCGCCGGCCGTCGACGCGAACTACATCGCAGGCCTGCTCGACGGCGCGTACGCGGAGAGCTGGCCGAACGGCGTGCGCAAGACGCAGGGCTCGTACGCGCGCGGCAAGCCCGAGGGCCTGTGGATCGAGTGGAACCGCGCGGGCCAGAAGCAGGTCGAGGGGGCCTACGCGAACGGCGAGCGCGACGGCGTCTGGACCGCGTGGTATGCGGCGGACGACCAGCTCGGCCACAAGGCCGGCGAGCTGCGCGGTCGCGCCGTGTATGAAAAAGGGCAGCTGATCACCGACAAGGAGAAACGTCGCGCGGCCCTGGAGGCGGCGGGCGTGAAATAGCTGCGTCGGGCGGGCTGCGCATCCGGTGCGGCGCGCATAGACTCGGATCTCCATACCCAAGCCAGGAGATCCCGATGAAGCTCTCGTCCGTCCTCGTCTTCGCGCTCGCCTCCGCTCCCGCCTTCGCCCAGGGCTCCGACAGCTGCGGCAGCGCGCAGCTGATCGCGGGCACCGGCCAGTTCGCGTTCGACAACACGAACGCGACCACCGACGGCGTGCCCGACAACCTGTGCCTCGCCTTCAACACCGCCCAGATCGAGAAGGACGTCTGGTTCCAGTGGGTCGCGCCCGCAGCGGGCCCGTACAAGCTCTCGACCTGCGGCCTGACCAGCGTCGACACGCGCGTGGCGGTCTACGACGGCTCGTGCGCGGGCACGGTGCTCGCCTGCAACGACGACACCTGCGGCGTGCAGAGCGAGGTGATCTTCAACGCGCAGAGCGGCGGCCTGTACTTCTTCCGCGTCGGCGTCTACCCGACCGCCGCGGGCGGCACGGGATCGATCGATGTCTCGAGCGCGATCCTCGCCAGCGCGGTCAACCCCGCCAACGGCCACACCTACCTGCTCCTGCCCTCGTCGAGCTGGACGGTCGCCGAGGCGGCCGCGGTCTCGCTCGGCGGCCACCTCGCGACGGTGCGCAGCCAGGCCGAGCACGACTTCCTCAACGCGACCTTCCACAACTACCAGGGCGTCGACATCGACCTGTGGATCGGGTTCAACGACGCGGCGGTCGAGGGGACCTTCGTCTGGTCGAGCGGCGAGCCGGTCACGTACACCAACTGGGACACGGGCGAGCCCAACGACGCGGGCGGCAACGAGGACTACGCGAACCTGCGCAAGAACAACCCCAACGCGCTCTGGAACGACCTGCCCGACAACCCGACCGGCTTCCACGCCGGCCCGCACGGCGTGGTCGAGCTCGGCACGAACATCGTCACGGTCTGCACGGCCGACGGGCTCGACCCGCTGCTGACGACGCCCTGCCCCTGCGGCAACACCGGCGCGGCCGGGCGCGGCTGCGACAACAGCGCGGGCACCGGCGGCGCGCGCCTGGACGCGAGCGGCAACACGACCCCGGACACGCTCGTGCTGAGCGTCTCCGGCGAGCTGCCGAACGCGCTCTCGATCTTCCTGCAGGGCAACGCGATCGTGCCCGCGGGCGTGCTCTTCGGGGACGGCGTGCGCTGCGTCTCGGGCTCGCTCAAGCGCCTCTACGTCAAGAACGCCAGCGGCGGCGCGGTCAGCGCGCCGGGCGCGGGCGATCCCTCCGTCAGCACGCGCTCGGCCGCGCTGGGGGACACGATCGTCTCGGGCACGCAGCGCTGGTACCAGGTCTACTCGCGCGACCCGAGCGCGACGTTCTGCCCGGCGCCCGGCGGCAGCACGTTCAACATCTCCAACGGCCAGCGCGTCAGCTGGTGAGCGCGCGCACGGCCCGGGCTTGCCGTCGTGCGGCGGCCCGGCGTACGCTCAGGCGGCGATGACCGTGCTCTTCGTCCTGCTCCTTGCCCCGCTCGCCGCGTCCGGCGGCGCAGCGGGCGATGCAGCGCCGCCGGCGCTGCGCTACGACCGCGACGTGCGGCCGATCCTGGCCGACCGGTGCTTCACCTGCCACGGGCCCGACGCGAACAAGCGCCGCGCACAGCTGCGCCTGGACGAGCGCGACAGCGCGACGCAGGCGCGCGAAGGCCGCGTGCCGATCGCTCCCGGCGATCCCGCGCACAGCGAGCTCGTCCAGCGCATCCGCCACGCCGATCCGGCCGAGCGCATGCCGCCGGCGAGCTCGGGCAAGCGAGCGCTCTCCGACGCGGAGAAGGCGCTGCTGGAGCGCTGGGTCGCCGAGGGCGCGGCCTACGAGCCGCACTGGTCCTTCGTGCCGCCGCGCGAGAGCGCGCTGCCCGAGGTTCGCGACGCGCGCTGGTGCCGCAACCCGATCGACCGCTTCGTGCTCGCGCGCCTGGAGGAGCACGCCCTCGCGCCCAGCCCCGAGGCGGACCCGGCGACGCTGATCCGGCGCGTGTTCCTCGACCTGACCGGCTTGCCGCCGACGCCCGAGGAGCTCGACGCCTTCCTCGCCGACGCGCGCCCCGACGCCTACGAGCGCTGGGTCGACAAGCTGCTCGGCGAGGAGCCGTACCGCTCGCGCTACGCCGAGCGCATGGCGACGCCCTGGCTCGACGCGGCGCGCTACGGCGACACCAACGGCATCCACACCGACGCGGGGCGTTCGATCTGGCCCTGGCGCGACTGGGTGCTCGCGTCCTTCCGCGACGGCATGCCCTTCGATCGCTTCGTCACCGAGCAGATCGCCGGCGACCTGCTGCCGAACGCGACCACCGCGCAGAAGGTCGCCAGCGGCTTCAACCGCAACCACGTGATGACCGACGAGGGCGGCGCCATCCCCGAGGAGTACCTGGTCGAGTACGCGGTCGACCGCGTCAACACGACCAGCACGGTGCTGCTGGGGCTGTCGATGGGCTGCGCGCGCTGCCACGACCACAAGTTCGATCCGTTCACCCAGGAGGACTACTACTCGCTGTTCTCCTTCTTCGACTCGCTCGAGGAGCCCGGCCTCTACAGCCAGCTGCCCGATCCCAAGCGTGCCTTCGAGCCCTTCCTCGAGGTGCCCAGCGCCGAGGAGGAGCACGAGCGCGCCTCGCTCGCGGCCGAGGTCACCGAGCTCAAGCGCCAGCTCGACCAGCCCGTGCCCGACGAGGTGCGCGGCGAGCAGGAGTTCGTGGCGGCGCTCGTGCGCGAGGCGAAGCTCGGCTGGGCCGAGCTCGTGCCGCGCTCGGCGACGTCGGCGCGCGGCGCGACGCTCTCGATCCAGCCCGACGGCTCGGTGCTCGCCTCGGGCAAGAACCCCGACACCGACCAGCACGAGATCCACCTCGCGACCGACGCGTTCGGGCTGCGCCTGTTCGCGCTCGAGGGCATGACCGATCCGAGCCTGGACCACGGCAGCGTCGGCCGCGCCTTCAACGGCAACGCGGTGCTCACGAGCCTCGAGGTCGAGGTGCGCTCGAGCGTCGATCCCGCGCAGCACGAGACGGTGCACTTCCGCTGGTGCTGGGCCGACTTCGAGCAGCAGAACGGCGACTTCCGCCTCGCGAACGTGCTGCACGCGCACGATCCGGCCGCGGGCTGGGCCGTCGACGGCCACAACCGCAGCGACGCGCGCGTGGCGCTCTTCCTGGCCGACCGTCCCTTCGGCTACGGCCCGGGAACGGAGCTGGTCGTGCGGCTGGGCTACGACTCGCAGTACACGCAGCACGTCTTCGGCCGCGTGCGCCTCTCGGCGGCGTCGATCGACGAGGCCACGCTGGCGCGCCTGCCTCTCTCCGCGAGCGGCTGGTACTCGGTCGGTCCCTTCCCGGCCGCCAACCGCGCCGAGATCTACGCCAAGGCCTACGGGCCCGAGCTCGATGCCGCGCTCGACCTCAAGCACAACTTCGGCACGGGCAACCAGTACTGGAGCTTCAACCAGGAGTTCGCCGACGCGCGGCTGAACTCGCTCGCCGAGGGCACCAACGCGAGCTACGTCGCCAAGCGCGTCTTCTCCGCCAGCCCGCGCCGCGTCGAGGCCCGCGTCGGCAGCGACGACGGGCTGCGCGTCTTCCTCGACGGCAAGGAGGTCTTCGGCAAGGAGGTCGACCGCGGCCTCGCCGCCGACCAGGACAAGTTCGCCTTCATGCTGCCCTCCGGCGAGAGCACGCTGGTGCTCAAGGTCGTCAACACCGGCGGGCAGGCGGGGTTCTTCTGGCGCACGCTGCCCGGACAGGGCGAGCTCCCGCCCGACCTGCTGCTCGCGCTCCTGCCCGCGCGCGCCTCGACGAGCGAGCGCGCGGCGCGCATCACCCGCGCGTGGAAGATCGCCTTCTCGCCCGCCTACCGCGCGCTGACGGAGAAGATCGCGGCCGACGAGTCGAAGCTCGCCGCGCTCGAGGCGCGCATCCCGCGCACGATGGTGATGAAGGAGCTCGGCGAGCCGCGGCCGACCTTCGTGCTCACGCGCGGGCAGTACGACAAGCCCGACAAGGCGCGCCCCGTCGAGCGGCGCGTGCCGAGCGCGCTCGGCGCGCTGCCGCCGGGCGCACCCAAGAACCGCCTCGGCCTCGCGCAGTGGCTGCTCGCCGGGGACAACCCGCTCGTCGCGCGCGTCGCGGTCAACCGCCTGTGGGAGATCGCCTTCGGCACGGGCCTGGTGCGCACCAGCGAGGACTTCGGGCAGCAGGGCGAGTGGCCCAGCCATCCCGAGCTCGTCGACTGGCTCGCGCTGGACTTCCGCGCGCACGGCTGGGACGTCAAGCGCCTCGTGCGCGAGCTCGTCACGAGCGCGACCTACCGCCAGAGCTCGCGCGCGCGCGCCGACGCGGGCGAGAAGGATCCCGACAACCGGCTGCTGGCGCGCTATCCGCGCCGGCGCCTGGGCGCCGAGGAGCTGCGCGACCAGGCGCTCTTTGTCGCGGGCCTGCTGGTCGAGAAGCTCGGCGGACCGTCGGTCAAGCCCTACCAGCCCGAGGGCCTCTGGCAGGAGATCGCGATGCCGGCCTCGAACACGCGCGCCTACGAACGCGGCAGCGGCGACGAGCTGTGGCGCCGCAGCCTGTACACGTACTGGAAGCGCGCCTGTCCGCCGCCCTCGCTGCTGACGCTCGATGCGCCGACGCGCGAGTCGTGCACGGTGCGGCGCCTGACCACGAACACGCCGCTGCAGGCGCTGGTGCTGTGGAACGACGAGCAGTTCGTCGAGGCCGCGCGCGTGCTGGCGCAGCGCGTGCTCGCCGCGCCGGGCGACGACGCGGCGCACCTCGCGGCCCTCTTCCGGCGCGCGACGGGGCAGGCAGCGGCCGAGCGCACGCTCGCGCCGCTGCAGAGCGAGCTCGCGCGCTTCCGCGCGCGCTTCGCCTCCGACGCGGAGTCCGCGCAGAAGCTCGTCGCGCTGGGCATGGCCCCGCGTCCGGAGCCGGTCGACGCGCGCGAGCTGGCGGCCTGGACGCTGGTCGCGAGCACGGTGCTCAACCTCGACACCACCTTGTGCAGGAACTGACGAGCATGGATCCGCGCGAGCTCTACCACCTGAACCTGACGCGCCGGCGCTTCCTCTCCGCCACGGCCGGCACCGCCGGCGCGGCGCTGGGCCTGGGCGCGCTCTCGTCGATCCTCGGCGCCGAACCCTCGGCCGCCGTGCGCGGGCCGCACTTCCGGCCCAAGGCCAAGCGCGTGATCTACCTGCACATGGAGGGCGCGCCCAGCCACATCGACCTGTGGGACTACAAGCCCGGCCTGCGCCAGCGCTTCGACCAGGACCTGCCCGACTCGATCCGCCAGGGCCAGCGCCTGACCGGCATGACCAGCGGCCAGTCGCGCTTCCCGATCGCGCCCTCGCTGTTCCGCTTCTCGCGCTACCCCAACAACCAGGATGGCGCGTGGATCAGCGAGCTGATGCCGCACACCGCGGGCGTCGCGCACGAGCTGTGCTTCGTGCACTCGATCCACACCGAGGCGATCAACCACGAGCCGGGCATCACCTTCTTCCAGACCGGCACGCAGCAGCCGGGCCGGCCGAGCTTCGGTGCGTGGGCGAGCTACGGCCTGGGCAGCGCCAACGCCAACCTGCCGGCCTTCGTGGTGATGATCACGCAGGGCGTCGGCAACATGCAGGCGCTCTCGGCGCGCTTCTGGGGCTCGGGCTTCCTCCCCAGCGAGCACCAGGGCTGCAAGCTGCGCTCGGGCGGCGATCCCGTGCTCTACCTGCGCGATCCCGCGGGCGTCACGCGCGAGGATCGCCGCGCGATGCTCGACACGGTCGAGGCGCTCAACGAGAGCGAGTTCGCGCGCACGCTCGATCCGGAGATCCGCTCGCGCGTCGAGCAGGCCGAGATGGCCTACCGCATGCAGATGAGCGTGCCCGAGCTGACAGACTTCTCCGACGAGGACGAGGCGACGCTCGCGATGTACGGTCCGGACGTGAAGAAGCCCGGCTCCTTCGCGGCCAACTGCCTGCTCGCGCGGCGCCTGGCGGAGCGCGGCGTGCGCTTCATCCAGCTCTACATGCGCGGCTGGGACGCGCACAACAACCTGCCCGGCGAGATCCGCGCGCAGTCGGCCTTCGTCGACCAGCCGCAGGCGGCGCTGATCCGCGACCTGCGCCGGCGCGGGCTGCTCGACGAGACGCTGGTGCTCTGGTCGGGCGAGTTCGGGCGCACCGTCTACAGCCAGGGCACGCTGACGCAGGACAACTACGGCCGCGACCACCACCCGCGCTGCTTCTCGCTGTGGATGGCCGGCGGCGGCATCCAGCCCGGCATCAGCTACGGCAAGACCGACGACTACGCCTACAACGTGGTCGAGAACCCGGTCGAGGTGCACGACCTGCACGCGACGCTGCTCCACCTGCTCGGCTTCGACCACGAGCAGCTGACCTACCGCTCGCAGGGCCGCGACTTCCGCTTGACCGACGTCTCGGGAAAGGTGATCCGCGAATGGCTCGCGTGAGGCTCGCGCTCCTGTCGCTCCTCTGCGCGGCGTGCAGCACCAGCGCGCCCGCGCCCGAGCGCGCCGCGGCTCCGGCGCCCGCGCCGCAATCCGCGCCGCAGCTCTCGCAGTACGAAGCGCGCATCGCGCCGATCCTCGCCGAGCGCTGCACCGCCTGCCACGGCGCCGAGAAGCACAAGGCGAAGCTCGCGCTGCACACGAGCGAGGCGATCGAGAAGGGCTCGGAGTCGGGGCCTGTGATCGTCGCGGGCCATCCCGAGGCGAGCGAGCTCGTCAAGCGCTTGAAGCTGCCGCTCGCGCACGACGACCACATGCCGCCGAAGGACCACCCGCAGCCCAGCGCGGAGGAGATCGCGACGCTCGAGGCGTGGATCGCGCAGGGCGCGAGCTTCACCTCGCGCGCGGAGCCCGGCGCGAGGCCCGCCGCGCCGCAGTCGGCCAAGCCCGCGCCCGTCGCGAACGAGAAGCCCGCGCCCGGCGCGGGCACGGGCCTCGCGTCGGCGAAGGCCGCGCCCGCGAGCTCGGAGGCGATCGCAGCACTCGAGCAGGCGCTCGTGCACGTCGAGAAGGCCGATCCCGCGACGGAGCTGCTCTGGATCGATTTCGCGGCCAATGCGCCGACGTGGACCGACGCCGCGCTGGCGCAGGCGCTCGCGCCGCTCGCGCCGCAGATCGCGCAGCTGGGCCTTGCGCGCACGCAGGCCGGAGCGCAGACGCTCGCGCTCGCCGCGGCGATGCCCAACCTCGAGCGCCTCGACCTGCGCGCGAGCGCGGTCGACGACGCGTCGCTCGCCAAGCTGGGGACGCACGCGCGCCTCGCGCAGCTGGTGCTCTCGCGGGCGAAGCTCAGCGACGCGAGCGTCGCGACGCTCGCCGCGCTGCCGGCGCTCGCCAGCGCCTACCTGTGGCAGTGCGGGATCTCGGCCGAGGGCCTGGCCCGCCTCGCGAGCGCGAAGCCGAAGCTGCAGATCGATGCGGGCGAGGCGGGCGCCGTCGCCGCGCTCGAGCTCGAGCCCGCGCCGAAGTTCACCAAGGACGCGCCGCTGCCCGGCGCCGCGGCCGCCGCCGCGGGTGCCGACGCGCTCAAGCCCGTCAACACCTGCTGCCCGGTCACGGGCGCGCCGCTCAACCCGAAGTACTCGATCGTGTTCGAGGGCCGCGTGATCGGCTTCTGCTGCAACAAGTGCCCGGTCGAATTCTGGGCCGATCCCGAGAAGTACCGCGCGAAGCTGCCCTGAACGACGCACGTTCCTGCGGAGCCGCGCGCCCGGGCGCTACCCTCTTCGACCGATCGGTTCGACGCACCGGCAGCGGTAGTCTGCGCGGGTCGCGAAGCGCCTCGCTTCCGGGGCGCTCGCTCGACCTCGAAAGCAGGTGACACATGTGCACGCAGGTCCGGGAACCGGTCCGTGGTTGGGTGGGGCGGATGCACACGACGCTGTCCTCCGCCGCCGTGGGCGTGGCGCTGGCCGGATTCGGCGCCGGAGCGTTCGCGCAGGGCACGCTGATGCGCGCGAGCCTGGGACAGGCCGGAGCCCAGGGCGACGCGGGATCGCTGGCCGCGAAGCTCTCCAGCGACGGGCGCCTCGTCGCGTTCTCCAGCAGCGCGACGAACCTCGTCCCCGACGACAGCAACGGCATCGTCGACGTGTTCGTGCAGGACCGCGCGAGCGGCCTGACCACGCGCGTCAGCGTCGCCGCGGACGGCACGCAGGCCGACGACGGCAGTGGCGACGCGGCGATCTCCGCCGACGGGCGCTTCGTGGCCTTCGCCAGCCGCGCGACGAACCTCGTGGCGGGGGACACCAACGGCTGCTTCGACGTCTTCGTGCGCGACCTGCAGACCGGCAGCGTACAGCGCGTCAGCGTCAGCAGCGCAGGCGTCGAGGGCGATCGCGACAGCTACGGCCCGGCGCTCTCGGCGGACGGACGCTACGTCGCGTTCTACAGCTGGGCGCGCAACCTCGTCTCCGGCGACACCAACGACACCTCCGACGTGTTCGTGTTCGACACGCAGAGCGGCACGTGCGTGCGCGCCAGCGTCTCGAGCAGCGGCGTGCAGGGCAACTCGACCAGCGACCAGGTCGCGCTCTCGGCCGACGGCCGCACGGTGGCCTTCGCCAGCACCTCGACGAACCTGAGCGCCGGACTGGGCAGCGGGGTCGCGAACATCTTCGTGCGCGACCTCGTCCTGGGCGTGACCAGCTGCGCCAGCCTGGATCCCGCGGGCCTGGAGGGCGACAGCTGGAGCCTCAACCCGGCGCTCTCACCCGACGCGCGCTGGGTCGCGTTCCGCAGCTACGCGACCAACCTCGTGCCCGCCGACGGGAACGAGGCGGCCGACATCCTCGTGCACGACCGCAGCACCGGCGTCACCACGCGCGCCAGCTTGAGCAGCACGGGCGTGCAGGCGAACGCGGACTGCGAGGACCCGCAGATCTCCTCCGACGGTCGCTACGTGCTCTTCACCAGCAGCGCCACGAACCTGGTCGCGGGAGACAGCAACGGCGTCGAGGACGTGTTCCTGCGCGACCGCCTCTTTGGAACGACGATCCTGCTCAGCAACGCTCTCGCGGGCGCGCCGGCGAACGGCGAGAGCCTGCTCGCCGCGTTCACGCCCGACACGCGCTTCGTCAGCTTCACGAGCGGCGCGTCGAACCTCGTGCCCGGCGACACCAACGCGAGCTGGGACGTGTTCTGGATCGACCGCGCCGGCCCTGCGAGCGTGGTCGCGAACTACTGCCACGCCGCGAGCTCCTCGCACGGCTGCGTCAGCTCGCTCTCCGCGAGCGGGCATCGCCCAGCGCGAGCGCGGGCTCGGCTTCGTGATCCAGGCGAACGAGGTCGAGGGCCAGCGACTGGGCCTGTTCTTCTTCGGCCGTTCGGCCCCGGCCGCGGTGCCCTTCGGCAGCGGCAAGAGCGTGTATTGCGCACGCACCGCTGCAGCGCACGCTGGCGCAGTCCTCGGGCGGCAGGCGAGGGCGCCTGCGACGGTCGGCTCGCGCTCGATTGAACCAGTTCATCGCCACGCACCCGCACGCGATCGGCGTCCCGTACCAGGGCGGCGAGATCGTCTGGGTGCAGGCCTGGTACCGCGATCCCGATTCGGGCCAGGGCAGCAGCCTGAGCGACGGGCTGTGGTTCGAGGTCTGCCGCTGAGAGCGTTCGCGGCGGGGGATCCGCGCGATCTCCCGCCGCTCAGCGCACCGCCGCGATCTCGTCGAGGATCGCGCTGATGCGCGCGAGCCAGGCCTCGTGCTCGGGCTTGAGCAGGCAGGATCTCAGCACCGCGACGCTGGGCGCGTCCCACTCGAACCCGTCCCAGTGCGGCGCGACCAGCGCGCGCGGCAGCGATGCGACCGCCAGGTGCAGCCGCGCTTCGCGGCCGCCTCGAACAGTTCGCGCGAACGCGCGCTGCGTCGCGCTCGCGCTCTTCGCGCGCGGCGCCCAGATGACGATGTCGAGCTCGGGCTCGACGATCGTGCGCCAGCGCGCATCCCTGGCCAGGTGCGCGTGCAGCGCGCCGGCGCTGCACCGCGGCGCGAGCTCTCCAGCCCGCGGGCGAACACGCCGCCCAGGGCCAGCGGGAACATGCGCAGCGTCGCCCCCCGCGCCGCGGCGGCCGCGCCGGGGCGCGAGCACTCGAGCGTGATCTCGCCCAGGTGCAGCTCGCTCGAGCTGAAGTACGTGTACGGCGAATCGTGCTTGTAGAAGCGGCCGAGCGCGGCGTCGCGGAAGAGGATCGCGCCGCAGCCGTAGGGCTGCAGCCCGTGCTTGTGCGGGTCGATGGCGATCGAGTCCGCCGCGCCGAGCGCGTCGAAGGCCGCGCGCGCGTCGGAGCCGAGGTTCGCGGCCAGGCCGAAGTAGCCGCCGTAGGCCGCGTCGACGTGCACGCGCAGGCCGTCCTCGCGCGCGAGCTCGAGCACGCGCGGCAGCGGGTCGACGGCGCCGATCGAGGTCGTGCCCAGCGTGCAGACGATCGTGCCGACGCCGCCGTGCTCCAGGCGCGACTCCAGCGCGCGCACGTCCATGCGCCCGCGCGCGTCGACCGCGACGGGTTCGAAGCCGAGGCCGAGCACCTCGCACAGGCGCTGGTGCGTGTAGTGCGCCTGCGCGCTGGCGAGGATCACCTCGCCCGGCTGCAGTCTCCCCGCGATCCAGAGCGCCTCGAGGTTGGCGAAGGTGCCGCCACCGGTCAGGTGGCCCAGGTGCGTGCTCCAGCCGAACATCGCGGCGAGCTCCGCGACGGCCTCCTTCTCCAGCGCCGAGGTCGCGCGTCCGCCGTCGAGCGCGTGGTTGTTGGGGTTGATCCACTGCGCCAGCGCGTAGGCCGTGCGCGCGACCGGATGCGGCGGCGTCAGCATCTGGCCGGCGTAGAGCGGGTGCGGGTAGGGGAAGTTGTCGTGCAGCTTGCGCGCGAGCTCGAGCAGCACGCCGCGCAGGCGCGCGAGCTCCTCGGGCGGGAGCTCGGCCGCATGCGCCGGCAGCGCGTCGAAGCCGCGCTCGAGCTCGGCCAGCGCCTCGGCCAGAACGCCCAGGGATCTCGTCTCCAGGGTCATGTCGCTACCATGCTGCCACGATGAAGCTGCAATTGCTCCCGCTCTGCTGCCTCCCCGTGCTGGCCTGCCGCTCCGTGCAGCCGCCCGAGCCCGCGCCCGAGTCCGTGCACGCTCCCACGGCGCATGCCGCGCCGAGTCCGGCCGCGCCCGCTCCCGCGCCCGCGCCGGCCCATGCGACGGCGGCCGGACCGATCCAGGCCGAGCGCCTGCTGGCGCACATCCGCGAGCTCGCCTCCGACCTCTACGAGGGCCGCGGCCCGGGAACCGCGGGCGAGGAGCGGACGGTCGCCTACCTCGAGCAGCAGTTCCGCAGCCTCGGACTCGAGCCGGGCAACCCCGACGGCAGCTTCGTGCAGGAGGTGCCGATGGTCGGCATCCGCTCGACGCCGACGGCGCGCTTCACGATCGGGACGCAGGTGCTCGATCTGGCCGCGCCCGGCGAGTGCGTGCTGCTCTCGCGCTGGTTCGAGCCCGAGATCGACGTGCCGTCGACCGAGGTGCTCTTCGCCGGCTACGGCATCGAGGCGCCCGAGTACGCCTGGAACGACTTCAAGGACGTCGACGTGCGCGGCAAGGTGCTGATCGTGCTGGTCAACGATCCGCCCGTCGCGGATCCGCGCGAGCCGGGCCAGCTCGACGAGAACGTGTTCGGCGGCAAGGCGATGACCTACTACGGCCGCTGGACGTACAAGTACGAGGAGGCGCGGCGCAAGGGCGCGCTCGCGGTGCTGATCGTGCACCAGGACGTGCCGGCGGGGTATCCCTTCGCCGTGGTGCAGAACAGCTGGAGCCGCGAGAACTTCGACCTGGAGAACCCGCAGCAGCAGAGCCTGCGCGCGCCGATCGAGGGCTGGCTGCGCGGCGACAAGGCCAAGGAGCTCCTCGCGGCCGGCGGGCTCGAGTTCGACGAACTCGTCAAGGCCGCGGCGACGCGCGAGTTCCGCCCGGTCGTGCTCAAGGACGTGCACGCGCAGTTCCACGTGCACAACGAGCTGCGCCACGTGCGTTCGCGCAACGTGGTGGCGCGCCTGCCCGGCCGTGATGCCGCACGGCGCGGCGAGTGCATCGTCTACAGCGCGCACTGGGACCACCTCGGCGTCGACCCGACGATCCCCGGCGACGGCATCTTCAACGGCGCGGTCGACAACGCCTCGGGCGTCGCCGGGCTGCTCGAGATCGCACGCGCCTTCCGCTCGAGCGGCCAGGCTCCGCCGCGCACGATCCTCTTCCTGGCGCTGACGGGCGAGGAGAAGGGCCTGCTCGGCTCGCGCTGGTACGCCGAGCACCCGCTGGTGCCGCTCGAGCGCACGCTCTGCGACATCAACATGGACAGCCTGAACCTGTTCGGGCGCACGCGCGACCTCGTTTCGATCGGGCAGGGACAGAGCACGCTCGACGCGCCGCTGGAGGAGCTCGCGCACCGCCAGGGTCGCGTGGTGCGCGGCGACAGCGAGCCGGAGAAGGGCTACTACTACCGCTCCGACCACTTCGAGTTCGCCAAGGCGGGTGTGCCCGCGATCTACGCCGACTCGGGCGAGGAGCTGATCGGCCGCAAGCCGGGCGAGGGCCAGCGCCTGCGCGAGGAGTACACGCGCGAGCGCTACCACAAGCCCAGCGACGAGGTGCGCGAGGACTGGGATCCCTCGGGCGCGGTCGAGGACCTCGAGCTGCTTTGGCAGCTCGGCCGCGAGGTCGCCAGCGCGCGCGAGTGGCCGGAGTGGAAACCGGGCAGCGAGTTCCGCGCGCGGCGCCTCGAACAGCTGCGTACGCACGCAGAGCCGAAGTGAAGTTCACCCCGCCGTGCGCGCCGGCGAGGTAGGATCGCAGCGGAGCCCACCATGAAGCTGACGACCCTCTCCTCGATCCTCCTCCTTTCCTCCTCCGCGCTGGCCGGCACGGCGCACTTCGACGGCTACGCCGAGGGCATCATCGGCACGAGCTTCACGGAAGGCGGCATCACCTTCTTCAACCTCGACAACACGCTCCAGCCCGTGGGCACGGCTTCCTTCATCGCCGAGCAGGCCGACGGCAACCTGACCGGGCAGACCGGCTTCAGCACGCCCAACTGCCTGGGCTCGGTCGGCTGGGCGCCGGGCTCGGGCGCCTCGTTCGGCCGCACGAAGTCCTACGAGATGTCGGTCGCCACGCCTTCGGACCACGCCTCGCTCGAGCTCTACGAGTTCGGCTCCTACGCCGGCAACACCGTCACGCTCGAGGCCTACCTCGGCGCGACGCTGGTCGGCAGCGACGTGGTCACGCTCAACGGCGGCTTCTCGATCGTGCACCACCAGCTCCTGATCGACGGGCCGAGCTTCGACCGCCTGCGCCTGATCGGCAACGGCGCGCAGGACGGCGGCGTGTTCTTCGGCCTGGTCGACGAGGTCACGATCACCGCCAACGCCTTCGACTCCGAGTGCTTCGGCGACGGCACGCTCGCGCCCTGCCCGTGCGCCAACGACGGCCAGCCCGACAACGGCTGCGAGAACTCGGCCGCCACCGGCGGCGCGCACCTCTCCGCGACCGGCGGCGTCTCTCCCGACACGGTCGTGCTGCACGCGCAGGACGAGCTGCCGCACGCGGCCTCGGTCTTCCTGCAGGGCACCACGCTGGTCTCGCCCTTGCCCTTCGGCGACGGCCTGCGCTGCGTCGGCGGCACGCTCAAGCGCCTGGCGGTCAAGAACGCGGTCAACGGCGCGGCCGACTATCCCGCGGCGGGCGAGCTCGCGATCACGCTGCGCTCGGCGCAGCTGGGCGACACGATCGTCAGCGGCAGCGTGCGCCACTACCAGACCTACTACCGCGACCCGAGCACGACCTTCTGCCCGACGGGCGGCACCTACAACATCACCAACGCCGTCACCGTGCACTGGTAGTCGGGGTCGGGAGACCGAGGAGCGCGCGCGCATTGCCTGCGAAGATGCGCTCCTGGTCGGCGGCGCTCGCGCCCAGCGCGTCGAGCGCCGCCTTCTGTTCCACGTAGCGCGCGCGCTGCCAGCCGGTCGGGAAGGTGGTCGAGTCCGTGCCGAAGAGCACGCGCTCGGGGCCGAACACGGCCAGCGCGCGCTCGAAGACCTCGCGCAGCGTGATCTTCGGGCACTGCGTCGCCATCCACGTGTTCGACGAGGAGCTGTCGACCAGCACGTTCGGGCACTGCGCGCCGGCCATCAGCGTCTCGCGCAGGAAGCCCGCGCCGAAGTGCGGGATCACGAAGCGCACGTGCGGGAAGGCGTTCGCGACCGGCACGATCGCGAGCGGGTCGGCGCGGCGCAGGTCCTGCGTGCGCGGGAAGCCGAGCAGGTCGCGCAGCTTGACCACGAACAGGCCGCAGTGCACGAACGCGATCGCCGAGCGGCGCTCGAGCACCTCGAGCAGCGGACGCACCTCGGGCTGGTCGATCGACCAGCCGTGCAGCGCGGGGAAGAGCAGCACGCCCTTGTGCGCGCCGTCGGCGAGCGCCGCCTCGGTCTTCGCCGCGCACTCGCTCGCGCGCGGGTTGACCAGCGCGAAGCCGCTCAGCCGTCCGCGCGCCGCGCGCACCGCCTCGGCGACCGTGCCGAGCTCCTCGGGCAGGCTGGCGAAGGTGCACAGGTGCTCGACGCCGTGGCGGTCGAGCTCGGCGATCCAGCGTCCAAGGTGCGCGGCCGGATCCGCGGGCGGGAGCTCCAGGCCGGTGCGCTGCGCCAGCGCCGCGAGCTTCTCCTCGACCGTGCCGGGGAGCGGCGACTGCGCCGCGAGCGTGCGGAAGTAGAGCCCCGAGAAGTAGTGCGAGTGGATGTCGATGATCGCCATGGCGGTCAGTCCTCGCGCAGCGCGCGCCACATGCCGTGCAGTCGCGCGCCCAGGCCGAGCACGTGGAAGGGCAGCCCGCGCGTGCCGTACAGATCCAGGCCGCCCTTGACCGGATCGCGCGCCAGCGCCTGGCGCAGGATGCGCTCGGGGCCCATCGGGTAGGGCGCTGCGGTCGCCTTGCCCAGCGTGAAGCCCTCGCGCGCGAGGAAGGCCAGGAGCTCCTCGGGCTTCGCGCCGCGCAGCGCGTAGGGCCAGAACTCGATCAGGAGCGCCAGCTCGGGGCTCGCGGACAGCAGGCGCGGCATGCCTTGCAGGGCGAGCCACTCCGAGCCCTGCGTGTCGATCTTGACCAGGCGCACGGGGCCCTCGACGAGTTCGTCGACGCGCGCGAGCTCGATCTCGACCGTTTCGGCCGCGCCCATGTCGGCCGGGCGCGCCTCGCCGTCGAGCACGCGGTTGTCGCCCAGGTTGCGCGGCGAGAGCGCGATGCGCGCGCGGCCGGTGCGCTCGGCGGCGGCGCAGCGGTGCAGCACGGCCTGGCCCGGCCCGCGCGCGTTGGCCCGCTCGAGGTTGCGTGCGCAGACGTCGGCGATCCAGGGCACCGGCTCGAAGGCGTGCACCTGGGCGCCGGCGAGCACCGCGAGACAGCTGAACCAGCCGATGTTCGCGCCCAGGTCGAGCACGCGCGCGCCGGGGCGCAGGTGGGCCCGGAAGAGCGCGCTCTCGTGCGCCTCCCAGCCGCCGCTCTCGATGGCCGGGCCGATGACGGCGTCGGCCTCGAGGATCTCGAGCTCGAGGTCGAGCGCACGCGGTCTCACGCGGCGTGTGCGGATGTCCATCGCGGGGACTCTAGCAGGCGTCCGCTCGGTCGTCTCGCCTGCCCTCAGCGCGCCGGCTCGAACGCGCCCGTCGACCAGGCGAGCTCCTGCGCCCAGTCGCGCTGGCTGCAGGCGAAGCTCTGCCGGTGGCTCTCGGCAGCCTCGCGCGTCTCGAAGGCGCGCAGGCCGAGCACGTAGTACGCGCCGCGCCCGCCGCAGCCGTGGCTCTGCGGCGCGAAGACGCGGTAGCGGTACTGGTACTGCTCGTCGTCGAGCGGGTCGTGCAGCGCCTCCGCGAGCAGCCCGTCGCGCACGAGCTCGGGCAGGAAGCCGCCGTCGTTCGAGACGTCCCAGCCGCCGCGCTCGGCGTTCTCCTCTCCCGCCGGCCAGTGCCCGTGCCGCTCGGCGTAGCTCGCCAGCGCCGCTTCCAGGCGCTGCATGTCCTCCAGGCGCCGCGCATCGCGCACGGCGGCCAGGCGCGCCATCATCCGCGGCACCATCATCAGGGCCAGCATCACGAGCAGCGCCAGGATCAGCACGAGATCGGTCCGGCTCCAGCCGCTGCGCGCCCTGCGCGGGATCATGCGCGTGCCTATCGGCGCGGGCGAGCGCGAGCCTGAACCCCGCGCCCGGGAAGGAATTTCGCGCGCGCGAGCGCTACCGTGTGCGCCGCATGGAACGCTGGTCGATCGATCTGGCCAAGGAGAACTTCAAGTTCTCCGCGGCGCACTTCCTGATCTTCCCCGACGGCAGCGCCGAGCGCCTGCACGGACACAACTACCGCGTCTTCGTCGAGATCGAGGCCGCGCTCGGCCACCACGGCCTCGTGATCGACTTCAAGATGATCAAGCCGGTGGTGCGCGAGATCTGCGACGGTCTCGACGAGCACTGGATCGTGCCGGGCGAGCATCCGGTCCTGCGCTGGAACGCACGGCCCGACGGCACGATCGAGGTGCGCTACCGCGACCGGCTCTACACCGCGCCGCGCGAGGACGTGCTGGTCCTGCCGATCAACAACACGAGCTCGGAGAACCTCGCCTGCTGGTTCGGACGCGAGCTGCTCGAGCGCATGCGCCAGCGCTTCCCCGAGCTGCGCGTGACCTCGCTGCGCCTGGCGGTCGAGGAGACCAGCGGCCAGCGCGGCGTGTACCACTTCGACCTGCCGCGCTGACGGGTCGCGCGCGCGCCGTGGGCGTCGTCAGCCGCCGACGCGCTTGCCGTCGGCGTACTCGCCGGAGCGCTCGAGGTCCTCGCTGCCGTCCTGCTTCCAGAAGGTCCAGTGGCCGCTCATCGTCCCGTCGGCGTACTGGCCCTCCGCCTGCGGCTTCCCATCGGCCCAGAAGCGCTTGGCCGGTCCCTGCCGCACCCCGGCCTTGCAAGCGCACTCGCTCTGCACCTGGCCGTTCGCGTAGTAGTCGGTCTTGAACTCACCCTGGTTCGCGGAACCGCGCAGGGCGAAGACGGCGGCGACCAGACCGAGGGAACCCAACAGGAGGAGCAGGCTGCGCTTCATGGCGCCCGCTTGGACTGCGGCGCGGCGGGGCTCTTCCCGGCCGGCTCGAATTCTCGCAGGCGTCCGGCGTCGCGCGCCGCCTGCAGCACCAGCCGGAGCACCGCCGGCTGCTGCAGGAGATCGACCACCGCGCCGCTCTCGGGCACCGAGGCGCTCGCGGAGAGCCAGGGCAGGACCGCGGGCAGCGTCTCCAGGGCCAGCTGCGGGCCGAGGAACTCCAGCAGGGCATCCGCGGCGAGCTCGGGGTGCAGGCGCAGGAGCTCGCCGAGCTCCGCCTGGCCCAGCCCCTCCAGCAGCGCGCGCCTCCAGGCGGCCGGATCGGCGTCCAGCCCGGCACACTCGAGCACCCACTCGGTCGGGACCACCTCGAGCCCGCGTCGCTGGGCCTCGCTGCACAGCTCGTGCAAGCCCTCGACGCCGTGACGGTCGACCAGGCGCTGCACGACCATCCCGGCCAGGCCGTAGAGCGCCTTCTTCACGTGCGGCGAGAGCTTGGTCGAGGACAGCCCCGCGCTGCTGCGGAAGACGGTCAGGGGGTCGAGCTCCTCGCGCGAGCCCTCCAGGCACAGCCTCGCCGAGAGCGAGAGGCCCAGGCCGGCGGGCGACGCCTGGGGCGGCAGCGAGAGCGCGAGCTCCAGCGACAAGCCGCCCAGCGCGAGGCAGGCGCTGGAGAGGCGTCCGGCGCGCAGCCGAGCGGCGCTGGCCGGGCACACGCGCGCCGCGACGACGTCGCACAGCCCCTCTTCGAGTGTTCCCGGCAGCGCCTCCCAGCTCGGACCCAGGCTCGCATGCACCAGCTCGTGGGCCAGCGTGCGCTCGAGGTCCTCCGCGCCGGCGCGCAGGTGGATGCGGTGCGTGGCGGGCGAGTAGAAGCCGTCGGCCTCGGGCATCGCGGTGCGCGGGAACACGTACAGGAGCGGCACCTCCTGCAACCAGACCGAGAGCGGGCGCTCGATGGCATCCGGCAGCTCGGCGCGCACGCGCGGCGCGAGCTCGTCGAGGGCGCGGGCCATGCTGCGCGCCTGCCGCGCATCGGCACCTGCGACGCTCCCCGCGTGGACCTGCACGCTGTGCGAGGGGGGAAAGGCCTGGCAGGCCGCCACACCCAGCGCCAGAACGGCCAGGCAGGACAGCCGCGCGCCGCGCTGGCTGAGGGGGAATCGCACGCCGGGGACCTCTCGCAAGCCTATCCCGGCCGCGCGCGCGCGGTCGGCGGGCGGTGATCGCGCCACTCGAACCGACCGCGGAGCTCAGCTGCGCGCCGGCTGCGCTCGTGGCGCCGCCAGCGCGCGTTGCGCGGCGTCGAAGACGGTCTCGACCGCGAGGTCGCGCATGCACGGGTGGCCCGCGACGGGACACTCGCGCTTGCGGCACGGCGAGCACTCGACCACGTGGCGCACGACGCCTTCGGGCTGGCCGAAGGGGCCCGTGCGCGCCGGATCGGCCGCACCGAAGAGCGCGACCACGGGCGTGCCCACGGCGACCGCGATGTGCATCGGACCGGTGTCGCCGCCGACGAAGAGCTCGGCGCTGGCGATCAGCCCGGCGCTCTCCTGCAGCGTCAGGCGCCCGGCGTGGTCGACGAGCTCGACCAGCGTGTGGCGGCGCAGTTCGTCGATCGCGCTGCGGTCCTCCGCGCCGCCGATCAGGTGCACGCGCGCGCCGCACTCGCGCACGAGGCGCTGGCAGAGCTTCGCCCACTGCGCGGGCGACCAGCGGTTGGCGCTCTTCGACGCGCCGATGCCGATCACGACGCGGCGCTCGCCCTCCTCGGGCGGCAGCACCGAGGCGGTCGGCAGGTCCCAGCGCGGAGCCTGCGGCGGGCACTCGAGGTAGTCGGCGAACTCGAGGTACTGCGCGACGGTCACGCCCGGCCTGGGGTTGGGCGGGATGCGGTGGTTGGTGAAGACGTGGCTCTGCTCCTTGCAGCGCGCGCGGTCGAAGCCCAGGCGCAGCGGCGCGCCGGTGGCGCGCGTGATCAGGCCGCTCTTCAGGATGCGCTGCAGGTCGATCGCGAGGTCGAAGCGCTGCGCGCGCAGCTCGCGCACGAAGAACGGCCAGGAGCTCTTGTGGCGCACGTCGAAGACGTGGAACTGGTCGACCGCGCGCTGCCCGCGCAGCAGATCGTGCGCGGCGGGGCCGAGGATCCAGCTCAGCTTGGAGTCGGGATAGCCGGCGCGCAGGCGGTTGACGAAGGGCAGCGAGTTGACCACGTCGCCGAGCGCGCCGAGCTTGACGATGGCGATGCGTTCCGCGGGGAGTCGGGGCACGCGCGCCAGTATGGCCAGCACGCGCGGCCTTTGGCACAATCTTCCGGCTGGAGAGTGCATTTTCGGCCGCCATGAGCACCACCCGCGTCACCTCGCAGGATCGCGCCCCCGATGCCGGGCCGGCTCCCGCCGTGCCCAAGCTGCACGTGGTGACCTTCGGCTGCCAGATGAACAAGTACGACTCGCTGCTCGCCGAGGGCCGCTTCCGCCGCGAGGGCTGGGCGCTGACCTCCTCGATGGAGGAGGCCGACCTCGTGCTGTTCAACACCTGCTCGGTGCGCGAGCACGCCGAGGACCGCACCTGGAGCTGGGTCGGCGAGCTGAAGGCCGCCAAGCAGCGCCGGCCCGAGCTCGTCGTGGGCGTGATGGGCTGCATGGCGCAGCGCGTCGGCGACGAGATCTTCGCGCGCGCCGGCCACGTCGACATCGTCGCCGGCACGCGGCAGTTCGCGCGGCTGCCGCGCCTGGTCGAGGAGGTGCGCCGCGCGCGCGCGAGCGGCGAGAAGCGCAAGGCGCGCGTGCTCGCGCTCGGCATGGAGGACGCGCTCGCGGTCGACCGCGGCGACGAGCCCTGGGACGGCGAGCGGCACGCGTACCTGACCGTGATGCGCGGCTGTGACCTCAACTGCACCTACTGCATCGTGCCCAGCGTGCGCGGCCGCGTCTTGAGCTACCCGATCGAGCACCTCGTGCGCGAGGCGCGCGGCTTCGTCGAGAAGGGCGTGCAGGTGATCACGCTGCTCGGGCAGACGGTCAACAGCTACGGCGAGGACTTCGAGGCGCCCGCCGCGGGAGAGCCGCAGCTGCGCGGAAGACAGGGCCGGCCCAGCCTCGCGGACCTGCTCTACGCGCTGCAGGAGATCGACGGCCTCCTGCGCATCCGCTTGATCACGCTGCACCCCTCGTACGTCACGCCGGCGCTCGCGCAGGCGATCGCCGAGTGCAGCAAGGTCGAGCGCTTCCTCCCGCTGCCGGCGCAGTCGGGCTCGGATCGCATCCTGCGCGCGATGAAACGCGGCTACAACGTCGAGCTCTACGCCAAGCGCACGCAGATGCTGCGCGAGCGCGTGCCCGACATCGAGCTCGGCTCCGACTGGATCGTCGGCTTCCCGAGCGAGACCGACACCGAGCACGAGGAGAGCGAGCGCCTGCTCGAGGAGCAGGGCTTCGTCGTCAACTACATCTTCAAGTACAGCCCGCGGCCGGGCACCGCCGCGGAGGCGCTCGCCGACGACGTGCCGGAGGACGTGAAGAAGCTGCGCAACCAGCGCATGCTCGAGCTCGGCGCGAAGACGGGTCTCGCGCGCAACTCGGCGCACGTCGGGCAGGTGCGCCGCACCTTCGTCGAGCAGGTCGCCGAGAAGCGCGACGGCGAGGTCGCGGGCCGCACGATCCACGGGATCATGGTCTCGTTCGCGGGCGGGAGCGAGCTCGTCGGCCGCGAGGTCGACGTCAAGATCGAGGGCGCGAGCGCGTACGGGCTCTCCGGCGTGCTCGCCTAGCTGCGCGGCTCACCGCGCTCCGCGCCCGTACCCCTCGCGCCGATACAGCCACGTCATCCCGTCAGGCTGCTTGCCGGTGGGGAGGAAGGCCGTGACCTCGAGCGTCTCCAGATCGACCACCGCGATCTCGTCGAGGCTCATGCACGCGACGAAGGCGAATTTGCCGTCGGGCTCGCACAGCACGCCGACGGGGATCGGGTTCGCGGCCATCTCGCGCTGCTCGGGCGGGAGTGCCTGTTCCTCGGGCGAGAGGCTCTTCTTCGGCAGCGTGATGCGCTTGCGTTCCGTGCGCGAGGCCGCGTCGATCACGGCGATCTCGCCCGAGCGCGCGCAGCTGGCGAGCGCGAGCGTGCCGTTCGGCACGAAGGCGATGCGGATCGGGGTCTTGCCGCAGGCGATCTCCGCCTTCGTCGCCAGCGTGTGCGCGTCGATCACGGTGATCTTGTCGTCGGCATTGTGGCCGACCCAGACCTCGTTGCCGTCGGGCGAGACGGCGATCGCCTCCGGCTCCTTGCCCGTCGGGATCACCTGCAGCAGCTTGCCGTCCTCGAGGTCGATCACGCTGATCGAGCCGCCCTGGATGTTGGCGCTGAAGGCGCGCTTGCGGTCGGGCGTGACGGCGAGCATGTGCGTCGTCTCGGCCTGCGTCGGGATCACGCGCGTGACCTTGCGCGAGCGCAGGTCGACCTCGAGCAGGGCCTTGCTCGTCTCGCTGGTCACGAGCACGGTCGAGCGCTGGTCGAGGAAGGCGATGCCGTGCGGTCGCGTGTGCGGCGCGAGGTCGATCGTCGCGACCACGTGGCGTGCGAACGGATCGAAGACGGTCAGCGTGTGGCCCGGCGTCCGATCGCCGTAGTCGCAGACGACGACCAGGCTGCCGTCGGGCGCGGCGGCGCCTTCGTGCGGGCCGGTGCCGGTCGGGACGAGGTCGCGCACGTGGCCCGAGTTGGGCTCGATCATCCGCAGCGTCGCGTCCGTCTTGTCGAGCACGACGAGGTAGCTGCCGGGCGGCGAGCTCGCGATGCGGTTGGAGTTGCAGGCGGCGAGGAGGAGCGTGGCGAGGAGCAGCGTTCGGCGCATGGCGCGCGAGCGTAGCGGGGGACCGCGCGCATGCATGCAAGAACCGGGTAGGTCCGGGAAAACGCGGCGCGGCGGCTCTCCTGCGAGTGCCGCCGCGCGCGGGCGTCGAGATTCCAGCCTGGCTGGATCTTCGACGGGCTACTTCAAGAGGTCGGCGACGACCGTGCGCTCCTGTTCGAGCTCCTTCACGGTCGCGGCGATCTTCTCCTGGATGAAGGGCTGGACCTTGAGGCCCTTGACGATCTCCCAGCCGCCCTTGCCGTCGCTGACGACCGGGAAGGAGCTGATCAGGCCCTCGGTCACGCCGTAGCTGCCGTCGGAGACGACGCACACGGAGTTCCAGCTGCCCTTCGGCGTCGGGTTGACGAGATCGCGCACGTGGTCGATCAGGCCGCTCGCGGCGGAGAAGGCGCTCGAGGAGCCGCGTGCCGCGATGATCGCCGCGCCGCGCTGCTGCACGGTCTTGAAGAAGTCGCCCTTGAGCCAGGCCTCGTCCTTGATCACCTCGCCCGCGCTCTTGCCGCGGATCGTGGTGTTGTGGAAGTCGGGAACCTGCGTCGCGGAGTGGTTGCCCCAGATCAGGGTGTTCTTGACCTCGCTCGAGTGCACGCCGGCCTTGGTCGCGAGCTGGCTCTGCGCGCGGTTCTGGTCCAGGCGCGTCATCGCGCTGAAGCGCTGGCGCGGCACGTCCTTGGCGGCGTGCATCGCGATCAGGCAGTTCGTGTTGCAGGGATTGCCCACGACCGCGACGCGCACGTCCTTGGCGGCGTGGTCGTTGATCGCGCGGCCCTGGCCGACGAAGATCGGGCCGTTGACCTTGATCAGGTCGTTGCGCTCCATCCCCGGGCCGCGCGGGCGGCTGCCGATCAAGAGCGCCCAGTTGACGTCCTTGAAGGCGCTGTTGAGGTCGCTCGTCAGCACCATGCCCGCGAGCAGCGGGAAGGCGCAGTCCTCGAGCTCCATCGCCACGCCCTTGAGGGCGTTCATCGCCTTCTCGTCAGGCAGCTCGAGCAGCTGCAGGATCACAGGCTGGTCGGGGCCGAACATCTGGCCGGAGGCGATGCGGGGAAGGAGGGCGTAGCCGATCTGACCGGCTGCGCCCGTGACGGCGACGCGGATGGGAGCCTTGCTCATGGTGGGTGAGGTGGGAGGGTGCGGACGAAGGCCGTAGTGTGCGCGGCGCGCGCAGAAAGGAAAGCACGGCGCGGCACGAAATCCCGATCGCGCCGGTTCCGTGCACGGCCGGGCTTTGCCGCGACCGATGAAGTATCCTAGAAAGGCTCACCCCGTCCGTGCCCTCCGCACAGATGGGCAGACAGCGAGAACTTCCCCGGAGCCGACCGTGACTTCCATGACCCAGGGCGCCGCGATCCTCGACGAGGCGGTCATCCGCCGGCTGCTGGAAGAGCTGGGCCGCGAGGCCTCGCGCTTCCGCTTCGAGGTCGCCCCCAACCCCTGCGTCGGCGCCGCGATCCTGTCCGGGGAGCGCGTCCTTGCGCGCGGCTACCACCGCGTCTGGGGCGAGGCGCACGCGGAGGTCGACGCGATCGAGGCCGCGCGCGCGAGCGGCGTGCCCGAGAGCGAATGGGACACGCTGATCGTGACGCTGGAGCCCTGCTCCTCGCGCGGCAAGACGGCCGCGTGCACCGACGCGATCCTGCGCACGGGGATCCGCCGCGTGATCGTCGGAGCGCTCGATCCCGACCGGCGCCACCAGGGCGCGGGCCTGCACCTCCTGAAGGACGCGGGCCTCGAGGTGCTGCTCTGCGACGACGTGGCGCCGCTCGCGCGCGTCGCGCCGCACTTCCTGCGCTGGACCGACCTCGAACGCCTGCGCCGGCCGCGCCCCTGGACGATCGCGAAGTGGGCGCAGACGCGCACCGGGCAACTCGTTCCGCCGACCGGCGTCGGCGGCGGGCGCTGGATCTCGGGCCCCGAGTCGCTGCGCGAGGTCCAGATCCTGCGCGGACGCGTCGATGCGATCGTCACGGGCGTGGGGACCGTGCTCGCCGATGACCCGCGCTTCACGGTGCGTCCTCCGGGCAACCCCGCGCGAGCGCCGTGGAAGATCGTGTTCGACAGCTACCTGCGCACGCCGCCCGAGGCGGCCCTCTTTCATCCGCCGGGACCGGGCGAGGGCGGAGGTCCGGTGCACATCCTCTGTCTCGCTGGGATCGATCCCGCCCGCGAGCGCGCCCTCGCCGCGGCCGGAGCCCAGATCCACGCGCTGCACGTCTCGCAGGAGCGCGAGATCTCGCTGCGCGAGGCCCAGGAGTGGATGTGGTCGCAGGGCCTGCGGCGCGTGATGCTGGAGGCCGGCCCGAGCCTGCTCTCGAGCTTCCTCGCCTCGGGCTGGGTCGACCAGCTGCGCATCTACACCGGCAACGTCAACGGCGGGCGAGGCCCGTCGATGGCCGAGTCGCTGGTGCGGCTCAAGCTCGAAGGTCGCCTGGACCGCGAGTGGGGGACCGATGCGGTGCTCGAGGCGTTCCTGCTGAACGGCTGAATCGCCGCGCGGCCGAGGGGCTCTGGGTGGGCGATCCCGGCAGCGGGGCCCGGATTCAAGAACTCCCAACCGGACCCAGCCTGTCCTGGAACCCGGATCTGGGGTACGCTCGTCAGGGAATTCTGCTCGCGCAGGCCCTTTCTCCAGACGGTCACCCCATGCTCCAACGAATCTCTCGTCTCGCGGCCGCCAGCTCGGTCGCCCTGCTCGCGTTCGCCGCCCTTCAGCCGGTCCAGGCCCAGTTGGCGATGCGTTCGACGCGCGTCGCGAGCGGCCTCGTGAACCCGCTCTTCGTCACGGCGCCCCCGGGCGACCTCGCGCGCGCGTTCATCGTCGAGCAGCGCAGCGGCTCGGTCGGCCGCATCCGCATCCTCGACCTGACGCAGAACCCGCCGGTCCTGCTCGCGACGCCCTACCTCTCGATCTCGCCGGTCAGCACCAGCGACGAGCAGGGACTGCTCGGGCTCGCGTTCCACCCGGACTTCGCGAACAACGGCTACTTCTACGTCGACTACACGAACTCGGCCGGCACGACGGTCGTCGCGCGCTACCAGGCGACCGCCCCGTACACGACCTCGCTGACCGCGGACCCGCTCTCGGCCCAGACGGTGCTGACGCAGGCGCAGCCGCAGGCCAACCACAACGGCGGCTGGATCGCCTTCGGACCCGACGGCGATCTCTACATCGACTTCGGTGACGGTGGCAACGCCAACGACACGGGAGCGGGGCACAACGCCGCGACCGGGAACGCGCAGGACCTGACGACCTGGCTCGGCAAGCAGCTGCGCATCGACGTCAACGGCGACGATTTCCCGGCCGACGCGAACAAGAACTACGCGATCCCGACCACCAACCCCTTCTTCGGCTCCCCGACGGCGAAGCAGGAGATCTGGCACTACGGCCTGCGCAACCCCTGGCGCGCGTCCTTCGACCGCCTCACGGGTGACATGTGGATCGCGGACGTCGGCCAGGGTGCCGTCGAGGAAGTCGACTTCATCGCGCCCGGCGTGAGCGGCCTCAACTTCGGCTGGCGCTGCACCGAGGGCACCAGCTGCACGGGCCTGAGCGGCTGCGTCTGCAACGGCGCGGGCCTGACCCCGCCCGTGCACACCTACCCGCACACCGCGGGCAACTGCTCGATCACGGGCGGCTACCGCTACCGCGGCAACGCGATGTGCAGCTTCCAGGGCCTGTACTTCTTCGCCGACTACTGCTCCGCGAAGATCTGGACCGTCGAGTGGAACGGCACCTCGATCCAGAACCTGACCGACCGCACCGCGCAGCTCGCGCCGGGCGGCGGTCTCGCGATCAACTCGATCACCTCGTTCGGCGAGGACGGCGCGGGCGAGATCTACATCTGCGATCGCGGCGGCGAGGTGTTCAAGATCATCCCGGGCCCGATCGTCGACTGCAACCTGAACAGCATCCACGACGGCTGCGACCTGGCGAGCGGCACGAGCCACGACTGGAACAGCGACGGCGTTCTCGACGAATGCCAGCCCGCTGGAACGGCGAGCTGCTTCGGCGACGGCACGACCAGCACGGCCTGCCCCTGCGCCAACACCGGCGCGGCCGGCCGCGGTTGCGACAACTCGGCAGCGACGGGCGGGGCGCGGCTGGACGGCTTCGGCGATCCGGCCTCGGACACGCTGGGCCTCGCGAGCAGCGGCGAGCTGCCGACCGTGCTGACGATCTTCCTGCAGGGCGACGTGCTCAACGCCAACGGCGTCACGTTCGGCGACGGCGTGCGCTGCACGGCGGGCGCGCTCAAGCGCCTCTACGTCAAGAACGCGGTCGGCGGCACGGCGCACGCGCCGCAGGCCGGCGATCCGAGCATCACGATCCAGTCGACCACCCTGGGCGACCCGATCTTCCCGCTCTCCGGCCAGGTGCGCTACTACCAGGCCTACTACCGCGACCCGAACCTGACCTTCTGCGCGTCGCCGACCGGCAACAGCTTCAACGTCTCGAGCATGCTGACGATCACCTGGTGATCGTCGCTCGCGGCCGCACTGCGGGCGCGGGCAACCAGCGAGGGAGGGCGGGCCGGGCGGCCTGCGCTCCCTCGCGGCTTTCCGTGCGTGCTCGTCAGCGGCTGCGGCGGAAGTCGCTCTCGAGCACCGGCAGTCCCAACGACAGGCTCAGCACGCGCGCTCCAATATGGCGATCATCCGCGTCAGCTCGCCACATTGAAGCGCAATGGGGCGCGCAGGCGACGACCGCCACGGAGCTCAACCTCGAAGCGCCCGTTCAGTGCGCATGTTCGGTCCGGTTCGCGCGCGACGAGCTCGATCGGCACGAGCCATTGATCACATCGCTCCGAGGGCCGAACTCGACTACGCCACCACTAGGGTATGGCCGCGCCGAGTCCATGACGAGCGGCGAACTCGGCTGACGTGCCCCCGGGGAACCGGTCCAGCGTGAACCTCACACTCCGGGTAGAACCATCCTGGAGTGTTCGATGCGCAAGAGTCGATTCAGCGAAGAGCAGATCATCGCGATCCTGAAGCAGGCCGAAGGCGGAGCGAAGGTGCTCGATGTGTGTCGTGAGCACGGCGTCAGCGCGCACACCTTCTACCGCTGGCGGTCGAAGTACGGCGGCATGGAGGCGAGCGATGCACGGCGGCTGCGCGAGCTCGACGACGAGAACCGCCGGCTGAAGCAGATCGTCGCGGACCAGGCGCTCGACATCCGGGCGCTGAAGTCGGCCTTGGAAAAAAAGTGGTGAGCCCGGCAGCGAGGCGCGAGGTCGTGGAGCACTTCCAACACGAGTTCGACTTCTCGGAGCGCCGGGCCTGCCAGCTCGCGGGCCAGCCGCGCTCGGTGCAGCGCTACCTGGCGCAGCGAGAGCCCGACGACGCGCTGCGCGGCAAGCTCGAAGCACTCGCCGCGCAGCGGCCGCGCTTTGGCTACCGGCGGCTTTCGATCCTGCTGCGTCGGGAGGGCGTCGAGGCGAACCACAAGCGCGTCTGGCGCGTGTACCGTGAGGCAGGGCTGTCGGTGCGCAAGAAGCGGCGCAAGCGGATCGCCTGGGCGTCACGGCCCGAACGGCCGCCCGCAGGCGCGCCGAACGCGCGCTGGTCGATGGACTTCATGAGCGACAGCATGGTCGACGGGCGAGCACTGCGTCTGCTCAACGTGGTTGACGACTTCTCGCGGCGCGCGGTGGCGATGGAGGTCGATCTGTCGCTGCCGGCACCGCGTGTGATCCGTGCGCTCGAGCAGGCTGGCGAGCTGTACAGACTGCCGGGCTCGATCGTTGTCGACAACGGCCCCGAATTCGCAGGCCGGCTCCTCGACGCGTGGTGCCACGAGCATGGGATCGAGCTGATCTTCATCCGTCCCGGCAAGCCGGTCGAGAACGCGTATGCGGAGTGCTTCAACGGCCGCGTGCGCGAGGAGTGCTTGAACCAGCACGCCTTCGAGTCGGTCTCGCACGCGCGCTCGGTGATCGAGGCTTGGCGCGAGGACTACAGCACGACCAGGCCGCACAGATCGCTCGGCGGGATCGCTCCGGGGGACTTTCTCGCCCGCTGGGCTGAGGCGCATGCGCCT
>JBGASC010000062.1:0-29613 GCA_044229935.1 Planctomycetota bacterium | reverse complement strand
GACGACAACGACGGCGGCAAGAACCACCGCACCGCGACGGTCGTCTTGTGGGGCGACGGCAACGTCGGGACCTTCGAGCTGAAGGACGACAAGATCCGCGCCCTGCTCGGCGACGAGGACCACTTGACGGTCGGCCCCGACTCGCCGATCGAACAGCTGCGCAAGCTGAGCCTGGATTGAGCGCGCGCAGTCGGCCCGACCCCGCGGCTGTGGCCGCCGACCGCGGCGATTCGATAGGGTCTGTCCGCGGATGAACTCGCCCCTGGCCCTCGTGCGCGCGCTGTGGCCCCACCAGTGGGTCAAGAACCTCTTCGTGCTCGCGGCGCTGGTCTTCGCGCGCAGCGAGCACGGGACGCTCTTCGCCTGGGGCTCGGACATCCCGCGCGCGCTGTTCGCGCTGCCGGCGTTCTGCCTGGGCTCGAGCGCGATCTACCTCGTCAACGACGTCGTCGACGTCGAGAGCGACCGCCTGCACCCCGAGAAGCGCCACCGGCCGATCGCCTCGGGCGCGCTCTCGATCCCGCTCGCGCTCGTGCTCGCGCTGGGCTGCTTCGCGGGCGCGATCGCGCTGGCGCTCGCCGCGGACGGAGCGCCGCTGGGCGTGGTGTGGATCGTCGGCGCGTACATGCTGCTCAACCTCGCCTACAGCCTGTGGCTGAAGCGCGTGGTGCTGGTCGACGCGTTCTGCATCGCGGGCGGGTTCCTCCTGCGGGTCGAGGCCGGCGGTTCGGCGGCGCAGGCGACGATCTCGAATTGGCTGCTGTTGTGCACGCTCTTCCTGGCGCTGTTCCTGGCGCTGGCCAAGCGCCGCGCGGAGAGCGATCTCCTGGGCGAGGAGCGCGGCGCGCACCGCGCGATCCTGCTGGAGTACGACACGAACTTCCTCGACCAGATGCTGACGATGCTCTCCGCGTGCACGATCGTCACCTACACGATGTACACGGTGGCGCCCGAGACCGCGGCCAAGTTCGGCACGGGGCACAACCTGGTCTGGACCGTGCCCTTCGTGGTCTTCGGGCTCGCGCGCTACCTGCTGCTGGTGCACACGGGCAAGGGCGGGGGCAACCCGACGCGGCTCTTCCTCGGGGGCGACCTGCTGTTCCTGCTCAACACGCTGGGCTGGAGCGCGACGGTGGTGTGGTGCCTGGCGCGGCCGCACGGCTGAACGCCGCTTGACCCTTTCCGGCGCGAGCCCGTAGGCTGGGCTTTTTCCATCCCCCCCGATCGGAGGCCACGTGGCAGCCCGACTGCAGCTCTCCTCGCGCATGTCCCAGCTGGGGACCGAGACCGCGTTCGAGATCGTCAACAAGGTCAAGGCCCTGGAAGCCCAGGGTCGCAACATCGTCCACCTGCACATCGGCGCGCCGGACTTCCGCACGCCGGAGCACGTCGTCGAGGCCGGGCGCAAGGCGCTGGCCGACGGCTACCACGCCTACACGCCGGCGAAGGGGCTGTTGCCGGTGCGCGAGGCGGTCGCCGAGTACTGCGCCTCGTTCCACAAGGCCAAGGTCGATCCCGACGAGGTGCTGATCGTCCCGGGCGGCAAGCCGACGATGTTCTTCGCGATCCTGATGTTCGGCGAGCCGGGCACCGAGATCCTCTATCCCAACCCGGGCTTCCCGATCTACGAATCGGCGATCCGCTTCTCGGGCGCGACGCCCGTGCCGATCGAGCTCCTCGAGTCGCGCGGCTTCTCGTTCGATCCCGAGGCGGCGCTCGCGAAGATCACGCCGCGCACGCGCCTCCTGATCCTCAACACGCCCGCCAACCCGACCGGCGGCGTGGTGCAGAAGAAGGAGCTCGACAAGCTCGTCGCCGGCCTGGAGAAGCACCCGCACGTCGCAATCCTCGCCGACGAGATCTACTCGCGGCTGCTCTACGACGGCGAGCAGCACACCAGCCTCTTGAGCTACGACTCGATCCGCGAGCGCACGATCCTGCTCGACGGCTGGTCGAAGACCTACGCGATGACCGGCTGGCGCATGGGCTTCGGCGTCTGGCCGCGCTCGCTCGTCGCGCACGCCGAGCGGCTGCAGATCAACTCGAACTCGTGCACCAACGCCGCGGCGCAGATGGCGGGCATGGCCGCGCTGCGCGGGCCGCAGGAGTGCGTCGAGCGCATGCGCTCGGCCTTCGACTCGCGGCGCAAGCTGATCGTCAAGGAGCTCAACTCGATCCCGGGCTTCCGCTGCACCACGCCCAAGGGCGCGTTCTACGCCTTCCCGAACACCTCGGGCACGGGGATGAAGTCCAGGGACCTCGAGAGCCTGCTCCTGGAGAACGGCGTCTCGTGCCTCTCGGGCACGAGCTTCGGCGCGCTGGGGGAGGGCTACCTGCGCTTCAGCTACGCCAACAGCGAGAGCAACATCCTCGAGGGCCTGCGCCGCGTGCGCGCCTCGCTGCAACCGGCGTGAAGCTGGCCGACTTCCGCTCCGACACGGTCACGCGGCCCAGCGCCGCGATGCGCGCCGCGATCGCCGCGGCGGAGGTCGGCGACGACGTGCTCGAGGGCGATCCGACCGTGCGCCGGCTCGAGGCGCGCGTCGCGGAGCTGCTCGGCAAGCACGGTGCGCTCTTCGTGCCCTCGGGCACGATGGCCAACCAGGTCGCGCTCGGCGCCTGGACGCGGCCCGGCGACGAGATCATCACCGAGCGCAGCGCGCACATCGTCACCTGGGAGGCGGGCGCGGCCGGCTTCAACCACGGCGTGCAGACGCTGACGCTGCACGCGGAGGACGGCGCCCTCGATCCCGCGGAGGTGCGCCGCGTCGTGCGGCCGAAGAGCTTCCACTGCGCGCGCACGGCGCTGCTCTGCCTGGAGCAGAGCTTCATGGGCTCGGGCTGGCAGGCGGGCGGGCGCGTGGTGCCGCTCCCGCGCATGGGCGAGCTCGCCGCGCTCGCGCGCGAGCTCGCGATCCCGGTGCACCTCGACGGGGCGCGCCTGTTCAACGCCTGCGTCGCCTCGGGTGTCGCGCCGCGCGCCTACGCGGACTGCGCCGACTCGGTCAGCATCTGCCTCTCCAAGGGGCTGGGCGCTCCGGTCGGCTCGCTGATCGCGGGCCCGGAGGACTTCCTCGAGCGCGCGCGCCTGGTGCGCAAGCGACTGGGCGGCATGATGCGCCAGTCCGGTCTGCTCGCGGCCGCGGGCCTGTACGCGCTCGAGCACAACGTCGAGCGGCTGGCCGAGGACCACGCGCTGGCGCGCTCGATCGCGGAGCTCCTGCGCGCGAGCGGGCGCTTCGAGTGCTCCGGCGCGGAGACGCAGACCAACATCGTCATGGCGCGCGTGCGTGGCACCGAGCGCGACGCCGCGGCCTGGAGCGCAGCCCTGCGCGCGGAGGGTGTGCTCGCGCTGCCGCAGAACCCGGGCAGCCTGCGCTTCGTCACCCATCTCGACGCCGGGCCCGAGGACCTGCGCACGCTGCAGCGGGCGCTGGAACGGATCGGGAACAGGGCGCACTGACAGGCGGGCGCAGAAGCGCTATCCTGCACGCATCGCCGCGCGATCGCGCAGCGCACGCGCCGTTCGTTCCCCCCCTGGCAACCCCGACCACAGGAGCGCCATGACGATCTTCAAGGCCTACGACATCCGCGGGAAGGTCCCCTCCGAGCTCTATCCCACGCTGGCGAAGAAGATCGGCTTCCACTTCGCGCGCCTCGTCAAGGCCAAGCGCCTGGTCGTCGGGCGCGACATGCGCACGCACTCGCCGCAGATCTCCGACGCCGTGATCGAGGGCATGCGCGACGCGGGCGCGGACGTGATCGACATCGGGCTGGCCAGCACGCCGATGGTGTACTTCGCGATCGGCTCGCGGCCCTGCGACGGGGGACTCGCGGTCACCGCCAGCCACAACCCCGGCGAGTACAACGGCATGAAGCTCTGCCGCGCGGGCGCGGCGCCGGTCTCGGCCAAGACGGGCATCCTCGAGCTGCAGACGCTGTGCAAGGAGCCCTATCCGCTGCACCCGGGCAAGACGCGCGGCAACCTCGAGAGCGCCGACGTGCTGCAGGCCTACGCCGCGCACGTCGCGCGCTTCGCCGACGTGCGCCGGCCCGTGCGCGTGGCGATCGACGCCTCGAACGGCATGGCGGGCTACACGCTGCCGCCGATCCTCGAGCTCGTGCCCAACGTGCGCGCCGAGCGCCTCTTCTTCGAGCCCGACGGGCGCTTCCCCAACCACGAGGCCAACCCGCTCAAGGAGCACAACCTCGACCCGGTGCGCGAGCTGGTGCGCTCGAGCAAGTCCGAGTTCGGCGTGAGCTTCGACGGCGACGCCGACCGCTGCTGCTTCGTCGACGAGACCGGGCGCACGGTGCCCAACGACCTGATGACGGCGCTGATGGCGCGCGAGCAGCTGGCGCGTCACCCCGGCGCGAGCGTGGTCTACGACCTGCGCTCCTCGTGGGTGGTGCGCGAGGAGATCCAGAAGGCCGGCGGCAAGGCGCTGCGCGAGCGCGTCGGCCACTCGTTCATCAAGGCGACCATGCGCGAGCAGCGCGCGGTCTTCGCGGGCGAGCTCTCGGGCCACTTCTACTTCGCCGACAACTACACCTCGGACTCGGGCGAGATCGCCTTCGCCACCGCGCTCAGCCTGATCGCCGGGGGCACCCGGCCCCTGAGCGAGCTCGTCGCCGGCCTGCGCCGCTACCACCACTCGGGCGAGATCAACTTCCACGTCTCGCACAAGGACAAGGTCGTGCAGGACATCCGCCAGCGCTACCGCGACGGGCGCCAGGACGAGCTCGACGGCGTGACGGTCGAGTACGGCGACCTCGGCTCCAAGGAGTGGTGGTGGTTCAACGTGCGCGCCAGCAACACCGAGCCGTTCCTGCGCCTGAACCTGGAGGCCTCCAGCGCAGCGCTGGCCGAGCAGAAGAAGGCCGAGCTGATCGGGATCCTCGGCGAACCGCACCGCGAGTGATGCAGGCCGTGCCTCGGGGCCCCGCCCCCGGCGCCGCGCGAGGCGATCCCAGGAAGTTCCAAAGATGGGAGGGCCGGCCGCCGGCCCTCTCGCTGGAGCTTGGGCGCCGACTAGGGTATGCAAGTCCGATCGCGGACCTGCCGATCGACCCATGACGATGCGCCGCCTCTTCCTCAGCCTGGGCCTGCTCCTCGCCGGCGCGACCGCACCTGCTGCGCAGGTGCCGCCCGTGCGCGCACCGGCCGCGGGCGCCCCCGCGCCGACGAGCGTGCCCGGCCTGGACCTGCGGGCCGCGCTGCCCTCGGCCGAGGAATGGGCGCAGCTGCTCGAGCGCGACAAGCGCGTCGGCTTCAGCTCGCGCACGCTCGGGCTCGCGCGCGAGCTGCTCAAGTCCACGGACGCCGCGCCGGAGCGCCGCGCGGCGGCCTGGTTCGCGCTCGGCGCGGCCGGCGCCGCGGACCAGCGGCCCGCCCTCGAGGAGACCGCACGTTCGGGCAGCGGCAGCGAGCGCGTCGCCGCGATCCTGGCGCTGGGGGAGCTGGCCGAGGGCGGCGAGTCCCTGCTGCAGGAGCTGGCGCGCGGCGAGGACCCCGATCTGGGCGCCTGCGCGCTGCTGGCGCTCTTGCGCACGCAGAAGGCCGCGCTGCGCCGCGGCGTCGAGGAGATCGCCCAGGACGCGCGCGATCCGCGCTCGCGCACGGCGGCCGAGCTGGTCGTCTTCGCCGCCGATCCGGCGCACGCCGCGCCCTGTGCGGCGCCGCGCGCGTACCTCGAGCTGCGCTGGCTCGCGGCCCGCGAGTTCGGCCTGATCGACGGCCAGGCCTGGCCCGTGCTGGTCTTCCGAAGCTTGTGCGAGGAGCGCGCCTTCGTCGGCGACGTGATCCTGCGCGCGGCCGCGGCCCTGGATCGGCCGGGCGCGCGCGACCAGCTCTGCTCGGCGCTGCTGCACGGCCAGGGCCAGGGCCGGCTGCGGGCCAGGGCCGGCGGCGCGCGGCCGCGCGCGGCATGCCGCGCGAACTGGCGCTGCTGGTGCAGAACGAGCTGTGGACGCCCGCCAACCGCGGCGAGTGGGAGCTCGTCTTCGAGGAGCTCGTCGACGCGCACCTGGAGGCCTACGTGCCCGAGCTCTTCGAGTGCGCGCTGGCGCTGCCCGAGCTGCGCTTCCACGCGCTCGAGTTGCTGGCGCGCTCGGGCGCGGAGGACTTCGGCACGCAGCTGCCCGCCGATCTCGAGCCGCTGCCGGTCTCCGACCGCGTCTGGGTCTGCCGCGCGCTGGGCGAGAGCGGCCACACGACCTGGATCAAGCGCCTGTCCAGCCTGGGCGAGGGCGCCGAGCCGGCCGTGCGCGCCGCCGCGCTGGTGGCGGCGCTGCGCCTGGACTCGCGCAAGGCGGAGGTGACGATCACCGACGCGCTCTCCGACGCGCAGAACCCGCTGCGTCCTGCGCTGCTGGTCGAGCTCGCGGCGAACACGCAGTCCACCGCGGTCGAGCTCCTGCTCGAGGCGGAGTTCGCCAAGGCCGAGGGCGAGACGCGCGCGCGCCTGGCGCTGGCGCTGGCGCGCAGCGGCCAGCGCGAAGCGCGCCAGGCCTGCCGCGAGCTGCTGCTCGCCGATCCGCCGCCGGCGCCCGAGCGCGGGCGCGAGCTGGTGCGCGCCCTGCGCGCGCACCTGAGCTCGGAGGACCTCGAGGTGCTGCACGCGCTCTTCCCGCGCGAGAACACCAGCGCCAACCTGCCGCTGAACATCGAGCTGGCGCTGGCCCTGACCGAGCTGGGCGATGCCTCGATGCAGCCGCTCTTGCACGCCGCTCTGTGGAAGGGCACGACCGAGGTCTCGCTGCTCGCCGGGGCGCTGCTGGTGCAGAGCTCGGGCGTGCACGCGCTGCGCGACGAGGCCGCCAACCCGCCCGCCGACGCGCGCTCGGCCGACCTGCGCCGCGTCGGGTTCGCGCTGGGCAGCTGGGGCGGGTTCCCGGAGGTCGAGGCTCTGGCGCAGCTGCTGCGCTACAACTCGGGCGCGCCGGCGCTGCAGGGCGCGCTGCTGGGCTTCCTCTCGACGCGCACGCAGTAGGCCCATGTCGAGCGCAGCACCGACGAGCTTCCAGCCGTGTGGCGTGCTGGTCCTGTTGACCGATTTCGGCAGCCAGGATCCCTACGTCGGCGTGATGAAGGGCGTCGCGCTGGGCATCGCGCCGCGCGCCGCGCTGGTCGACCTGACGCACGCCGTCCCGCCGCAGGACGTGCGCCGCGCGGCCTGGTTCCTCGAGCGCACGCGAGGGCATTTCCCGCCCGGCACGGTCTTCCTGTGCGTCGTCGATCCGGGCGTCGGCAGCACGCGCGGGCTGCTGGCGGCCTTCGACGGAGCCCAGGCCTTCGTCGCGCCCGACAACGGGCTGCTCGCACCCGCGCTCTCGGCGGCGGCGCGCGTCTTCGAGCTGGATCCCGCGCGCCTGGGAGGCGCGCGCGCGAGCGCGACGTTCCACGGCCGCGACCACCTCGCGCCCGCCGCGGCGCGGCTGGTCGCCGGCGCGCCCATCGAGGACTTCGCGCGCGCGCTCGAACGCCCGCCGGTGCCGCTGGTGCTGCCGCGCGTGCTCGCGCGCGCGCCGCACGAGCTCGCGGCCGAGGTGCTCTTCGCCGACCACTACGGCAACCTGATCCTCTCGGCCCAGGAGCGCGATCTCGCCGGCGGAGCCGAGGGCTGGGAGGTGCACGCGGCCGGTCGCCGGCTGCGCCTCGTGCGCACCTACGCGGATGCGGCTCCGGGCGAGCTCGTCGCTTTGGTAGATTCCTACGCCGCGCTGGAGCTCGCCGTGCGCGAGGGAAGCGCCGCGGCCGTCCTGGGCCTGCGAAGCGGCGCCGAAGTGATCCTGCGGAGACGAGCATGACCAGCAATCGAACCGTGGCCCTGGTGGGCGTGCCGATGGACCTCGGCGGCGGCCGCCGCGGGGTCGACATGGGCCCCAGCGCCGTGCGCATCGCGGGCATCGAAGAGGGCGTCCAGAGCCTGGGCCACGCCTTCGTCGACTGCGGCAACGTCGCGGTCCAGGAACCCCAGTCGCGCCAGCCGCGCAACCCCAAGGCGCGCTTCCTCGACGAGATCGCGCTGGCCTGCCGCGACCTGCGCACGCGCGTCGAGGGCATCCTCGAGAAGGGCTGGTTCCCGATGGTCGTCGGCGGCGACCATTCGATCGCGGTCGGCACCGTGGCCGCGCTCTCGAGCCACTACCACAAGAAGAAGAAGAAGATCGGCCTGATCTGGTTCGACGCGCACGGGGACATGAACACGCCCGAGACGACCGTCTCGGGCAACATCCACGGCATGCCGCTGGCCTGCTGCATCGGGCGCGGCCCGGCCGAGCTGACGCGCATCGGCGAGCGCTTCCCGATGGTCGACGTGAAGAAGGCCGTGCTGATCGGCGTGCGCACGCTCGACCCGCAGGAGAAGAAGGAGATCAAGGACTCGGGCATCCACGTCTTCACGCTGCGCGACATCGACATGCACGGCATCCACAAGGTGATGCGCATCGCGATGGAGATCGCCTGCACCGGTACGGCGGGCTTCCACCTGACCTTCGACCTCGACGGCACCGATCCCTCGGTCGCGCCGGGCGTCGGCACGCCCGTGCCCGGCGGCACGACGCTGCGCGAGAGCCACCTGATCATGGAGCACGCGGCCGAGAGCGGGAAGCTGCTCGGCCTGGAGATGACCGAGATCAACCCGATCCTCGACAACCAGAACGCGACCGCGCGCGTCGCGGTCGACCTGGCGCTCTCGGCGCTGGGCAAGGCCGTGCTCTGAGGACCGGCGTGCTGGCGCTCTTCCGATCGCTGCAGAAGAACCGCAGACTGCTCACGGACCTCGTGGGGCGCGACCTGCGCGCGCGCTACGTCGGCTCGTCGATGGGCTTCTTCTGGTCGGTGATCTTCCCGATCGTCAACCTGGTCGTGTACATGTTCGTCTTCAGCGTGGTGCTCGACGCGCGCTGGAACCCGAACCAGGCCAAGGAGGAGACCGCGCTCTTGATGCTCGGCGGCATCATCGTCTGGCAGGCCTTCGCCGAGAGCGTCTCGCGCATGACGAACACGCTCGTCGAGAACCAGAACCTGATCCAGAAGGTCGTCTTCCCTTCCGAGGTGCTGCCGCCCTACCTCGTGCTCTCCTCGCTGATCAACATGCTGATCGGCACGGGCATCACGCTGCTGGGCGTGGCGTGGTTCGCCTACCTGCACCCGATCGAATACCCGGCCGGCGTGCAGCCGACGCGCGTCCTGTGCCTGGGATGGTCGCTCCTCTCGCTGCCGGTGCTGATGCTGCTGCAGGCGGTCTTCACGCTCGGCCTGGGCTACCTCTTCGCCGCGCTGAACCTGTTCCTGCGCGACATCTACCACGTGATGGGCGTGGCGCTGCAGGTGTGGATGTTCCTGACGCCGATCTTCTACCCGCCGCAGAAGGTCGTCGACGCGCAGATGACCTGGGTGCTCAAGATCAACCCGATGTACTGGCTGATCGACAGCTACCGCAACGCGCTGCTCTACGGCGTCTGGCCCAAGATCCCCGTGCTGCTCGAGTTCGGCGCCGTCGCGGCCGCCGTGTTCGTGCTGGGCGCGACCTTCTTCCTGCGGCAGAAGCCGCGCTTCCCGGACCTGCTCTGATGGCTGCCGCCCTGCACACCGGCTCGGGCACGAGCGCGATCCTGGCCAAGGGCCTGGGCAAGGCCTACCGCATGTACGCGCGGCCCAGCGCGCGCTTCTTCGAGCTGTTCCTGCCCGGCAAGAAGCTGCACCAGCCGTTCTGGGCCGTGCGCAACGTCTACCTCGACATCCCGCACGGCTCGACCGTGGGCATCATCGGCGAGAACGGCGCGGGCAAGAGCTCGCTGCTCAAGCTCCTGACCGGCATCACCCGTCCGACCGAGGGCGAGGTCTCCGTGCACGGCCGCGTCGCCTCGCTGCTCGAACTGGGCGCGGGCTTCCACCCCGAGTTCTCCGGTCGCGACAACATCCACCTCAACTGTTCGATCCTCGGCATGAGCGACGCGGAGATCGCGGAGCGCTTCCCGAAGATCGTCGAGTTCAGCGAGCTGGGCGAGTTCATCGACCGGCCGGTCAAGACCTACAGCTCGGGCATGTACGTGCGCCTGGGCTTCTCGGTCGCGGCCAGCGTCGATCCGGACATCCTGATGATCGACGAGGCGCTCTCGGTCGGCGACGAGCACTTCCGCGGCAAGTGCATCAACCGCCTGAACGAGTTCCGCGAGCAGGGCAAGACCACCATCTTCGTCAGCCACGACATGGGCGCGGTCAAGACGATGTGCCAGCACGTCGTGCTGCTGGACAAGGGCGAGGTGCTGGCGCAGGGCCCGGCCGAGAAGGTCGCCGACGAGTACTTGAAGCGCGCCAAGGCGCGCGGCAACGAGCGCCTCAGCGCCGTCAACCGCGCCACCGGCGCGTACCCGCGCTGGGGCACGGGCGAGATCGAGACGCTCGAGGTCGAGATGCTCGATGCCGCCGGCCAGTCGACGCTCGTGTTCCAGACCAACGAGCCCTTCCAGGTGCGCGTGCGCTACCGCGTGCACAAGGACGTGCGCCTGCCCGTCTTCGGCCTGGGCATCTACCGCTCCGACGGGACGTACGTCAACGGCTCGAACCACCAGTGGCGCGAGGAGCCGCTCGCGATCGAGCAGGCCTACGCCGGCGAGGAGGGCGAGGTGCTGATGTCCTTCGAGCGCCTGCCGCTCCTGCAGGGCGCCTACTACCTGACGACCTTCCTCTACGACCACGGCAAGGCCGCGCCGACCGCGATCGACCACCGCGAGCACGTGCTGGGCTTCGAGGTGCTCGACGCGCGCCGCCTGCAGCACGGCATGCTCTTCCTGCCCACGCGCTGGGAGCTCGTGCGCCGCTACGGCGGGCGCGAGGAGCGCTCGGTCTCGCGCGCATGAAGTCGCTCTACGACCTGCCCTTCGACCAGTACCAGCGCTACCGGCTGGTGAGCTCGATCGTCGAGGAGCTGCGCGAGGGCGAGCGCGCCCTCTCGATCCTCGACGTCGGCGGTCGCACGGCGCTCCTGCGGCGCTTCCTCGCGCGCGACCGCGTCACGCTGGTCGATCTCGAGCCCTCCGCGGAGCCGGGGCTCGTGCTGGGGGACGGCGCCGCGCTGCCCTTCGCCGACGCGAGCTTCGACCTCGTCTGCGCCTTCGACACGCTCGAGCACGTGCCGCCGCCGCTGCGCGCGCGCTTCGTCTCCGAGTGCGCGCGCGTCACCAGGCACTGGGTCGTGCTGGCCGGGCCGTACCAGGCGCCGGAGGTCGAGGAGGCCGAGCAGCTGCTGCAGTCCTTCCTGCGCGAGAAGCTGGGCGTGCAGCACCGCTACCTCGAGGAGCACCGCCACAACGGCCTGCCCGACCGCGCCGCGACCGAGGCGGCGCTCGCGGCGCACGGCGCGCGCGTGGTCGCGCTGGGCCACGGCAACGTGCAGCGCTGGCTGGCGCTGATCTCGCTCGCGATGTACATGGACCACACGCCGCAGCTGCAGGCGCTCGCCACGCGTCTGCACCGCTTCTACAACCGCGGCCTGTTCGCCAGCGACGACGAGGAGCCGGTCTACCGCCACGCGCTGGTGGCGGCCTTCCGCGGCGCGGCGCTGCCCGAGGTCCACCGTCGCCGTCCCGCCGCGCGCGCGCCCGGACGCGAGCTCCTGCACTTCGCGCAGGAGCTGGCGGCCTTCGATGCGCACCGCGACGCCTACCAGGCCGAGTGGTCGCGGCTGGAGGGCGTCATCCGCGGCCTGGAGGCCGACCTCTCCGGCCACAAGCAGAGTCTGGCCGACCTGCGCGCGCAGCGCGACCAGGCGCTCGCGAGCGCCCAGGTGCTGACGCGCGAGCTGGAGGAGACGCGCCGTTCGCTCTCCGAGGTGGGCAACCGCCGCGACCAGGCCGAGGCGGCGATGGTGGCGCTGCGCGCGGACCTCGAGGGGCACCAGAAGAGCCTGGCGGAGTCGGGCGCGCGGCGCGCCGAGGCCGAGTCCGTGATCCGCGCGCTCGAGTCCGATCTCGCCGGCCACCGTCGCGCGCTGGAGGAGCTGCGCGCGCTGCGCGCCGAGTCCGAGGTGGTGATCGCGGCGCTCGAGACCGATCTCGCCGGGCACAAGGGCACGCTGCAGGACCTCTCCTCGCGCGTGGCGCGCTACGAGGACCTGCTGGCCGAGCACCGCACCGTGATCGGCGACCGCGAGCGCGAGCTCGAGCGCCACGGGCGCGTGCTCGACGAGCTGCGCGCCAACCTGGCCGCGCTCGACGCCGAGCAGGCCAAGATCCTCGACCTGCGCGAGAGCGACCGCCACGAGTTCGAGAGCGTGCGCGGCGAGCTGGAGCGCGAGATCGGCTCGCTGCAGACCGTGCGCGAGGAGTTGCAGCGCGAAGTCGAGGCGCGCCAGGCGCACGCGCAGGACCTGGAGCAGTCGCTCGTGCGCGAGCACCAGGCCTTCGAGGCCGAGCAGGCGCGCCTGCGCGAGGAGCGCGAGGCCGTCGCGCGCTCCTGGCAGGCCGAGCGCGAGGCCTTCGAGCGCGTCGTCGCCGAGCGCGAGCAGGAGCTCGAGCGCCACCGCGCCGTGCGCGAGGAGCTGCGCGCCAGCCTGGCGGCCCTCGACGCCGAGCACGCGCGCGTGCTGGCGCTGCGGCAGAAGGAGCTGCAGGAGTTCGAGGAGGAGCGCGGGCTGACGCGGCGCGAGCTCGAGGCGCTGCGCACGACGCGCGAGACGGAGCTGGCCGAGCTGGCCGCGCTGCGCGCGACGCGCGAGAAGGAACTGGCCGAGCTGGACCTCGTGCGCCGGCACGCGAACGAGCTCGAGGAGCACCTCGCGCGCGAACACGCCGCCTTCGACGCGGAGCTGGCACGCCTCTCCGCCGAGCGCGCGGCGGCCGAGAAGGTGCGCACGAGCGAGCTCGCGGCCTGGGCCGGCGAGCGCCGCGCCTTCGAGGGCACGCTCGCGGAGCGCCGGCGCGAGCTGGAGGAGCACCGCCAGCTGGTCCAGGCGCGCGAGCGCGAGCTCGCCGACTACCGCAAGGTCGCCGCCGACCTCAGCATCGATCTCGAGGGACACCGCGACACCGTGCGCGCGCTGCGTGCGGAGGAGGCGGAGCTGCGCGCGGAGCTCCAGCGCCGCGCCGACGAGCTGGCGCAGCGCGCCGCCGACCTCGCCGCGACCCAGGCCGAGCTGGCACGCACGCAGGCCGAGCTCGGGCAGAGCCGTGCCGAAATCGCCGGCGCGCGGACCGAGATCGCCTCGGCTGCCCGCGCCCTGGAGGAGAAGGAGGCGCTGATCACGCGCCTGCGTGCCGAGCTGCGCAACCGCTGGCGCAGCCTGCGCCGCGCTTTCGGACCCCGGCGACCGACGCCGGGCGAGTGAGGTCGACCTCGGCTTTCCGCGGACCGCGCGCCATGCTACAAGCTCGGCGAACGTGAGCTCCCTCCCGCGCGATCTGCACCGCTTCGCCGCCGACCTCGGATCGTGGATGCGCTCCACGGGTCCCGAGGCCGACGTGGCGGTCTCCTGCCGCGTGCGCCTGGCGCGCAACGTCGAGGGCTTCCCCTTCGTCACGCGCCTGGACGAGGCCAGGGCGCTGCAGCTGTGCGAGCGCCTGCAGGGCGAGCTGGTCGACCTGCGCATCGACGGGGAGACGCGCTTCGTCGCGCTCACCGCCGCGCCGCCGCTCCTGCGCCTGATGCTGCGCGAGCGCCACCTCGCCAGCCGCGACCTGACGCCCAGCGAGGACGGCACGCACGCGCTGCCCGGCCGCGCCGTCGCCTTCGGGGCCAGCGAGACGACGGCCGTGATGATCAACGAGGAGGACCACCTGCGCGTGCAGGCCCTCGCGCCCGGGTTCCAGCTCGAGCTCGCCTGGCAGCGCGCGCACGAGTTCGATCGCCAGATCGAGCAGCGCGTCGCGCTGGCCGCGAGCCAGGAGCTGGGCTACCTGACGGCGTGCCCGACCAACGTCGGCACGGGCTTGCGCGCGTCGGTGATGCTGCACCTGCCGGCGCTGGCGATGGTGCGCGGCGAGATCGAGAAGGTCTTCGCCGCCGCGCAGCGCACGGGGCTCGCGGTGCGCGGCCTCTACGGCGAGGGCAGCCGCGCGGTCGGCGACTTCTACCAGATCTCCAACCAGATCACGCTCGGGCGCACCGAGACGCAGCTGGTCGCCGACCTCAAGGCGCTCGCCGCGCGCATCATCGAGTTCGAGCGCCAGCTGCGCACGATCCTGCACGAGGAGCAGAAGGCCGCGCTGCGCGACCGCGTCAGCCGCTCGCTGGGCCTCCTGCGCACCGCGCGCGCGATGCCGACCGAGGGTGCGCTGGCGCACCTGTCGAACGTGCGCCTGGGCGTGTACCTGGGTCTGGTGCGCGAGCTGCCGCTGGAGCTGCTCAACGCGCTGACGGTGCAGGTGCAGAAGGCGCACATCCAGGCCCTCTCGCAGCCCGAGCCCGCGCCCGAGCTGGTCGAGACCAGCGAGCGCGACCGCCTGCGCGCAGCCTGGCTGCGCCAGCGCCTGGCCGAGCGCACGGCCTGAACGCGCGGGCCGGACGCGCGGAAGGCTTTTCCGCCCCGTCCTTCAAGAAGCGCTGCGGGCGCGGTCGATCCAGGCGCGGATCCCCATGCCGCGCCTCCTCATCCCGTTCGCGCTCACGGTCGCCGCGCTGCCCTGCCGCGCGCAGGAGCGCGTGCTGGTCGAGGGTCTCTCCGGACGTGTCGAGACGCTCAGCGACTCGGCGCGCGTCGAGCTCGTGACGGGGCTGGGGCTGCGCGAGTACGCCGGCGCCGGTCACCTCGAGTCGGGCGCGCTCTCGCACGCGCGCATCGCCTGGCGCTCGCGCGCCAGCCTGGAGCTGCACGGCCGCACGGGCCTGGAGTGGATGGCCGACGGCGTTCCCGAGCTGCACGCCTTCGAGCTCGAGCGCGGCGACCTCGAGGTGCGTCGCGGGCCGCTGCACGTCGTGCTGCCCGGCGGCTGGCACGCGAGCTTCGGTGCCGGCGCCTTCCGGCTCGGCTCGCAGCCGGGCGGCGCGCTGGAGATCGAGACCGTCGCCGGCGAGGCGCCGCGCGTGTGGTGGACCAGCGGTGGTGCCCTGCGCGTCGTGCAAGGGGCCGAGCCCGGCGAGCGCGTCGTGCTCGGCGTGTGCGAGCCCCCGCGTGCGCCGGTCGAGCGGGAGCGCTGGCACCCGTGGCCGGCGGTCAGCTGGCCCTGGGGCGAGCCGGCCGCGCGCGTGCCATCGATCGAGCCTTCGATCGAGCCGCCGGTCGTGCCGGCGGCTGCGCCCGAGGTCCCTGCTCCTCGACCTGCTCCCGAGCCCGCCCGCGAGGCTCTCATCCTTCCGCGCGTCGTCGCGGAGCCCGCGCGGGAGGCGGAACCCGAGCCGGGGACCGAGCTCGCGCCTGAAGCTGCGCCCGCTTCCGAACCTGTCGCGGCGCCCGAGCCTGCGCCCGAAGCTCCTCCGGCTCCCAGCGCGGCTCCTGCCGCGGAGTCCGCGCCGACGCCGGCGCCTGCCTTCGATCCGGCGCAGTGGGGCGGGCACGCGCGCGAGGAGCTCGTCCTGTGCGGCGCGCTCGCGACCGAACGCCGCAGCGATCTGGTGCTCGAGAGCACGACCAGCGGCTGCTTCGCGCTGCGCCTGCGCTCGGATGCGCCGACCAACGCGCACGTCTTCCGCGCCGGCACCGATCTCGAGCTCCTGCCCGGCACGCTCGCGCTCTTCGACGCCGAGGGCCGGCTCTTCGCCGAGCTCGGACGCGTGCTCGAGCATCCCGCTCCGCCCGCGCGCCCCGCGCCCGCGGCCGCGGGTCTCGCGTCCCTGCGCTGAGCTCAGCCGCGCGCGGGCAGCTGGCTCTCGCGCGCGTGGCGGCGGAACCACCACGCCTCGTAGACGTAGTGCACGGCGGCCGAGGCGTAGGTGAACGAGAGGCCCCAGGCGACGCCGAGGAAGTTGTCGACCCAGGCGAGGTACCAGACCGCCAGCGCGTTGACCACCAGGCTGAGGCAGCAGAGCACCACGCCGACCTTGAGCGTGTTCGTCACGAGGTAGAACGTGTCGTTGGCGATCGAGAACGACATCACCACGAAGCCCGGCACGAGGATCAGCGCCATCGTCGTCACCGGTGCGTGGTAGTCGGGCGGGAAGAAGCGCGCGACGCCCCAGGGCACCAGCGGCAGCGCGCACAGGACGCCCAGCGAGACGATCGCGCCCGAGGCCAGGCTGGCGCGCAGGAACAGGCGGCGGAAGCGCGCCATCTCGCGCAGCCCGGCGAGCTCGGAGAACATCGGCAGCACGTTGCGGCTGATGCCCTGCATCAGGAGCAGCGGCACCGAGAGCAGCCTCTGCGCGATCCGCAGGTACGTCACGGCGCGCGGATCGCGGCTGACGTGCTGCAGGATCAGGGTCGGCAGCGCCTGCGTCCCGATCGCGTCGATCGAGCGCACCAGGCCGAGCTTGAAGCCCAGCGGCAGGCCGGCGAGCAGCGGCACGTCGCGCGCGTGGCCGAGGATCTCGCGCCAGCCCGGCAGCGCCGCGCCCTCGGCGCGCACGCGGGCGTAGACGCCGATCGCGATCACGCTGGCGACCAGCGAGGCGGCCACGGTGCCGAGCACCGGGCCCTCCGCGCTGCCGGTGACCAGCGCGCCCACGCCGACGCCGAAGAAGCGCAGCACCTCGGCGCCGTTCTCGATGCGCGCGAAGGGCACCATGCGCCGCGTGCCCTGCAGCGCCGCGCAGACCACGACGCGCGGCAGCTCGCAGAAGGGCGTCAGCGTCAGCCAGAAGGCCCAGCGCGCCGTCTCGGCGTCCGCGTGCACGACGCGCGTCGCCACCCACGGCAGCGCGAGGAAGCCCAGAGCGAGCAGCGCCAGACCGACCAGCACGTAGCCCTTGAGCAGGAAGCCCAGCCAGGCCGCGACCTTGTCGCTCAGCCCGCGCGCGCTGGCCGCGGCGACCTGGCTGACCGTCGCGCCCTGGACGCCCTGGTTGAGCAGGAAGAAGAGCAGCGAGTAGAGCGAGAGCGCGACGTAGTACTGCCCCTGCGCGCGCGCGCCGAGCAGCTGCGCGAGCAGCACCGTGCTGGCCAGGTTGGACAGCGCGTTGAGCATCGAGCTCGCCTGCAGGGTCAGCGTGTCGCGCAGGAACTTGCGCGCCAGGAGCGCGCGCAGGCGCTGGAGGAGCGGAGGTCGTCCGGCCGGGCTCACGCGAGGGGCCGTGCGCCCTGGGGGAGGAAGAGGAAGTCCTGCACGTCCTGCATGCCGGCGAGGTCCACACGCTGGTAGCCGAGCGCGTAGAGGCGCTCGAGCACCTCCATCTGCGCCGCGTAGTCGGGGTGGATGTCCTCGCGCAGGAGCTCGGCCAGGATCGGCGGGCGGCACTCGAGGCGCGCGAGGAAGGGCAGCATCCCGCGCAGCACCTTGTAGTCGTAGCCCTCGGTGTCGCTCTTGACGAAGTCGATGCGCTCGAGCCCGCGCTCGCGCGCCCACTCGTCGAAGATCCGGCACTCGATCTCCTCGGGGCGGAAGTCCATGAACGAGCGCCGGCGCGCGACGATCTCCTCGTCGATCACGTTGCCGCCGGGGTTGTGCTTGGGCTTCCAGATGCGCGTGTGCAGGTTCTGGTCGCCCAGCGCGAAGGGCTCGACCACCACGTTGGGCTGGCCGGCGAAGCGCGCGCGGCAGCGCTCGTAGTGCGCCGCGACGGGCTCGAAGAGGAACGCGCGCGTGCCCGGCCGCTGGCGCAGGATCTCCTCGGTGAACAGGCCGATGTTGGCGCCGACGTCGATCAGCACCGCGCCCTCGCGCGGGATCCAGGGCAGTGCGGTCGCGACCGTGTCCTGCACGACGCGCCGCACGCGCTCCTCCCATTCCTCCGGCGTCGGGCCGCGGCCGAACCAGCGGTAGCGCAGCTGGCGCAGGCTCGCGACGAGGCGCGAGAGGGGAGACGGGGAGGGTTCCATCGCGTGGCGCGGCAGCGCGCAGCGCGGATTCCATGTCCCGCGCGCCGGTGCGTCAAGGCGCAGTCGACTAGATGCGCGCCAGCGGATCGAGCGCGAGCACCTCGCGCAGGCCGTGGGCGAGGCTCGCCTGGCGCCGCGTGGCCTCGACCTGCAGCTCGCTCGAGGTCGATCGGTCCTGGACGTCGAGCGCCATCGTGCGCACGCCCGCGCGCCAGGCCGCCGCGAGCTCGTTGGCCTCGCACGAGAGGAGCCAGCTCTCGCCGAGCTCGATGCCGTCCTCCTGCGCGGCGTGGTAGAGCACGCCGGTGTTCGGGAACTGGAAGACCGAGTCGCGCCGGTGCGCGCCCTTGCCCTGCGGGTCCTCCAGGCAGGCGTAGTGGCGGCGCGCGGCGATGCCCTGCGCGCGCAGGTAGCCCTCGAGCTCGGAAGCGAAGGCCTCCCAGCGCTCCTCGCCGACGCGGCCGTGGGCGACGCCGGGCTCGTTGCCCACGACGTAGACCAGCCAGCCGTGCTGCGAGGCGCGGAAGAGCAGCGGCAGCACCTCGGGCGTGAAGGCCTCGGGCTCCAGGCGCGCGAGATCCTCGAGGCACTTCGGCCGCAGCAGCGAGCGCCAGCGGGAGACGAACAGGCCGCGTGCGGGCAGACCGGTGCCGGGGATGGGGGGTAGACGACGGTGTCGATGCATGCTGGCCTCGTTCTCGAGTGGGGCCGGAGAGTCCGCCCGGTTTTCGGCTTCCCGTGGCTCGACTTGAGCGTCGTCGGGCAGATGATCGCGGGGCTCGCGCGCGTCACCGCAATCGTGCGTTTCGCGCGGAAAAAATGGCCGCCGGGCTTGGGAGCGTGGCGTAGGGTTACCGATAGGAAGCCTGTTCCCGAGAAGACACTGGCCGGAGCTCCATCCTCACGAGCCCACGTTGATCGCGTGTCCCGTCCGTTGCGCATCGCCATCCTCGTCGATCCCTTCACGCTGCGGGTGAAGGGCGGGGACCACGCACCCGAGCTCGCGCGCGAGCTGCTCGGCCGCGGACACACCGTGCGCGGCTTCGGCGCGCCCGAGGGCGTGATCCCGCGCTCGGGAGCCGACCCGGACTCGCACGCCGCGGTCGAAGGTCCGGGCGTCGCCGGCTTCGCCCCCGACGCCATCGTCGCCTACCAGTCGCTCTCGCCCGCGGCCTGGCTGGGCGCGCGCGTGGCCCGCAAGCGCCACATCCCGCTGGTGCTGGTCGAGGTCGGCGCGCGCAGCGAGGACAGCTGGCGCGCGCGCTTCCTGCGCCGGGTCGGCGAGAAGCTCTGGGGCCGCTTCGTGCGCCGCCACACCAGCGCCGTCGTCGCCCTCGATCCCGGCGCGCTGGAGCGCGTGCTCGAGCACGGCTTCCCGCGCGAGCGCGTCTCGCTCGTGCCGCCGGGCGTCGACCTCAACGACTACCGACCGGGCCTGACCAGCGGTCTGGTGCTGCGCCACCACATCCGCGGCCGGATCCTGCTCTACATGGGCTGGATCGGTCCCGGTCGCGGCCTGGAGACGCTGATCGAGGCCTTCGCGCGCACGGTCGGGCAGCGCAACGACTGGTCGCTCGTGCTCGCCGGCGACGGGCCCTCGCGTGCCGAGCTGCGCGCGCTGGTCGACCGCTGGGGCATCGGCTCCAGCGTGCACTGGGTCGGGACGCCGCGCGTCGAGGAGGCGCCGGGGCTCCTGGGCGCGAGCACGCTCTTCGCGGTGCCCGGCCTCGACGACTCGGTGCGCGGGCAGCACATCCCCAAGGCGATGGCCTGCGGGCTGCCCGTCCTGTGCTCAGACAAGCCGATCCTGCGCTTCCTGATCGAGCACGAGGGCTCCGGCCTGATCGTGCCCGGCGGCAACCTCAACGCCTGGATCGAGGCGCTCAAGCGCGCGGCGATGTCGCCCGAGACGCGCAAGCGCTGGGGCCAGCGCGGCCGCGGGATCGCCGAGGAGCGCCTGGCCTGGCCGCAGATCGCGCGCCAGATCGAAGCGCGTCTGGTCGCCGGCGGCCACGAACTCGCCTCGCCGGAGGCGCGCGGCGCCGAACAGAGCAGCGCCTGAGGCCGCGTTGCGCGCGACGCGGCGCGCTCAGGCCTTGTCGGTCGCCTTGCGCAGCTCGTCGCGCAGGAAGGCCATGTCGCGCGCGTACTGCTTGATCGCCTCGCGCGTGGTGCCGTCGATCGCCTTGAACGAAGCGCCGACCTTGACGCCGTCCGGTCGTTCCTCGACCTCGCTGACGACGCAGACGGCCTCGCAGTAGCCCTTCTGCAGCAGCGGCAGGCGGAACTTCACCTTCCACTCCGTGCCGATCGCCAGCATCTGCGCCATGGCGAAGGGCGAGAGCTCGGTCTGCCCGCCGTTCCAGGTGAAGCGCAGGCCGTTCTCGTCGAGCGCGAGCATGCGCCCGGCGCCGCTCCAGCCCTGGACCTTCTCCTTGGTGATCGGCACGTTGACCGTGCGCTGGCTCTGGGAGAGGAAGTGCTCGACGCGCGAGCTGTCGACGGGCGTGAACAGCACGGAGCTGGGGTTGTCCTGCGCGTCCTCGTGGCCGGCCGTGCGCGCCGGGCCGCCCTTGGAGAGCGCCGCGGTCGCTTCCTCGTCCGAGTCGAAGACCGGGACGACGCGGTCCAGGCCGACCTTCTCGAAGATGTCGCGGCAGAACGTCGAGGGGCGCGAGATCACGAGCTTGCCGCCCTTCTGCGAGAGCTGCTTGGAGGCCTTGATCACCGAGCCCAGCGCGGTCGAGTTGATGAAGCGCACCAGGCGCAGGTTCAACACCGCCTTGTGGATGCCGGTCTTGCCGAGCTGGTCGATCTCCTGCTGGAGCGCCGGGACGTAGTAGGTATCGAATTCGCCACGCAGATGGAGAATCGCGTAGTCCTCGCGGGGTTCGACGCTGATGTGCATTCCTGGTCCTCGAGCGTTGGGGGGATGGACGCTCATCTTGGCCCGGCGGTGGGGGATCCCGCAAGGACTTTTGGAAGCCCCTGCGCCCGGCCGCTAGACTCCCGCGGATGTTCTTCCGACGGAAGAAGGAGCCCGAACCGCCGCCCCCGCCGCCGCCTCCCCAGCCTGCCGCGGCAGCCGACACGTCGACGCAGTTCCTGACCGGGAACAACAACATCGACCGGCGCTCGGTCGAGGTCCTGCTGACCGCCATCGCGCGCGTCTCGGAGTCGCGCGACCTCGAGTCGCTGCTGGTCTACATCGTCGACACCTCGATCGAGATCACCGGTGCCGAGCGCGGCCTCCTGATCCTGGCCGACGAGCGCGGCGAGCTCTCGGTGCGCGTCGCGCGCGCGCGCGGCAAGAAGCCCGTCGTGGGCGACCTGCGCTACTCGACCAGCGTCGTGCGCCGCGTGCTCGAGGAGGAGCAGCCGGTGCGCGCCACCGTGACCTCCGACTCGGAGGCGCTCGAGCTCGGCACCTCCGTCTTCGACCTCAAGCTGCGCGCGGTGATGTGCGTGCCCCTGGTCTCGGTCGGGCGCGAGGAGGACATGCCGCGCGAGCGCGGCGCGCTGTACGTCGACTCCAAGGCCGCCACGCGCGAGTTCCGCCACGAGGACCTGGCGCTCTTCGCGGCGCTCTCGCAGCACATCTCGATCGCGCTGCAGAACGCCAAGCTGCACATGGTCAGCCTGGAGAAGGCCAAGCTCGAGCAGTCGCTCGACATCCTGAGCCAGATCCAGTCCGACCTGATCAGCCAGGCGCCCAAGGACCTCCCGGGCTACGACGTGTTCGGCTGGTACAAGCCGGCCGAGGGCACGACCGGCGACTTCTACGACTTCGTCAAGATGAAGGGCGGGCGCCTGGGCGTCGTGCTCGGCGACGCGACCGGCCACGGCGCGGGACCGGCGGTGCTCGCCGCGACCGCGCAGGCCGGCCTGCGCGCGTTCCTGCGCGTGATGGACGACCTGCCGGCGGTGATCACGCTGCTCAACCAGGACATCGGCCCGCGCATGGACGACGGGCGCTTCCTGACGCTCTTCACCGCGGTCTTCGAGCGCGACGGCTCGGTGCAGATGATCAACGCGGGCCAGACCCCGCCGCTCCTGTGGCGCCAGAAGACCGGCACGATGGAGAGCATCAAGGGCCACGGTCCCGCGCTGGGGATGATGGACGACTTCGAGTACACCGAGAGCGCGCACGCGAAGCTCGAGGTGGGCGACTTCCTGGTCGTCTTCAGCGACGGGTTCGTCGAGGCGCGCGCGCCGGGCGAGCCCAACAAGCTCTTCGGCGAATCGGGCATGCGCGCCGTGATCGAACGGGGCGTGCGCGAGCAGAACAACGCGCAGCAGCTGACCGAGGCGCTGGTCAAGGCGGCGCTGGAGTTCTCCGGCGGCCTGCGCGAGGACGACATGACCGTCGTCGTCGTGCGCCGCGTCGCGGAGGCGAGCGCGTGAGCGGCGGCTCGCGCGGAGCGAGCCTCCTCGTCCGCGGCGCGCGCAGCTACCCGCCCGGCCCGCGCGCGGCGACGATCGACGTGCGCGTGGTCGACGGCGTGATCGAGGCCGTCGGGGCGAACCTCGCGCGCGGCGGACTGCCCGAGCTCGACGCACGCGGCCTGACCGCGATCGCGGGCCTGGTCGACGTGCACGTGCACTTCCGCGACCCCGGCCTGGAGCACAAGGAGGGCTGGCCGCACGGCTCGGCCGGCGCGCTGCACGGCGGCGTGACCAGCGTGGTCGAGGTGCAGAACAACCCGCCGCTCTCGACCTCGCTCGCCGCGCTGCGCGCACGCATCGAGCACGTGCGCGCGCGCTCGCGCGTCGACTTCGGCTGCCTCGCGAACCTCCTGCCCGACGCGCTGCCCGAGCTGGGCGCGATGGCGCCGCTGACGCCGGCCTTCAAGTGCTTCCTCGGCGGCTCGACGGGCCTGGGGGGGCAGACCGACCACGGCACGCTGCGCGAGCTCTTCGCCGGCGCCGCGCGCGCGGGCCGCATGATCGTCGGCCACTGCGAGAAGGAGGAGCTCCTGCGCGCGGACAAGGAGCGCTTCCCCGACGCGACAGCCGCCGAGCACCACCTCGTGCGCTCGACCGCGGCCGAGGTCGAGTCGATCCGCGAGTCGATCGAGCTGTGCGCCGAAACCGGCGCCGAGCTGCACGTGTTCCACCTCTCCTCGGCCGCCGGCGCAGAGCTCGTGCGGGAGGCGCAGCGCCGCGGCCTGCCCGTCTCCGCCAGCACCGGCCCGCACTACATCCACCTCTCGAACGAGGACGCCGGCAAGCTCGGCAACCTGCTCAAGGTCAACCCCTCGATCAAGACGCCCGCCGACGCGCGCGGCATCCTCGCGGGCCTGCGCGACGGCGCGATCGACGCGATCGGCACCGACCACGCGCCGCACCCGCTCGAGGAGAAGCTGCGACCGTATGCCAAGGCACCCAGCGGCATGCCGACCGTCGACCTGCTCTGGCCGCTGACCTGGGAGCTCGTGCGCCGCGGCCTGCTCGAGGCGGAGCTCGCGCTCGCCGTCGTCACCTGGCGCGCCGCGAAGTCGCTGCACCTGCCCAGGAAGGGCCGCCTCGCGCCCGGCTACGACGGCGACCTGGTGCTCTTCGATCCGGACGAGACGCGCACGGTTGTCGGTTCCCAGCTGCCCTCGCGCTCGAAGTGGAGCGCCTTCGAGGGCTGGCCGCTCGCCGGCTGGCCGCGCTACACCGTGCGCCGCGGCGAGATCGTCTTCGCCGACGGCCAGTGCCTCGGCGAAGCGGGCGGCCTCCCGCTCGACCTCGAGCCGCCGACGCCGAAGCGCTGAGCGCGCGCGGTCCGCGGTGCGGGGGCGGCGCGCGGGCGGCGCGCCGATCTCGCAGTTGCGTGCCGAATCAGCTCCTGCACAGGGATCTCGATCTCGCCGGCCCAGTACTGGCTCGCAGGCCAGCACATCAGGACTCGCCTGGACGTTCCCCGGATCCGAATCGACCAGCCTCTCGCAGGCTCGGATCCGGAAGCGATCCGACTCGGCAGGTGTTCGAGCGGCAGTGCGTCGTGCATGCCGGGACGAAAGAGCGTCTGCACCTCGACCGTCTGCCCCTCGTGCAGCAGGCTCACGTCCAGCGAACACGCGACCTCCGCGGGCCAGTCGATCACGCGGAAGGACAACCAGGACCGCCTGCCCACGGGCTGGACGCGGAGCTGTTCGGTGAGAAGCCTCGCGAGTCGGGGACTCGAGACCGGCGCCAGCACGTCGTCGATCCCCGCAACCTGGTCGACGTCCAGCGTGATCGTCCCTGCGGACAAGAGCCGCTGCGTCGCCTGCCACGCCGCACCCCCGGTTGGATAGTACGGCCGGACATCGAGGCGAACCTGGCGTCGATCGCAGGCGAGCCACCCCAGCTCCTGGTAGCCCGTGAGTCTCTCCAGCGGACAACCCGTCGGGCAGGAGCTGCACCCGAACGTCGAGTCCGCGGTCCTCCGTCCCGGAAGGTCGGGGACGAGGATCACGCGCACGGGGAGCTCGGGGAGATGGAGGCGCACGGCGAAGCACAAGCCCCTCGGCCAGCGCGCTCGCCACTGCAGGTATCCCTTTTCGACGAGGATCGTCTGCCAGTCCGCGAGTTCGAGCACGGCTCCCCTGCCGATGCGCTCGCGCAGTTCCTCCAGCGCGCGGAGCGGGAGCGGAGCTTCCCGATCCTCGCCTGCATCGCCGATGGGATCCCCGCAGTGCGGAATCTCGAGCACCAACTCGTGCAAGCTGAACGTGGAGAGCTCCCGCGGGGGATCCTGGACACGGAGCAGGGCGAGAAGCGCGGGAGCGACGAGCGGGGAAGTCACCCCGACATCGACAGACAGTGCGAGCAGGGCAAGCACGTCGAACATGAGAGACACGGCGAGCCGTGGCGACACGGCGCGCGCGGAAGACCGAGCAAGCGGGAGAGACACAGGGAGCAGAAGCGACGCGACGAGCACGCGTGATACAGCGCGCACGAGCGGCACGGCGAGCACAGGCAACACAGCGAGCACGAGGGACACAGCGAGCACAGGCGACACAGGGAGCACGAGCGACACAGCGAGCGCGAGGGGCACAGCGAGCGCGAGGGGCACAGCGAGCGCGAGGGGCACAGCGAGCGCGAGGGACACAGCGAGCGCGAGGGACACAGCGAGCACAGGCGATGCAGCGAGCACAGGCGATGCAGGGAGCGGGATTGACTCCGCGAACGATAGAGACACGGCGAACGGGCGAAGCAGGGCGAACCCGAGAGACAAGGCGAACGGGAAAGGCACCGCGAGCCGTCGGGGTTTTCGAGCGGAGGTAGCGATTGCAGGAGCACGGGTCACATGATTCGTCCGTGCTCGTCTCGCGCTGAATCGATCCACGCCTCGCCCATGACAGCACGATCTCGAGTTCGCCCCTCCGTCGGCGCGTGTTCCTCGTCAGGTTCGGTCGAGGGCGAAGCGCGGTCCCGTGCAGGCGCGGATCACCCGCGCGGCCGCTCGAGCAGCTGGATCTCCCCATGTCGTCTCCATCCCGTCGAAAGCAGCCATGTCCGCGCGCGCTCCACGATGCCGCGAGACGCAGCCTGCGTCGCCGGCCGCGCGTTTCTCGCCGACGCCTCGCGCCCCCGATCTCCTCCGCCGACGAGCGCCCCGAGCCTCTTGGAGATGCACCGCATCTGCTCGCGCACGCTGGGGAGCTCCGCCCAGCCCTCGAACCAGGCCCCCGAGGAGAACGCGTCCACGCCGCGCGGCGCGAGGCCGTGCTTGCGCGCGTTCTGGAGCACGTACACGAGCGCGCGCCGAACCTCGAGTGCGCTGCGCAACACGTGTGCGTGATAGCGATCGACGAAGAGCTTCCCCGTGCGCGCCCAGCAGCGGTTCAACGCGCGCGCGATGCGCACGAGCAGGCCTTGCATCCCGCGCGCGAGCGCGAGCTCGTCCTCCGCCTCGACGAGCAGATGCAGGTGGTTCGACTGGATCGAGAAGTGCACGAGCCGCATCCCATGTCGCGCCTGCGCGGCGAGGAAGCTCTGCAGCAGCGCACGCAGCTCGTCGACGCGCCGCAGGCTCGGGAGGCCGGCTCGCAACCGCGTCGTGACGTGCACGGGATGCCGTGCGTCGAGCGGCGCCCGACGCGCGTGCGAGACCAGCGCACGCGCACCCTTCGGCTTGCGCCCCGCACCGCGGCGAGCACCGCCTCGACGCGGTTCGAAGAGCTCCGGTTGGCGGGCGCGCGGCGTACGACGCGCGCACGATGCCCTCGTGCGCCGTGCGCCGCCGCTCCTGCGGGGCGGGTGGATCGTCGATGCACCCTGTCGTGCACGCTTCCTCGTCATGCCTTGCCTCCCGATTCGTCCACGTTCTCGCGGCTAGCGCCCCAGAAGAGAGACGCTCGGGATCGCGCAGGGTCGCTTGATTCGGCACTGATTTCCTGGCCGATGGCAGTGGTGTGGCTCGCGGATGGGACTGCCTGTGACTCGAACTGCCTGTGACTCGAAGCGCGAGCGACTCAGATTGCGCGCGACTGGAACTGCACGCAACTGGGACTGCACGCGACTCGTATTGCGCGCAACTGGGACCGCACGCGACTGGGGATGTGCGCGACTGGGGATGCGCGCGACTGGGACCGCGCGCGACTCGGGCTGCACGAGACTGGGACCGCCCGCGACTGGGACTGCCCGCGACTGGGACTGCCCGCGACTGGCACTGCACGCGACTGGCACTGCACGCGACTGGCACTGTGCGCGACTGGCACTGTGCGCAACTGGCACTGTGCGCAACTGGGACCGCACGCGACTGGGGATGTGCGCGACTCGGGCTGCACGAGACTGGGACCGCCCGCGACTGGCACTGCACGCAACTGGCACTGCCCGCAACTGGCACTGCAGGCGACTGGCACTGCAGGCGACTGGTACCGCACGCGACTGGGGATGTGCGTGACTGGGACCGCGCGCGACTCGGGCTGCACGAGACTCGGGCTGCGTGCGGCTCGAGATGTGCGCGCCTCGGACTGCACGCGACCGGGAGCGCCCGCGACTCGGAGTGCACTCGACTCGTTTGGACCGCGGGCTCCGCGCGGACGGTCCTCTGGGTTCGAGCGCGGCGTCGCGGGTGGGTGATGCGTCGACCGACCACCTCGAATGAGGTCTGAGCACTTCGGGTGCGTCGGCCGAACGGCGCGGCCGCGCGGTTGGGCCATTGCGGCCGATCGCTGTCATCCACAGCTGCCCTGCGCCCGGCGCCGGAGTCGCTCGAGCATGGATGATGCACGCCGACGACCGCGCGGATCAGTGCCGAATCAAGTCGCGCAGCGGGATCTCGATCTGCCCGGCCCAGTAGCTCGTCGCGTCCCAGTCTCGCAGCACACCGTCGGGCAGACCCCGCAGTCGCAGGATCCACTCGTCCGAGCTGTGTCGGCCCTTCGCCACCTCGACCGGCAAGCCCTCGAGTCTGGCAAGTGGGGCACGGTGGAGCTCGTTCATCCACAGGCGCGTGAGGGGGAACTCGCGGGCGCCGTGCGCGAGCTGAGCCTGGACGATCGCGGCGAGCGAGCGCGGCCAGCCCGAGTCGGTCGTCAGCCAGACGCGGCCGGGGCCTTCGCCGTCCGGCTGGATCTGCAGTCGCAACGACCGGAGCAGCGCGCGGCCCGGCAACGCGTCCGTGCGGCGCTCGAGGACCTCGTCGAGCGTCGGCGCGGGCGCCACGTCGATCCGGATCGGACCGAGCACCGTGCGCAAGGCCGTCCGGTTGCGGTTCCAGTCGCTGGCGCGGCAGTCGGGGAGGATGTCGAAGTCGATCGTGCGCCGCTCGGAGCTCAGCGGGCCGAGGACCTGGTAGTCCTCGTCCTCCCAGAGCGACGCCGTCCCCAGGCCGCACATCATCTCCCAGTGCGAGGCGCGGGCCCGCTTCCAGCCGGTCACGCGCGGAACCAGCTCGACCGTCAGTCCCTGTTCGAGCGCCGGCAGATGCAGCGAGATCGCGAACGGCTCGCCCAGGGGCCACTTCGTGCGCCAGCGCAGGTAGCCCTTGTCGACGAGGATCGTGCGCCAGTCGTCGACATCGAGAGCGACCCCCGATTCGATGCGTCGCCGCAGTTCGGAGAGCTGCGGCAGGAGGACCATGCGTCCGGTCTTGGGATCGGCTTCCCAGTCCGCCTCGCCCAGACGCGGCAGGCGCGCGACCAGCTCGTGCAGACCCAGGCGTGTCAGGTCCTCGGCGGCCGGCACCGGCGGTGCAGCAGCGCCGACCTTGCCGGGTAGGGCCGCGGTCAGCGCAAGCGACGCGGTGAGCAAGGGGCCGAAGAGCGTGGCGGACGACGTGGCGAACAAGGCGGCGAACAAGGCGGCGACCGAGGCGGCGACCGAGGCGGCGAAGGAGATCACAAACGCGGAGACGAACGGGGCGGCGAACGGGGTGACGAGAGAGGGGCGAGCGATGTGGTATGGAGGATGGTGCTCGGGGCGATTGGGCCCGTGAGCACGATCCCGGTAGCTCGCGTGCAACGGGCGGGTCACCGCTGAAGCGGGTGAGATCCGGCAGAGTGCGCCCGGGGATCCTCCGCCGCTCGTCGACGCGCGGCCGAGCGTCCAGGGTCGCGGCTCGCCGCGCTCTGCGTCTGGCGGATCGCGAGTGCCGCGCGCGAGGCTCCCGGCCCTGGACGCGCCCGCGGCGCGAGCGAAGAATGGCCGCGATGTCCGCCTCGCGCTCGCGACCGCCCCTGCCTTGCCCCGGAGTCCACCTGGACGCGGCGCTCGTCCTGCGCGCGGAGCGGTTCGCGGCGCGGCTCACGGCGGCGCGCGGGCGGCGCGAGGGCGCATCGCGCGCGGGGAGCGCAGGCGCGGGCTTCGAGTTCGACCACTACCGGCCCTACCGGCCCGGCGACGAGCTGCGCCAGCTCGACTGGGACGTGTACGCGCGCAGCGCGCAGGCCGTCGTGCGCGTCGTGCGGCCCGAGGCCGGCGAGCGCTGGGCCATCCTGCTCGACACGAGCGCGTCGATGGGCGTCGGGCCGCCGGGCAAGCTGCAGCGCGCGGCCGAGTGCGCTCTGGCGCTGGCGCTCCTCGGGCTGCGCCAGGACGCGACGAGCGAGCTCGTCGATCTCGTGCGCGGCGAACGCTTCGTGCTGACGCGCCGCACGCAATCGGGCGCGCTCGTGCGCTGGCTCGCCGCGCGGCGCGCCGAGGGCCCGCTCGCTCGCCGCGCGTGGTCGGAGGGGAGCGCGAGCGCCGTGCGCGCGGAGCGCGCCTTCCTCCTCTCCGACTGCGCGGACGCGGCGTTGCTCGGCGGCTCGCGCGCGAGCGCCCGGGGCACGCGCTGGAGCTGGCTCGCGATCCTCGCGCCGCTGGAACTCGACCCGGGCGAGCTCGACGCGGTGCGCTGGCTCGATCCGGAGGGCGCCGAGGAGCTCGCGCTGGAGGTCGACGCCGGCGTGCGCGCGTCGTATGCGCGCGCGCTGGAGCGTTCGCGTGCCGAGCTCGCGCGCGCAGCGGCCGCGCAGGGGATCGCGCTGGCGCGCGCCTCGAGCGCCGAGGACTTCGAGCTCGCGCTCGCGCGGCTCGTCGGGACCTGAGCGGATGTTCGCCGCGCTCGTCTCCTTCGCCGCGCCGCTCTGGCTCGCGCTGCTCGCGCTGCCGGTCGCGGTGCTGCTGCTCGGCGCGCGCGGCGCGGCGGCGCGCGCCCTCTTCACGGGCACGTTCGCGCTGTGGAAGACGCTCGAGCGGCGCGATCCGGCGCGCGAACGGCGCCGTCGCCGGCTCCCGCCGG
>JBGASC010000061.1:0-31548 GCA_044229935.1 Planctomycetota bacterium | reverse complement strand
GCGCGACCTACTACCCGATCTTCGGCTCGGGCACGCCGCGCCACTTCCCGCTGCGCATGCGGCTCGCGTCGGCGACGTCGAACGGGCACGAGCTCGCGCTCGCGACGCCGGCCCAGGCCGTGCGCCAGGGCTCGCGCATCCTGCTCGAGCACGGCGGCATCGACGAGGTCTACGACGTCGAGCTCGGCGGCCTCGAGCAGCAGTTCGTGATCCAGTCGCGCCCGCAGGGCGACCTGCGCCTCTTCGTCGCGCTCGACACCGAGCTCGCCGCGCGCGAGACGCCCGAGGGCTTCGAGTTCGCGAACGAATACGGCAAGCTGCGCTACGGCCGCGCCTTCGTGCGCGAATCCGACGGATCGCAGCACGCGCTCGCCACGCAGAGGGTCGAGGGCGGCGTGGAGATCCGCCTCGACGCGCAGTACCTCGCGCACGCGAGCTTCCCGCTGACGGTCGATCCGTTCATCGGCCAGTTCGGGATGACCAGCAGCACGCTGCACCAGCGCTTCGCCGACATCGCCTACGACGCGAGCATCGACCGCTTCGTGCTCGCCTTCGAGGAGGTCGTCACCGCCGGCGACCGCGACGTGCGCCTGATCAGCGTCGACTCCTCGGGCAACAACATCAACGTCAGCAACTACGTCGACACCACCACGCAGGACTGGAACAAGCCCTGCATCGCCGACATGAACTCGGCCAACCGCCTGCTGGTCGGGGCGAGCGTGAACAACATCGCGCCCTACAACATCCCCGGCCTGCAGTTCTCGATGCCGGTCGTGCGCTACTGCAACGCCTCCAACCTCTCGGCCTGGAGCCCGACACAGTTCGTGGTCCAGTCCGAGATCGGCCTGAACAACCGCTACGACCTCTCGATCGGCGGCTGCGAGCTCGCCAGCGGCACGAACTACTTCTGCGTGACCTGGCAGGAGTACGCCCTGGGCAACGTGAACATCTGGGCGCGTCTGGTCGACCTCAACTCGCTGCCCGTCGGCCTCCCGGTGCAGGTCTCCAGCGGCGCCGGCAGCCAGACGCCGCACATCTCGAAGGGCAACGCCGGATCGGCCTGGAACGTGGTGTGGGAGCGCAACGGCGACGTCTACGGCCGCAAGGTGCACGCCTCCTCCGCGACCTTCGACACCGCCGAGCTCACGATCGCCAACTCGTCGCTGACCGAGACGCTGCCCACCTGCTCCACGACCACGTCCAACGGCGACTGGGCCGTGACCTGGCAGCAGAACTCGAGCGGCGGCGAGCACGACGTCTACTGCAAGGTGCTCAACGGCTCGAGCGTGGTCGCCGAGCGCAACGTCAGCCAGAGCAACTCGGCCACGCAGACCCTCGACCAGCGCGAGCCGCAGGTCGAGACCGACGGCGAGCGCTTCGCGATCGCGTACACCGAGAACAAGTCCGCGGGCTCGACCGACTACGACGTCTACGTGTCCGCCTACTCCGAGGTGCAGGCGCAACTGCATCCGCTCGAGATCCACGCGCCGATCGCCACCAGCACCAACTCGACCTTCGCGCCCGCGATCGCCCCGGCCGCGCTCTTCGGGGGCCCGGTGCGCCGCTTCGGCCTCGCGTACACGGTGGCCGCGACGACCGACGACATCTTCGGCGCGATCTACGGACTTCCCGAGGGCGGCACGATCACGTCCTTCTGTTCCGGCGACGGTTCGGCCAACCCCTGCCCGTGCAGCAACGTCGGCGGCACGGGCCGCGGCTGCCCGAACTCGGTCAACGCCTCGGGCGCGCTGCTCACCGGCGGCGGCATCGCGAGCCTGGCGCACGACACGGTCGTGCTCGCGGGCTCGGGCATGACCAACGGCACGGTGGTGTACCTGCAGGGCTCGAACCAGCCCGGCTCCGGCGTGCAGTTCGGCGACGGGCTGCGCTGCGCCGTGGGCGCGACCGTGCGCCTGGCGATCCGCTCGAACGTGGGCGGCGCGAGCTCGATCCCGGCCGCGGGCGATCCGGTGCTGCACCTGATGGGCAACATCACGGCGCCGATCACGCACACCTACCAGGCGCTCTACCGCGACAACAACGCCAGCTTCTGCAACGCGTCGACCTACAACCTCTCGAACGCGCTGTTCATCGTCTGGTCGCTGTGACGGAGGAGAGGACTCGCGCGCGGTCCTGAGAACGCCGCGCCGAAGTCGACAGGGCCGCGCCGGGTTCGCCCCGGTGCGGCCTTCAGTGCTTGCGAGGGCTTTCGGCGATCGGAGGGTGTCCTCGAGGGAGGCTGAGACTGCGCCGATGTTCAGCCGTGCATCCGGGCGGAGTGCGCAGGTCGCTGCACGATCCGGAATCCTGAAACCCGGAGCGGGTTGGGGTCGTGAGGACGCGGCCTGGGCCGTAGATGAACCCGCGGGGTTTCAGGCCAGGGCCACTACCGATCACTGGAACTCCCAACATGAAGTGCGTCTCGATCTCCACATTCGCCCAGACAGCCTCTGCTGCGGTTCTCCTTGCATCGCTCGCTGCGGCACAAGGCTACAACATCGATATCTCGACGGGCGTTCAGGTCCCATCTCCCTACATTGAGCACCCTCTGAGCACTTTCCCTGGAGCAGCAGGCCAGGCCGGCCACTGGAACACAGTCAACACGCCGACGGCGTACCCTCCGGGACTCAACCCGATCGTTTCGTTCGGACTCCGCGACAGCGCGGGTGCTTTTACTACCGTAACGTGTACAGTCGCGTACCCTGCTGCAAACCAGCCCTTCGAGAACTGGGGGGTCAAGGACATCTCTGCCAATCCTCAGGTTCAGTCAGTTGTCGGCCATGACCCGTCCTGGGGTGCTCTCATGCTGGACTTTCAACTGCTACCCCAGTCGCAAACGCAGTTGGCGCCAATCACCTATCAGTTGGCGGGGCTAGGTGAAGGCTACTACGACGTCTACACATACACATCGAATCTCCCCGGGCTGACCGGCACCACTATCATTGACGTTAATGGTGTTGGGCCGCAGGCCGTCTCCAATACAGACCCTCTGTATGACAGCGTCAGTGGGCTGCCTGTCTATCAGAACGGCGTCACCCACGCTCTGCACCGAGTGTACATCAAGGGTCCCAGTGGCGGCGCGCCCGGGACCATCCTGGAGATTTCCGCAACCACAGGCGTTGACTCGCAGCTTATCGGACAGTGCATCGACTACCCCGCGCCGTGGCCGAACTGCGCTGGAAACCCTGGTGCCCCACACCCGTGTGGAGGCACCATCAGCGGGATTCAGGTTGTTCCCGTGCCCTACTTCCAGGTGATGTGCACTGGCGATGTAGCGGCGAACTGCCCGTGTGGCAACAACGTCCCCCTCGGCACCGTCGCGGGCTGCATCAGCAGCTTCGGTTACGGTGGAACGCTCCTTGGCGCCGGACAGCCGAGCATCGCTGCCAACACCTTCGTCCTCAATGGGAGCAACCTCGGTAACAACAATCCTGCGCTCACCAACACGGTGAAACTTCTGGCCTCGAGGACACCCGCGCTGGTTGGCACGGTGTTCCTCGATGATGGCGCACTCTGTTTGGGCGGGACGCTGATCCGGATGGGCAACTTCACAACCACCGGAGGGGCTGTTGCGATTCCGGTACCAACGCAAGTTCCCAACGGCAGCGGTCAACTTGTCCCGGTGCTACCTGGCGAGTTCTTCTACTACCAGATTCACTATCGGGACGTGAATCCGACATTCTGTACTAGCGGCCTTGGCAACACCTCAAACATGGTTTCCGCCTACTGGGTGCCGTGAGGCGCCCAGGTTCGTGCGGTGAACAGCACCACCGATCCGTCAGATCGCAATCCTCCGGCTTTCCATATGCCGGATGATGGAGCACCTCGGCCCCCTGGCAGAGGCTGAGCCGCACATCAGGAGCCGACAGGGCCGCGCCGGGTTCGCCCCGGTGCGGCCTTCACAGCTTCCAGCCGAGCTCCTTCTTGCCCGCCTCGAGCTCCAGCTCGAGCTCCAGGCTCTCGCCCGAGTCGAAGCGCACGAGCACGTGCGCCTTCATCGGCGGCAGGGCGTCGACGCGCAGCACGCCGCCGCTGATGTGTCCCTGCTCGCGCACGGCCGGCCGGCCGAAGCCGAGCGCGAAGCCGCGCGGGGAACCGTCGAGATCGAAGCTGCCCTCGCCCGGGAGGCTGCCGTCGGCGTGGGCAAAGCGGATCTCGAGCGCGCAGCCGGGCACGAGCTCGATGCGGCACTCGCCGGGCTTCTCCACGCCGACGAAGGAGAACGAGCGCGCCGCGTGCTGCCAGGTCCCGCCGCCCGCGACGATCGTGTAGCGCCCGTCGAGCGGCGGCGCGTGCAGCTCGAACACGCCGTGCTCGTCGCTGGTCGTGTGCACGCGCGGCTGGCTGGGTCCGGGCGAGCCGTGCGTCGGGTCGAGGAAGAGCTCGACGTCGACGCCTGCGGCGGGCTGCCGCTCGGGCCCGACGAGCAGCCCGCGGATCGTCCCGCCCGGCTGCAGGCCGCGCTTGGCCTCCTGCGCGTAGTCCGAGGTGATCAGCGCCAGCGTCAGGAGCGCCGGCACGCCGAAGAACAGCGAGACGAGGAGCGCGACGCGCAGCCTGGAGTTCATCGCGCCTCGCTCCCGGCCCGCGGCGGGCCGGAGGATCAGGCCTTGCGGGCCTTCTTGCCCTCGGCGATGCGCGCCTTGGCCAGGCGCACCGCGGCCTCGTGCGTGGTCACGCCCTCGCTGCGCGCGATCTCGAAGACTTTGCGCAGGTTGGTGCGGATGTTCTCGATCTTCTTCAGCGAGGTGGCTTCGTTGTAGCCGCCCGGGAGCAGCTCGACGCTGACGTTGATGATGCCGCCGGCGTTGATCACGAAGTCCGGCGCGTAGAGGATCCCGCGTTCCTTGAGCGTGCGGGCCGCCGACACGTTCTTGCCGTCGCGTCCGGCCCAGTCGAGCAGCTGGTTGTTGGCCGCCCCGCCGATCGCCTTGCACTTGAGCTTGGGGATCGACTGCTCGTTCAGGCCCGCGCCGCGCGCGCAGGGCGCGTAGATGTCGCAGGCGACGTCGAGGTGGTTCTTGTCCGCGACGGTCTCGTAGCCGTGCTTCTTCTTGAGCTCCTCGACCTTGGCCTCGTTGATGTCGCAGATCGTGATGCGCGCGCCCTTCTCCTTGAGCAGCTCGGCCAGGCGGCCGCCGACCGCGCCCACGCCCTGGATCAGGACGTGCTTGCCCTTGAGCTCGGGCGACTTCCAGACCTCCTCGGCCACCGCCTGCAGTCCCACCAGCACGCCGTGCGCGGTGTAGGGGCTGGGGTTGCCCGAGCTGCCCGACTCGCGCGAGAGGCCCGTGACCCAGCGCGTCTGCGTGCGCACGGTCTCGAGGTCGGCGATGCCGATGTTCATGTCCTCGGCCGTGATGTACTTGCCGTCGAGGCTGTCGACGAAGCGCCCCATCGCCTTGAGCAGGTCGGGCTTCTTCATCGCCTTGGGGTCGCCGATGATCACCGACTTGCCGCCGCCCAGGCCGGTCTCGGCGCAGGCCGACTTGTACGTCATGCCCTCCGAGAGGCGCAGCACGTCGAAGAGCGCCTCGTCCTCCGAGGTGTAGGGCAGCATGCGCATGCCGCCCAGGGCCGGGCCGAGCGTCGTGTCGTGCACGGCGATCAGCGCGTGCAGGCTGGAGCTGCGATCGCGGCAACGAACGACCTTCTCGTAACCGTCGACTTGGATCTCGGTGATTTCCATAGCGTGCGGAGGTGGTGAGTCTCGGGGTCGCGCGTCCCACGCCGCGAGAGGCGGGCACGGCAAGAAAAGGGGGCGCATTCTACGGACCGCTCGCCGGGCCGTCGAGGCGTCCGGGCTGCGGACAGGAGCGCAGGTCGCGCACGCCTGGGGCGCAGCGGAAGCGCGCTCGCGGTTGGCAGGGACGCGCCGAGCGGCTTTGATGGCGGGACGATGCTCCGGCCGCGCGAGACCCAGCCCGCACAGCCCGGCCCCGGCGCGCTGGGCCGTGGTCTGGTGCTCGCGACGCTCTGGAGCAGCGGACCCGACCCGGCGCAGGACGCTCTCGTGCGCGTGCAGGCCGCGCGCTCGACCGATCAGGAGCAGCTCGACCTCTTGTGTGCAGCGGGCGAGGCGGAGTCGGCCAACCCCGCGTTCGGCGCGCGTGTGCGGCGCGAGTTCGGGCTCGATCCGGCCGAGCTCGCGGCGGGCACGGAGCCGCGCGCGGCCTGGGACGAGCTGTGCGCCTTCGCCGGCGACGCGGCGCTGCTCGTCGCCGATCTCGAGGGCTTCGAGAGCTGGCGCGCGCACCTCGCGCGCGAGGAGCACGAGCTCGGCCAGGCGATCGGCTTGTGCGAGATCGCGGCGCTGTTCCTGCCCGGGCGCTGGTCGGCGCGGCGCGAGGAGCTCGTCGCGAGCCTGCTCGGCGAGGAGGCGCCCGCGCATCCGCGCGCGCACGGGCCGGCCGAGCTCGCGCGCGCCAGCGCCGAGCTGTTCGCACGCATCCGCGCGCTCCCGCCCGAGGTGCTGCGCGTCGCGCGCGCGGGCTACCGCCGCGCGCTGAGCGCGCTGCGCGCGAGCGACGAGTGCCTCGCGCGACGGCTCGAGCTGGCGCTCGCGCTGGTCGAGGGCGAGCTCGCGCGCGAGCCCGAGCCAGCGCCGGGCGGCGCGAGCGAGCGCGGACGCACGCGCGGCGCGACGCGGGACGCGCGCGAGGACACGCGCGGCGCGGACGACGACGAGGAGGAGCTGCAGGACCTGCTCGACTCGCTCGATCCGCGCGCCGCGCGCGACGGCGAGCGCTGGGCCGCGCTCGCGCCGTTGCCGCCGCTGCGCGAGGGAGCGCTGCCCTTCCCCGACGAGGACTTCGCGCGCCTGGATCGCATCTTCCGGGAGCGCCTGCCGGCGCGCTTTGCGCGCGAGAACCCGGGCGCGAGCGCGAGCTACCGCTCCGGACAGCACGAGGTTGCGCGCGAGGTCGCGCGCACGCTGGCGGCGCCCGAGCTCCTGCTCGTGCACGCCCCGACCGGCACGGGCAAGACGCTCTCGTACCTCGTGCCGCTCTTGTTGTGGTCGCGGCGCCACGAGGTGCGCACGGCGGTGGCGACGTTCACGCGCGCCCTGCAGGAGCAGGCTTTCGACCGCGAGGTGCCGCGCGCGCTGGCGGCGCTGGCCGAGGAGGGCCTGCCGGGCGGTTGGCGCGTCAGCCTGCTCAAGGGCCGCGAGAACTACGTCTGCTGGCGCGCGCTCAAGCTCGCGCGGCCCGCGGAGGACGAGGACGGCGCGGCCTGGCTGGCCTGGACGCAGCTCGCGCTCTTCGCGCTGACCGACGTCGAGGGCGACCTCGACCGGCTGCCGCTGCGCGCGCCGCTGCCCGCGGAATCGAGCGCGCCGCTGGTCGCGGCCGCGGGCGAGCTGCGCCGCGCGGTGCGCGCGCAGACGGCCTGCTGCACGCAGCGCGACGACAAGCGCACCTGCGCGGCGAACCTCGCGCGGCTGCGCGCCGAACGCAGCCACGTGGTGATCGTGAACCAGGCCTTCGCGCTGGCCGTGCCCGAGTTCTGCCGCCACATGGTCTTCGACGAGTGCGAGCACCTGCACGAGCAGGCGCACAACGCCTGGTCGAAGCTGCTGCCGCTGCGTGCCGCGCGCGCCGTGCTGGCGCGGCTCTCGCAGCCGGGCAAGAGCGCCTCGCGCGCGCCGCTGGACCGGCTCGCGCGCCAGCTGCTCGAGGGGACGCCCAGCCTGCGCTCGCTGCAGCAGTGCCTGCACGCGCAGCGCGTCGCGGCCGGCGCGCTGGAGCTCGTCGGGCAGGCGGCGCAGGACTTCCTCGACTGGCGCGCGGCCGAGGAGCGCGACGGTCTCGCCGGCAGCGCGGGCGCACAGCTCGCCGCCTACGTCGAGCGCGCGGAGGGCGCGCCGCTGATCGCCGCGCGCATCGAGCTCGGCGCGCGCCTGGCTGGCCTGGAGGCCGAGCTGGCCGAGCTCTCCGCGCGCCTGGACGCGCTGGGCCTGCGCAACCTCGCGCAGGCGCGACGGCAGCTCGACCTCGCGCGCGTCGAGCTCTCCGCGCTCTTCGGCGCGCTGGAGGCCTGGATGCCGCTCGACGAGGAGCGCCCGGTCTTCCGCTCGAGCGCGTACCACGACGTCGAGCGCGATCCGCGCGGCGAGCTCGTGCTGGTCTCGCGCGTGCTTCTGCCCAACGAGTTCCTCGGCCGCAACTACTACCCCGAGCTCGCCAACGCCGTGTTCCTCTCGGCGACGACCTGGATCGCCGAGGGCTTCGAGTCCGCGCTCTCGTACCTCGGCCTTCACCGCGCGGCGCATCCCGCGCCCGACGAGGAGCGCAGCGCGCGCCTGGTGCGCACCTTCCGCGCGCCCGATCCGTTCGACTACGCGCGCGTGCTGGTCGCCGTGCCCAGCGACGCGCCCAGCGCGGGCCAGGAGTCGAAGGCCGCCTTCCTCGACTACGTGCGACGCTTCGTCGCGCACCTGGGCGAGCGCACGCGCGGCCGTATGCTGGTGCTCTTCACCAACGCGGCCGACGCGCGGCGCGTGGGCGAGGAGCTGGCCGGCTTCTTCCGCGCGCGGCGCATCCCGCTCTGGTTCCAGAACCAGGAGGGCACGGTCAAGGAGGAGCTCTCCGAGCTCTTCCGCGCGCGCGTCGACTCGGTGCTCCTGGGCGTCGACACGTTCTGGTACGGCGCGGACTTCCCGGGCGAGACGCTCGAGTACCTCGTGATCGTCAAGCTGCCCTACGGCGTCCCGGACCGCTACCACGCGGCGCAGTGCGCGGCGCTGGGCACGGGCGAGCAGCGCAAGCGCATCTACCTGCCGCGCGCGCTGGCGAAGTTCCGCCAGGGCTTCGGCCGGCTGATGCGCCGCGAGACCGACCGCGGCGTGGTCTTCGTGCTCGACGCGCGTGTGCTCGAGCCGCGCCACCGCATGTTCCTCAAGGAGCTGCCGCTGGAGAACCCGCTCGAGACGCTGCGCGATCCCGCGCGCGGCCTGCGGCGCGCGCGGCTGGTGCGCGGCGACACCGAGCGCTGCCTGCGCGAGGCGCTCGCGCACATGGATCTCGCCGACGACGTGCGTCGGCGCGGGCTGGGCTGGTCCTTCGGGAGCGGACGCGCGGCGGAGGGCGTCGAGGACGCGACCTCGGGATCGCACGAGCCGGATGCGCGCGAGGTCGCGCCCCTGCGCGAGGACGAGCCGCGCGAGCGCGCCGCGGACGCGAGCGCGGGCGAGGAGCCCTCGTGAGCGCGCTCTCCTGGACCGAGGTGCGCGTGCTCGTCCCCGAGGGCTGGCAGGAGCTCGTCGCCGAGACGCTCGCGATCGGGCCGTGCACCTCGGTCGCGTTCGGGCGTCCCTCGCTCGCCAGCGAGCCCGCGCCCGAGGGCTTCGAGTACGTGCGCACCTTCCTGCCCAGCGGCGCCGACTCGCCCGCGCTGCGCGCGTCGATCCGGCGCGAGCTCGACGCGCTCGGTGCGCGCGCGGAGATCGACGAGCTCCGCGCGCTCAGCCTCGAGTTCCGCGTGCTGCCGCCGGAGGACTACGCGCGCTCGTGGATGAAGAGCTGGAAGCCCTTCCGCGTCGGGAAGCTCGCCGTGATCGCGCCGTGGAAGCAGAGCCCGGTGCGCGCGAACGACGTGCGCCTCCTGCTCGAGCCCGGCGGCGCCTTCGGCTCGGGCCGCCACGCGACGACGCGCACGTGCCTGGCCGTGCTGCAGGAGCGTCTGCGCCCAGGACAGCGCGTGCTCGACGCCGGCTCGGGTTCGGGCATCCTGACCGTCGCGGCCGCGCTCTTCGGCGCGCGCGAGGCGCTGGGCTTCGACATCGATCCGAACGCCGAGCCCTGGGCGAGCCGCCTCGCGGAAGAGAACGGCGCCGCGCCGCGCGCGCGCTTCCGGACCGCGGGCTTCGAGTGCCTCTCCGGGCTCGGACGCTTCGACGCGGTGCTGGCGAACATCTACTCCGACGTGATCCAGGAGCACGTCGGCGCCCTGCGCGAGGCGCTCGTGCCCGGCGGCTGGTTCGCCTTCAGCGGCTGCCCGCTGCACCACGCGCAGGCGACGCGCGCGGCGATCGAGGCCAGCGGCCTCGTGCTCGAGGACGTGCGCGTGCGCGGACGGTGGCACACCTTCGTGGGCATCCGCTAGGCTCCGCGCCCGAGTGCGCATCCTCTTCCTCTCGCAGCGCGTCCCCTATCCGCCCAACCGCGGGGACAAGATCACCACCTGGCGCCTGGTCGAGCGCATGCGCCGCACGCACGAGGTGCGCTGCGTCGCCTTCGCGCACGGCGCGCAGGACGTGGAGGGCGCGCACGAGCTCGAGCGCATGGGTCTCTCGATCCGCACCGTCCCCTACGTCGACACGCGCGCCAAGCTGTGCGCCCTGCCGCTGCTCTTGACGAACAAGGCGCTCACGCTCGGCGTCTACGGCTCGCGCGCGCTGCAGCGCATCGTCGACGAGGAGATCGCGCGCGCCGACATGGCCTACGCCTACTCCTCCTCGATGGGCGCGTTCCTCGAGCCGCACGCCTCCAAGCCGCGCGTGATGCACTTCGGCGAGCTCGACTCGGACAAGTGGCGCCAGTACGCGGAGAAGAGCTCGTTCCCGATGAGCTGGATCTACGCGCGCGAGCAGCGCACGCTGCTCGCCTTCGAGAGCCGCATCGCGCGCAGCTTCACCGAGAACGTCGTCTGCACGCCGCTCGAGCAGCAGATCTTCCGCCAGCAGATCCCCGGCGCCTCCTGCGCGGTGCTGCGCAACGGCGTCGACCTCGCGCAGTTCCATCCGCGCGAGAACGCGCCGCAGCCCGACGAGATCGTCTTCACGGGCGTGATGAACTACCACCCCAACGCCGAGGGCTGCCTCTGGTTCGTGCGCGAGATCCTGCCGCTGGTCCGCGCGCGTCGTCCGGGCGTGCGCTTCACGATCGTCGGCGCCTGGCCGACGCGCGAGGTCGAGCGCCTGGCCGAGGTCCCGGGCGTGACCGTGACGGGCTTCGTCCCGGACACGCGCGACTACCTGCGCCGCGCCTGTCTCGCCGTCGCGCCGCTGCGCATCGCGCGCGGCATCCAGAACAAGGTGCTCGAGGCGATGGCGATGGGCCTGCCGCTGGTCGGCACCACCTGCGCCACGCAGGGCGTCGAGGGCGAGGCGGGGCGCGACTACCGCGTCGAGGACGACCCGCAGCGCTTCGCCGAGGCGGTCCTCGCGCTGCTCGACTCCCCCGCCGAGGCCCGCGCCCTCGGCCAACGCGCGCGGCGGTTCGTCGAGGCCCACTACGATTGGGAGGTCGTCTTCCGGCCCCTCGACGAGATTTTGGCGCGCTGTTCGGCCGCGCAGAAAAAGGCGTGAGGCTGCGCCGACCTTCGAGCCCCGCGAGCGTCTCCTGGATGTGGACGCCGCTGCTCCGCCTCCCCGACCGTCGCCCTCCGGCCTCCCCGCCTGGCTCCGGGCTGCGCTCCTAAGCCTATTGCTGTTCGGGGCTTGCACGGCAGCCCTCGCGCTCGCTCCGTGCCGGACGGACGAGCCCTGGCCGTTGCGCTGGCTGCGGATCCTGGTCTCCCACCCCTGGCGCAGCTCGCTCGCTCTCGCACTGCTCGCCTGGAGCGTGCTTCCGCGTCGCAAGCTCCTGCCCGACAATGCCTAGGAAGCTCTGCCCATCTCGATTACCATGGGCGCTCGTCTGCCTGTTCCCCTGAGGAGACGAAACACGACGTGGCCGCACCCTCTCCCCAGCCGTTGGAAGCCCCGCTTCCGATTCTCCCGGACAGTCCGCTGATCCTGGGCCCCAAGAAGATCGAGCGCCTCGGCCTCGCCTTCGGTGTCGATCTCGGTTCGGCCGAGGTCGTGCTCTCGGTCAGCCGGGACACGCGCATGCCGCGCGCTTCCGTGCTCGTCACGACGGCCGCGCGACACCTGATCCGCGTGTCGAAGACCGGCGAGAAGGTCGAGACGCTGCTCGTGTACGGCTCGCACATCGATGCGACCTTGCACCCCGACTTCCGTGAAATCACCGGGAACTTGAGGGACCTGCGCAACAAGTGGTTCCCCAAGGCCAAGCTCTGGCTGGTCACGGACGATCCGCACTTCGAGCGCATGGACGTGCGCCACTCGCTCAACGTCTACGATCGCGTCGTCGTGCGCCTGGAAACGGGCACGGCGAAGACCTTCGCCTCGATCACCGGGCGCAAGAGCACGGATTACGCCACGCTCACGGGACAGCTGACGCAGCTGGATCGCCTCGCGATCCAGGCGCGCTTCTACCGTGGCGAGGGCGACAACACGACCGAGGCCGAGGTCAAGGCCTGGATCAAGAAGATGGGCGAGCTCAAGCCGCGCGAGGTCTACATCCTCAACCCGGAAGCCAAGCCCGTGAACAAGAAGCTCAAGCCCGCGCCCAAGGGTCGCGTGACCGAGATCGCGGAAGAGCTGACCGAGAAGACCGGCATCCAGGCCGTGGTCCTCGCCTGCGAGTCCGTCCTCGGCTGAGGCACGGCGCAGCTCCGGGGCCGCGCGGGGCTGGCTCTCGCCCCACCCGACGCTGGCCAGCACGGCCCTCGACGCCTACCCTGCGCTCCGCATGTCGCTGGTCCGCTTCGCTGGCGTGAACAAGCGCTTCGGCGAGCTCGCCGCGCTCGTCGACTGCAGCTTCGAGGTGCGCGAGGGCGAGGTCTTCGGCCTGCTCGGCCCCAACGGCGCCGGCAAGACGACCGCGCTGCGCATCCTGTGCGGCCTGCTCGCGCCCGACGCGGGCGAGATCGCGATCGGCGGCCACGACGTGCGCGCCGATCCGCTCGGCGCGCGGAGGCTGATCGCCTTCGTGCCCGACGGCGCGCCGCTCTACGCCAACCTCAGCCCGCGCCAGCACCTCGAGCTCGTCGGCCGCCTGCACGGGCTCGACGAGGCGCGCATCGCCAGCGAGAGCACGCGCCTGCTCGACGCGCTCGAGCTCGGGGACCGTCGCGACGATCCCGTCGGCGGCTTCTCGCGCGGCATGCGCCAGAAGACGGCGCTGGCGTGCGCGATCCTGCCGCGGCCGCGCGTCTTGATCCTCGACGAGCCGCTCAACGGCCTCGACGCGCCGACGACGGCGATGTTCAAGGAGGTCCTGCGCGCCTGGGCCGACCGCGGCGGCGCGGTGATCTACACCTCGCACCTGCTCGATGTCGTCGAGCGCGTCTGCGACCGCATGGCCGTGATCGCGGCGGGCCACGTGGTCGCGCAGGGCGACATGGCCGGCCTGCGCTCGCAGTCGGGCCGCGACGGAACGCTCGAGCAGGTCTTCGCCGCGCTGACGCACAGCGCCGATCCGCGGCAGCAGGCGGCGAGGTTGCTGGGGTAGGAGGCGGGCGGCGGCGTCCGCGCGCGACGGCCCCGCGTCCCCGCGCGCCTCGATTTCGGCCAGAATCCGTCGTCCGCAGACGACCGCGTGGAGTCTGTGGAAGCGCGCATGGCGGCCGACCCGATCCCTCACGAGCTCCTGCTCTCGCACGCCGGCTTCCTGCGCCGACTCGCGCGCGATCTCGTGCGCGACCCGGCCGCCGCCGAGGATGCCGTGCAGGAAGTCTGGCTGCGCGCGCTCGAGAGCCCGCCGCGCGAGCGTGCGAACCTGCGCGGGTGGATGCGCACGGTGCTGTTGAACTTCGTGCGCACGAAGGCGCGCGGCGACTCGCGCCGCAGCGCGCGCGAGCTCGAGCACGGCCGCGAGCGCGACGCGGATGCGCTCGAGCAGGAGTCGACGCTGCGCTCGGTGACCGAGGCCGTGCTCGCGCTCGACGAGCCGCTGCGCTCGACGGTGCTCCAGCACTACTTCCAGGGCCTGACGGCCGCGGAGATCGCCGAGCGCGACCATCTGCCCGTCTCGACCGTGAAGAGCCGCCTGCAGCGCGCGCTCGAGATGCTGCGTGCACGCATGCAGCGCACGAGCGGCGACCGCTGGCAAGCCTCGCTGCTCGCACTGACCGTTCCCTCGAAGATCGGCAAGGGAGTGATCCTGATGTCCCTGAAGACGAAGCTCGCCCTCGGCTGTGCGCTCCTCGCGTGTGCGGTGCTCGCCTACCGCGGATGGAGCAGGCCGGCAGCCTCGAACCCGTCCCCGATCGCCGCCTCGGAGCCCGCTCTCGCCGCGAGCGCGCCGAAGGACGAGCCTGCGGCCAAGCCGCCGATCGAGAACGACTCCAAGCCGACAGATCGCGTCGCCAGCGTCGATCCAACGGCAGCGGCGGCCGCGGCGGAAGAGCCGCCGGAGACGCTCTTCTACGGTTCGCTGCGCGATCCGGCGGGCAAGCTGCTCACCGGCCTCTGGTCCGCCGGAGTCAGCGTCACGGATGCCGAGGGGCGCCGCCGCTTCGCGGACGCCAAGGAGTCGGGTGCCTTCGCCGTGAACGGGCTCCCGTACGGCAAGTACTGGGTGCACGCGGGTGCGGACGGCTTCCGCGGCGCCGCGGCGACGATCGAGCTCAGTGCTGCGCACGCGCAGCTCAAGCAGGACTTCACGCTGCAGCCGGTGCCGATCATCAAGGTGCGCGTGTCGACGCCGGACGGGAAGAGCCTCTTCGGCGAACAGCACGAGTCGATGCAGCTCAAGGGGCGCCCCGTGCTCGTCCCCGTCGCGACGAAGGAGCGTCCGGGCAAGTGGTTCAACGAGGTCGTCGGCAGCCTGAACAATCCGTTCGGGATCGGACACTTCTGGCAATACGGGCCGCGCGCCGAGAAGCTCCCGAAGGGCTACATGGGGATCCTGATGCTCGATCAGGAGCTCCCGGCCTTCGTCAGCCTCGTCAACTACCACCGCGTGCTGCAGACGAAGGAACTGCAGCCCGGCGAGGACGAGGTGAACTTCGAGATCTCGCTCGAGGACATCGAGGCGAGCATGGGATCGCTGCGCATGCAGGTCGTCGACGCGGGAACCCAGGCGCCGGTGAAGGGCGCGAACGCGATGCTGTGGGGCGGAGCGAGCATGGACGGCGGCTCCGCTTCGGATGCGAGCGGGGACATCCTGATCGACGGACGCGAGCCTGGCGAGTTCGACCTGCACGTGCGTGCGAAGGGCTACGAGGAGTACAAGGCGCACATCCTCGTCGACTCGGGCACCCCGACCGATCTCGGGCAGATCGCGCTCGACAAGGCGATCGCCGTCGAGATCAAGGTCGTCGACGGCACGGGAGCGCCGTGCAACACGAAGTTCTCCGTCGGGGTGTTCGACCCGAGCACCAAGGTGCTGGACATGGAACGCCAGCAGAGCTGGGCTTCCAGGGGAGACGGCGTGCTTGCGCTCGGCACCCTCGGCCGACACGTCTATGTCGTGCGGACCGACAACCACGATGCGGTCAACGACGAGGCCAACGAGGACCCGAAGTGGGTCTCGGGCGACGTGATGCTCGACCTGCGCTCCGGGGTCGCGCCCGCGAACGTCGTCATCAAGCTCGTGCCCGCGACGCGCGTGATGATCGTGCCGAAGGGTGTAACGACCCAGGGCCTGCGCTTCCGGGTCACGGATGAGCAGGGACTCGATCTCGTCTCCAGCCGCTTCTACGGTGACGGCCCGCGGCCGCTCACGATCCCGCAGGGCAGTTACAAGCTCGCGCTGCTCGATGCGAACAAGACGGTGCTGAGGGAGCAGCCGCTCGTCGTCGGCAGCACGCCGATGACGGTCGAACTCTCTCGCTGACTACTTCTTCGGCCCCTCCGGCTGGAGGATCGGCACGGGCTTCATCTCGTCGTCGACGGCGACCATCGTCACGTCCGCCTCGGTGACGTGCACGAACCGCCCGCCGCCGAACCGGCGCTGGGCCCAGACGCTCACGTGCACGGTGATCGAGGTGCGGCCGATGCGCATCTTGTCGGTGAAGAAGCTGACGAGGTCGCCGACGAAGACCGGCGCCTTGAACTCGACCTTGTCCATCGAGACGGTGACGATCTTCGCGGGGTGGTACTTGTGCGCCTCGATCGCGGCGGCCAAGTCGATCTGCGAGAGGATCACGCCGCCGAAGATCGTGCCGAGCGCGTTCGTGTCGCGCGGCATCATCACCTGGCGGATCGAGGGCAGCTTCTCGGCGGGATACTCGGCGGGGTCGGGCTGGGCGTTCATGGGCGGTTCGCGAGGCTCCTCTGCGCCCAGGCGCGCACGCGCGCCTGCAGCTCCTGGGTGGCGGTCTCGAAGTAGTGGTTCACGTGCGGGATCTCGTCGGTCTCGATCGTCGGCGGGAGCGTCGGGAAGAGCTCGCGCAACTCGCGCAGCGTACCGAACTCGTCCCCGCCGGCCATCAGGATCAGCGTCGGCTGCGTCAGGCGCTGCACGAACGAGCAGTCGAAGACGCGCACCGGCAGCGCCACGAGCAGCACGCGCGCGATGCGCTCGTCCTTCGTCGCGTACGAGGCCGAGGTGCGCGAGCCGAAGGAGAAGCCGCCGGCCCACAGCTCGACGCCGGGGTAGCGCTGCTCCATCCAGTCGAGCGCGGCCGCGAGGTCGAGCTCCTCCGCGCCGTTGCCGTCGTGCACGCCGGCCGACTTGCCGACGCCGCGGAAGTTGAAGCGCAGCACGGCGAGACCCGCTTCCTCCAGGCCGCGCGCCGAGCGGAAGAGCGCCGTCGTGTTCATCGTGCCGCCGTGCAGCGGATGCGGATGACACAGGACGGCGGCAGCACGCGGCGCGACGCCGCCGGGCGGTTGCCAGAGCTTCGCCTCGAGCGGACCGACGGGGCCGGGGATGAGCAGCGACATGCGGGGCGAAGAGTGTAGTGGCCGGCGCATCGGTTGGGCAGGCGAGCGTTCGCGCGAAGCGCGCTCGGCCGCGCGGCGCCCGGCCAGTCCGGGCGGTCGCGTCGCACAGCGCCACGCCGGAGGATCCGTCCGGTCGCGGAGCGAGCGGGAACCCCGCACACGGCGAAGGACCCCGCCCCTCGAGGAGGAGCGGGGTCCCGTGTCGTGCTCGGTGCGCGAGTCGAGGCTCGCGCCCGGGTTGTCGCTCAGCGGTTGTCCTGGATCCTGAGCACCTGCCAGTTCGTGGTGCTGAAGCCCAGCGTTCCGTCCTCGTTCAGCACGCCGACCAGGTACTTGTTCCACGTCGTCGGCTTGAGGAGAGGTGCAGACACCGTGCGCATCAGCACATTGAGCACGTCCGGTGCCCAGTAGCCGCCGTTGAGCAGAGCGAACGTCTGCGTCGCGTCGAGCTCGGCCAGCGTCTCCCAGACCTGCCGCCCGTTCGACAGGTGCGTCGTCGGATAGAGGTCCATCACCATGACCTGCACCGGGAGCGATGCCGCCGTGGTGCCCGATGCGATCCCGAGCAGCATCTTCGCCCCGGGGCGGATGTTGTCGCCGGTGATGCGGAAGCGACGCGGCGGCTCGTGACGCACGCTCGGGACGCCCATGCCTCCGGCCGCGAACGCGGACTGCTGCAGCGTGCGCTCGGTCCAGATGCTCGAGTTCGCCGGCGCGGTGAGGTTGAGGTTCTTGCCGAACTTCGGAATGTCGACGAACGCGGTGTTCGGCGCCATCTTCTCGAGGACGAGGTTCGCCGGGATCGCACTCGGGTTCGAGATGAGTGTCGCGACACCATTGGAGCTCGCCCAGCGCCGCTCGGTGCCGAGCGGTGTCGCCTGGAGGATCACCACGTTCCCTGGGATTGCCGCCAGCGCAAGGAGCGCCGCGCGTGTCGTCAGGTTCGTCGTGCCTTCCTCGCGATAGGCCGGCGTCGCGAGCGTCGTGTCGAGCCAGAAGCCGTGCACGGCGCCGTTCTGGAGCGTGAAGACACCCAGGCCGATGTTGGCCTCGGCGACCTGTGCCTCGCCCAGATCGAACGCGGCCTTGTTGGCGCCCGAATCGAGCGGGTTCGCGGTCGGGTCGATCGTGTACGAGAACCCGGCGAGCGGTGCAGTGCCCGTGTCGAGCTGGCGCACGAACTGCGTCATGGCCTGGACCTGAATCGCCCTGTCGGCGGCGGTCAGGCCGGGCATGACGACGGTGAATGTCCCCGTGATGAAGGTGTTGATCGTGCGCGACGAGAAGAAGATCGGATCCCCGGGGTGCAGCAGACCACTGTTGCCGGTGAACTGGGTGACGTTGGAGGTGAAGTCGTTGTGCAGCCCGGCTTCGCGTTGTGCGATCCCCCGCAGGGCAGCTGTCTCGAACGGCTGCAACTGGGCCGCGCCCCCGCTGAGGGTCATGTTGACATTGAAAGCCTCCGTCGAGGTGTTCGAGCTTCCGTCCGGCAGCGCGTGGCAGTCCACGCAGCCGCGCGACCCCACCATCGGGAAGTCGTGGAACAGGAGCTCCCCGAGCTTCGCACCCTTGGCCAGATGTTCGTCATCGGGGATTGCTCCCAGCGTCCCCGGCACCACGCGATTGAGATCCTGCTCCGGATTGGGCGGATAGAGGATCGTGTTCACGAACCGCCGGTACTTGATCATGTCGGCGTCCGTGATGCCTTTCGGATCCGCGGGCGTGTTGATGTTCGCCATGCGCTGCAGGTTGACGAAGGCCTCGTTGAAGTCCGTGAACCCGCTCTTGTCGCCGCGCCAGTGGTACGGGGCGTTGGTGGCGGCGAACTGGAAGAACTCGTCGAGCTCGTAGTTCACGAGTCCCTGCAGTGTCTGCGTCACCAGCGGGCCCTTCTCGGACGGGAACTTCGGCATGCTGCCGGTCGACTGACCGTTCTGGTCGTGGAAGGACGCGGCAATGACCGGACCCGTGTTGATGTCGCCGAGGTCCCAGGGCAAGCCGTCCGTGCGACCGTCGACGTGGCACGCTGCGCACGAGACGAAACCGCCGGTCGCGGGAGCCGAGCTGTTGTTCATCGAGAAGCGGTTGCTGTAGAGGAACTGCCGCCCCTCGCGGATCACCGAGGGCGTCGGGTCGTTCGGCAGCTGGACCTGCGCGGTCAACGTGGCCGTGGTCGGGTTGATCGCCGCGAGCGTGTTGTCGAGGCGATCGGCAACGAAGACGCGGTTGTTGAGCGCGCTGTACGCCAGCCCGCGCGGTCCGGAGACCGTGTACGAGCTGGCCGGGTTCAGCACCGGGATGTTGACGCGCTGGATGGTGTAGCCGCCGAACGCGGACAGCGAGGGCGTCAGGACGGCCACGCGATCGGAGTGGTAGGCGCTGATCACGATCTTCGTCACCACGCCGCCGCTCTCGATCAGCTGGATGCCCGTGGGCTGCACGAGCGCGTCGGTCGTCGCGACCTCCGTCAGCGCGCTGACGCTGTAGTTGCGGTTCAGGTTGATGCTGGGGAACGCGACCGTGGGCAGCGTGCCCGCAGGTGCCTGCGGGTGAACGCTCATCGCGCCGCCCGGCGGGATGTCGACCACCATCAGCCAGCTCTGGACGAAGCCCGTCTTCAGGGCACCGACGGCCTGCACGCCGACCGCAGCGTTGTTCTGCGCCTTGGTCCCGACGATGAACATCTGCGTGCCCGCCGAATTGATGGCGAAGGCATGGTTCGTCGTGCCCAGCCCGCCGATGAAGTCGGGCGCCGGGCGAGCCGGGTCGAACCGGTACAGGCCCATGTCGTACACCGGCGTCGTGCCCGGTCGCGCAGAACCCGCGCGCAGGTTCGCCGCGAAGATGCGACCGCCGGGGAGCCAGGCGAGGCTGCGCGGCATCTTCAGCGCGAACGGCTGGCCCGAGGCGGGGTCCGTCGCCGTCAGGCGCGCCTCGCCTCCGGCGAACGACAGGTCGTTCGCGCTGACGAACGTGACGGAGCTGCGGCTGCACAGCGTCACCGCCGCCGTCGAGCTGGCCGGATCGAACGCGATGTCCGCGGGCTCGTCGCCGATCAGGAGCGACGTCGTGCGCAGCAGCGTCCCGTGCACGCTGCCGCCTGAGGGAGCCAGGCTCACGATCGAGACCGAGTCGCCGTCGAAGTTGCAGGTGTAGAAGCGTTGCAGGCTCGCATTCCAGCGCACCGTGCCCGGCCCCATCCCGACCGGAATCCGTTCGATGAACGTGTGCGGCGGAGCGGCCGTGTAGATGTCGACGGAGTTGTCGGGTGTGTTGCACACGAGCACGTAGTCGGCACCGTTGACGGTGGCGATGTCGATCGGGTGTGTCTGGGGCGTCTCGAAGTTCGCAAATCGCCCCTGACCCAGTGCGTGCGGCGTCGATCCTGCGATCCACGCAGTGCAGCACAAAGCGACGATTGCTTGGCGGATGTTCATGAGTTGACTCTTTCCTGAGACGGAGCCTCCGCGGGCAATCGCGGATCGGGTGTCTCGCATGGGGCGCGATGCTAGCGCGATGTCACGACGTGACTCGTCACTATGCGGCGTTCTCGCGCATGGGAGTGCGTCGTGCTTTTCAAGCGTTCAATGCAATTCTGCGCATTGGCATTCGGCCGCGCGCGCGTTTGTGAGTCTGCTCTCGTTGCGAGATCGCATCGTGCGCCGACAGCGAGGTCTCGGTGCCCCGGGCACAGTCGCGGCGCGACCCGCGTCGCCTGCGGGTTCGTCGAGCCCTCGAGCGAGCGGGAGCAGCCCTCACGACAAGGGACCCCGCCCCTCGAGGAGGAGCGGGGTCCCGCACGACCTGGTGCGCGCGAGCCGTGGCTCGCGCACAGCCGTCTCGCTCAGCGGATGTCCTGGATCCTGAGCACCTGCCAGTTCGCGGCGTTGAAGCCCAGCGAGCTGTCCTCGTTCAGCACGCCGACGAGGAACCTGTTCCAGGTGAGCGGCTGCAGGCTCGGACTGGTCACCGTGCGCAGGAGCACGTTGGCGACGTCGGGCGCCCAGTAGCCGCCGTTCAGGAGCGCGAAGGTCTGCGTCGAGTCGAGCTCGACCAGCGTCTCCCAGATCTGCTGCCCGCCGGAGGTGTGCGTCGTCGGGTACAGATCGAGCGTCATGATCTGGATCGGGAACGTCGCCGGGCTGGTGCCCGACGCGATGCCGAGGAGCAGCTTCGCACCCGGCCGGATGTTGTTGCCCGTGACGCGGAAGCGGCGCGGGGGCTCGTGGCGCACGGCGGGCGCGCCGAAGCCGCCCGCGGTGACGACGGACTGCTGCAGCGTGCGCTCGGTCCAGATGCTCGAGTTCGCCGGCGGCGGCAGGTGCAGGTTGAGGTTGAAGTTCGGCACGTCGACGTAGGCCGTGTTCGGCGCCATGTTCTCGAGCACGAGGTTCTGCGGCACCTGCGAAGTGTTGGAGATCAGCGTGGCCACGCCGTTGGGGTTGGCCCAGCGGCGTTCGCTGCCCAGCGGCGTGCCCTGCGCGATGACGACGTTCCCGGTCCCCACCGACAGCGCGAGCAGGGTCGCGCGCGAGATCAGGTTCGTCGTCCCCTCCTCGCGATATGCGGGAGGAATCGCCGTGACGTCGAACCAGTAGCCGCGCACGAGGCCGTTCTGGCGCGTGTAGACGCCCAGTCCGATGTTGGCCTCCGCGACCTGCGCCTCGCCGATGTCGAAGGCGGTCTTGTTGAGACCCGAGTCGAGCGGGACGAGCGTCGGATCGACGGTGTAGGCGAAGCCCGCGAGCGGGGCGGTGCCCGTGTCGAACTGCCGGACGAACTCCGTCACGGCCGCATGCTGCACGACCTGGTCGGCGGCCGTCGGGCCGGGCACGGGGAAGTTCAGGGTGACGAACGTGTTGATGCTCGAGGAGTTCAGGAAGGCCGGATCACCCGGGTGGATCAGCCCGCTGTTGGCCGTGAACTGGTCGAACGTCGTGCCGAACCCGGTGTGCAGCGCCATCTCGCGCTGCGCGATGCCGCGGATGGCAGCGGTCTCGAAGGGATGCAGCTGCTGGACCGTCGGGGCGGTGATGGTCATGAACACGTTGAACGCCAGTGTCGACGTATTCGTGCTCCCGTCCGGCAGCGAATGGCAATCGACGCAACTGCGCGAGCCCACCACGGCGAAGTTGTGGTAGAGCATCTCGCCCAGCTTGGCTCCCGTGGCGAGCAGCGGGTCGTTGGGGTTGGCTCCCAGCGTTCCCGGCGTGACTCGGGTGATGTCCTGCTCGGGGTTCGGCGGATACAGGATCGTGTTGACGAAGCTCCTGTACTTGATCATGTCCGCGCTGGAGATGCCCAGCGGATCCGTCGGCGTCCCGATGTTCGCCATGCGCTGCAGGTTGACGAAGGCCTCGTTGAAGTTGGTGAAGTCGGCCTTGTCGCCGCGCCAGTGGTAGGGCGCGTTCGTCGCGACGAACTGGAACGGATCGTCGACGACGTAGTTCACGAGACCCTGCAGGGTCTGGGTCACGAGCGGGCCCTTCTCGGAGGGGAAGACCGGCATCGTGGTCGTGGTCTGGTTGTTGAGGTCGTGGAACCAGGCAGGGATGGCCGGGCCGGTCGCCACGTCCCCGAGATCCCAGGGCAGGCCGTCCGTGCGCCCGTCGACGTGGCACATCGCGCACGACACGAACCCGCCGCGCGCGGGCGGGCTGCTGCTGTCGATGCTGAAGCGGTTGCTGTAGAGGAACTGCCGGCCTTCGCGGATGTTGGCGGGAGTCGGGTCGTTGGGCAGCTGGATCTGCGCGGTCAGGGCCGCGCTCGTGGGGTTGACGACCGCGATCGTGTTGTCGAGCCGGTCGCAGACGAAGAGCAGCTTGTTGACCGGGCTGTAGGCGAGTCCGCGCGGTCCCGAGGTCGAGTAGCTGCTCGCAGGGTTGAGCACGGGGATGTCGACGCGCTGGATCGCGTAGCCGCCGGCGGTGGACGCCGACGGCGTGAGGATCGCGACGCGGTCGGAATGGAAGCCTGCGACCACGATGCTCTTCAACACGCCGGAGTTCTCGATCAGCAGCACGTCCGTCGGCTGCACCATCGCCTGCGAAGTGCGCACCTCGGTCAACGGGATCGCCGAGTAGTCGCGGTTGAGGTTGATGCTGCGCAGGAGCGGTGCCGGGATCGTCGCGGGCGGCGCCTCCGGATGCACGACCATCGGCGCGCCCGAGGGGATGTCCATCACCATCAGCCAGCTCTGCACGAAGCCGGTCTTGAGCGCGGCGACCGCCTGCACGCCGACCGCGGCGTGATTCTGGGCCTTGGTCCCGACGACGAACATCAGCGTTCCCGCCGAGTTGATCGCGAACGCATGGTTGGTCGAGCCGAGCCCGCCCTTGAAGTCGGCGGCGGCGAGCAGCGGGTCCTTGCGGTAGATGCCCACGTCGTATTGGAGCAGGCTCGCCGGGCCCGGCGAGCCGGCGCGCAGGTTGGCCGCGAAGAAGCGATTGTCGGACAACCACGCGATCTCGCGCGGCATCTTCACGGCGAGCGGCTGCGAGGTCGCCGGGTCGACCACCGTGAGACGCGTGTTGCCGCCCGCGAACGAGAGGTTGAGCGCGTTGACGAGCGTGGCCGAGCTGCTGCTGCTGAGCGAGACGGCCGCGACGGTGTTCGTCGGGTCGAAGGCGATGTCGGCCGGCTCGTCGCCGATCAGCAGGGTCGAGGTGCGCTCGAGGGTCGCCTTGACGGTGCCTCCCCCGGACACCAGCTGCACGACCGAGACGGAATCGCCGTCGAAATTGCAGGTGTAGAAGCGCTGCAGGCCGGGATTCCAGCGCACGGTCCCGGGCCCCATCCCGACCGGCACGCGCTGCACGAACGCGTGCGGAGGCGCGGCCTTGAAGATGTCGACGGAGTTGTCCGGCGTGTTGCAGACCAGCACGTAATCGACGCCGCCGACCGTGGCGATCTCGATCGGGTGCGTCTGCGGCGTCTCGAAGTTCGCAAAGCGCCCCTGCGCCAGCACTTCATCGGTGGTAACGGACAGCGATACTGCTGCGCAAAGTGCGACGAATGCACGGTTGATATTCATGGCTCGGCCTTTCCCGAGGCAGTCCTTCCGCGGTGAATCGCGGATTGGGGGCCTCCGTGCAGCGAATGCTAGCGAGCCGCGCAGCATCGAATAGTGTCCTTGCCTCATTCTCGCGCGCGGGAATTCGCCGGAGGTTCGGTGAATTCGACGCAGCGCAATCCGCGAATCGTGTCGACTGCGCGATGCTGTGCATCGTCCATGTCGCATTCCATTGTCCTTGGCAGACGGGCGACCCCGGAGATGTCTTGCGTGCGCTACGCGGTCCTGGCTGCGCGAGCGCGCAGGCCGCGACCCGCGCGAGCGCGTTGCGCGACGGAGACCAGCCCGGCCTGACGACGCGCCCGCTCGTCAAGTGCTTCGCCCCTCCGCTGCAGCGCGCTAGGCTGCCGACCCATGCGCGCGCGACTTCGTGCCCTGCTCTCGGCCGGCTTCCGCTCCCAGTGGGGCGCGGGCGCCTGGCCCGTCGCGCCGCTGGTGATGCACGGCACGCTCTCGGCCGTCTTGTGCGCGCTCTTCGCGGACGTGCTGCCGCTCTACGGCTACGCGATCTTCGCGCTGGCGCTCTCGGGCGGACTGCTGCTGCTCGTGCTGCTGGGCGAGTTCGGCTCGCTCCTGCAGGCCGACGAGGCCGGCGAGTGGATCGAGGCGCAGCCCGTGCGGCCGATCGAGCTGCGGCTGGCGCGCGCGCTGCTCGTGTTCTCGCTGATCGGCGTGCTGGCGCTCTCCTCGCTGCTCCCGGCGGCAGTGTTCCTGCCGCACGCGAGCCTGGCCCAGCGCGCGCTGCTCGTGGGCTCGGGCCTGGGCCAGTCGCTGCTCTTGGCGGCCGTGCTGCTCGTGGTGCAGTCGCTGCTGGGGGCGCGCGCCGAGGGCCTGCTCGTGACGCTGCAGACGCTGCTCGTGGGCGGGATCGTGCTGGGCGTGGTGCTCGGGCCGCGCCTGGCGCGCAGCATCGCGGGCACGACGGGCTGGGAGACGCTGCCGAGCACGCTGCACGCGCTGCCCTCGGCCTGGTTCGCGAGCGTGCTGTCCGAGGGAGGCGGTCAGGCCTGGCTTGCGTGGGGCGCGACGCTGCTCGCGGTCCTGGCGCTGCTGCTGGTCCCCGCGCCCCGTGCGGCGAGCGGCTCGCGCGCCCGCGCCCCGCTCGATCTCGTGCTGGCGCCGCTGCGCGCCCTGCTGCGGCGCGTGTGGGTGCGCCGCGACGAGCGCGCCTCGTTCGAGCTCGTCTGCGACGCGCTGCCGAAGGAACGCGAGTTCGTGCTGCGCACGTATCCGATGCTCGGCATCCCGCTGGCCTTCCTGGTCGCCGGCGCGAGCGGCGCCGAGGACTGGAAGCGCGAGGGCCTGCTGGCCCTCTTGTGTTTCACGCCCGCGGTCTACCTGCCGGTACTGCTGGTGCACGTGCCGGCCTCGCGCAGCGCCGCGGCGCGCTGGATCCTCGACTCCGCGCCGCTGGATCCCGAACTCGTCGCGAGCGGGGCGCAGAAGGCGCTCGCGCTGCGCTTCCTCGTGCCGCTCTACGCGCTGCTCTTCGCGCTGGCCTGGAACCAGGCTGGCCTGCAGTTCGCGTTGCGCATGGCGCCGGCCGGCTTCCTGGTCTCGCTGCTGACGCTGCGACCCTTGTACGCGCTGCTCGTGCACGAGCCGCCGCTCTCGGTTCTGCCCGAGGCGATCGAGACGCGCATGGACTGGACCGGACCGCTGATGGGGCTCGCGCTGGGCCTGACGATCGTCTCCGTGCTCGCGCTGAACCTGATCACCAGCGTGCCGCGGACGCTGGCCGTCTGCGCCGCGCTGTGCGTGGCGGTGCTCGTGCAGGAGCGGATTCCGCTGCGCGCACTGTCGGCCCAGAGGCGAAGATGAGCGGCATGCTGCTCTCCCTGCTGGTGGCCCTCTCCCCCTGCCTCGCGCCGGACGACGCACGCATCGAGCTCGTCGAGAGCTGGCCCGCGGGCACCACGCTCGATCACGCCGACATCCCCGACGCGGCCGATGTCTGGCTGGAGATGATCGGCAGGGCGCAGAAGACGCTCGACTTCGCCGAGTTCTACGTGGTCGACCAGGCCCCCAGCCGCCTGACGAAGGTCGTCGAGGCGCTCGAGGCCGCGGGCGCGCGTGGCGTCGCGATCCGCTTCGTCGTCGACAAGGGCTTCCGCGGCACGTCGGAGGAGACGCTCGCGCGCATCGCGAGGATCCCCAAGGCCGAGGTGCGACGCATCGACTACAAGGCGCTCGCCGGCGGCATCCTGCACGCGAAGTACTTCCTCGTCGACGGCACCGACGTGTTCCTCGGCAGCCAGAACTTCGACTGGCGCTCGCTCGACCACATCCAGGAGCTCGGCGTGCGCATCCACTCGGCCGAGATCGCGGCGCAGTTCCGCGTGCCCTTCGAGCAGGACTGGGCCGCGGCCGGCGGCACGGCGCCCGCGAAGGACCCCGCGCAGGAGCCGCTGGTCGCCGTGCGCGCGCGCTGCGGCGACGAGGACGTGCAGGTGACTCCGGTCTGGAGCCCGCAGGAGCTGAGCTCGCACGGGGAGCTCGAGCCGATCCTGCGCTCGCTCGACCAGGCCAAGAAGAGCGTGCGCGTGCAGCTGCTCACGTACAAGATGGTCGGCCGCGACAAGGTCTACTTCGCCGAGCTCGAGAACGCGCTGCGGCGCGCCGCCGCGCGCGGCGTCAAGGTGCAGCTGCTCGTCGCCGACTGGTGCAAGCGCAAGGGCACGATCGAGGGCCTGCAGGCGCTCGAGCCGCTGGAGAACGTCGAGGTCAAGCTGGTGACGATCCCGCCCGCCGCCTCGGGCTTCATCCCCTACGGCCGCGTGATCCACGCCAAGTACATGGTCGTCGACGGGACGCAGTGCTGGATCGGGACGAGCAACTGGGAGCGCGACTACTTCTACGAGAGCCGCAACGTCGGCGTGCTGGTCGAAGGCGCGCGCTTCGCGCAGCGGCTGGAGCGCTTCTTCGACGACGGCTGGAATGCGCCCTACGCGACCGAGGTCGATCCGTCGGCGAAGTACACGCCGCCGAAGATCGGAGATTGAACGGGTGCGCGCGCTGGAACGCGCGCGCGCCATCGCTACCATCCGCGGGGTCCGCTTTCCCCACCCCCCCATGACCGGTCCGCGACCGGAGTTCCCATGCTCACGCTCCTCCTCCTCTCCGCTGGCTCGCTCCCCCAGGAATCCGCTGCCGCACCCGCCCCGGCGCCGTCGTTCACGACCAGCGGCAGCGTCGCGCTGACCTCGAACTACATCTTCCGCGGCCTGACGCAGACCGATCAGAACCCGGCCGTGCAGGCGGGGGTGACGCTCAACCACAGCTGCGGCTTCTACGCGGGTTTCTGGGGCTCGAACGTGAGCTGGTTCTCGGACATGAACCCGGGCACGGTCTCGAGCCTGGAGCTCGATCTCTTCGCGGGGTTCAAGCACGCGCTCTGCGAGGACCTCAGCTACGACGTCGGCCTGCTGCGCTACGAGTACCCGGGCGACTTCCGCGGCCTGGGCGGCAGCGTCGTCGAGCCGAACACGACCGAGCTGTACGCCGCGCTGAGCTGGAAGATGTTCACGCTCAAGGGCAGCTACAGCCTGGGCGACACCTTCGGCGTCAACGACAGCTCGGGCTCGTGGTACGCGGACCTCACGGGCAACTTCGAGCTGCCGCACGACCTCCTGTTGACGCTGCACGCCGGCCACCAGGAGTACACGGGCGACAACAGCGGCACCTCGAACGACTCGCTCTTCACCTACGAGGACTACTGCGGGATCCTCTCGCACACGATCGGCGACGGCTTCTCGCTCGGCCTGTGCTACACGCACACCAACGCCCGCGACGCCGGCTACACGATCCGCGGCGACAACATCGGCGACGACCAGTGGGCCCTCTCGCTCTCGAAGAGCTTCTGAGCCGCACGAGCGGCTAGCGTTCAGCCGCGCCGCGCGTCGAGGTACTCGCGCATGTCCGCGGGCAGCGGGCTGCGCACCTCGACGCGCTCGCCGCTCGCGGGCGAGCGGAACGCGATGCGGTGGTTGTGCAGCGCGTGCCGGTCCATGCCGAGCCGGCGCAGGTCCTCGCGCGTCAGCTCGCCGTCGAGCGAGCGCTCGAAGAGCTCCTCGTCCGGCCCGTAGAGCTTGTCGCCGACGAGAGGATGCCCGATCGCCGCCATGTGCACGCGGATCTGGTGCTGGCGGCCGGTGTAGGGCTCGCACGAGACGAGCGCGCAGCCGGGGAGGTGCTCGACCACGCGCCAGTCGGTGCGCGAGGGCAACCCGTCGGCCGCGATCGTCATCTTGAGCTCGATCTTGCCCACGCGCGCACTCGCCATCGGCATGTCGATCGTGCCGCCCTCGCGCTCGGGGTTGCCCTGCACGATCGCGAGGTACTCCTTCTCGACCTCGCGCCGCTCGAACTGCCCCATCACGTCGGCGTGCGCGATCGGGTTCTTGCCGACGAGCACGACGCCGCTGGTCTCGCGGTCGAGGCGGTGGCACAGGCGCGGCGCGCCGCCGCGCTCGAGCTCGAATCCCTGGCCGTAGCGCTTGTGCACGCGCTGGATCAGCGTGTCCGTCAGGTAGCGCCCCGACGGATGCACGACCAGCATCGCGGGCTTGTCGACCGCGAGCACCGCCTCGTCCTCCCACAGCACCGCGAGCTCGTCGCTGCTCTCCTTGAGCATCGGCAGGCGCAGCTCCTCGGGGATCAGCACGACGACGCGCGAGCCGTGGCGCAGGTGGCGGCCGGGCCGCCTCTCCGGCAGCGCCTCGCCGCGTCCCTCGGGCTTGTCGGGCGTGCTGGCGTCGACGAGCACGTAGCCGTCGCGGATCAGCTGCTGCAGCGAGGAGCGCGAGCGCCAGTCGAGGTGGTGCGCCAGGAACGCGTCGAGGCGGATGTCGACCTCCTCGCGCTTCATGCGCAGGCTGCTGCAGTCGACGCGCAGCTCGACCTGGCGCGGAGCCTGGTTGAGATCGCGCTCCTTGCCGAAGATGCTCATGCGGGACCGCCCATTCTCCCCCCCGGTCCGCGCGCGGCGCCAGACCGCGCGTGAGGGGGCGCGCGACGAACCCGAAGCCCGTCAACGCAAGGACCCGGGTCGCCCCGGGTCCCGTGTTCACCCTGCTTGCCGCAGTCGATCAGCGCGGGCCGCCGAAGCCGCCGCCGCCACCACCGAAGCCGCCGCCGCCAAAGCCGCCACCGCCACCGCCGAAGCCGCCGCCCGAGGGACGCTCGCCTCGCGAGGAGCGGGCGCGCATCCCGCGCTTCGAACGGCGCTTGGCGCGCGGATCGTTCTTGCGGGTCGCCTTCTGGATCACGCGCAGGCGTTCACGGCGCTCGCGGCGCCGCTTGTCGGAGCGCTTCTCGTGCCAGGCGTGCGCCTTGGCGAGGCGGAAGATGCCGCTGTAGTTGCACTGACGCTTGAAGCGACGCAGCGCCGCTTCGAGGGACTCGTTCGAACGGACCTGGACCTTGATCACTCGGCGAACATCCTTGGCATTGGGGGTGGCGTCCGGTCGACGCGGGCCTCCAAGGGCTCGCGCGCCAAACCGGGCCGAACAGACTACCGTCCCTTTCGGGCCGGCGGAAGGCTCGGCTGGATTCGGCCGCGCCCGCCTGCGAGCATCGGTGCATGGAACGGGAACGCCCAGGCAAGGACGAGCGCGCTCCGGGCGAGGCCCGCGAGACCGTCCAGGGCACGATCGAGCGCGTCACCTACGCCGATCCGACCAGCCTGTACTCGGTCCTAAAGATCGACCCTGAAAAGGGTTGGAAGATCCCCGAGGGCCGCGGCCCCTTCCGGCCGGTGCGCGTCACGGCCGTCGGGAGGGTCGACGCGCCCAGCGAGGGCGTGCGCGTGCGCCTGGAGGGTCGCTGGACCGAGCACAAGACCCACGGCCTGCAGTTCGAGTTCGATCAGCTCGAGGTCCTGCCGCCCAAGGACCGCTTCGGCCTGGTGCGCTACCTCTCCTCCAGCCGCTTCAGCGGCATCGGCGAGAAGACCGCCGAGCGCATCGTCGAGAAGCTCGGCGAGAACGCGCTCGAGCTGATCCTGGCCGACCCCGCGAAGCTCGAGGGCGTGCGCGGCCTCAAGCCCGCCGTGCGCGAGGCGCTCGTCGCCGCGCTCTTCGCCGAGGCCGGCACGCACCGCACCAACGTCTTCCTGCGCGAGATGGGCCTGGGCCCGCAGCAGAGCGCGGCCGTGATCCGCAAGCTGGGCGTCGAGTGCGAGGCGCAGATCCGCGCCGACCCCTTCGTGATCGCCAGCGGCATCAGCGGCATCGGCTTCACGATCGCCGACCGCGTGCGCGCCGCGCTGGAGATCGCGCCCGACGATCCGCGCCGCGCGCGCGCCGGCGTGCTGCACGCGCTGCGCCTCGCGTCGGAGGAGGGACACACGCTGCTCGCGCGCGAGCGCCTGCTCGACGCGGCGCGCAACCTCTTCGGCGAGTCGATCCCCGCCGCCGCGCTGGTCGAGGCGCTCGACGCGCTGGTCGAGCGGCGCGAGCTCGTCGAGGAGGACGCGCGCGTCTGGCTCCCGCACCTCTTCCACTGCGAGAGCGAGCTGGCGCACAACCTCGCGCGCCTGCTCGCGCTCGCGCCGGTGCGCGCCCTCGCGAGCGCGCGCGAGCTCGCCGCCGCCGAGCAGCGCACGAAGGTCGAGCTGCACCCGCTGCAGCGCGAGGCCGTGCTCGGGCTGCTCTCCTCGCCCGTGGCACTGCTCACCGGAGGTCCGGGCGTGGGCAAGACGACCATCGTGCGCTTCGTGCTCGCGCTGGCCGAGTCCGCCGGCTGCCGCGTGCAGATGGCCTCGCCCACCGGCCGCGCCGCCAAGCGCCTCTCGGAGGCGACCGGCGGCGAGGCGCAGACGATCCACAGGCTGCTCGGCTACGACCCCGAGCACGAGGGCTTCCTGCACGACGCGCAGAACCCGCTCGAGGCCGACCTCGTGATCGTCGACGAGATCTCGATGCTCGACGTGGTGCTCGCGCACCACCTGCTCAAGGCCGTGCAGCCGCCGACGCGCATCGTCTTCGTCGGCGACCCCAACCAGCTGCCCTCGGTCGGCCCGGGCAACGTGCTGCAGGACCTGCTCGGGTCGAAGGCCGTGCCGACCTTCCGCCTGACGCACATCTACCGCCAGTCGGAGGGCAGCCTGATCGTCACGAACGCGCACCGCATCCTCGAGGGCGAGGAGCCGCTCCTGCCCGACCCGGGCGACAAGCGTTCCGACTTCTACTTCTTCCCCGCCGACGACGCGCCCAAGTGCGCCGAGCGCGTGGTCGAGGTCGTCACGCAGCGCATCCCGCACGTCTTCGGCCTGAACTGGACGAGGGACGTGCAGGTGCTCGCGCCGATGTACAAGGGCGAGTGCGGCGTCGACGCGCTGAACGAGCGCCTGCGCGAGGAGCGCGCGAAGACGTTGAAGACCGTGCGCGAGCTGCGCCAGGGCACGCGGGTCTGGCGCGTCGGCGACCGCGTGATCCACACGCGCAACGACTACGAGAAGGAGGTCTTCAACGGCGACATGGGCGAGATCGCCCGCGTCGGCGACGACCAGACGCTGGTCGTGCGCTTCCCCGAGCGCGAGGTGCCCTACACGGGCGCGGAGCTCGGCGACCTGCAGCCCGCGTTCGCGATCACCGTGCACCGCTCGCAGGGCGGAGAGTTCCCCGCGGTGGTGTTCCCGCTGGTGACGCAGCACTACATGATGCTGCAGCGGCATCTGTTCTACACCGCGGTGACGCGCGCGAAGAAGCTCGTCGTGCTGGTGGGTTCGCGCCGCGCCTTGCGCATGGCGCTCGACAACGCCGAGCAGAACCAGCGCGAGAGCGCGCTGGCGGAGAAG
>JBGASC010000060.1:0-32571 GCA_044229935.1 Planctomycetota bacterium | reverse complement strand
CTCGGCCAGCCGGCGCTCTTCGCGAGCGCCTCGGTCTGTGGGATCCAGACCTGCATCGGCTGCTTCTCGCCGTTCGCCCAGAAGCAGTAGGGACGCGCGGTCCAGTCGCCCATGCGCAGGAGCGGGACGCCGCCGACGGGCTCGAGGCGCAGGTCCGGCTGCAAGAAGAGGCCGTCGAGCTGGCCCTCGAAGGCGTAGACGAGCGGCCCGCGCTCGAGCGCGACGCGTCCCCGGTCCGCGGCGACGCGCGGATCGGCGTGCGTCCGGCGCACCGGCAGCGCGAACTCGAGCTCTTGCACCGGCTGCGCGTGCCAGTCGCGCACGAAGCTGCGCCAACTCGGCCCCAGCGTGCGGCCCGCGGGCGCCTGCACACTCGAGCATCCGCCGGGGCTGCGCTCGAACAGCCCCGTGCACCAGCCCGGCACGCGCACGTGGACGGCGAAGACGAGCGGCTTCTCGGGCGCGACGGTCAGCTTCAGCGCGCCGTCGTAGGGGTAGTTCGTCTCCTGCTTCACGCGCACCTTCGTGCCGCGCACGACGAGGTCTGCCTCGCTGGCGACGAAGAGGCACACATCCAGCGACTCCCCGTCGGTCGCGTAGACGCGCTCGCCCATCGCCGGCAGGAAGCGCGCGACGTTGGTCGGGCAGCACGAGCAGTCGAACCAGGGCACGCGCTCCGCGCCTGCGTCGCTGGCGAGCACGTTGTCGTAGAAGAACCGGTCGCCCGAGAGCGAGACGCCCGAGAGCACGTTGTTGTACGAGGCGCGCTCGAGCACGTCGACGTAGCAGGGATCGCCCGTCGCGAGGAACATGCGGTGCGCCCAGAGCGAGAGCCCGATGCCCGCGCAGGTCTCGCAGTAGGCCGTGTCGTTCGGCAGCTCGTAGGGCACCGTGAAGCCCTCGTTCTGCGCCGAGTTGCCGATGCCGCCGGTCAAGTACATGCGCGTGTCGACGACGTCGTGCCAGAGCGCGTCGAGCGGTGCGGAGAGCGTCGCGTCGCCGAAGTACTCGGCGAGGTCCGCCATGCCGCAGTACAGGTACATCGCGCGCACCGCGTGGCCGACGATCCGCGTCTGCTCGCGCACCGGCAGGTGGTCCTGCGCGTACTCCTCGAAGCTCGGCGTGCCGCGGTCCCTGCGGCCGCGCACGTCGACGAAGAACTTCGCCAGCTCGGCCCAGCGCCGCTCGCCGGTGTGCCGCGCGAGCTTCACGAGCGCCAGCTCGAGCTCGGGATGCCCGGTCGGCTCCTGGTGCTTCGTCCAGCCGAACTCCCGCTCGATGCAGCCGGCGAGCTTCAGCGCGACGTCGAGCAGCTTCTTCTTGCCCGTCGCCGCGTCGTACGCGACGGCCGCCTCGATCAGGTGGCCGGCGCAGTACAGCTCGTGGCCGAAGCGCACGTTCTTCCAGCGCTTCTCCGGCGCGGTCAGCGTGATGAAGGTGTTCAGGTAGCCGTCGGGCTGCTGCGCGGCCGCGATCAGGTCGATCACGCCGTCGACGCGCGCCTCGAGCCTGGGATCGCGCGTCTCCGCGAGCACGTAGGCCGCGCCCTCGAGCACCTTGTAGACGTCCGAGTCGTTGTACAGGGCGCCGACGTGCTTGCCCGGCCGCACCTTCCCGGCGACGGCGAAGTTCTCGATGCGCTGCGTCTCCTCGCAGCGGTCCAGGCAGGCCGGGATCGTCACCGTGCGGTTGGTCGCCAGGCGCGGCGCGAAGAACGCGTCCTCCAGGTGGACGGCGGTGAACGGAACGGGCCGCAGCGCGCTGCCGCTGCCGCCGAACGCGAGGGCCAGGCTCGCGAGCGCGATCATCGTCCCACCTCGATGCGCCAGGTCGTCACGAAGTTCGTCACCAGGCGCAGCACCGAGAGGTCGGCGACCTTTTCCGAGGCGCGCAGGCTGTTGTCCCAGTACTTCTCGTCCTTCGACGCGCGCAGGTCGGCCCAGGCGAGCCCCATGTGGTCGACCGCGTAGGCCTGGCGGTCCTCGCGCGTCTTGAGGCCCTCGGCCAGCTCCAGCCCCTGCACGTCGAAGTGGTTGACGCTGTCGAGCACGACGCCGTGCCCGAGCGGGAACCACGCCGCGAGATCGCCCGCGCCCCAGTGCTCGGCGCAGAGCGGGCTGTCGATCAGGACCTGGGCGCGCTCGGGATCGAGCACCTCGATCAGGTGCGCGCCCTGCAGCTCGTAGACCGGCACGACGCCGGGCGCGAACACGCCGTCGAGGTAGTCGCTCTGCGCCACCGCCGGCTCGGCCGGCACGTGGTCGAGCACCTCGCTGGCGGTCTCCGCCTTCTGGATCACGCCGGGCGCGATGCGCGCGATGGTCTCGGTCAGCGCCCAGCACGAGCCGAAGAGGTGCCCGCCGGTGCGCACGAGCCAGGAGAGGCGCTCGACGTCCTTCTCCTCGATCTCGCCGGTGCAGTTGGAGACGAACAGCGCGTCGGGCTGCAGCGCCAGCTCGGGCGTCTTGCCCGCCGCGCCGAGCGTGTGCTGGATCTTGAAGCGGCCGAGCAGCGTCTGGATGTGGTCGCCACGGCTCTCGAGCACGAACAGCGCGAGGTCCTTGAAGACGCGCGTCAGCTCTCGCTCGCGCGCCTGGCCGTCGACGAAGGTGCCGCGCTCGCGCTCGCGCCGCGCCATCTCGTCGCGCGTCTTGGGGTCGTGCAGCTCGACCTTCGAGGCGTTCTTGGCCAGCCAGTCGCGCCAGGGCTCGACCTTGGGCGGCAGCGGCTGCAGCGTCAGCGAGACGAGGAAGTTGTGCGCCGTCGCGACGACCGCCTTGTCGGGATCGGCGAGCGCCTCGACCAGCGGCGCGAGCGCGGCCTGGTGGTAGCTCTGCCCCAGCCCGGCCGCGGCGGCGCCGCGCAGCTTCCAGTCCTTGCTCTCCTTGAGCAGGCGCACGAGGCGGTCGACCGCCGGGCCGGTCTGCGTGCGGCCGAGCGAGACCGCCGCGCAGACCGCGACCGGCCATTCCGCGTCGCCGAGCGCCTTGGAGAGCGGATCGACCGCCGCGAGCAGGTTCTTGCGACCCAGGTGCACCGCGATGCGCTCGCGCACCAGCGCATCGGGCTCCTGCAGGAGGCGCGGCGCGAGCAGCTTGCCCAGCTCCTCGCCCTCCTCCGCCGCGAGCGCGGCGAAGCTGTCGAGCGCGACCAGGCGCACGCGCGCCTCGCGGTCCTCGACGTACAGGTTTCGGCCGCGCGCGGACCCGGCGCCGGCGACCGCGCGGAGCGCCGCGGCGGCGCGCGCCGCGGACTCCTTGTGCCCCAGGAGCGGCGCCAGCGCGGCGAGGCGCGCGGCCGCGTCGACGCTCGCGGGGAGGTGCTCGAGCACGCGCGCGGCGCGCGCGGCGACCGCGCCCTCGTGCGCCGCGGCGAGCGGGCGCAGCGCGTCCAGGCCCGCCGCGCCGGCGCGCTCCACGAGCAGCGCCAGCGCGCGCACCGCGCGGCGCTCGCCCAGGTCGGAGATCCGCGCGCGTCCGAGGTACTCCTGCAGCACGGGCAGGGTCTCCGTGCGCGGATCGTCCAGGCAGGGCGCGAGCGCCGCGCACTGGATGGCGATGCTCTCGTTCGCGAGCAGGCGCTTGAGCACCTCGCCGCGGTCGGCGCCGTGGGCGCGCACCAGCGCGCGCGCGGCAGCGGAGCGCGCGTAGAGGTCCTTGCCCTTCTCCACCAGCTTGTCGAGGCCCTTGAGCTCGACCTCGGGCGGCTTCTCCGTGAGCAGCGCGTCGAGCGCCTCGAGCGCGTGCAGCGTGTCGTCGCCCGCGGCCTTGCGCAGCAGCGCCTCGGCGCCCGCCTTGGGTGCGAGCCGGCCGAGCGTGTGCGCCGCCGCGAGCCGGATCGCGCGCACGGGCGCGTCGAGCGCGAGCCGCACGAGCTCGTCGGCCGAGGCCGCGCTGCCGTGTGCGGCGAGGCTGGCGGCCGCTCGCGCGAGCACCTCCCAGTCCTCGCGCTTGTCCTTGAGCACGGAGAGCAGCGGCTTCTCGCCCTTCTCGTCGGCGCCGAGTGCGTCGACCGCCGCGAGGCGCTTCTGCACGTCCTTCGACTTGAGGTCCTTGGCGGGATCCTGCGCCGCGGCGCAGAGGACGACGAGCGCGAACGGGAGGAGGAACATGGTTCAGGAGGAGGAGCTGTAGCGGTCGTCGAACCAGGGCTCGGCGCTGTTGGAGTAGCCGCGCACTTCCCAGAAGCCCGGCTGGTCGCGCTCGAGGAACTCGATGCGCCGGATCCACTTGGCGCCCTTCCAGGCGTACAGGCGCGGCGTGATCATGCGGCAGGGACCGCCGTGCTCGAGCGGCAGCGGCGCGCCCTCCCACTCGTGCACGAGCAGCACGTCGGGATCGAGCGCGCGCTCCAGCGGCACGTTGGTCGTGTACGGGATCGCGCTGCCGGGGTAGCGGTCGTAGCCGGTGCAGAGCACGAAGCGCGCGCTCGCCTTGGGCAGCGCGAGCTCGGCCAGCGTCCGGAAGCGCACGCCCTTCCAGCGGTTGTCCATGCGGCTCCAGGTGGTGACGCAGTGGAAGTCGCTCTGCTCCTCGACCTGCGGCAAGGCGAGGAACTGCGGCCAGTCGAGCGTGAGCGGGTTCTCGCACGCGCCGGCGATCTCCAGGCGCCAGTCCGCGAGCGCGATCTCGGGCACGTCGCCGAGGTCGAGCACGGGCCAGCTCTCGACCGCGCGCTGGCCGGTCGGGAGCTGCGGCATGCCGTGCCGGTTCGCGGGGCCGGTGCCGAGCGGCTTGCGGCCCGCGAAACGCACGTCGACCGTGCCCGGCTTGGCCTTCCGCATGCGCTCGATGTAGGCCAGGCGCTTCTCCACGAGATCGGGGCGTTCGTCGCTCACGGCGGGATTGTAGCGACGCGTGCGCTCAGGAGCGCTCGAGGAACGCCTCCACGAGCTCGTAGGCGCGGATGATCGCGCGCGTCTGCGCCTCGGCCGCGCGGCGCAGCTCCGGGCCGCGCTGGGCCGACTTGTCCGGATGGAAGCGCGCGACCAGGGCGCGGTAGGCCGCGCGCACGCGGCCGAGATCCTCGGTCGGCTCGAGCTCGAGCACCTGGAAGGCGTGTTCGAGCTCGCTCGGAGGGCGGACGACGGCGCGCTCCGGCTGCGCGCGCGCACGCGGCGGCTTGCGCCGCAGCGGCGTGCGACGCAGCGTCTTCGAGCCGCGCGCGAGCCTCTTCTTGCGCTGGAGTCCCATGGCTCAGAACACCTTGAGGTGCAGCATGCGCGCGTAGAGCAGGAACAGCGCCAGCAGCACGCCTGCGTGGATCCACAGCGCCGAGGCACCGCCCGCCATCCCGCGCAGGAACTGGTGGCTGTGCTTGACGCTCTCGCGGGTCAGGCTCTCCAGCCAGAGCAGCAGGCCGCCGAGCAGCCCGATCGTCATCCCCATCACCACCGCGACCTTGACCCAGCTCTGCATCCCCGAGCCCACGATCGCGTCGGTCAGCAGCGACTTGAGCCAGGAGGCGAGCAGCAGCGCCTCGACCGCGACCAGACGCGTGTGGACCGAGATCTTGCGCGGGGCGCTCGTGCGTTGCTTCGCCATCGCGCCCGAGCCTAGCGCGCGCGCGCTCCTACTTCACGCGCACGACCTCGAGCGGCTGGCCCCAGCGCTCGACCAGCAGCATGCGCAGGAAGGCGTGCGCGCCCAGGCCGAAGGCCGAGTAGCTGATCTCCGCGCGCATCGGATCGTGCGGGTGCACGGCGAAGACGGTCTCGCCGACGCTCGCGAGCCCGGCCAGGATCTCCGTGCCCGTCCCGCCGGGCGAAGTCGGCACGCTGGCGACGCCGTAGGCGAGGTGCTCCTCGCGCGCGAAGGCCGCGACGTCCGCCGCGCGGCCGAAGACGACCTCGCCGTCGGGGCCGCGGCGGTTCTTCCACCACTCGCTGCGCGCGATGCAGCGCAGGTCCCAGGCGCCCGGCGGCTCGCCCGGGAGCGCCAGCTGGTAGCGCTCCCAGGGGTTGCGGAAGGGCGGCAGCATGCTCTCGAGCCCCGCGCGGCGCGAGAAGAGCGGCAGCGTGAACGAAGGCTGCACGCCGATCGTGTCGTGCTCGCGGTCGGCGTGCTCCTCGAGCCAGCGCGCGACCGTGCCGACCGACTCGCCCTGCGAGCGCAGCCAGACGAGCTTGGCGCTGACGAAGAGCCCGGGCACGAGCGCCAGGGCGCCGACGCGCGGCGAGAGACGCAGCGCGCGCAGCCCGCCCGCGGCGAGGAGGGCCAGCGCGCTCATGCAGGGCACGTAGAAGCGTGACTCGGTCACGTTGCGCATGCCGAAGACGAACAGGAACGGCACGAAGCAGGCGAGCAGCACGGCGAGCGGGCGCGCGCGCTCGCCGAGCACGACGCGGCGCAGCAGCCAGGCCGCGACGAGCACCGCCGCGAGCACGCATGCGACCGGCTCGTAGCTCCAGATGCAGCCGGGGATCTGCGCGAAGCCCTGGCCGCCGAAGCGGTCGGCCGTGACGTCCTGTCCGCCGATCGAGATGCCCTGGTCGACGCTCTCGAGGCCGCGCGCGAGGATCGCCCACCAGAAGGGCACGAAGCACGCGGCGACGACGGCGAGCGCGCCGGCGAAGCGCGGCCAGCTGCGCTCGCGCGCGAGCAGGTGCGCGGCGCCGAGCGCGAGCACGAGCACCGCGCCGTTGTGCAGGCCCGCCAGCGCCAGCCCCGCGCCCAGCCCGCCGAGCAGGTAGTTCGTCCAGCTCGGCCGGTCGAGGATGCGCAGCACGAGCACCAGCCCGAGCGCCATCAGCCCGGCCATCGCCGCGTGCGGCCGCGCCTGCTGCGCGAAGTTGGTCGCGAGCAGGCTCGTCGCGTAGAAGCCCGCGGCGACCAGCGACCAGCGCGCGTCGAGGAAGCGCCGCGCGAGGAAGAAGGTCGCGGGCACCGCGAGCACCGAGAGGCAGGCGATCACGATGCGCGCCTTGAGGAACGGCCCCGCGAGCGCGGCCAGGTGCGCCGCCAGGCCCGCGTCCAGCGGCGGCACCTCGAGGTACGAGCGACCCGGCGCGACCGCGATCAGCCAGGGCAGGAGGCGCGGGTAGAACGTGTCCGGCTCGCACAGCACGCCCGTCCCCGCCCCCGCCGGCCGCGCCAGCCAGCCCGCGTGCCAGACGAGCATCGAATCGGGCTCGATGTGGTGCGGCAGGCCGAACCCGATGCCGACCAGGCGCAGCGCCAGCGTGGCGAACGTCAACAGCGCGAGCCCGACCAGGATCGAGCGCGGGTTGGAGCGAGCTTCGGGCATCGGGAGCGCACCATGCTAGCGCACGCGCTTCTCACCCCGCAGCGCGCTGGCTAAGCTCGCGGCGATGAAGACCTGGAAGCGCGTCGCGCTGCTGCTCCTGGCCGCCATTGCCTGCGTGTGCCTCGTGCTCGAGATCGTCTCGCGCGTGGCCGATCAGGTGACCTACGCCCCGCGCAAGGAAGGGCCCGGCTTCCTCCAGAAGTTCTCGCTGGGCTACCTCGATCCAGCCGCGGCTCGTCTGGTCGACCTGCGCACGGTTCCGCACCCCTACCTGGGCTACGCGCTCAAGGCTGGCTGGCACACGGCCGACGGCGCAGCGCAGCAGGGCTCGCACAACTCGCTCGGTTTCCGCGGGAAGGAGACCACCTGGGAGAAGCCGGCGGGCGTGTGGCGCATCGTCACCTCCGGCGGCTCGAGCGTGTACGGCCAGAGCGAATCCCAGGACGCGGCCGTGTGGTCGCAACGCCTCGAGGATCTCCTCAACCAGGCCGGCCTTCCCTACCGGGTCGAGGTCATCAACGGCGGCTGCCCCGGCTACAACATCTACGAGAACCTGATCAACTTCGAGACGCGCCTGGTCGACTTCCACCCGGACCTGCTGCTGCACTACGAGGCGATCAACGACATGCGCTGCGCGCTCTACACGCGCGGAGGCAGCGTGCAGCGCGACAACACGCACTGGCGGGAGCCCTGGCCCGTCGATCGCCCGAGCACGCTGGAGCGCTGGCTCCAGCACAGCCGCAGCTACCTGGTGTGGCGCCGCTTCTTCACGGACTACGCCCGCACGCGCGCCGACCTGGGCTTCTGGGCGATCGTCAACTACGACCCCAACGGCGATCCCTACGACCCGGATCCGGTGCCCGACCTGGGGTTCGAGTCCTACCAGCGCAACCTGGTCAGCCTGGTCGAGTGCGCGCGATCGCACGGCGTCCAGCCGCTGCTCGTGACGCAGCCGCTGGCGCGCTTCCACCTGCGCCGCGCGCCCTCCGGCGCGAAGCAGCTCGCCGGCATCGATCGCATCCAGTCGATCGAGCGGACGGTCGCCCGCGAACGGAACGTGCCCCTGTTCGAGTGCGCGCGGATCGTCGAGGCGGCGATCGACAAGCAGGTCGACGAGGAGACCGCGCGCGTGGCCGCCGAGCACAAGGACCTCAAGCCCGAGGAGGCCCGTGCCCAGGCGATGGACCGCCTGCACCCCGATCCGCTGCCGAGGGAGCCGCTGCCCGGCGTGCTCTTCCGCGCGGAGGTCCATCCCTTCGACCTGGGCTCGGACCTGATCGCGCACACGATCGCGGACTACCTGCTGCACTCGGCGCTCCTGCCCAAGTCGCTCGAGCGGCACTAGGCGGGCTCAGCGCTTCTTCGCCGAACGCGGCGGCTCCGCGCACGCGCTGAACCCGGCCGGCAGCGGCTTGCCCTGCGCGTCGCTGAAGCGCGCGGCGAAGGCCGAGGCGCCGCGCTCGTCGCCCAGCAGCACGACCAGCTCGTGCACGCCCGGCGCGAGTGCGAGCGCGACGTGCGTGTGCTCCTCGATCGCCGACTGCATGCGCAGGTCCTCGAGCACGAGCTTGCCGTCGAGCCAGACCTTGGCACCGTCCTCGAAGGTCAGCCACACGAGCGCGGCGAGAGGCTCGGATCCGGCCTCCTTGGGCGGCGACCACTCGAGGGCGCAGGCGAGCACCCACTCGGCGTTGTCGCGGTCGCGCTTGACGAGCTCCTCGAGGTTGGTCCAGCCGTCCTTCTGGAGCTCGACGCGCGCGAACTCCTCGGCGGCGAGCTTGGTGCGCTCGCGCGCGTGCAACCGGTCCAGGTGCAGCGCGGAGGGATCGAGGAACTGCGGCATGCCGGGCTTGTCGCGCAGCGGGCCGCAGACGAGCCAGTCGCGCGCGCGAGGGATCTCGGGCGCGGCGAGGACGCGCGGCGCGCCGGCCTGGGCCTGCTTCTCCTGGTCGAGCTTCTTCCAGGTGTCGCCGAGTTCGAAGGGCGCGCTGACGCTGGCGCGGCGCAAGGTCAGCAGCGCGAAGCACGTGTCGGTCAGGTCGGTCGAGCCCGGATTGGCCCAGGAGCCGTTCTCGTGCTGCTCGTCGACCAGCCAGGCGGCGATCTCGCGGTACCAGTCGTGCGAGCCGATGCGCGTGCGCGCGGAGAAGCCGCACCAGCGCTCGATGCCCCACAGGTTCGCGTACTGGAACGAGGTGGTCCAGTAGCGATCGCCGTAGGGGTTGCGCGCGACCTGGAAGTGCTGCTCCATCCAGGTCTCGGCGCGCGCGATGTCGGCGCGGTGCTTGGCGAAGAAGCTCTCGATCGTCTCGCGGCCCTTGCCCAGCTGCGCCAGGATCGCGAGGCCGCCCAGCGTCGCGCCGGTCACGCCGCCGGTCTGCGTCCGGCCGGGGTCGTAGGCGAAGCTGCCGTCGGGCTGCTGCCAGCGGAAGAGCTGCGTCGCGCACGCCTCGATCGACTTCTCCGGCACCTCGAAGGAGAGCTGCGCGCCGGCGCGCAGGCCCAGCAGCGCGAACTGGGTGTTGCTCATGTCGGCGCCGCCCCAGGGGTAGGCCCACACGCCGTCCTGCTGGTGCGAGAGCAGGAACTCGAAGCAGTCGCGCCCCTCGCCGCCCGCGGCGGTGTGCGACTTGTCGATCAGCGCCGCCTGCAGCATCAGGTAGACCGAGGCCGAGTAGGTGCTCTTGAAGACGACCTTCTTCAGGGCGGCGAGCGCGTCGCGCACGGGCGGCTCGTCGCGGCCGATCCCGCTCTTGACCAGCGTCAGCGCCGCGAGCGAGCTCGTGCCGCCGGGATGGTCCTGCTCGGCTCCGGGCCAGCTGCCGTCGGGCTTCTGCTGCTTGACGAGCCAGGCGACGCCGCGCTCGATCGCGCGCTGCACGCGCAGCTCGAGGCTGACGCCGTCCTGTGCGCCCTCCGCACGCCCGGCGAGCGCCAGCGCGCAGGCGCCGAGCAGGGCCAGGGCCGGACGCGGGGCGAGAGCCATCGGCACGAGCTTAGCAGGCGCGCATTCCGCCGCCACGCGCGCGCCCGCCGCGCGCCGGGATGGTAGAGAAGAAGGATGCACACGAGGTTCCCCCGCGCCGCGACGGCGCTCGCCGCACTGCTTCTCGCGCTCGCGGGCTGCGATCGGCGCGAGAGCCCGAGCGGGACGGCCGCGCACGCCGAGCTCCTGCCCGACTACCGCACGCGCGGGATCGTCGTCGTCGATCCCAACCCGCAGCGGCCGAACTACTGGGAGTACGGGCAGGTTCCCTACGGCGAGCGGCCGACGCACGTCTTCCGCCTCAAGAACCTCGATCCCGATCCGGTCGTGATCCGGCAGATGCAGGCCTCGTGCGGCTGCACGCAGCCGACGCTGCGCAGCGCCGACGGCACGCAGCTCTTCCGCGGACGCGTGCTGCCCGGGGCCGCGCCGTTCACGCTCCAGCCCGGGGCCGAGGCCGAGCTCGAGGTGCTGATGGACACGACCTACGTCGAGCGCATGAACGTCGACAAGCTCGGCACGGTGCGCATCGACTGCGACTCGAAGACCACGCCCTACCTCGCCTTCGAGGCGCACGTGATCGTCACGCGCGACTTCCGCTGCGTGCCGGCGCTGATCGATCTGGGCGAGATCGCGCAGGGCTACGCCAAGCAGGGCCGCGGCGACGTGACCACGGACCTCGCCGGGACCAGGCCCGTGATCCTCGGCCTCGAGCGCGTCGAGGGCCCGTTCACGGCGCACGTCGACGAGGCGACGGTCGGCAACGAGCGCGCCTGGATCGTCAGCGTCGAGGCGCGCGCGGACTGCGCGCTCGGCGGCATCAGCGGCAAGATCGTGCTGCGCACCAGCGCGAGCGACGGCACCGGACGCGGCCGCGACTTCGAGATCCCCGTCGCGGGCCAGGTCGTACCGCGCATCGTGGCGCGGCCGGGCCTGTTGCGCTTCGCCAAGGGCCAGGACACGGCCGAGGTCTGGCTGGAGTGCCTCGTCCCCGGCGAGAAGGTGCGCGTCACCGGCATCGAGTTCGACGGGCCGGGCCCCGACTTCGCCGTCGAGTCGACGCCGGTCGCGGCGGGCGACGGACGTGCCGCAGGCTGGCGCATCGTCTTCCAGGCCAAGGCCGCGCTGCCCGCCGGCGGCTTCGCGCGCCGCGCGCGCATCGCGCTCGACGATCCGGAGTTCCCCGAGATCCTGTTGCCGCTCGCCGGGGACGCGCGCTGAATGCGCAGCAGCGCGGCGTCGCGCCCTCGCGGGCTCAGCGCGAGGGCGGCCACAGCCCGCGCGCGACGAACAGCTGCGCGGTCTCGCGCGCGCCCAGATCCTCGCCGCGCGCGTTCCAGTGGAACTCGGCCGGGCTGAGGTAGAGCCGCTCCGCGCCTTCGCGCTGGAACGCAGCGCACAGATCGAGCGTCGGGATCGCGAGCTTCGCGGACACCTCCGCGAGCGCGCCCGAGAGGCGTTGGGGCTTCCACGCGGGGAAGCGCTGCGCATCGACGTGCTGCCGGAAGCCCGGGCACAGATCGGCCGAGCTCGGCACGACCACCACCGCCAGCGGCACGCCCGCGCGCGCGCAGTCGTCGCGCAGCCGCTCGAGCACGCGAGCGAGGAGGCGCAGCTTGTACGCGGCCGAGGCCGACTCGGGCGCGAGCGCGACGTCCGCGTCGTAGAAGTCCTGGAACGGCGAGCGCACGACCTCGTCGCCGCGCAGCACGAACTCCTCGTACTCGGCCTGTGCGCCGCGCAGGCAGTCGTCGGGGAACGTCTCGTCCGCCGCGCTCGCCTTCGCCGGGCTCGCCGCGGGCGACGCGCGCAACCGATCGAGCGCGCGCAAGAGCGCCGGCCGCGCGCTGAGGACCTCGGCGCGTGCGAAGTCCTGCACGAGCTCCGGGGCTAGGCGGTGCGCGCTCGGCACGAGCGTGTCGCCCGGCCCGAGGCGGAAGAGCTTGTTGCGCAGGAGGTCGCCGCAGTCGTTGTGCGCGCAGAGCACGAGCACGACGCGGTCGGGCGCGAGCGGACCGGCGAGCTCCTCGAAGCGCAGGCACTCCTGGTCGGGGCCGTAGCCCGAGACGCCGGCGTTGAGGACCTCGGGCTCGACGCCGCCGCGCTCGCGCAGATGCACGGCAAGGCGCGCGCAGAAGGTCTCCTCGATGCGCGAGGACTCGGCCATCACGAGCGAGTCGCCGAGCACGAGGATGCGCGCTCGGCGCTTGGGCGACTCGGGCTCCGCGCCGCGCAGGCCGCGCGAGTCGAGCTCGGTCGTGATCCACGCGCCGCCCGCGGCCGGACCCAGCGGCACGATGCGCCGCGCGTGCGGCCAGGGACGGAAGAGCAGGCGCTCGTCGAGCTGGAAGAGCCGCGCGGGAAGCGGCAGCCAGCGCTGCGCGGCGAGGTTCGCGAGGAGGAGGCCGAGCAGCGTCGACGCGAGCACGAGGCACACACGCAGCGCGAGCCCCGTGCGCGCCTGGCTCATCGCGCCGCGCTCACCCGCGCGTCACGCGCGCGAACTTGAGCTTGCCCGCCTGCACCACCAGCGCAGCCCCCTTCGGCGCGACGGCGTGCTTCGCGTCCTTGACCACGGCGCCGTCGAGCTTGACCGCGCCCTGCTCGATCAAACGCCGCGCGTCGCTCGTGCTCGCGACGAGCTTCAGCTCCTTGAGCAGGTTCGGCAGCAGCCAGCCGCCCTCGGGCGCGCCCGCCGGGTAGGCGAGCTCGGGGATCTCGCTCGGCAGCTCCTTGTCGCGGAAGCGCCGGTCGAACTCGGCGCGCGCGGCCTTGCCCGCGGCGGCGCCGTGGAAGAAGCCCGCGATCTCCTCGCCCAGGCGCGCCTTGGCGTCGCGGAAGCCGCCCGCGAGCAGCGCGTCGACCTCGGGCACGGGTATGCGCGTGAGCAGCAGGAACCAGTCGCGCATGACCTCGTCGGAGATCGACATCACCTTGCCGAACATCTCGCCCGGCGAGTCGTTGAGCGCGACCGCGTTGCCGTAGCTCTTGCTCATCTTGCGGCCGTCCAGGCCGTTGATCAGCGGCGTCGTGAAGCAGACCTGTCCGGGCTGGCCCTCGCCGGCCTGCAGGTCGCGGCCGCGCAGGAGGTTGAAGAGCTGGTCGGTGCCGCCGAGCTCGAGGTCGCAGCGGATCATGACCGAGTCCCAGCCCTGCATCAGCGGGTAGAGGAACTCGTGGATGCCGATCGGCTCGTTCTCCGCGACGCGCTTCTGGAACGTGTCGCGCTCGAGCATGCGCGCGACGGTCATCTTGCCGCACAGGCGCAGCACGTCCTCGAAGCGCATCTGGTCGAACCACTCCGAGTTGCGGCGCACCTCGGTCTTCGACAGGTCGAGCACCTTGGCGACCTGCGTCACGTAGGTCTGGAGGTTCGCCTCGACGTCGGCGCGCGAGAGCTGCGGGCGCAGCTTGTTGCGACCCGAGGGATCGCCGACCATCGCGGTCGAGTCCCCCACGATCAGCACGATGCGGTGGCCGAGCTCCTGCAGGTCGCGCAGCTTGAAGAGCGGCACGCAGTGCCCGACGTGCAGGTCGGGCGAGCTGGGATCCATGCCGAACTTGACGCGCAGCGGCGTCTTCGTCGCGAGCGAGCGCGCGATGCGCTCCGCGAGCTCGCGCTTCTCGATCAGGTCGACCACGCCGCGCTCGAAGACCTCGAGCTGGGCGCGCACCTCGGGGGAATCGCTGGCAGGCACCGCCGGTTTCATGCCGCCCGACTCTAGTGCGCGAGCTCGCCGTCTGCACGCGCCGCGTGCGGCAGGACCAGGTCCGGACGCGGCGCGCGCGCGGCGCGTGCGTCGATGCGCGCGCGCAGCCAGGGCCGCAGGCCGTCGACGTCGGTCGGCGCCTCGTTCGTGTCGAGCCAGCGCACGGCCGGGATCCACAGCTCCAGCGTCGGCCGCGGGAGATCGACCAGCGCCTCCTCCAGCGCGGCGCGGCCCGCGGGTCCGCCGGCGAGCTCGGTGCGCACCGCGAGCTCGAGGATCTCGCCCGGCTCGGCCGCCCTGGCGGCGCGCTCGAGCAGCGCGGCGAGGTCGAGCGTCTCCTCCGGGAGCCCCGGCGCCGCGCGCGAGACGCGCACGCCGTCGACGTCCAGGTGCATCGCGGGCAGCTCGCGGCCGTCGCGCGTCAGGACGCCCGAGCGCAGATCGAGCTCGAAGGAGAGGCGCACGGCGAGCAGGCCCTCGCCCGGCGCGAGGAAGAAGCGCGCCAGCTCGATCTCGGAGCGCTCCCCGGGCGGGAGCGCGAGCTTCTTGAGGTTCTGGAACGAGCGCGTCTCCTGCGAGCTGGACTCCGAGCCCAGCGGGGCGATGCGCGAGCCGCGCACGACCTCGGTGCGCGTCGCGGTCAGCGTGGCCGGACCGGGCGAGAGCTCGATCGCGTCCGCGGTGGTGTTCTCGGCCTCGAGCACCAGGCGCCAGCCGCGCGCGTTGGGATCGTCGCCGGCGAAGACCGTCGCCAGCGGCTCGGGCTGGCAGGCCAGCGCCAGGTGCAGGCTCTTGACCGCCGCGCGGCCGTCGAGGATGCGCTCGAAGGCGCGCGTCAGCTGCCAGACGCGCTCGTCGGGCCCGAGCGAGTCCAGGTGCGCCACCAGCGCGCGCGAGAGCGTGTCGTCGCCCGCGGCGACGGCGCGCTGCAGCCCCTCGAGCGCGGGCACGAAGCGCGCGTCGACGCCGGCCGAGAGCGAGGGGCCGAAGCCGACCGGCTGCGCCGCGCCCGGCGCCAGCTCGCGCTCGGGAAGCGGAGCGCGCCCGCCCGAGCCGCGGCAGGCTGCCAGGAGCAGCGCTGCGGCGACGCAGGCGAGCGCGCGCGGGAGCACGAGGTCCTCCGGATCAGGCGGCCGGGCCGCCCTCCGTCGCGCCTTCGGGCTGGGGAGCACCCTCGGCCTTGGGCTTCTTCTCCTTCTTGGGAGCCTCGTCCTTCTTGGCGGCTTCCTTGGCCGCTTCCTTGGCGGCCTCGGCCGCCTCGCGCGCCTTGGCCTCGGCCGCGGCCTTGATCACCTTCTCGTTCTCCTCGAAGTCGGCGTGCACGAACGAGAGGCCGATCTTGCGTTCTTCCGTGTCGACACGGATGACGCGCACTTCGACCTTCATGCCCGGCTTCACGACGTCCTCGACGTTGGTGACCTTGGAGTCGGAGAGCTCGCTGATGTGCAGCAGGCCCTCGAGGTCCTCCTCGAGCTTCACGAACGCGCCGAAGTTGGTGATCTTCGTCACGTAGCCCGAGAGCAGGTCGCCGACGTGGTAGTTCTGCGGGATCGTCTCCAGCCAGGGGTCGGGCGAGAGCTGCTTGCGACCGAGGGCGATGCGCTTCTTCTCCTTGTCGACGGAGAGCACGACGCACTGCAGCTTGTCGCCCTTCTTGACCATCTCCGAGGGGTGCGTGACCTTCTTGGTCCAGCTCATGTCGGAGACGTGCAGCAGGCCGTCGATGCCGTCCTCGATCTCGACGAACGCGCCGTAGCTGGTGAGGTTGCGCACGGTGCCTTCGATGACGGTGCCGATCGGGTAGTGCTCCTCGACCAGATCCCAGGGGTTCGTCTCGGCCTGCTTCATGCCGAGCGAGATCTCCTGCTTCTGGTGGTTGTACTCGAGCACGACCACGTTGACCTTGTCGCCGGTCTTGACCAGCTCGCTGGGGTGGTTGATGCGCTTGGTCCAGCTCATCTCGGAGATGTGCACCAGGCCCTCGACGCCGTCCTCGAGCTTCACGAAGGCGCCGTAGGACATGATGTTGACCACCTCGCCCTGGTGCTTGCTCGCGACCGGGTAGCGGCTCTCGATGCCTTCCCACGGGCTGGCCTGCTTCTGCTTGAGGCCCAGCGCGATGCGCTCGCGGTCCTGGTCGACGCGCAGCACCACGACCTCGATCTCCTGGTCGAGCTTGACCATCTCGCTGGGGTGGTTGATGCGACCCCACGACATGTCGGTGATGTGCAGCAGGCCGTCGATGCCGCCGAGATCGACGAACACGCCAAAGTCGGCGATGTTCTTGACGATGCCCTTGCGCACCTGCCCGTCCTGGATGTCCTTGAGCAGGTCTTCCTTCTTCTTCTGGCGTTCCTCTTCGAGCAGCTTGCGGCGGCTGACGACGATGTTCATCCGCTCCGAGTCGATCTTGATGATGCGCGCGCGCACCGGCTCGTTGATGAAGTCGGAGATGTCGTGCGTGCGGCGCAGGTTGACCTGGCTCGCGGGCAGGAACACGTTGACGCCCTCGACGTCGACCAGCAGGCCGCCCTTGATCTTGCGCTGCACGACGCCCTGGATCTCGTCGCCCTCGTGGTACTTGGTGGAGACGCGCTCCCAGGCACGCAGGCGATCGGCGCGGCGCTTGGAGAGCTGCGCGGAATCCGAATCGTCGAGACCGTCGTAGTAGACCTCGTAGACGTCGCCGGCCTTGGGCATCGCCTCGCCGAACTCGGCGATCGCGATCTGGCCCTCGGCCTTGCCGCCGATGTCCATCACCACCATGCCGGTGCGTTCGTCGACCGAGTCGACGCGCGCCTGGACGATGGTGCCGGGCTGGATGTCCTTGACGGCGACGGTCAGGCGGTCGCTGAGCTGGGAGTCGCTCATGCCGCCCATCGCGGCCAGGACCTTCTGGTCCAGGTCGGCGGGGTCGAGCTCGAATTGCTTGAGACGCTTGGAGGCGAGGGACATGAAGAAGAAAGAGGTTCGGTTGGGAGTGTTGGACCAGGGACAGGGAAGCGCCCGGAGGACTCCGGCGCGCACGGAACGACCGCGACGCGCGCGATCGAAGCGGGGGATTCTAGGGGCAGGGACGGGCCGAGGGCAAACCGGAAGTCGCGAGAGCCTCGATCGGCCCCCGGGGGCCGCTCGCCCTCCGCTCAGGTCCCCGAGAGGCGGTGCAAGGCCGCCTCCAGCTGCGCCTGCGCGTCCTTCGCGCGCGGGTCGATCGGCTCGCCGACGCGCACGATCAGCTTGGCCGGGCGCGGGATCGTCATGTGCCGGCTCATCAACCGGTAGCCGCCCTCGATCCCGATCGGGACCAGCGGGACCTTGGCCATCCTCGCCGCGAGCAGCGCCCCGCCCTTGACCTCCCCCAGCTTGCCGTCGTGCGTGCGCGTGCCCTCGGGGTAGATCGCGACGCAGTCGCCGGCCTCCAGGTGCTCGACCATGGCGCGGATCGCGCGCGTGTCGGCCGTCGAGCGCTTGATCAGCACCGCGCGGCACTCGCGCATGATGAACGAGAGGAAGCGCGAGTCGTCGAGCGTGTCGCGCGCGACGAAGGCCACGTGCCGTAGCGTGATCGTCGAGAGGATCGGGATGTCCAGGTGCGAGGCGTGGTTCGCGGCGAGCACGCAACCGCCCGTCGCGGGGATGCGCTCCGCGCCCTCGATGCGCATGCGGCAGTACAGCTTGAGGAACAGCCAGCAGCTGGTGCGCAGGAAGTGGTACGTGAACGTCTTGTCCATCCGCACCGGCTCGCGCGCGGCGGAGCTCTCGGAGGCGGGCGCCGGAGTCGGGGCGTCGCTCGCGGCCGGCGCCTTCGATCCGGCCGCGCCGTCGCGCGAAGTCTGCGGCGGCGTGCGCGGTTCCTCGCCCGCGCTCACGGCCGCCGTCCTCCGCGCACGCGCTCGAGCAGCGTGCGCACGACGCCCTCGGCGTCGAGCCCGTTGGTGTCGACCAGCAGCGCGTCGTCGGCGAGCAGGAGCGGCGAGTCCTTGCGCGAGCTGTCGAGGTGGTCGCGCAGCTGGATGTCGGCCAGGATCTCGGCGTAGCGCTCCTCGATGCCCAGCTCCAGGCAGCGCCGCCGCGCGCGCACCTCGGGGCTCGCCGTCAGGAAGAACTTGAAGTCGGCCTTGGGGAACACGACCGAGCCCATGTCGCGGCCCTCGGCGACGATCCCGCCGCGGCGCTCCGCCTCGGCGCGCTGCTGCGGCACGATCGCCGCGCGCACGGCCGAGTGCGCCGAGACCGCGGAGACGGCCTTGGTCACGGTCTCGCCGCGGATCGCGGGATCGCCGGGCCGTCCGTCGATGCGGATGCGGCCCTGCGCGTCGAACTCGAGCTTGAGCCCGCGCGCGATCTTGGCGCAGCGCTCGGCGTCCATCGGATCGATGTCGTGCTCGAGCACGGAGAGCGTCACGGCGCGGTACATCGCACCGGTGTCCAGGAAGGTCAGGCCGAGCTCGTGCGCGAGCTCTCGTGCGACCGTGCTCTTGCCCGATCCGGCGGGTCCGTCGATGGCGATGATCATGCGCGAGGGCGGCAGAGGATACCCGCTGCCGCCCTCGCGATCCTCACCTCTCTGGCCGCCCCGGCCGGATCAGGCGCGCTCGAAGCGATCCAGGTTCATCACCTTGTCCCAGGCGGCCACGAAGTCCTCGACGAACGTCCGGCCCGCGTCGGCGCTGGCGTAGACCTCGGCCAGGGCGCGCAGCTGCGCGTGGGACCCGAAGACGAGGTCGACGCGCGTCGCGGTCCACCTCGGCTTCCCGGTCCTGCGGTCGCGGCCCTCGAACAGCTCCTGCGCCTCCGAGGTCGCCTTCCAGACCGTGCCCATGTCGAGCAGGTTGACGAAGAAGTCGTTCGTGAGCGCGCCCGGCCGAGCGGTGAACACGCCGTGCCTCGATCCGCCGGCGTTCGCGCCGAGCACGCGCAGACCGCCGACGAGCACGGTCATCTCCGGCGCGGAGAGCCTCAGGAGCTGCGCGCGGTCGACCAGCAGCTCCTCGCTCGGGACGGCGAAGCGCTGCTTCTGGAAGTTGCGGAAGCCGTCGGCCACGGGCTCGAGCACCGCGAAGGACTCGACGTCGGTCTGCGCCTGCGTTGCGTCCATGCGTCCCGCGCGGAACGGCACGACCACGGCGTGACCGGCCTTGCGCGCGGCCTCCTCGACCGCCGCGCAACCGCCGAGCACGATCAGGTCCGCGAGCGAGAGGCGCTTGCCGCTCTTCTGCGCGGCGTTCCACGCCGTCTGGATCTCCCCGAGCTTCGCGAGCACCTTCGCGAGCTCCGCGGGCTGGTTGACGGCCCAGTCCTTCTGCGGCGCGAGGCGGATGCGCGCGCCGTTCGCGCCGCCGCGCTTGTCGGAACCGCGGAACGTCGAGGCCGACGCCCACGCCGTCGAGACCAGCTGCGCGACGCTCAGGCCCGAGGCGAGCAGCGTCTGCTTCAGCGCGGCGACGTCCTGCGCGTCGACGAGCGCGTGGTCGCGCGCAGGGATCGGGTCCTGCCAGATCAGGTCCTCCTGCGGCACCTCGGGCCCGAGGTAGCGCGCCTTGGGCCCCATGTCGCGGTGCGTCAGCTTGAACCACGCGCGCGCGAACGCGTCGGCGAAGGCCTGCGGATCGGCGTGGAAGCGCCGCGAGATCGCCGCATAGGCCGGATCGAACTTCAGCGCGAGGTCGGTCGTCAGCATCGCGGGCGCGATGCGCTTGTTGGGATCGTGCGCCGAGGGGACCGTGCCGTCGCCGGCCGAGCCCTTGGGCTTCCACTGCTGCGCGCCGGCCGGGCTGCGCGTGAGCTCCCACTCGTAGCCGAACAGCTTGTCGAAGAAGTCGTGGCTCCACTTCGTCGGCGTGCTCGTCCAGGTGACCTCGAGCCCGCTCGTGATCGCGTCGCCGCCCTTCCCGCTGCCGAAGCGGTTGCGCCAGCCCAGCCCCTGTTCCTCCAGGCCCGCGGCCTCCGGCTCCGGCCCGACGTTCGACGCGCTCGCGGCGCCGTGCGTCTTGCCGAAGCTGTGTCCGCCGGCGATCAGCGCGACGGTCTCCTCGTCGTCCATCGCCATGCGCGCGAAGGTCGCGCGGATGTCCCTCGCCGCCGCGAGCGGATCGGGAACGCCGTCGGGGCCTTCGGGGTTGACGTAGATCAGGCCCATCTGCACGGCCGCGAGCGGATTCTCCAGCTCGCGCGCGCCCGAGTGGCGCTGGTCGTCGAGCCACTTCGTCTCGCGACCCCACGACACGTCCAGCTCCGGCTCCCAGATGTCCTCGCGCCCGCCGCCGAAGCCGAAGGTGCGGAAGCCCATCGACTCCAGCGCGACGTTGCCGGCGAGGATCATCAGGTCGGCCCACGAGATGCGGCGGCCGTACTTCTGCTTGATCGGCCAGAGCAGCCGCCGCGCCTTGTCGAGGTTGACGTTGTCGGGCCAGCTGTTGAGCGGCGCGAAGCGCTGGCTCCCGCACCCGCCGCCCCCGCGCCCGTCGGAGATGCGGTAGGTGCCCGCGCTGTGCCAGGCCATGCGGATGAAGAGCGGGCCGTAGTGGCCGAAGTCGGCCGGCCACCACTCCTGCGAGTCGGTCATCAGGGAGCGCAGGTCGCGCTTGAGCGCGGCGAGGTCGAGCTTCTGGAACTCCTGCGCGTAGTCGAACTCCTCGCCGAGCGGGTTCGAGCGCGCGGAGTGCTGGTGCAGCACGTCGAGACGGAGCTGGTTGGGCCACCAGTCGCGGTTCTGGGTTCCGCTGCCGGCGGCGTGAGGGAACGGGCACTTCGTTTCGTTGGGCGTCATGGGTTCTCCTTGCGGGATGACGAAGGCGAACGATACGCCCCTGGCAGCCGCCGGAACACTCGCGAGCGTGCATCGGCGCGATAGGCGCGGTCGATCACGGACTCGCGAGGAGGCTGTACACCGCCCCGGATTCGGGGCGACCGTCTCAGGAGAACGGACGAATGCCTCGATCGCGGCCGGCTCGATGCGCAGGAGCGGCCGGACCGAATGCTCGCGGCGCGCCACAGACGGGCCGAAGCGCTCGCGCAGGTCGACGTCCATCTCCCTGTGGCCTGCGCTGTCCAAGTGTCGCAGACTGGTTCGCACGCCGTCGCCGGCCCGCCGCGGATCGATCGTGCCCAGCACGAAGCTGCGCGAATCCGCCCGCGTGCGCGGCCAGTCATCCAGGGCCGCGGCCAGCCGTTTCAGTCCGTCCAGTTCGGGGTGCACCCTGCAACTCCCCGAGAAGACGCCGTTCGTGGCGAGGATCGAGAGGGATTGCAGGTACTCATCCCGCCACTCGACCTGGATGCAGAGCCCGGTCTCAATCGCTCAAACTTCGAGGCCGCGCATTGCTCGGGTCCATTCCTGAGAGCAATCTACTCATGCACGCCGATCTCTCGAATACCGACTCGACTGCGGGCCCTGGCCTCGGAGAGGGTCAGCGGACACTTCCTCCGACCAAGCGGCCAATTCCTGATACGAAGACGCGCAGGCTCGGCGAGCGTGGATTGTCGAGGTCGAGATAAGGCGCGATTGCTTCGGCCCAGCGCGTCTTGTCTGCACCCGTGATGGTTGTCGCGTCGACATCAAGCACGCGCGCGAGAGCCTCCCACGCGCCAATGACTTGATCCGGCCTTCCCCTAGGCAATCGCTGCAATTTGGCACGCCGAAACGCGCTCGAGATCGCGGCTTCATCCGCAAGGAACCAGGATTCGAGTTCCTCTACCGCGATCCGATGAAGTGTTTTCTCCGGGGCCGGTTTCAGCGAGCAAAGGTACTTCTTGAGCTCCACGCAGTCCTCGTCGTCAGCGTCCACGAGTACTACGACACTCATGTCGAAGTTGCGCGCCTCCCGCGCCCAAGCGCGCAGCTTGGCCGGCAACTGATCGAGAAGCCCTCGGAGCCTGGGATCCGGCGCCACATTGGGATTGGTCGGTCGTCGACCCTTACCCTGATGCGGGTGCACCCGGAAGTCCTCGCCTTCGCGTAGCTTGAACCGTCGCGTCAGAACTTCGCGAACAACAGGAACATCCGAGGTTCCCTCGACAAGCACACGCAGGAACGTCATGGATTGCCACGGCCAAAGTGATTTGAGTACCAGAGGCTGCCGAGGGGGAGGCCTTCCTCGTTCAGTTCCTTGACTGCAGGGATATCGGCAGCGCGCTGCGCGGTAGAAGCCCCCGTCTTGTCCTTCTCCAAGATCCACACCTGTTCAGGTGTAAGCGCATCGACGAAATACGGCGAGTGTGTCGTCACGAAGATCTGCGGCCCGGACAATTTGGCGGATGCTGCGCGCATCTCGTCCGCAAGCCCCGAAAGCAACTGGTGGTGAAGCCCATTCTCCGGCTCTTCGATTCCGATGAGCGGCGCAGGTTCGGGGTCCTCTAGGAGCAACATGTATGCGAGCATCTTCAGCGTGCCATCGGACATGTCCGACGCATAAAACGGGTCCTTGTAGCCGCGGTCGTTGAAGCGGATCAGAAGGCGACCATCGTCAGACTGTTTCGTATCAATCTTCTTGATACCTGGAATACGCTTCGCTATGCGCCGCAGAACATCATGCAGCCGCGCTCTGTGGGTGCGCTCAAAGTGCTGGAGGTAGTTAGCGAGGTTTTGGCCCTCGCGGTCGAGGTGCTTTTGCGCACCGGTCATCGGCAACAGGCGAGCCTGGTTGGGTACGAAGTAGGACAGGTACCAGCTTCCAAGGAATTCACGAAACGCGACGATGCGAGGGTGCTCGGCGAGGTTGCCGAGGGTCACGATTCCGAGCCGTTGCGGATCCTCGAGTTCGATCTGGTGCCGCTCCTTGACTTTCTCCTCGCTTACGGCGTCGCCGGACCACGCCAATCCACGGCCATCGGTCAGATCAAGGAATGAGAAAGGCTGTCCCACCTTCTGCCCCTTGCGGCCCTGTCGCAATCGTTCATGTGCGACAAACGCCCGCCCACCGCGATCGATGTCAACTGACAACGAGTAGCTGATTGGTCGCGAGCCGCGTGTTTCACGGTAGTAGATCTCGAACTCAATCGGACCTTCCTCCCCGCGCGTACGAAGCCTTTGGAACCCGCCACGGTGCGGTCTGTCACATGCCTCGTCGACCCCAACCTGCATGCAGTCACTCAGGAATCCGAGCGCGTCCATCAACGTCGACTTGCCGCAGCCGTTGGGCCCGATCGCCGCGACCATGCGCATTAGGGGCTCATTCTCCTGGTGCTCAAATGTTTTGCCAAGAGTAACGTCGCGCAAGGCGCGGTAGCGGCGAATCGTCAGTCCTTCGATGTGCGCCATATCAGCGCTCCTGCCTCTTCCTCAGCGCCTTCACGACCAGCCGATCTTCTTCGCAGTTGTCGCCTACTGTGCCCACGCTCGGACGATGCAGACGGAGTTCGCGTTTGAGGTCGGTCCTCCGATCAACTGTTTCGCAGCCGGACTCCGCCCAGTCAGCCCTGCGCCATGGCTCAAAGCTGGCCGAGAGTCCCAACCGCGGAGGGGGTACTCGCGTGGCACGCAAGCAGTGTCCCTCGGACTGCATCTCGAACATCCACCCCAGCACACCGTCGCCGGCCCTGTAGCCACCTCCCAGTGTGGAGGGGAGCGTCGAGGCTTGAAACCGCGCAGAGGTACCCGCTTCCGGACGGGGCAAAGGCTTGGCCTCGGTGCACCTCAAGGGTCTCGCCTGACGCGCGGGCCTGGGAAAGTTCATGTCTCTACGGGCCTTCACTCTCTAGGGTGGTGTTGAAGGAATGAGTCTGCAATCGGCTTCCGGCGCTGACAAGGCCGCACGGTCCCAGTACGGCAGCTGTACCACCATACTAGGACTGCCTTTCCGTGCTCGATGGGTTTGGTTTCGGTGGGGAACCCGACAAGCGCGAAGGGACCAGAGCTTGATCGCCCATCGCGACTGACAAGTGGTCGCGTGCCCCCCCGAACGCATCGAGCACGATCCAGCGCGTCTCCCCCACGCGCTCGTCGCGGAACGCGTGCGCATGTCCGCACAGGACGATCGACGCGCCGTGCTCGCGCGCCGCAGCGAGCACCGCGTCCTTCTGGATCGACTTCTCGTCCGCGTACTTCGCCGCGACGGCCTTGACCGACGCACGCCGCAGCCGGCGCGCCACCGCGCGCGAGAGCACGAACGGCAGCCGCGGCGCGAGCCAGAGCATCGCGCGCGAGCGCAGCACGCGGCGCAGCCGCTGGTAGCCCTTGTCCTTCGTGCAGAGCGTGTCGCCGTGCAGGCACAGCATGCGCTCGCCGCCGGGCAGCCTCGCGACGAAGCCCTCGGGCGCGAGATGCGCCTTCGCACGCGAGGCGAAGCGCTGCTCGAGCAGGAAATCGCGGTTGCCGTGCACGATCACGAGCCCGGTCCCGCGCGCAGCCAGTGCCGCCAGCGCGTCGAGCACGCGCGGCGCCTCGCCCAGCCGCATCTGCGCCGGCCCGACCCAGACGTCGAAGAGATCGCCGAGCACGACCAGCGTCGGACACTCGCCCAGGCGCGCGAGGAACGCGACGAAGGGCTCGACGCTCTCCGTCGACGCGAGGTCGAGGTGCAGGTCGGCGATCACGCGCGAGCCGGCGCGCAGCTCGAGCTCGGGCAGCGCGCCCACGCGCTCAGGCCTCCTCGTCGCCCTCGCCCGGCGCGACGATGTTGAAGTCGCGGATCTTCTCCCAGAGCACCTTGCGCGAGATCCCCAGGAGCTCCGCGGTCTGCGAGCGGTGGCCGCCGGTCGCCTCGAGCGCGCGCTGGATGTGCGCGATCTCGTGCTGGCGCAGGAACTCGCGCAGCGGGCGGATCTCCTCGGAGACCTCGGTCGCGCCGCGCCAGCGCGGATCGAGCGGCAGGAGGTCCTCGATCGAGAGCTCGCTCTTGGTTCCCGAGAGCGCGATCGCGCGCTGGATCGCGTTCTCGAGCTCGCGCACGTTGCCGGGCCAGGGGTAGCGCTCGAGCAGCGCCATGCAGCTGCGCGAGACCGTGTAGCGCCGGCCGCGGCCGTGGCGCTCGATCATCGCCGCGACGAGCAGCGGCACGTCGCCCTTGCGCTCGCGCAGCGGCGGCAGCACCACCGGCACGACCTGGATGCGGTAGAAGAGGTCCTCGCGGAACTTGTTGGCGCGCACGAGGTCGCGCAGCGAGACCTTCGTCGCCGCGACGACGCGGATGTCGATCGAGCGCGTCTCCTCGCTGCCCAGGCGCTCGAACTGGCGTTCCTGCAGCACGCGCAGGAGCTTGACCTGCACGGCCAGCGGCATGTCGTCGATGTCGTCGAGGAAGAAGGTGCCCTTGTCGGCGAGCTCGAAGCGGCCCTTGCGGTCCTTGCGGGCGTCGGTGAAGGCGCCCTTCTCGAAGCCGAAGAGCTCGGCCTCGAGCAGCGTCTCGGGCAGCGCGGCGCAGGAGAGCGCGACGAAGGGCCCGTCCTTGCGCGTCGAGAGCCGGTGCACGGCGCGCGCGATGCGCTCCTTGCCCGTGCCGCTCTCGCCCTGGATCAGCACGGTGACGTCGGTCGGCGCGACGGTGCGCACGCGGTCGAAGATCGCGCGCATCACCTCGGAGGTGCCGACGATGCCCTCGAAGTCGCCGTCGGAGAGCTGCGCGCGCAGGCTCTGGTTCTCCGCCTCGAGCGCCGAGAGGCGCCCGAAGGTGTCGACCATGCGCACGAGGTTCTCGTTGCGGAACGGCTTCTGGATGTAGTTGGTCGCGCCCAGGCGCATCGCCTCGACGGCCTGGTCGACCGAGGCGAACCCGGTCATCACCACGACGGGCCGGCGCGGGTCGAGCGCGAGCGAGCGCTCGAGCACGCTCATGCCGCCCTCGCCGGGCATGCGGATGTCGGTCAGCACCGCCTCGGGCGCGTCCTTCTCCAGCGCGGCCAGGGCCGCGGCCGTGTCGCCGACGCTGATCACGCTGTGGCCCGCGGCCTCGAGCGCGTCGCCGAGCGTCTCGCGGATCGTGATCTCGTCCTCGGCCAGCAGGACGCGCATCGCCGCTCAGCCCTGCATTCCCAGGCGGCGTTCCTGGAAGCGGCCGCCGCCCGCGGCCACGGCCTCGTCCAGCGCCTGTTCGGCGGCCTGGTAGAGCGCGTCGTGGAAGAGCGTGTCCTCGCCCGCGCTGCTGGCCAGGCCGACCGAGAGGCTGACGCGCGCCTGCTGTCCGCCGAGCTCGCCCGCGAGCGCGCCGGCGGTCTCGACCAGGCGCGCGGCGAGCGTGCGCGCGCCGACGGCGGAGGTGTGCGGCAGGAGCAGCACCAGCCGGTCGTCGGCGGTGCGCCCGAGGAAGTCGCTCGAACGCGTGGCGCGCTTGAGCAGGTCGACCACGCGCTCGATCACCTGCTCCTTGAACTCGTAGCCGTGCCGGTCGCGCAGCGCGTCGAGCTGGTCGACGGCCAGGAGCAGGCAGGAGAGCGGGTAGGCGTAGCGCTGCGCGCGCGCGAACTCCAGGCGCAAGAGGTGCTGGATCTGGGCCACGGAGTAGAGTCCGCGGTCCTCGGGGCGGGTGGAGCTGCGCTCGACGTTCTCGCGGGGTCTCGGCTGGGTCATGAGCTCGCTTCTCGGGCAGCGTTGTACCCGACCCGGAGCGGTGCGTCACGCCCGCCGCGGTTCTGGTCCGTAGCCCTCGGCCGGGGGCGGGACTATCCTCGGCCTCTCGGGCGCCCGTCGGCGCCGAGCGAGGATCCACGCGCATGAACCCCATCGGTCTCGTCCTGTTCCTCGGCAGCACCCTTCCGGCCGAGGACTGGACCGCGCTGCCGCTGCCCTCGCTGTGCGCGCCGCAGGCTCCGCACCAGCACCCGCCGGCGCTCTGGGACGGCAGCCACATCCGGCCGCTCTCCTCCAGCAGCGAGTCGCCGCAGCGCGCGGGCAGCGCGCGGGTGCCGCTCTCGACGGTGGTGCGCATGCTGGAGGAGGACGCGCGCGCGCGCGGCGACGCGCTCGAGTTCTTCCGCGGCTCGCCGCTGCTGCTCGCGCGCGGCAGCGCGGCCGCGCTGGCGCGCGCGCGCACGCTGCTGGGCGATCTCGAGCGCCAGGCGCGCGGCCTGGAGATCGAGCTGCACCTGCGGCTGCGGCGCGCGAACGGCGCGGGCGCGCCCTCCGACGGATCGCCCGCCGGCGAGCTCGTGCTCGACCAGACGCTGCAGCTGGTCTCGGGCGAGGAGGGCTGCTTCGGCTCGCGCACCAGCGAGAGCTTCGTCGAGACCTTCCAGGTCGAGGTCGCCGCCGACAGCGGCGTCAGCCGGCCCGAGCTCGCGCTGTGCGTCAGCGGCACGACGCTGCACGTCTGGGCTGCGCGCGTCGCGCAGGGCGGCTCGATCTTCCTCTCCGGCCTGTTCGACCAGAGCGCGCTGGCCGAGCGCGGGAGCTTCCATCCCGACTCGAACGACCTGGGCACGCTCGAGCAGCCACGGCTGGACGTGCTGCAGACCGCCTTCGCCGGACTGGTCGAGAACGGCAAGAGCCTGGAGATCGAGCTCTGCGCCAAGAGCGGCGCGCCGCGCTGGTTCCTGAGCCTGGAGGCGCGCACCACGGCCGACGCCGCGGAGGGCGGCGCGGACGGCTGGCGCCTCCTCGACCTCGCCTTCCTCGCACACGACGCGCGCAGCCTGCCCCGCCTGGGTCCGGGCGCGCTCCTGGGCGGCGACTTCCAGTGGAACGAAGAGCTCCCGTCGAGCACGGCCCTGCCGGCCTCGGCCGTCGCGGCCAGCCTGGACGAAGGGCGCTCGAACTCGAGCCTCTCCTCGAGCCGCGCGCCGGCGCCGCTGTACTGGACGGACGCGCTGCTCTTCCTGCCGCGGGCCGACGACGCGCTCCTCCCGCGTGCTCGCGGACTCGTGCGCGGTGCGGAAGCGGTGCGCAGCCGCGGCAGCGTGGTCGAGCTGCACCAGGGCGGCCTCGTGGCGCGCTTCCCGGTCGTCAGCGGCTTCCCCGCGCGCCTCCTGGCCGGGAGCGAACGCTCGTGGATGGTCGGCTACCGCGTCGAGCTCGCGCCGCAGACCTGGATGCCCGTGCCCGAGGTCTCGACCGCCTTCGACGGCCTGTGCGTCTGGCTCGGCGCCGAGGACGAGCACGCCAGCTGCGCGGCCTGGAGCGTGCGCAGCGCGGCGCCGCGCGAGATCGAGAGGACCGAGGCGCGCCTGGGTCGGGTGCAGTCGCTCGCGCGCGAACTCTCGAGCCAGGCGTGCCTGCTGCACCTGGGGGATCCCGCGCGCGAGCTCTTCGCGGGGGCCGACAAGCTCAGCCTGACGCTGCGCGCGCGCTGAAGGATCGCAACCTCCGCCGGCTTTCTCCGGCGCGGATGGAAGCCCTCGCGCCGCGCGGCACTATACTTGAAGCGTGAAGCTCGGACTCAGCCAGACCGCGCGCCTCGAACAGCGGCTCCTGCAATCGCCGCAGATGATCCAGGCGATGCAGATCCTGCAGCTCTCCTCCCAGGAGCTGCTCGATCGCGTGCAGGCCGAGCTGGTCGAGAACCCCTTCCTCGAGGTCAGCGAGGGCGAGCGCGCCGAGGGCTCCGAGGGTGCGGAGGGCGGCGAGAGCGCCGAGCCCGACACCGGCGAGGGCTCGAGCGCGGACGAGGCGCAGCTCTCGAGCATGGTCAGCGAACTCGAGCACTACGGCCGCGGCGGCGACGAGAGCCGGCGCGTCACGCAGGCGGGCATCGAGGAGTCCGACCGCAAGCTCGAGGCGATGGCGAACACGCCCGACAGCGGGCGAACGCTGGCCGAGGAGCTCTCCGAGGAGCTCGCCTTCCTCGAGCTCGACGAGCGCGGCCGGCGCATCTGCGAGCAGATCCTGTACTCGCTCGACGAGCGCGGCTACCTCAACGGCAGCTGGGAGGACGTCGCGCGCGAGGCCAGCGTGCCGGGCGAGGCGCCCGTGACCACGACCGAGGTCGAGCACTGGCTGGGCGAGCTGCGCTACCTCTCGCACCCGGCGATCGGCGCGCGCGACCTCAAGGAGTGCCTGCGCCTGCAGCTGGCGGTCTCGGGCTACGACGACCCGCTCTTCGCCGCGATCGTCGAGCACCACCTCGAGGACCTCGAGCACAACCGCCTGCCGCGCGTGGCCAAGGCCACTGCTCGCACGCTCGAGGAGGTCAAGGAGGCGGTCGACGTGCTCAAGCGCTTCGATCCGCACCCCGGCTCGGGCTACGGCGACTCGCGAGCGGCGGTGATCGCGCCCGACGTGGTGGTCGAGGAGCAGGACGGCGAGTACGTCGTGCGCCTGGAGCGCGCGCGCCTGCCGCGCCTGACGCTCTCGCCCGCCTACAAGGAGTTCCTGCGCAACGCCAAGGAGCAGAACCGCGAGGGCGCCGCACGCGAGTGGATCAAGAAGCGCATGGAGTCCGCGCGCTGGTTCATCGAGGCCGTCGAGCAGCGCGCCAACACGCTCGAGCGCGTCGCCAAGGCCGTCTTCGCGCGCCAGAAGGGCTTCCTGGACCGCGGCGTCGAGGGCCTCGCCCCGCTGCGCATGCAGGAGGTCGCCGACGAGGTGCACGTGCACATCTCGACCGTCAGCCGCGCGGTCGCCGGCAAGTACGCCCAGACGCCGCGCGGCATCTTCCCGCTCAAGTACTTCTTCACCAGCGGCACGACCTCCTCGACGGGCGAGGTGCAGAGCCAGCAGTCGATCCAGCAGAAGATCGCGCAGCTGGTGGCCCAGGAGGACCCGGACAAGCCGCTCTCCGACGAGGAGCTGGCCGACCTGCTCGAGCAGCGCGAGCAGATCCGCATCGCGCGCCGCACCGTGACCAAGTACCGCAAGGCGCTGCGCATCCCCTCCTCCAGCGAGCGCAAGCGCTTCTGAGCGTCCTTCCGCCGCTCGAGGGGTGCGGCAGCGCGCCGCCCGAGGTATCCTGCTCCGCCCCGTTTTTCCGGGGACCAACCCCTTCCTCCCTGCATTCGAACCATGGCCGTCCGGGCGACTGAACTGCGCAAAGGCACCGTGATCGTCGGCGAGCGCGGCGCGCTGCTGCTGATCACCGAGTACCACCACCACACTCCGGGCAACCTGCGCGCGGTGATCCACATCAAGGTCAAGAACATCCAGACCGGCGTGACCACGCCGATGCGCCTGGGCTCGAGCGACGCCTTCGAGGTCGCCTACCTCGACCGCAAGAAGTGCGAGTACCTCTACAAGGACTCGAGCGGCTACGTGTTCATGGACCAGGAGAGCTTCGAGCAGTTCCCGCTGCAGGAGGAGCTCGTCGGCGACAAGATGGGCTTCGTGCGCGAGAACACCGTGGTCGACGTGACCTTCCACGAGACGACGCCGGTCGGGGTCGACCTGCCCGCGACGGTGGTGCTCAAGGTGGTCGAGGCCGAGGCCGCGACGCGCGGCGACACGGCGACCAACGTCAAGAAGGACGCCGTGCTCGAGACCGGCCTCAAGATCCGCGTGCCCGCGCACATCAAGGCCGGCGAGGACGTGCGCATCAGCACCGTCGACGGCGAGTTCCAGGGACGCGCGTAGTCCGGCGCGCGCGGTCTCAGCCGCGCACGTAGACCCACACCGACAGGTCGCGGCTCTCGACCCAGAGCGGGAAGACCTTCGCGAGGCGGCAGCGCTCGTGCAGGAAGCGCTCGAAGCGCTCGCGCGCGTCGTCCTCCCAACCCTTGAGCTGCTCGGCGTTGAACACGTACCAGGTGCGCCGCGCGTGCGCCCCCCACTCGGCGGGCAGCTCGCTGTGCCAGCGGTCGAGCCAGCCGATGCGCTCGGCGTTGCGCAGGTCGAGCTTGCGCGGGTCGAGGTAGAACTCGCCCACGCAGGCCTCCATGCCGAGCACCAGGTCGTCGCTCTCGCGCTGGTTCCAGACGTACTCGTAGGCCGCGCGCCACTGCGGGCGTTCGCCCTGGCGCACGCCGAAGTAGAGCGCGGAGTTGACGCACAAGGGCAGCGCGAGCAGCGCGATCCAGCCCAGCTCGAGCAGGTCCCGCCGGCGTTCGAGCGGCGCGGGCGCGGCCTCCAGCGGCGCGGTCGCGAGCAGCGCCATCCAGGGCCAGAGCACGAAGACGTACTGCGCCGAGACCTGCACGCGCAGCGACGCGACCAGCACCGCCAGCAGCACCGCGGCGACGAGCGCCGCGACGACGAGGTCGAAGGCGCGCCGGCGCCTCCAGGCCTGCCACAGCCCCAGTGCCCCGGCCGTGGCGACGATCGGCGTGACGTAGAAGCCGGTCGTCAGCAGGTAGTGTCCGCTCGAGGGCGTCGGCGCGTGGCGCAGGTAGGTCTCCCACGCCGCGCGCACCCAGCTCCAGCCGCCCAGCGCGCCGAGCGCGAGCAGCACGAGCAGCGCCAGGGCCGGTCGACGCGCGCGCGCGAGCTCGGGAAGCCGCAGCGGCGCGAGCAGCCAGGGCGCGAGCGCCAGCGCCGGCACGAGCAGCACGCCCGAGGCGTGGAAGAGGCCCGCACAAGCCGTCAGCGCCGCGCCCGCGATCGTCGCGAGCACGCTTCCGCCGAAGAGCCCGCGCAGAGCGAGCCCGCCGCCGGCGAGCGCGAAGAGCTGCGCCAGCGTGTAGAAGCGCGCGGTCTGCGACCAGTGGATGTGCCAGCTGCTGCAGGCGACCAGCAGCGCCGCCGCCGCCGCGCGCCGCGCGCCGACGGGTTTGCGGAAGACGAGCCAGGTCAGCGGCACGACCAGCCAGCCGGCGATCGCGGGCAGGAGGCGCAGGCTCCATTCGCTGGGCACGCCGCCGCACAGGTCCACCACCCAGCCGATCAGGCGATAGCCGAGCGGGTTGTGGATCTCCTCGCCGTCCAGGCTGCCGTGCAGGTCGAACCAGGTCGCGGCCTCGTCGTACCACAGGCTCCACTCGCCGAGCTTCCAGAAGCGCAGCAGGCCCACGAGCAGCGCGGCGGCGAAGAGCCAGCGCGCCCAGGGATCGCGGCTCCCGGGCGCGGCGCGTGCCGGCTCGGAAGGGAGAGCGGGGGCCTCGCTTTGCACTTCAGCAGCGTTCCAAAGCCGGCCGACGAAGGCAACAGACCACTGGCGCGGCTTGCCCTGCCCGCCCGACTCCGCGAGAATCCCCACGTCGATGAACGCCCGCTCGATCCTGTGCCTCGCGCTCGCCCTCCCTGCCGGAGGCTGCTCGCTCTTCGACCACTCGACCAAGGTCACGCTCGCCAGCGATCCTCCCGGCGCGCGCGTGGTGATCGACGAGAAGGACAGCGGCTTCGTCACGCCCTGCGTGCTCGAGCTCGACCCCGACGACGAGGCGCGCGTCGCGCTCGAGCTGCCGGGCTACGAGGTCGCGCGCCGGCGCCTGGTGCCCGAGCGCCACGCCGAGGCGATCCTCTGGCGCGACATGTACCTGCGCAGCGAGGTCTGGCACTTCCCGAACTGGCTCAACACGCGCGACTTCTTCGAGCCGATCAAGGTCGACAAGCGCTACTCGCCCGCGCGCATCTTCGTGCGCCTGGAGCGCACCGCCGACAAGTGAGCGCGCGCGGCCTCGAGCGCGCGGTGCTGCTCGACCGCGACGGCACGCTGACCGTCGAGGGCGAGTGGCTCACGCGTGCGCAGGACCTCGTGCTCGTCCCCGGCGCCGCGCGCGCTCTCGCGCGCCTGTCCGGCCGCGGCTTCCGCCTGGTGCTGGTCACCAACCAGAGCGCCGTCGCGCGCGGCCTGATCACGCTCGACGAGCTGCGCGTGATCCACGACGAGCTGCAGG
>JBGASC010000059.1:0-33143 GCA_044229935.1 Planctomycetota bacterium | reverse complement strand
GGGTTCCTCGCGCGAGCAGGCCGCGAGCGCGCACAACACGACGGACAGGGCGGAGGAGCGCATCGAGGGCACGAGTTTGCCGCCCGCGCGCGGCGGCTGCACGCGGATTGCGGCTTGGAGTGCCTCGACGCTAGCCTCGACGCGTGCAGCTGCGGCTCCTGCGCCACGACGAGGTCGACTCGACCAGCGAACGCGCCTTCGCCGCGCTCGGCGCGGACACGGCGCATCACGGCGATCTGCACGTGGCGCGCGCGCAGAGCGCGGGTCGCGGCCGGCGCGGCCGCAGCTGGCACAGTGCGCCGGGCGAGGGCCTGTACGTCAGCCTCGTGCTGCTCCCGCCGCCGCCCCCGCTCTCGCCCGTCGCGCTGACGCTCGCCGGCGGTCTCGCCGTGCTCGACGCCGCGCGCGCCCTCCTCGCCGCGGCAGGGCGTCCCGACCCGGGCCTGCGGTTGAAGTGGCCCAATGATCTGTGCGCCGGCGAGGCCAAGCTGGCGGGCGTGCTGGTCGAGACGCGCGGGCTCGATCCGGCGCGGCCGCACTACGTCGTCGGCCTGGGGCTCAACGTGCGCCAGCGCGGGTTCCCCCCGGAGCTTCTCGCCGAGCGCGCGGTGACCAGCCTCGCGCGCCTGGGGCTCGAGATCGACGTCGAGGACGCGCTCGAGGCGCTGCTCGAGCCGCTCGCCGCGCGCTTCGACGCCGTGCGAGACGATCCCGAGCGTCTCGCACGCGACTGGCTCGCGGCCACCGGACTGTGCGGGATGGAGGTCGAGGTCGCGCTGGGCACGCAGACGCGCCGCGGACGGCTGCTCGGCGTGGAGCGCGACGAGCTCGTGCTCCAGGCACGCGACGAGCGTTTCGCGATTCCGCTCGAACGAGTGCAGGGGCTTCGCCGCGCCTGACGCGTATACTCCGCGCACCAGGAGAGCCATGCCCCGACCCGACGGACGAACTCCGGGCGATCTGCGCCCGATCACCTTCCAGCGCAACTTCACGCGCAACGCGCCCGGCTCCGTGCTGGCGAGCTTCGGCAACACGCGTGTCTTGTGCACGGCGATGGCGCAGGACGGCGTTCCGCCCTTCCTGCAGGGCCGCGGCAAGGGCTGGCTGACGGCGGAGTACTCGATGCTGCCCTCCTCCACCGAGCAGCGCAAGTCGCGCGACCGCGTCGGATCGGTCGACGGACGCTCGATCGAGATCCAGCGCCTGATCGGCCGCGCCCTGCGCGGCGTGCTCGACACCAGCCAGATGACCGAGCGCACGATCTGGGTCGACTGCGACGTGATCCAGGCCGACGGAGGCACGCGCACCTGCGCCATCAGCGGCGCGTGGGTCGCGCTGCACGACGTGTTGACGGCGATGGACGCCAAGCGCCAGCTGCGCGGCTGGCCGCTGCGCTCGCAGCTCGCGGGCGTCTCGGTCGGCGTCGTCGGCGGACAGGCGCTGTGCGACCTCAGCTATGCCGAGGACAACCAGGCCGAGACCGACATGAACCTGGTCATGACCGGCGAGGGCAAGTTCGTCGAGGTGCAGGGCTCCGCCGAGGGCGCCCCCTTCGACCGCGGCGAGCTCGACCAGATGCTCGAGCTCGGCAGCGCCGCGATCCGGCGCATCTTCGAGCTGCAGCGCGCCGCGATCGGCAAGAGCTGAGCCGCACGCGCCGTCGAGCGAGCCGAGGCGCGCGCGCACGAGCCCTCGCAACGAGCGCGACGGCGCTCGCACGCGGCTGGGCGGGTCGCTACTCTTCCCCCGCCATTCGCGACGCTGCTTCCCGCTTCCCATGAAGGAACAACTCCTCCTCGCCCGCCAGCCGATCCTCGACCGCTCGCTGCGGCTGCGCGGATACGAACTGCTCGCCCGCGATTCGGGCGGGCACTTCCCCTCCAAGCAACCCGGCCACGTCACGACCTCGCGCGTGCTGATCGAGGCCCTCTCCGACTTCGGCCTGGAGAGCGTGGTCGGCCGGCTGCCGGCCTACGTCAACCTGACGCGCGAGTTCATCGTCGGCGAGATCCCGCTGCCCCTGCCGCCCGAGCGCGTCGTGCTCGAGGTGCTCGAGTCGGTCGAGCCCGACGCCGAGGTGCTGCGCGGCCTGCGCAAGCTCAAGTCGCAGGGCTTCATGCTCGCGGTCGACGACTACAACGGACCGCGAGCGGGCTACGACGGCATCCTGCAGCTGGTCGACATCGTCAAGGTCGACTGCCTCAACCGTTCGGCCGAGGAGCTGCGCCAGATCACCGCCGGGCTCAAGTCCTGCGGCGCGCGCCTGCTCGCGGAGAAGATCGAGAACCCGCGCGCCTTCCACGATGCGGAGCGCCTGGAGTTCGAGCTCTTCCAGGGCTTCTTCTTCGCCAAGCCCGACCTGCTGCGCAGCCGCGCGCACAGTGTCGACCGCAGCAGCCTCCTGCGCCTGATGGCCAAGCTGCAGGACCCCGACACCACGCCCGAGGACCTCGAGGAGGCGATCTCGAGCGATCCGGTGCTCAGCCTCAAGCTCGTGCGCTTCCTCAACTCGGCCCAGATCGGCCTGCGCCGCCACATCGACTCGCTGCGCGAGGTCGTGGTCTACCTGGGCTCCGACACCGTGCGCAACTTCGCCTCGCTGATGATGATCTCGGGCGTCGACGACAAGCCGCGCGAGCTGCTCGTGACGACCATGATGCGCGCCAAGATGTGCGAGGAGCTCGCCCGCGGCGCGAGCAGCACGCTGGCGCAGCGCTCGTTCACGGTCGGGCTCTTCTCGACGCTGGACGCGCTGCTCGACCGCGAGCTGCGCGAGGTGCTGCGCTCGCTGCCGCTGCACGCCGAGATCCGCGGCGCGCTGCTGGACCACAGCGGCGAGCTCGGCCGGCAGCTCGAGAACGTGCTCGCCTACGAGCGCGGCGCCTTCGACGAGCTGCCCGCGGAGCATCCCTCGCCGGCCGAGCTGCGCCGTGCCTTCCTCAGCGCCGTGCGCTGGGTCGCGCGGATGGAAGAGGAGCTCGCGACGGCCGGCTGAGCGGCTGGTCGCGAGCTCCTTGCGTTTCGTCGTCGCGGGGCGTCGCCAGGCGCCGCCACGCGCACCCGGCCGCGCTCCTCGCACGGCCGGGCCGCTTCAAGGCACTACTGCGCCGTGAACGACAGGGTCCACGAGTTCAGCGTGCCCGTGTCGATCGCCGCGAGGTCGCGCACGCGCAGGCCCCAGTTCCCGGTGATCGACTTGCCGGTCAGCAGCGAGAGCGACTGGTTCGGCACGGTCAGGTCCGGGTACTCGGTCTGCACGTTGTCGGTCGAGCCGCCGGTGCGGTTGTGCAGCAGCACGATCGTGCCGTCCGGCGCGATCAGAGCCACCTCGAGGTCGCCCTTGTAGGTGTGCGTGATGTTCACGCGCACCTTGACGCTGGCCACCGTGCCGGTTCGCGCGAAGGCCTGCGTGCTGGTGACGCCCGTGGTGTTGTTGTCGGGGATCGGCAGCGCCGGGTTGACGGTCTGCTCGCCGTTGAAGCTGATCTTCCACGACGAGAAGGTGCCCGTGTTGCCGGCCGCGAGGTCCTGGACCTTGAGCGTCCAGTTGCCGGTCGTGCTCTTGCCGTTGAACACGGTCAGCGCCTGCGCCGCGGTCGTGGCGATGGAGAACGTCGTCGTGACGTTGTCCGTGGTGCCGCCGGTGCGGTTGTGCAGGAGCGCGCTGGTGCCGTCCGGACCGGTGAGCGTGACCACGAGGTCGCCCTTGGCCAGGTGCGGGATCACCGTCTCGACCGAGAGCGAGCTCACCGTCAGCGCGTCGGGCACGTTGACCGTGCTCGAGACGCCGGTGGTGTTGTTGTCGGGGATCGCGAGCGCCGGCGCGGCCGAGAAGGTGCGCACGGCGTTGCCGCCGCCGCCCGCCGGGTTGATGGTCAGTCCGACGCTCGTCGTGTGCGAGGTCGCGCCGCTCGTGCCGGTGATCACCAGCGACTGCGTGCCCGTCGTGGCGCCCGCGGTGCTGGTCACGGTCAGGGTCGAGCTCGCGCCCGCCGCGACCGGGTTGGGCGCGAAGGCGTAGCTCACGCCGCTGATCGCCGGCGTGGCGGAGAGCGTGACGTTGCCGGCGAAGCCGTTCAGCGCGCTGGTCGTCACCGTGTAGTTCGTCGAGCCGCCCTGCGTGATCGTCTGCGAGGCGGGCGCGGCGGAGAGCGAGAAGTCGGGGGCCGGGGCGCCCGCGACGCCGTTGTAGACCAGCAGCGCGAAGTCCTGGTCGGTCGTGTCCGCGTTGCCGGGCACGCCGTCGCCCGCGATGTTGGTCGCGCGCACGGTGATCGTGAAGCTGCCGCTCGCGCCGGCGGGCAGGAACACGCTCTCGAGGTTGTTGCGCAGGTCGGCAGCGCCGCCCGTGACGGAGTTGGCGCCGCTGAACACGTTGCCGAGGTAGAGCGTGCCGTTGAGGTTGACCTCGAGGTCGAGGTTGTTGACGTAGGCGTTGCCCGTCGTCGGACCGGGCGCGTCGGTCCAGGCCAGCGCCACGCGGAACGGCTTGGTGGTGTCGTTGACGTTGCCGCTCAGCGTGTAGGTCGCGCCGCTGGTGCCGAGCACCTGTGTCTGGTCGACGCGGATGCGCGAGGCGCCGTCGAAGACGCTGCCGAGGTTGATGCGGCCGAAGCCCTGGTTGTTGGACCAGAGCGTGTCGTTGGCGCCGACGCCGTTCATGTAGCTGGCGCTGGCGACGATCTCGGCCTTCAGCAGCGCGGGGCTGGGCGTGCCGAGCGCGTTGTTGGCGTACCACTGGCGCAGGAGCGCGCAGGCACCGGAGATCGCCGGCGTCGAGTGGCTGGTGCCCGAGGACCAGGCGTAGAGCGTCTGGCCGGCCGGGTAGTACTGGTTGCAGACGCCGCTGCCGTCGTAGCCGGTCGCGCGGCTCGCCGCGCCCTCGATGTGCGTGCCGGGCGCACAGATCTCGGGCTTCTTGCGCGAGTCCGAGGTCGGGCCGCGCGAGGAGAAGCTGGCGATGTCGTTGGCGTTGTCGGCGCCGCTGTTGGCGATGCCACAGCCGTCGCTGCCGTCCATGCGCCAGTTCTCGCCGGCGCCAACGGTGATGATGTTCTTCGCGGTTCCCGGCGGGTGCACGGTCGAGGCCGCCGAGCCGCTGTTGCCGGCGGCGAAGACGATCGTCAGCTCCTGGTTGCCGGCCGTGCCGCTGACCGCGTCGCGCACCGCGACGTCGTGCAGCTGCGAATCGCTGTTGTAGGTCGTGCCCGTGGTGTAGCCCCACGAGTTCGACGAGATGCGCGCGCCGGCGTTGTAGGCGTTGGCCATGCGCACGTTCGTCGGCTGGTTGAACACGCCGGAGCCGGCGTTGCTGAACACCTTCGAGTCGCCCAGCTGCACCCAGGGCGCGACACCCAGACCGTAGTTGTAGCCGAGCGAATCCTCGGCCGCGCTGCCGGTCAGGTTGTTGTAGCCGCCGATGATCGAGGCGTTGATGTTGCCGTGACCCGCGCGGCTGTCGCCGGTCGCGTCACCCGAGTAGTTGTTGATGAAGGTGAGCCGGCTCGCTCCGGCCCCGTCGACCTTGAACTCGGTGTTGACGTCGCTGAGGCTGCCGCGGTCGACGCCGTCGTCGGTCACGTCGACGGAGAACGGGAACGGGTCCTGGCCCGGGAAACCCAGGCTCTGCAGCCAGGCGAGGTAGCCTGTGCCCGAGGGCTGCGAGCCCGCGGCGTTGACGTTCCCCGCCATGATCTGGCCCTGGCGCTCGTCGAGCAGCTCGGGCACGCCGATCGGCTCGATCGCGAACACGCGCGGATCGCGGGCGAGCTCCTGGACGTTCGCGCCGTCGAGTTCGAGCGCGACGTTCCAGTAGCTCAGCACGGGGTTCGGCTCGCCGATGCTCGCCACGGCGCGCGATCCGAGCGAGCGTGCGAAGCTCTCTCCCTCGCGGTCGGCGATCACCTGCACGGTGACCTTGTAGAGCTGCGTGTCGACCAGATACGGCGCGCGCAGCTCCGTCCGCAGCTTGAAGGCCGGCTCGTAGCTGGCGACCGAGAGCACCGCCGGGCTGGAACGCAGCGCGTTGACCTTGGCGTCCGAGACCGGATCGGTCTTCACGACGTAGGCGTTGTTCGGCACGTACGTGACGACGAAGGCGCCCGTGCCGCGCAGCTCGTCGAGCCAGGCGTCCTTGACCGGGCCCTGGAACTGCACGATGCGCAGGCGCGACTCGCCGTCGGCCGGGGCCGCGCCGGGCGCGCGCAGGTCAGCGCTGATCTGCTGGCCGAGCTGGAACTCCGTGCTCGCCGGACGCGCACCGTCGAGCAGGAAGCCGTTGAACTCGACCAGCGTGAACTCGTCGGCGAGCTGCGCGCCGAGCGCGCGCAGTCCCTCGACGCCGCCGGCGTGCGAGGCGTCGACGACCAGCTGCACGAACGATCCGTAGTCCTCGCTCTGCAGCACCGCGCCGCGCTCGATCAGGCGTGTGATCGCTTCTGCGTGCGCAGGCAACAGCACGCGGTGCAAGGGTCCGGGGGCGATGTAGCCCTCGGGAATCGCTTCGGGACTGGCGCTGGTCGCCTGCGCAGCGTCCTGGGGCGACTGCGCGAAACCCGGAGCGAGGAGCAGGGAAACGACGAGGGCGGACAGGCTGGTCCGCCACGCAAGGGGGGCTCGCATGGGAGGAAACTCCTGGGGAGAGAGATGTCGTGCCCCGGAATCGGGGCAGACGGATTCGACGCACGGATCCGCGGCGGAGGTTCGCTCGGGTGGCAGAAAAAAGCCAGCGCCTCGTCGCGATTCGCGCAGCCAGTGCCGAATCTGAATGAGCGAGCGCCCCGTGTCGATTCCCCCGCCCGTGACGATTGCAGTTCATTCGTGCAGTATCCTCCCGCGCGTGAAGCTGCTCCTCGCCTCCAACAACCCCAAGAAGCTGGCCGAGCTCGAGCGCGTGCTCGGGCAGGCCGACCTCGCGCTCGTGCTCCCGCGCGAGGTCGGCGGCATCCCCGACGTGGTCGAGGACGCGCCCAGCTTCGCCGGCAACGCGGCCAAGAAGGCCGTCTCGGCCGCGCGCGCCAAGGGCATGTGGGCGCTCGCCGACGACTCGGGCCTGCTCGTCGACGCGCTCGACGGCGCGCCGGGCGTGCTCTCGGCGCGCTTCGCCGGCGTGCACGGCGACGACGCGGCCAACAACGCGCTGCTGCTCGAGCGCATGAAGGGCGTGCTGCCCGAGCGCCGCGGCGCGCGCTTCGTCTGCGCGCTGGCGCTGGCCCGTCCCGACGGATCGGTGGCGCTGCAGGTGCAGGGCACCGCGCGCGGGCGGATCCTCGAGTCGCCGCGCGGGACGCACGATTTCGGCTACGACCCGCTCTTCCTCTTCACCGAGCCGGGCTTCGCGCAGAGCGAGAAGGGCTTCGCCGAACTCGAACCCGACGAGAAGGCCGCCGTCAGCCACCGCGGGAGGGCCTTGCGGGAATTCGCACGGAGGCTGCCGGGAGTGTTGCGCGAGGTGTGAATCCGTCGCGCGTCGGGAATCTCAATTCCCCGCCGGCTCCTCGCCCATCTCGAGTGCCAATCGCGCCAGCGCGCGGTGCAGCAGGCTGCGCACGGCGACCTCGCTCTTCCCGCTGCGTTCCGCGATCTGCGCGTGCGAGAGGCCGACAATGCGCGAGAGCACGATCACCTCGCGGTGCTCGTCGGAGAGGCGGGCCAGGGCCGCCTCGGCGCGCTGCAGCTCCTCGCGCGCGATCGCGTCGCGGCTGGGCGTGCAGATGCCGCTGTAGCCCGCGAGCAGCGCGCGCTCCTCGGCCTGGCTGGGGCTGAAGGCCGCGGCGCCGGCGCGCTTGTCGCGGCCGTGGTAGCGCGCACGGTCGAGGATCTTGCGCTCGGCGGCCAGGAACAGCCAGTGCCGGAAGCCGGCCTCGTCGCGGTAGTCGTGCTGGCCGAGGTCCTGCAGGACCTCGCGGCAGGCCGACTGCACGAGGTCCATGCTCGCGTCGCGCTCGAGCAGCTGCTTGCCCGCGTGCGCGCGCACGAAGGCCAGCAGGCCGGGGAGGTGGCGCTCGAGCAGCGCACCGATCGCCGGCTCGCTTCCCCGCGAGGCCTCGCGGATCAGCTCTCGACCCGAGGAGTGCATGCGCGTTCAAACCTATCACAGGCGCTCAGCCCGACCTTTTCCCGGAACCCGCGCCACGCTCGGCTCGCAGCGTCGCCTGGACCTCTGCCCCCGCTGGAGCGCTCCAACCCCGCTCCCGGAGCAGAACTCCATGAACTCCAAGTCATTCCTGTCCCTCTGTCTCGTTCCGCTTGCCTCGAGCGCCACGGCGCTCGCGCAGGAATCCAAGCTCCCCCGCCCGCTTCCGGCGATGGTCGACACCAAGGTCGCGCCGCCGCTCTCGCAGCAGGCCGTGATCGCGCAACCGCAGCACCCGCGCCCGGCCCACGTCCCCGACGCCGCCAAGCCGCTCTTCGGCGAGCGCGGCTGGCACGGCGGCGTCGATGCCGAACGCGTCTGGTGGCACACGGATGCGCAAGGCGCGCTGTGGGCCCGCGCGGAGGGCTACAAGGCGCGCTTCGACGGCGGCGGCGCGACGTACATCCCCTTCCTCGGGTCGGACGCGCCGCAGAACTACCCCGTTCGCTTCCGCATGAGCTCGATCCGCGCTGGCGGCGTCGAGCTCGGATTCGATGCGGCGGCACTGCCGCAGCGCCACGGGGAACGCGTCAGCTACGAGCGCGGCCCCGTGCGCGAGGTCTACGAGCTCTCGCCGCGCGGCGTCGAGCAGCTGTTCGTCTTCGACCAGCACGCCTTCGCCGGTGACCTCGTCGTGCGCCTGGCGCTCGAGACCGAGCTCGTGCCCGGCAGCGGCGCCGATGGCCTCGTCTTCGGCAACGAGTTCGGCGGGATGAGCTACTCGAGCGCCGTCACGCTCGACGCGCACGGCACGCGCGCTGCGGCGCCGACCTCCTGGAAGGACGGCGCGATCGAGATCGTCGTGCCCGCCAGCACGCTCGCCGCGGCGCACGGCGCGCTGACGATCGACCCCTTCCTGGGCAACTACGCGATCACCGGCACGGCGGCCGACGACCTCTCGCCCGACGTCGCCTGGGACGAGAGCTCGCAGCGCCAGCTGGTCGTGCTCGAGCGCGTCTTCAGCGCGACCGACCACGACGTGTTCTGGATCCTGCTCGACGCCAACGGCGGCGCGACGGGCTCCGCCGACTACATCGACTTCACCAGCACGAACGTCGCGCACCCGCGCGTCGCGAACAACGGCCTCGCCGACAACTTCCTGTGCGTCACGCAGCAGGGCTCGGCCACGGGCGGCACGCGCGACATCCACGGCCGGCTCGTCTCGAACGCGGGCGCGATGGGCACGCCCTTCCTGATCCACGACTCGTCCCTCGACCTGACCAACCCCGTCGTCGGCGGAGACAACCTCGGGGTCGGCCCGACCTACTACTTCGTCGCCTACGAGCTGGCCTTCGGCGCGGGCGACCACGACATCTACGGCCGCCTGATCGCGAGCGACGGGACGCTGCAGGGCACGACGCCCGTGATCCTCGAGAACTCCGGCGGCACCTTCGACCAGGAGCCCGTGATCTCGAAGACCGACGGCGGCGCGCCGGTCTCGTCGCAGGACTGGACGATCGTCTGGAGCCGCACCACGGGTCTCTTCGGCTTCGACCTGTTCGGCACGCGCGTGCACTGGGACGGCATCATCAGCGACCCGACCTACCCGATCGACACGACCAGCGCGATCACCTACTCGCCGAGCGTCTCCTCGCCGCTCGACGACTCGCTGCGCACCGTGCTCCTGAGCTACACGCGGGTGCCGACGCTCGGCGCGGACTCGACGATCGTCGTGCGCGCGATGAGCGGCCCCTCGACGATCGATGCGATCGACCTCGTCGCCGCGGTCGGCGGCCTGACGGGCCAGATGCAGCTGCAGTCGGCCTGCGACAGCGACGGACGCGACTGGAGCGTGGCCTGGACGGAGCTCGCCGGCGCGTCGACCAGCGACACGGACGTGTACGAGTCGACGGTCGTGATGACCGGCCACCAGCTCTCCGTCGCGGGCGTCTACCAGACCGTCTTCGCCACGCCCAACATCGAGGAGCAGATCCGCCTGTGCACGACGCGCAGCGACACGGGAACGCCGCGGCGCGCACTCCTGGTCGCCCGCGGCAGCGCGGGCGGGCAGGGCGACATCTACGGGGCGCGCATGAACTCGGATCCCTTCGCGCACTTCTGCTCGCCCGGCTCGGGGCAGACGATCCCCTGCCCCTGCGGCAACGCGCCGCTGGGCACGTCGGCGGGCTGCAACAACTCGGTCAACAGCGGCGGCGGGTGGATCGACGGACAGGGCGACCCCGATGCGGACAACGTCTCGATCGCGGGTGCGGGCATGAAGCCCGGCGCCACGTGCGTCTTCCTGCAGGGAGCGCTCTCGAACGCCGTGGGCGCCGCCTTCGGCGACGGCGTGCGCTGTGCCAGCGGCCAGCTGCTGCGCCTCTCGGTCAAGACCGTCAACGGCAGCGGCAACCGCGGCTTCCCCGAGGCGGGTGATCCGAGCATCAAGACGCGCTGCCAGACGCTCGGTGCGCCGATCGGTGCCGGGGAGAAGCGCGCCTACCAGGTCTACTACCGCGACCCGGCGAGCGTCGGCTGCGCCTCGCCGGCGACCTTCAACATCACCTCGGCGCTGCAGGTGCAGTGGTGAACGGCTGAGCGCGAGCCGCGCCGGGCGGGGCCGGTCCGAACGGGCCGGCCCCGCCCTTCTTCGCAGCCCGCTTTCGGATACCATGTGCGGCTCGCCACCCCGGACGCGACCGCCTTGGACACCCAGCACATCCGCAACTTCTGCATCATCGCGCACATCGACCACGGCAAGTCGACGCTCGCGGACCGCCTCATGGAAGTGACCGGCGCCGTCGAGAAGCGCGAGATGCGCGCCCAGCTGCTCGACTCGATGGACCTCGAGCGCGAGCGCGGCATCACGATCAAGGCCTCGGCCGTCACGATCCAGCACAAGTTCCAGGGCGAGGTCTTCGAGCTCAACCTGATCGACACGCCCGGGCACGTCGACTTCAACTACGAGGTGCAGAAGTCGCTGCAGGCCTGCGAGGGCGCGCTGCTGCTCGTCGACGCGAGCCAGGGCGTCGAGGCGCAGACGGTGGCGAACGCCTACCTCGCGATCGACGCCAACCTGACCGTGCTGCCGGTGGTCAACAAGATCGACCTGCCGCATGCGCGGCCCGACCAGGTCTGCGAGGAGATCGAGAACTCGATCGGCATCGACGCCGCCGACGCGGCGCGCGTCTCGGCCAAGAGCGGCGTCGGCGTGCCGGACCTGCTCGACCGCATCGTGCGCCAGATCCCGCCGCCCAAGGGCAAGCCCGAGGACCCGCTGCGCTGCCTGATCTTCGACGCGGTCTACAACGAGTACCGCGGCATCATCGTCTACCTGCGCGTGATCGACGGCACGATCCGCGAGGGCCAGCAGATCGAGATGCTCGGCAACAAGAAGGTCTACGAGGCGATCGACATCGGCCGCTTCCACCCCGAGATGCGCCGCTGCGGCGAGCTCGGCCCGGGCGAGGTCGGCTACTTCATCTCGAACATCAAGACCCTCGGCGACGTGCGCATCGGCGACACGATGAGCGTGCACAAGGGACCCAAGGTGGAGATGCTGCCGGGCTACCGGCCGCCGGTCCACATGGTCTACGCCGACTTCTTCCCGACCAACTCGGGGGACTTCGAGGGCCTGCGCGAAGGCCTCGAGACGCTCGGCCTCTCCGACTCGAGCTTCTCCTTCGAGGCGATCACCTCCGACGCGCTCGGCTTCGGCTTCCGCTGCGGCTTCCTCGGCCTCCTGCACATGGAGATCGTGCAGGAGCGCCTCGAGCGCGAGCACGACCTCGACATGATCCAGACGGCGCCGACCGTCACCTACCGCATCCGCACGAAGGACGGCAAGGAGAGCGAGATCCACTCGCCGGGCCAGCTGCCCAACCCCGACTCCTTCGAGGAGCTGCTCGAGCCCTACGCGCGCGTCAACATCCTCACGCCGACCGAGTTCATCGGCAACGTGATGCAGATCGCCTCGGACCACCGCGGCACCTACGTGCGCCAGGAGCACCTCTCGCCCACGCGCGTGCAGCTGGTCTACGACGTGCCGCTGGCGGAGCTGATCTACGACTTCTTCGACAAGCTCAAGAGCTCGACGCGCGGCTACGGCACGCTCAACTACGACATCAGCGGCTACCGCCCGAGCGAGCTCGTCAAGCTGCGCATCCTGGTCAACACCAAGGAAGTCGACGCGCTGACGACGATCGTGCACAAGGACCACGCCGAGCGCCGCGGCCGCGCCGCGATCAAGAAGATGCGCAAGGAGATCCCGCGCCACCAGTTCGAGATCGCGCTGCAGGCCGCCATCGGCAGCCGCATCATCGCGCGCGAGACGATCTCGGCCTTCCGCAAGGACGTCACGGCCAAGTGCTACGGCGGCGACGTGACGCGCAAGCGCAAGCTGCTCGAGAAGCAGAAGGAAGGCAAGCGACGCATGCGCCAGATCGGCAACGTCGACATCCCGCAGAAGGCCTTCCTCGCGGTGCTCGGGGACGACGAAGAGGACGCGAAGTAGGGGGAGCGGCTCCTCCGGGCCTCCATGAGTGCGAAGCAGTTCCGCATTCCGAAGGAGCAGCTCCGCGACATCGTCACCCACCGCGGCTGGTGCCTGGCCACGGATCGGATCACCGTCGACGGCGCGCGCATCGGGTTCATGTACCGGGAGCCCTCGGACGAGACCGGGGACAGCGGCTGGCGCTTCGTCGAGGGCGTCGAGTCCGACGAGTACTGCGCGAACGAGGAGAACTGGGGCCTCTACGACGTGAACACGATCGCGAACCTCGACGCGGGCGTCGTCCGCTTCCTCGATCAGCCCGTCGGCTCCGTGTACGAGCGCGGCCCCGGCGGAGAACTCGTGCGCTGGAAGCCCTGCTCCGTGCCCGAGGCGAACGTCTTCACGATCCCCGACGCGCAGGGCGAGACGGCACTCGACGGCAACTGGACCGCCAGCTTCGCGATGCGTTTCAAGCGCCGCATCGAGGGCGAGAACATGGTGATCTGGCGGCCGGGCCTCACCTTCTGGATGCAGGGCTGGAGCACGAACGAACAGGAATCGGCGAGCCTGCGCTCGCACCTCGAGGGCAACCTCCCGCCCGGCGCGCGCGACGTCGTGCGCGAGCAGGACGACGACTCTTGGCGCACGATGTTCCGCGTCGACTCGAGCGTCGCGGACAAGCGTCGTCCCGCCCTCCTGGCGCTGGTCTGGTCGCGCGGAAACGTGCTGCAGGTCTCGGCCTACTTCGACGACGAAGCCGATCTCGCGAGCGCTTCCGCCGTGATCCGCAGCCTGCGACGGCGCGAGTAGGCGCGGGGCCTCACCGCCTCCAGCGGTACACGTTGCGCTCGAAGAACCCGCTCGCGCCCTGCGGCCGCACGAGCTTCTGCGCCGAGGCCTCGCGCGCGCCGACGCGGTAGACGTGCCGCAGCGTCGCGGGCTTCTCGTCGTCCTGCCCCTCCGCCTGCGTGACGATGCACAGCAGGCCGTCCTCGAGCTCGCGACGCTCGATCACCGTCTCGCCGTCGAGCGAGCGGCCGTCGTCGGAGAGCACGAGCTCGCTCTCGCCGTCGGCGCCGGGCTCGTCGGCGAAGGCGAGCTTGAGCACCCAGACCCGGCTCGCGCCCGGTTTGCGCTCGACCTCCAGCGCGGCGCGCAGCTGGGTGGAGCGGCCACTCGTGTAGTCGAGGTAGGTCAGCGATCCGCTCCAGGAGCCTCCCGCGAGCCGGTCGAGGTCGGAGGGCGCGACGCGCGGATCTGCCGCCGCGGGAGCGCGACAAGCGATCGCGGCGCAGCAGCCGAGGACGAACAGCAGGAGACGTGCGAGCATCTCAGACCCCGAACTGCCGCAGGTGGTGGTCGAGGTGCTTCCACTGCAGCATGTCCCACTGCTCGAGGGTCAGCGCGCCGAAGAAGGGGTGCGGCTCCTTCGTCACCGCCGCCGGGCCGCCCTCGCCGAAGCGCTTCACCAGCGCGAGCAGCGCCTCGCGCTCCTTTTCGAGGTCGCCGCTGCCCGCGACCTTGAACTCCGGCGCGGTCGGCATGTTCCGGTCCCAGGGCTTCTCCGCCAGGAGCTTCTTCTTCGCCAGCCCGCCGAAGAGGATCCCGATCAGGCCGCGCTTGAGCTTCTGATCCCCCAGCGCGACGCGCAGCGCCACCTGGCAGTGCGCGAGCATCTGCGCCGGCTGCATCTTGCCCCACTGGCGGGAGGAATCGGGTCGGAGCGCGCGCAGCCGCGCCAGGAGGGCCTCGCGATCGGTCGCGCGGAACAGGGAGGGTGTCGCCATGAACCCCGACTCCAGGCCGGCGCGACCGCGGCGTCAAGCATCCGCGCGGACGAATCGCGGAAGCGTGCCGGGCGTTGCGCCGCCGGATCGAGGGGCTAGGCTTGGCCGCTTCGTGAACGCCAAGAAGGACGACAAGAAGCCGCACCACCGCCGCCCGTGGCGCGACAACATCGAGGCCGTGACGATGGCGATCGTCATGGCGGTGATGCTCAAGTACTTCATCGTCGAGGCGTACAAGATCCCGACCGGATCGATGCAGCCCACGCTGATGGGCAACGACGAGACGGGCATCTTCGACCGCATCCTGGTCGACAAGCTCTCGTACCACCTGCGCGACCCCGAGCGCTTCGAGATCGTGGTCTTCAAGTACCCGCTCGACCGCTCGAAGAACTTCATCAAGCGTCTGTGCGGCATGCCCGGCGAGCAGTTCCGCGTGCACGACGGCGACCTGTGGACGCGCAAGAGCGCTGCGGAGGAGTGGAAGGTCCTGCGCCGGCCCAAGCCCGTGCAGGAGGCGCAGTGGAAGTTCTTCGACCGGCATGATCCGCGCTTTGCGACCTGGAAGCCGGACGCCGGCGCGAAGAACTGGACGATCGAAGGCCGCGCACACGTCGAGGCGCGCGGCGACGGCTCGATCCAGCTGCCCTACGACGGCAAGAGCGTCGTCGACCACTACGTCGACGGCTATCCCGGCCGCATGGGCGAGGAGATCACGCGCGCCAACGACCGCATGCGCCACATGCAGCTCTCGGGCTCCAATCCCGTCGGCGACCTGCGCCTGACGGGCAAGGTCGTGGCCGATGCGAGCTGCAAGCGCGTCGTGATCCAGCTGCGCGAGGGCGCGCGCACCTACGACTTCGAGCTGCCCGGCCCGGCCGCGCCGGCCGACGCGCACGCCGGCATCAGCACCAGCGGCGACGAGCTCAAGCTCGCGGCCAGGGCCGCCGGGGGCGAGCGCCTCGTCGCCGGCCAGTCGATCTCGTTCTCTGCGCAGAACATGGACGACCTGCTCGAGCTCGACTTCGGGTCGACGCACGTCGAGCTCGAGATCCCCGGCACGAGCGACCAGCGCTCCTCGATCACGCTGCACGTCGAAGGTGCGGCCACCTTCGACGGCCTCGAGGGCTGGCGCGACATCTACTACACCTCCGAGCGCGGCACGACCGAGTTCACGATCCCGCCCGGGCACTACGTGATGCTGGGCGACAACACGCAGGACTCGGCGGACAGCCGCGAGTGGTCGCTGCTGCAGTTCCAGTGGCCGGGGACCAACGGCCAGTGGGTGCGCGGCAACAGCCGCGAGGACTTCTCCGGCCAGGACCCCAGCGGCAACCCCAAGCGCGCGAAGGACGAGAGCGGGGCCCAGCGCCTGTTCTTCCGGGACGAATGGGGCGAGCTGCACACCTTCCTGCAGGCCGAGGCCAGGCGCGGCGAGCAGATCCCGGCGCCTTTCGTCCCGCGCGAGCTGATCGTCGGGCGCGCCGTCCTGGTCTTCTGGCCCAACTGGCCCTTCGACGGCATGGGCGTGTGGCGCCTCAAGTGGGCGCGCTGAGCGCGCTCGGCCGCGCCCGCGACGGGTGCGTCGCGCGTGCGGTTATCCACACGGCCTGCAAGCGATTTCTGCTCGAGCCGGAGCGCGAGTCCGGAGAGCATCCCGAGAGCGGGAAGCTGCGGCTCGTCCATGGTCCGCGTGTGAACTTCTCCGAGCGCGCGCACAAGCCGTTGCCAGTCCAACTGCTTGCGTCGACATCGCGAGCCACGGTGCAAAGCGCAGGAGAGGATCTCGCGTCCCGCTTCCGTCCGGCGGGTCCGAGCTCGGCCGCACGTCACGTCGTGCTGCCCACGCTTCCCCACAGCTTCTCCACAAACCCGAACAGCTCCCTGACGGACTGCGGATCGAGCTCCGCACTCCCTATGCTGGGCGCATGAGCCCCGCCCCCGCAGCCGTCGGCCAGACCTTGCTCGAGGTCGACGGCCTCGAGAAGAGCTTCCGGCGTCGCAAGGTCGTCAAGGGCGTCTCGTTCCGCGTCAGCGCGGGCGAGATCGTCGGCCTGCTCGGGCCCAACGGCGCGGGCAAGACCACGAGCTTCCGCATGACCGTCGGGCTGATCAAGCCCGATCGCGGCGTGGTGCTGCTCGGCGGCCGCGAGTGCTCGCGCCTGGCGATGTACCAGCGCGCACGGCTGGGCATGGGCTACCTGCCGCAGGAGCCGAGCATCTTCCGCCGCCTGAGCGTGCGCGACAACCTGCTGGCCGTGCTCGAGACGATGCCGCTCTCGCGCAAGGAGCGCCACGCCGAGGCGCTGCGCCTGATGGAGGAGCTCGAGCTGACGCACCTCGCCGAGAGCCTGGCCGAGACGCTCTCGGGGGGCGAGCGCAGGCGCCTGGAGATCTCGCGCGCGCTGGCGACGCGGCCCTCGATCCTGCTGCTCGACGAACCCTTCGCCGGCGTCGACCCGATCAACGTGCAGGAGATCCAGGGCCTGCTGGAGCAGATGCGCGCGAAGAACCTGGGCATCCTGATCACCGACCACAACGTGCGCGAGACGCTCAAGTCGACCGACCGCACCTACGTGATCGCCGAAGGCCAGATCCTCTGCGAAGGCAGCGCGCACGAGCTGATCAACGACGAGCGCGTCAAGGAGGTCTACCTCGGCCACACCTTCGACCAGCCGATCTCGCTGGGCGTCTCGCCGGCCGAGGAGCGCGAGATCCTGCGCGAAGAGCGCGCGTCCGGCACCCGTCCGATCTCGCGCGAGGAGCAGGACGAGCTGCGGCGCGCGCGCAAGAACTGAACGCATGCACCCCCTACTCCCGTCCCTCGTCGCGCTGCCGCTGTCCCTCGCGAGCGCGGCGGCCCAGTTTCCCGCTCCCCAGACGCTCTTCGACGGCCGCTCTCTCGACGGCTGGCAGGGCGACACGAGCTTCTGGCACGTCGAGGACGGCCTGTTGACCGGCGAGAGCACGCCGCAGCACCTCGCGCAGCGCACGAACTACCTCGTCTGGACCGGCGCGCCGGTCGGCGACTTCGAGCTGACGCTGGAGTTCAAGCTCGTGGGCGGCAACTCGGGCGTGCAGTTCCGCAGCCGCGGCGCGGGCCCCTTCGACGTCGCCGGCTACCAGGCCGACCTCGAGGACGGTCCCAACTGGTCGGGCTGCCTGTACGAGCAGGAGGGCCGCGGCGTGGTGGCGACGCGCGGACAGCTCGTCAGCTACGACGAGCAGGGCGAGCGCACGCAGATCGCCTTCGGCGACGCGGGCGAGATCCTCGGCCACGTGCGCGTGCACGACTGGAACACCTACCGCATCCGCGCCGTCGGCCCGCGCATCGACCTCGCCATCAACGGCTGGAACACCTGCACGCTGATCGACCGCGACCCCGCGCACGCCGCGGGCACGGGCAACCTCGCGCTGCAGCTGCACCAGGGCATGCCGATGAAGGTGCAGTTCCGCAACCTGCAGCTCGTGCGCCTGGACGGTCCCGCGGGCGCGCAGCCCGCCGCTGCGCCGCCGGCGGTCGCGGGCTCCGCCCCGCGCGCCGCCGCCGACGGCCCGCGCTGGATCTGGTCCTCGCTCCCGGCGCGCGAGAACCGCGACGCCTGGCTGGGCACGCGCTTCGAGCTCGCCGCGCGCGCGCGCAAGGTGCGCATCGCCGGCTCGGTCGACAACTCGTTCACGGCCGAGATCGACGGCGAGCTCGTGCTCGCGGGCGACGAGTGGGAGCACCCGGTCAAGGACGAGATCGAGGCCGGGCTCGCCGCCGGCGCGCACGAGCTCGTCGTGCACGCCTCGAACCAGGGCGATGCCGCGGGCGCGTGGATGGAGCTCGTCTGCGAGCTGGAGGACGGCACGACGCGCCGCATCCTCAGCGATGGAAGCTGGCGCGCGAGCGACGAGCCGCCGCCGAACGGCTGGCTCTCCGCGGCCGACGCGCCGGCCGGCACGCACTCCGCAGCCGTCGTCGGACCGCTGGGCTGCGCACCGTGGGGCGCGCAACCTGCCGCGCGCGACTACATGGCCTCGAGCACGCTCGATCCGGCCGAGATCCACGTGCCGCCCGGCTTCACGATCGAGCGCGTGTACTGCGTGCCCAAGGCGCTCGAGGGCTCGTGGGTCGCGCTCGCCTTCGACGCGAAGGGACGCGTGTACGCCAGCGACCAGTACGGCGCGCTCTACCGCCTGACGCTCGCGCCGGATCACGCTTCGACCAGCCAGGTCGAGCGCGTTCCGATCGAGCTGGGCGAGGCGCACGGGCTCCTGTGGGCCTTCGACTCGCTCTACGCCGTCGTCACCCACGGCGAGAAGTTCGCGAGCGGGCTCTACCGCGCCAGCGACTCGAACGGCGACGACCAGCTCGACCGGGTCGAGCTGCTCTCGAAGTTCGAGGAGCGCGGCGGCGAGCACGGCCCGCACGCGATCGTGCTCGGCCCCGACGCGCAGTCGTTGTACGTGCTCGCGGGCAACCACACCTCGCTGCCGGCGCCGCTGTCGAACTCGCGCCTCGCGCCGTTCTGGGGCGAGGACGATCTCTTGCCGCGCTGCGAGGATCCGGGCGGACACGCCGTGGGCATCCGCGCGCCGGGCGGCTGGCTCGCGCGCACGGATCGCGACGGCAAGCAGTGGGAGCTCGTCGCGGCCGGCATGCGCAACGCGTACGACTTCGACTTCGACGCCGAGGGCGAGGCCTTCACGTACGACTCCGACATGGAGTGGGACGTCGGCCTGCCCTGGTACCGGCCGACGCGCGTCCTGCACCTGGCGCCCGGCACCGAGTTCGGCTGGCGCAGCGGCTCGGGCGTCTTCCCGGCGAGCGTGCCCGACAGCTGGCCGCCCGCGGTCGACGTCGGGCTGGGCTCGCCCACGGGCGTCGCGTTCGCACGGCGCTCGAACTTCCCCGCGCCCTGGCACGAGCGGCTCTTCGTCGGCGACTGGGCCTACGGGCGCATCCTCTCGGTCGAACTCGATCCGCAGGGCTCGAGCTGGGGCGGCAGCTGGCAGGTCTTCGCCAGCGGCCGGCCGCTGCCGGTGACGGACCTGCTCTTCGGCCCCGACGGCGCGCTGTACTTCGCGATCGGCGGACGCCGCACGAGCTCCGCGCTCTATCGCGTGCGCTGGAGCGGCGAGGCGCAGGCGACGAACACGGTCCGGCCCGCCGGGCGCGAGGCGCGCGAGCGGCGGCGCGCCCTCGAGGCGCTGCAGCTGGGCAGCGCGGCGCTGCCGCGGCGCGAGATCGAGAGCGCGCTCGCCTCCGAGGATCCCTTCCTGTGCGGCGCCGCGCGCAGCGTGCTCGAGAAGCGCCCGCTCGCCAGCTGGAGCGGCGAGCTCGACCGCGAGCTCGCGCCGCGCGCGCGCGTGCAGCTCCTGCTCGCGCTGGCTCGCGCCGACGGGAGGAACTCGGCCGAGCGGCTCTACCGCGAGCTCGACGCGCTGCCGATCGAGCGCTGGAGTGCGGAGGAGCGCGCCCAGGCCGTGCGCGCCTGGCAGATGGCCTTTGCGCGCGCCGGTGCGCCGCCCGAGCCGCTTGCGCGCCGCGTGCGGCAGCGCTTCCTGAAGCTCCTGCCCAGCGGCGAGCTCGAGAGCGATCGCGCGCTGATCGAGATGCTGGTCGTGCTGGGCGAGCCGGCCGTCGTGCCGCTCGCGCTCGAGCGCGCCGAGCAGGAGAACCTCTCGACGCGCTCGCTCGCCTACGGCTGGCCGCTGCGTGCGGCGAAGAACGGCTGGAACGAGAGCCTGCGCCGGCGCTTCTTCACCTGGCTCAACCGCTCGACGCTCCTGTGGGCTGGTGGCGCGAGCTTCGCCGGCTACCTGCGTCACCTGCGCGCCAAGGCGATCGAGACGCTCTCCGCCGAGGAGCGGCGCGCGCTGGGCACGCTGCTCGACGAGCCCGTGCCGCCGCGGCCGGCCGGCGCGCCGACGGAGATCGTCGCGCGCTACAACGACGCCGAGCTCGCGCCCTGGCTCGCCGACGTGCGCCGCGGCCGCGACTTCGAGAGCGGCAAGCGCGCCTTCACGCACGCGCGCTGCTTCGAATGCCACCGCATCGCCAACGAGGGCGGCAACCGCGGGCCCGACCTGACCGGCGCAGGCGCGCGCTTCTCCGAGCGCGACCTGCTCGAGGCGGTGCTGCACCCCTCGGCCGCCGTCGCCGACCAGTACGCCGAGACGCAGGTGCTCACGAAGGACGAGCGCCTGATCGTCGGCCGCGTCGAGCGCGAGGACGCCCGCACGCTCGTGCTGCACGTCGCCGCCCCGGTCGAGCAGGACGTCGAGATCGCGAAGGACGAGGTCGCCGAGCGCTCGCTGAGCAAGCTCTCGCCGATGCCGCAGGGGCTGCTCGACGTGCTGCAGCGCGAGGAGGTCCTCGATCTCTTCGCCTACGTGCTCTCGGGCGCGCGGAGCGACGCACCCGCATTCCGCTGAGCGCCCGGGTGCCCGGCAGGACAGCGCCTGTCGCGTCCGGCGTGCGCTCGCGCTCACTAGGAAATCGCTTTTAGGGTCAACCCTTCCCACCCCCTCCGCCGAAGGATCCGCTGCGGCACGGCAGTCGCCGCAAGGCAGGCAGGACATGAGGCAATCGGTGGTCGGGTCGAAGATCCGCGGGCGCTCTCGCACCGGCATGACGCTGGTCGAGATCGCCATCGGCGTCGTGGTGCTGGTCACCGCGGTGCTGGGCTTCGCCCAGGCACTGATCTCCCTGCAGCGCTCGCAGCAGTACACGCGCGAAGCCGGACGCGCGACGCAGGCCGCGCGCCAGGTGCTCGAAGGCCTCCAGGCCCAGGCCTTCGCCGAGGCCTTCCGCGTCTACAACGGCGATCCCAACGACGATCCGGGCGGTCCCGGCACGGCTCCCGGCAAGAACTTCGCGGTCCCGGGACTGCGCGCGCGCAGCGACGATCCCGACGGCATGCCGGGCGAGGTGATCATCCCGACGCCGGCGGGCCTGCCCGGCGTCCTGCGCGAGAACACGGTGGACACGATCCTGGGCATGCCGCGCGACCTCAACGGCGACGGCCTGATCAGCACGACCGCCGACTATTCCACCACCTACAAAGTCCTGCCCGTGCGCGTCCGCGTCCAGTGGGAGGGCGCGGGCGGCAAGGGCGTGGTCGAGCTCCGAACCTTGCTGGGGAACTACTGATGCACGTCAGGCAACAGACTCGTCGCACGCGCGGCGGCTTCACGATCGTCGAGCTGGTCATCGCCGCGGCCGCGCTCAGCCTGCTGCTGGGCGCGATGGGCGTGGTGCAGATGCGCAGCCGCGATGCGTCGCGCGTCTCGGTCGCGCAGGAGGAGATCGAGTCGGAGTGCCGCCGCAACCTCGACCGCGTGGCCGAGGAGCTCGAGGGCGTCGGGCACAGCCTGCTCTTCCCGGACCCGTCGACCAGCTTCGGCACGAGCTCGCTGACCTACCAGCATCCGAGCAACGTCTCGAACGCGGGCACCGTCACGTGGGATTCGCCGCGCCACCTGCAGCTGCAGCTGGCCGCGGGCGAGATCGACAACGGGCTAGACGACAACGGCGACGGTCTGGTCGACGAGCGTGCGCTGGTGCTCACTCGCGACTTCGGCACGGTCAACGCGCGCTCGGTGACGATCTGCAGCGGCATCCCCGAGCTGGCCGGCGGCGAAACGGTCAACGCCATCGACGACAACGGCAACGGCCTGGTCGACGAGGCGGGCTTCAACATCAACCGCATCGGGGACCTCCTGACCGTGCGTCTGACGCTCGAGAAGCCGATGGGCAAGGGACAGATCGCGACCTCGACGCTGCAGACGTCGATCGCGTTGCACAACTAGGCACGAAGGAAGGCGGGGGCGACCATGAAGATCCGGCAGACGAACACGACGGCGAGCGGCGAGAGCGGCACGGCCCTGGCGATGGTGATCCTGAGCGTGACGGCGCTCGGCGCACTGGCCACGGCGATGATCTCCGTCAGCCTGAGCAGCCGGCTCGAGCAGGGCGCGGAGCTGCGCGCGAGCCAGGCCAACTACGTGTGCCAGGCCGGGCTTTCCCAGGCGATGTACCGCATGTCCTGCGGCCAGAGCGGCACGCTCGGCACGGCCACGCAGCCGGTCGCCTGGGGCGGCGGGCGCTTCTGGGTCTCGGCCATCGACCTCGGCGGCAACCTGACTCGCCTCACGGCCAGCGGCCTGGAGAACGGCACGGGCACCAGCCAGGAGCTCGTCGTGCGCGCCGTGCCGAACACGATGTGGCGCTTCGCGATGTTCGGCAAGGAGTCGATGCACATGGACTCCAACGCGCGCGCCGACAGCTACGACTCGAGCCTGGGCACCTACGCCTCGCAGGTCTCGGGCAGCGGCTCGGACGCCCACGGCCACACCAACGGAGACATCGGCTCGAACGGCGGCATCACGCTCGACTCCAACGCCAAGGTCTGGGGCGATGCGACGCCGGGTCCGAGCCACTCGGTCGTGCTGCACGACAACGCGGTCGTGACCGGCTCGACGGCACCGAACAACTCGCTGGTCGAGTTCCCTTCGATCAACGTGCCGACCTACACCTCGTACGGGAACGTCGTCGTCAACTCGAACACCACGATCCCTGCGGGCAACCGCACCTACGGGACGGTGCGCATCAAGAACACGAAGACGCTCACGCTGACCGGGCCGGGCGAGATCGTGATCTCGAACCTGCAGATGGACTCGAACTGCTTCCTGAAGGTCGACGACACCAACGGGCCGGTGACGGTCTACGTGATCGACAACTTCATCCTCGACTCGAACTCCAACATGTTCGCGCTGAGCAAGAACCCGGCCAACCTGCGCCTGAACCTGCTCAGCGACAACGTGATCAACCCCGAGATCAACGTGCAGCTCGATACGGTCAGCATCAGCTCCAACTCGTCGATCTACGGCGTGGTCTACGCGCCCAACGCGCGCATCACGCTCGACAGCAACTTCTCGCTCTACGGCTCGCTGATGGCGCGCGCCCTCGACGTCGACAGCAACTCGTTCTTCCACTACGACGAGCACCTGGGGTCGGCCTTGTCCAGCGGCGGCGTGACCTACGAGACCGTCGCCTGGCGCGAAGTCCCCTTCCAGCACTGAGAGCAGCATCCGTGCAACGACACCCCCTGCGCATCGTCCCCTGCCTGCTCGCCTGGCTCGTTCCGCTCCTCCTCGCGCCGGCGTCGGTCGCCGGGGAGCCGTCGACCGCGACGGACGAGCAGGAGCTCGTCTCCCGCAAGCCCGGCTGGACCTGGCCCGTGACCCGCGAGCACCTGCGCATCGCCGCGGTGCTGCGCGAGTCGCGCCGCGGCGGTCCGGCCGCAGGTCCCGCGCTGCTGCAGCGGCTGGTCGACGCCGGGCGCGACGCGCTTCCGGCCGAGCTCGACATCCTGCTGCGCGGGCGCGTGCCCGAGGTGGTCAAGGACGATGCGGCGCAGATCCTCAGCGACCCGCAGCGCGGGCTGCTGCTCTCCGCGCTCGCGCGCAACCCGGACGACGCGCTGCGCGCGGCGCTCGAGCAGCGCCTCGCCGCCACGCCCGACGAACCGTCGGCGCGCCTGGGCGCGCTGTACGTGCTCGGCCTCGTCGGGGACGGACGCGATCTCGCGCGGCTCGCGACGCTTGCGCCGCGCAAGCCGGGCCGCGACGACGGCGCGCTGACGGCCGAAGCGCGCGAGGCCGTGTGCACCAGCGCTGCGCTGATCCTGGGGCGGGATGCGGGCGCCTGGAGGCGGTTCCTGCCCGCGCTGCGCGAGGCGGACGCCAGCGCGGCCAAGGTGCTGCTCGAGTCGCTCGGCCGCGCGCCGGGCCGGCACGCGATGGAGCTGCTCTACGAGGCCGCGCAGATCAGCCAGCCGCTCGCCACGCGCGCGGTGGCCATCGCGCGCCAGTGCACGCCCTGCTTCGACACCGCGCTCGAGCAGGAGTTCGTGGCCTGGATGGTCGGCGAACTGCGCGCGGCGACGCCCGAGTACGCGCGCATGCTGCTGATGAGCATCGGCGCCCTCGACGACGGCTCGAACCTGGGCGTCCTGATCGACCGGCTGCACGACGAGGACAGCGGCGTGCGCGAGGAGGCTTACGCGGCGCTGAAGCTCGTCACGCACCTCGCCTTCCCGCCCAGCGCCGAGGCCTGGGAGAGCTGGCACGCGCAGGAGGAGGCCTGGCACACGCGCGAGCGGCCCAGGCTGCGCGAGCAGCTCGACGCGCCCGACTCGGCGCGCGTGCTGGCCGCGCTGCGCGAGTACTCCGGGCACCGCACGCGGCGCAGGGAGCTCGCGCGCGAGATCGCGCCGCTCCTGCTGCACCATCGAACCGAGCTGCGCATCCTGGCCTGCGACGTGCTGCGCCAGATCGACTCGACCGCGGTCTGTGCCGAGCTCGCCGAGCTGCTCTCCGACAGCGACGCGAACGTCAGCAGCGCCGCGTGGCAGGCCCTGCGCGCGATCACGCGCCAGGCGCTCGCCGGCGACGCAGAGAGCGTGCGCGAGCAGTTCCGCTCCTGAGGGGCGCGATCAGCGGCGCAACGCCAGCCACAGCGCGAGCGCGAGCGCCGCGAGCGCGACGGCCGCGATCAGCGCCAAGGTCTCGCGCGAAATGCGCATGCCGCCGTTCTCCGGCTCGTCGGCGAGCTCCGCCCCGGGCACGAGGCCGGCCTGCACGAGCCGATCGAGCTCCTGCGACTGTCCGCGCAATTCGCGCAGCACGGCATCCGCACGCTCCTTCATGCCCTTGGGCACGAACAGGCGCAGCTGCCCCAGGCTCGCGACGCGACCGAGCACGCCCAGGCTCGCCTGCTCGCGGTCGAGCAGGGCCGGAATGCCCGCTTCCTCCAGGTACTGCTTGGCGATCTCGAGCGTGGGCTCGTCGATCCCGGCCAAGACGAGGTCGTAGTCCTGCTCGAGCGTGTGCAGCATCGGAACCTCCGCACAAAGGCTAGCACGACCGCGGCGTTCCGCCGCCTTGCGACCCCCATTCCGTCCCGATACCCTCTCCGCCCCGAAACTCGCGTGCACGCGCGGGAAAAACCAGCTCGGATCCCATCGCATGAAGATCGTCGCCTGCATCAAGCGCGTCCCCACCACCGAGGCGCAGGTCAAGGTCGCGGCCGACCAGAAGAGCCTCGACACCGCCGGTCTCCCCTGGATGACCTCGTTCTACGACGAGCTCGCCGTCGAGGAGGCGATCAAGACCAAGGAGAAGCAGGGCGGCGACGTGACGGTGATCACGCTCGGACCCTCCGACGCGTCGAAGGACGTGCGCGAGTTCCTCGCGCGCGGCGCCGACGCAGGCGTGATCCTCAAGGACGAGCAGTGGCACCAGCGCGACGCGCGCGCGACGGCGAAGATCCTCGCCGCGCGCATCCAGAAGAGCGGCGCGGAGATCGCCTTCCTGGGCAAGCTCGCCACCGACCGCGACAACGGCGCCGTCGGGCCGATGATCGCGACGCTGCTGGGCTGGGCCTGCGTCACCGACGTGATCGCGCTGGAGATCGCCGGCGGCCAGGGCACCGCCAAGCGCGAGTGCGAGCAGGGCATCGAGACCGTCAGCTTCACGCTGCCGGCGCTGATCACCTGCAACAAGGGCCTCAACGAGCCGCGCCGCGCGAACCTGAAGGGCATCATGGCCGTCAAGACCAAGCCGATCCCCGAGGAGAGCTTCGAGGACGTCCCCAACCAGCAGCAGGTGCTCAAGGTCGAGCCGCCGCCCGCGCGCAAGGCCGGTCGCATCGTCGGCGAAGGCGCGGGTGCGGTGCCCGCGCTGATCCAGGCCCTGCGCAGCGAAGCCGGAGTGATCTGAGAGGAGCCACGCCATGCCCACCATCGTCGTCTTCGTCGAACAGATCTCCGGCAAGCCCTCGCACGCCTCGCTCGAGTGCCTCGGTGCCGCGCGCGCCTGCAACGGCAGCGTCACGGCCGTTCTCGCGGGCGCCTCCGCGGACGCCGCCGCCAAGGACCTCGGGCGCTTCGGCGCGAACAAGGCCGTCGTGCTCACGGGCGGCGAGACCAGCGTCGACGCGCTCGCGCGCGACATCGCCGCGCTGGCCCAGGAGCTCGGCGCCAAGGCCTTCCTCGCCGCGGCCACGAGCTCCGGGCGCGACCTCGCGCCGCGCGTCGCGATGCTGCTGGACTCGACCGTCTTCAGCGACTGCACCGCGCTCTCGGCGCAGGGCGACACGTTCAGCGCCGTGCGGCCCTGGCTCGCGGGCAAGGCGCTCGCGACGCTGGGCTCGAGCGGGCCGGTCTTCTGCGCCACGACGCGGCCCAACGTCTTCGCGCTCGTCGAGGGCGGCGGCAGCGTCGAGATCGTCTCGCGCCCCGCGAGCACGGGCGGCAAGGCCAAGGTCACCGCCATCGACGCGAAGTCCGGCGGCAAGCTCGACGTCAAGGAGGCGCCCGTGGTCGTCTCCGGCGGTCGCGGCATGAAGGCGCCGGAGAACTTCCAGCTGCTCGAGGAGCTCGCGGCCGCCTTCGGCAACGCCGCGACCGGCGCCTCGCGCGCCGTGGTCGACGCGGGCTGGCGCCCGCACTCCGAGCAGGTCGGCCAGACGGGCAAGACCGTCGCGCCGCAGCTGTACGTCGCCGTCGGCATCTCCGGCGCGATCCAGCACCTCGCCGGGATGCGCACCTCGAAGGTGATCGTCGCGATCAACAAGGACGCCGAGGCGCCGATCTTCAAGGTCGCCGACTACGGCATCGTCGGCGACGCGCTCGAGGTCGTGCCGGCCCTGACCAAGGCCGTGCGCGAGCTCAAGGCGCAGCGATGAAGCCGCGCACGCCCAGGCTGCCGGCGGCCGAAGTGCGCAAGCGCCTGGCCACGCTGCCGCGTTGGCGCGTGAAGCGCGCGCACCTGTGCCGCACGTTCGTCTTCCGCGACTTCACCGAGGCCTTCGCCTTCATGACGCGCGTGGCGCTGCTCGCGGAGAAGCGCGAGCACCATCCCGACTGGTCGAACAGCTGGAACGAGGTCGTGATCGAGCTCACCAGCCACGACGCGAAGGGGCTCAGCGCGCGCGACTTCGATCTCGCGCTGGCGATCGACGAGCTCGCACCCGGACGCTAGCCGACCACGCGCTCGCCGTGCGCGTAGACGTTGAAGCGGCGCTCGCGCAGGAAGCCGACCAGCGTGATCCCGCCGGACTCGGCCAGCTCGACGGCCAGGCTCGAGGGCGCGGAGACCGAGCACACCAGCGCGAGGCCGGCGACGAAGGCCTTCTGCACGATCTCGAAGCCCGCACGACCGGAGACGAGCAGCAGGTGCTGCTCGAGCGGCAGCTCGCCGGCGAGCAGGCGTGCGCCGACGAGCTTGTCGACCGCGTTGTGGCGGCCGATGTCCTCGCGCAGTTCGAGCAGCGTGCCGCGCGCGTCGAAGAGCCCGGCCGCGTGCAGGCCGCCGGTCTGGGCGAAGACCGATTGCCGCGCGCGCAGCCGTTCGGGCAGCGCGTGGAGCGTCTCGGCCTCGACGCGCAGCGTGCCCGCGAGCGCTCGCGCGCCCTCGGGCAGCACGCGGTCGATCGCCGTGCGCCCGCACACGCCGCAGGCCGAGCCCATCGTCGTGCGGCGCGCGAGGCCCGCCGCGCGCTCGAGCGCCGCCGGCGCGAGCGTGGCGACGATCGCGTTGTCGCGCAGCTCGGGCTCGACGCGCGGGTCGCTCGGCCGCTCGAGCGCGAGCAGATCGGAGCGCCGTTCGAGAACGCCTTCGGCGAGGAGCAGCCCCGCGGCCAGCGCCTCGTCGTCGCCCGGCGTGCGCATCGTGGTCACGAAGACCGTGCTCGCCGCCCCAGCCTCCGCACGCACGCGGATCTCGAGCGGCTCCTCGACGGCCAGCGTGTCGGAGCGCTCGCTTTCCCGCGTCCCCTCGCGCACGCGCACGCGCACTCGCTCGACCGGATCCACGCGCGGATCGTAGCATGGCGCGCACCATGCGACTCCCGCACCTCCTCGGCGTGTTCTGCCTCCCCGCCCTCGTCCTCGCGGCTGCGCTGCAGCAGCACCCGCTCGGCTACACCGACACGCCGCTGCTCCCGGGCACGAAGTGGCACGTGCACGATCCGGATCGGCCGCCGCCGGCGGTCGTCACGCCCGGAACGAACGGCAGCGCGCCGAGCGACGCGATCGTGCTCTTCGACGGCAAGAGCCTCGCCGGCTGGAGGAAGCAGGGCGCGAACGACGCGGCCGGGTGGAAGATCGAGAACGGCTACGCCGAGGTCAACGGCACGGGCTCGATCGAGACGAAGCAGGGCTTCGGCGACTGCCAGCTGCACGTCGAGTGGTGTGCGCCGGCCAAGGTCGAGCTGGAGTCGCAGGGCCGCGGCAACAGCGGCGTGTTCCTGATGGGACGCTACGAGATCCAGGTGCTCGACTCGTTCCAGAACCGCACCTACGCGGACGGACAAGCCTCCGCGCTCTACGGCCAGTACCCGCCGCTCGCCAACGCCTGTCGCGGACCGGGCGAATGGCAGAACTACGACATCGTGTTCCGCGCGCCGCGCTTCGAGAACGGCAAGCTCGCGAAGCCCGCGCGCGCGACCGTCTTCCACAACGGCGTGCTGACGCAGGACGCGCAGGAGTTCCTCGGCGCCACGCAGCACCGCGCCGTCGCCGAGTACGCCGCGCACGAGGCCGAGCTCCCGATCGCGCTGCAGGACCACGGCAACCCGGTGCGCTATCGGAACATCTGGATCCGCAGGCTGTGAGCCCAAGAGCCGCGCGGCTTGACCGATTCCGGGGCGCGGGTTAACCTTCCGCAGAGATGTCCTCGCGATCCTCCCTGTTCATGAAGCGCGCCCAAGCGTGTGCCTGTATGCACACGACGCGGCACTTCGTGACCTAGGCGGACGCGGCATCCCCTGCCGAACAAACTCCCGCCCGGGTCACGACGACCCGGGCGGGTTTTTTTTCGGCCCACCGAAGCGAACCCCTGACCCTGGAACGACTGCGATGAAGCCCGAAGCGATCACCACCCTCGCCCCGAGCCTGTGGATTCCCCGTCCGCTGCGCGCGCGCATCGAGTGCGCCCTGCAGAACGGTCCGCGGCACGCGTGCTGCGGCGTGCTGATCGGCCAGGCCACGCGCGAGCGCGTCGAGGTCAAACGCCTCGTCGACGCCGAGAACCTCGCGCTGCAGCGCTGCTCGGATTGCCACGAGCTCGACCCGCTCGCGCTCTTCCGCGCCGAGCGCAAGGCGCACGAGCTGGGCCTCTGCGTCGTCGGGATCTGGATCGGTCGCGACGCCGAGGAGGCGCGCCCGACGCGCGTCGACCTCGCGCTGGCGTGGGAAGGCTGGTCCTACCTGCTCGCCGCCGGCGGAGCGCAGGGCCTGCGCGAGCTGCGCTCCTGGCGCCTGGTCGGCGGCGACTTCGAGGAGGAGCCGGTGATCACCAGCTGAGGCAGGCTCAGCGCGAGGTCACGTCGGACTGGAGCGGCACGGTCACGTCGATCGTGCCGCCCCAGTAGCGGTCGCAGGTCGAGTTCTCGCGCGCCACCGCGCGCGAGGGCTCGAACACGACGCGCAGCTCGGGGATCCGTCCCTGCTCGAGATCGAGCAGTAACTGCACCTCCTGCTCTGCGTTCATGGGCTCGAGGACGAAGTCGAGCGTAGTTGTGCCGATGCCCATGCCCTCGATCCAGACGAGGTGTCCCTCGCGCGCCGCGGGACGGAGCCAAACGTGCGGCGCCACCTCCTTGGGCTGGCCCTCGGGACAGACCAGACGGCTGCGTGCAAACGGTAGCTTCTCGCCCGGGCGGAAGAGCGTCGCCTCGAACGCGGCCGGGACGGGCAGGAACAGGCCCAGCAGTCCGAGATCGAGGCGCAGTGCTTTCGCCCCGCCACCGAGCGAGCTGCGCCCGAGAAGCTGCGCCTTGCTCGGGGTGAGACGCTCGCGCATCTGCGCGTCGTGCTCACCGTCCGACACGGCCTGAGGATAGTCCGCGGGCAGCTCGTCGTAGAGGAAGACCGTCTGCGCGAACTCCGGCCGCTCGCGGAATCCCAGCACGTCGATCGTCGCGTTGTTCGAGTGCAGCACGAGGCTGTCGAGGCGCTGGTGGATTGTGACTGAGTCCCCTTGCAGCGCCGCGCCGAGCAGATCCTCCAGGTCGACGCGCACGCGCAGCGCTCCGAGCGCGAGCTCGACGTCCCCGCGCACGTCGCGGGGGCCGGCGGGCGGGCCGTCGCCGACGGGCCTCCAGCTCTTCCCGTCGAGCGAGACCGACCAGTGCGCCTCGGGACTCCACTCCACTCCCGGGCCAACGCTCGGCGGAAGGTCCAGCGCCAGCGCGTAGCTCCCCGGCGCGCGGCGCGAGACGAAGCGACGCAGCTCGGCGCGCGGACGGTAGATCGCCTCCGGATCTGCCCAGGCGCCCGGCGGCGCGTTCTCCAGCTCCGCTTGATCCGCCCGCCGCCGGCGCCGCACGCCATCGCGATACTCGAGCAGCGCCGCGATCCCGGCCAGGACGACGAGCGCCGCGAAGGCGAGCGCGAGGCGGCGGCGCGACCAGAACCGGCGCGGCGGCTTCGGCGCGAGCACGGCAGCGGCCGACGCGAGCGCGGGGACCGCGCTCGCACGCTTCTCGAGCACGGCCTGGAGGTCCTCCGCGAACGCGCTCGCGTCGGGGTAGCGCTGCTCGGGCTCCTTCGCGAGCGCGCGCAGCAGCACGCTCTCGAGCGCGGGCGGGACGCTGGCGTCGAACGTGCGCGGCGGGACGACGCGGCCCTGCGCGAGCTCGTTCATGTACTCGACGCTGGTCGCGCCCTCGTAGGGATAGCGCAGCGTGAGCATCTCGTAGAGCGTCACGCCCAGCGAGTAGATGTCGCTGCGCTGGTCGACCGGCAGCTTGCGGCGGAAGGCCTGTTCGGGGCTCATGTAGCGCGGCGAACCGAAGCTCTCGCCGCTCTGCGTCAGCCCCTCGAGCCCCAGATCCTGCGCGAGACCGAAGTCGGAGAGACGCGGCTTGCCCTCGCGGTCGAGCAGGATGTTCCCCGGCTTGACGTCGCGGTGGACGATGCCCTGCTCGTGCGCGTAGGCCAGCGCCTCGGCGACGGCGATGGCGATCGCCAGCGCCCAGGCGCGCCGCGCTTCGCCCGCGGGCGGTATGCCGCCGTCGTGGCCCTCGCGCAGATCGGCGAGCACGCTCGCGAGCGAGCGCCCTTCGACGAGCTCCATCGCGAAGAAGGGCGTGCCCGCGACGTCGCCGAAGCTGATCACGGGCACGATGCCGGGATGACGCAGGCGCCCGGCGGCCTCGGCTTCGCGCTGGAAGCGCGCCTTCAGCCGCGCGTCGTGCCCCAGCGCGGGCGGCAGGACCTTGAGCGCGACGCGTCGCTTGAGCGAGAGCTGCTCGGCCTCGTAGACGACGCCCATCCCGCCGCGGCCGAGCTCGCGCAGGATCTGGAACTCGCCCAGGCGCGACGGCGTCGCGGCCGCGGGCGTGCCCTTCTCGACCAGCTCGAGCACGCGCAGGAAGCCGCGCAGGGCCTCGGCGTGCTCGGGATGCTCGGCCAACAGCGCTTCCGCATCGATCTCCTCGCCGGCGTGCAGCCGTTCGACGATGCGGTCCTGGATCTCCTCGAGGGGCTGGGTCATGGCTCGTTCTCCGCGGGAGCCAATGGCGCTCCGAGCGCGCGAGTCGCGCGCAAAGCGCGGAATCCCTCAGGGATCCGCTCCCAGGCGCTCGCCGAGCGCCGCGAAGGCGCGCGTGACCAGCGCCTTGAGCGCCGCCTCGCTGCGCTGCATGCGTGCCGCGGCCTCGGCCAGCGAGAGGCCCTCGAGGTAGCGCAGCCGGATCGCCTCGGCCTGTGCTGCGGGCAGCTCCTCCAGCGCGGCGCGCAGGCGCTCGCCCGCCTCGACGCGCATCGCGCCCATGCTGGGGCTGGTCGCGCTCTGCACCGGGTCGCGCTCGAGCGGCTCCTCCCGCGCGCGCTTGTGCGCCTGCAGCGCGCGCTCGGCCTCGGCGATCTTGAAGCGCGCGATCGCGACCAGCCAGGCGTAGAAGGATGACGGGCCGCGCGGCTCGAAGCTGGAGAGCTTGCGGGTCGACTCGAGCAGCGTCTCCTGCAGGATGTCCTCCGGGCCGACGCGCCGCGCGAGGGCCGGCGACATCGCCAGGCGCAGGAAGGCGAGCAGGCGCCCGCGGTGGCGCAGGTAGAGCGCCTCGAGGGCCGCGCGGTCCCCGGCGCGGGCACCGTCGAGGAGATGGGTGGTCTGGATCACGAGCTCGCGCCGATCCTACAACACGCGCACGGGCCCGCTAGAATCCGCCCCATGTCCACCGATCTCGAACTCGATCCCACCGAGGCGCGCGTCCTGGGCGTGCTGGTCGAGAAGGAACTGACCACGCCCGAGCAGTACCCGCTGACGCTCAACGCGCTCGTCGCGGGCTGCAACCAGAAGAACAACCGCGAGCCCGTGCTCGAGCTCTTCGACGGCGACGTCTACGCGGCCGTGCAGCGCCTGATCAAGAAGAGCCTGATCGGCTCGGTGCACCCGATCGGCGCGCGCGTGGAGAAGTTCCGCCACAACTTCGCGGCCGTGGTGGGCCTGGACAAGCCGCAGGTCGCGATCCTGACCGAGCTCCTGCTGCGCGGGCCGCAGCAGCCGGGCGAGCTGCGCGCGCGCGCGGCGCGCATGCACCCGCTCGAGACGCAGCAGGCGCTGGCCGACGCGCTCGCGCCGCTGGTCGCCAGCGGCCGCGTGCGCCGGCTCGATCCGCTGCCCGGCTCGCGCGCCGAGCGCTACGTGCAGACGCTGGCGCCCGCCGCGCATCCGATCGAGGTACGCGCCGCCGCGCCGCACGCCGCGGGTGGCGCCGGCGGCGCGGGCAGCG
>JBGASC010000005.1:0-173305 GCA_044229935.1 Planctomycetota bacterium | reverse complement strand
AGCTGCTCGCCGAGGGCCTCAAGCTCTTCGCCGACGCCTTCGTCAAGCTGCTCGCGGCGATCGAGAGCACGACGCGCGGCACCCCGCAGGCCGCGCGTGCTACCGCCGCGCCGCAGGGCGCCGGCGGCGCGAGCCCCTCGAGCGGAGCGAGCACGCTCTCGCGCGCGCATCTCTCCGAGGCCCTGCGCGCCTCGGTCGTCAACCACCTCGAGGACTGGCGCAGCACGAAGAAGGTCGCCCGCCTGTGGGCGCGCGACGCGTCGGTCTGGACCGGTTCGGACGAGGGCCAGTGGCTGGGCTGGCTCGACGCGCCGCGCGCCGCGCGCGCCGCGCTGAGCGAGCTCGCAGCCTTCGCCGCACAGATCCAGCGCGAGGGCTTCACGCACGTTCTGCTCCTGGGCATGGGCGGCTCGAGCCTGTGCCCCGACGTGCTCAAGAACATGTTCGGCTCGGCGCCGGGCTGGCCCAAGCTCGAGGTGGTCGACTCGACCGACCCGCAGCAGATCGCGGCGAGCGAGCGGCGCGTCGACCTCGCCAGGACGCTGGTGCTGGTCTCGAGCAAGTCGGGCAGCACGCTCGAGCCCAACATCTTCGAGGCCTGGTTCTGGGAGCGCATGAAGCGCGTCGTCGGCGACAAGGCCGGCCAGCACTTCGTCGCGATCACCGACCCGGGCTCGAAGCTCGAGGCGCTCGCGCGCGCGAAGGGCTACCGGCGCATCTTCGCCGGCGATCCGTCGATCGGCGGGCGCTTCTCGGCGCTCTCGCCCTTCGGCATGGTGCCCGCGGCCCTGATCGGCATGGACCTCGAGCGCTACCTCGCGCGCGCCGAGGCGATGGCCCTGGCCTGCGGACCGAACGCGGCGCCCGCGGAGAACCCCGGCGTCGAGCTGGGCGCGATCCTGGGCGCGGCGGCCAAGAGCGGCCGCGACAAGCTGACGCTGGTCTGCTCGCCCGCGCTGGTCGCGCTGGGCGCCTGGCTCGAGCAGCTGATCGCCGAATCGACCGGCAAGCTCGGCAAGGGCATCATCCCGGTCGAGCACGAGGCGCTGGCGCGGCCCGACTTCTACGACAACGACCGGCTCTTCGTGTACGTGCGCAACGAGAGCGCGCCCGACAAGCTGCAGGACGCGGGCATCGAGCTGCTCGAGCGCGCGGGCCAGGCCGTGGTGCGCATCCCGGTCGCCAGCGGGCACGAGATCGGCGCGGAGTTCTTCCGCTGGGAGATCGCCACCGCCGTCGCGGGCTCGATCCTGGGCATCCATCCCTTCGACCAGCCCGACGTCGAGGCCAGCAAGGTCGCGACGCGCGAGCTCACCAGCGCCTTCGAGAAGACCGGCGCGCTCCCGCCGGAGACGCCCTTCTTCGAGCACGGCGGGCTGCAGCTCTACGCCGACGCGCGCAACGCCGCGGCGCTGACGAAGGGCCTCCCCAAGGACGCGCAGCTGGCCGACGTGCTGCGCGCGCACCTGACGCGCTTCCGCCACGGCGACTACTTCGCCGCGCTGGCCTACATCGAGATGAGCGCCAACTTCGCCTCCGAGCTGCAGGCGCTGCGCCGCAGCGTGCGCGACAAGGCGCGCGTCGCGACCTGCCTGGGCTTCGGCCCGCGCTTCCTGCACTCGACCGGTCAGGCCTACAAGGGCGGCCCCAACAGCGGCGTGTTCCTGCAGATCACCTGCAAGGACGCGGCCGACCTGCCCGTGCCCGGCGCGAAGTACAGCTTCGGCGTGGTCAAGGCGGCGCAGGCGCGCGGCGATTTCTCCGTGCTCTCCGAGCGCGGACGCCGGGCGCTGCGCGTGCACATCACGGGCGACGTGCGTTCCGGTCTCGCGCGCCTGCGCGAGGCCGTCGCGCTGGCCCTGGCGCCCTGCACCCCCGCGGGATCCTGAGGAGGAACGAGACGATGGAACTGGGCATGGTCGGACTGGGCCGCATGGGCGGCAACATGGCGCGCAGGCTCCTGCGCGGCGGACACACCGTCGTGGCGTGGAACCGCGATCTCTCCAAGGTCGAGGAGCTCTCCAAGGTCGGCGCCGTCGGCGCTCGCTCGCTCGCCGAGGTCGTCCAGCGACTCGCGCGGCCGCGCCACGTGTGGGTCATGCTGCCCGCGGGCGAGGTGACCGAGAGCACGATCCTCGAGCTCGCGAAGCTGTGCGAGAGCGGCGACACGCTGATCGACGGCGGCAACAGCTACTACAAGGACGACGTGCGCCGCGCGAAGCTCCTCAAGGAGCGCGGCATCGCCTACGTCGACGTCGGCACCAGCGGCGGCGTGTGGGGCCTCGAGCGCGGCTACTGCCTGATGGTCGGCGGCGAGAAGGAGCCGGTGCAGCGCCTGGACTCCGTCTTCCGCACGCTCGCGCCCGGACGCGGCGAGGTCGAGCCGGCGGCGGGCCGCAAGGCCGGAGGCAGCGCCGAGGACGGCTACCTGCACTGCGGTCCCTCCGGCGCGGGGCACTTCGTCAAGATGGTCCACAACGGCATCGAGTACGGGCTGATGCAGGCCTACGCCGAGGGCTTCGACATCCTCAAGTCGGCCAACTCCGAGGCGCTGGCCAAGGACATGCGCTACGACTTCCAGCTGGCGGACATCGCCGAGCTGTGGCGCCGCGGCAGCGTGGTCGGCTCGTGGCTGCTCGACCTGAGCGCGCAGGCGCTGGCGCAGGATCCCAGGCTCGAGCGCTACACCGGCTACGTGCAGGACTCGGGCGAGGGGCGCTGGACGATCCAGGCCGCGATCGAGGAGGCCGTGCCCGCCGACGTGCTCACCGCCGCGCTCTACACGCGCTTCCGCTCGCGCCAGGAGCACACCTTCGCGGAGAAGTGCCTCTCGGCCATGCGCGAGCAGTTCGGCGGACACGTCGAGCCGGCGCGCAAGTAGCCCGGAGCACGGCGCATGACCCAGATCCTCCCCGACGACCGGCATACCCAAGGCAAGACAGAGCTCATGGACTCGATCCTCACCGCGGCCCAGGACGTGGCCAGCCTGGTCAACCCCTACGCCGCGCCCGTGGGCTCGGGCGTGATCGTGATCTTCGGCGCCGCGGGCGACCTGACCAAGCGCAAGCTGCTGCCCTCGCTCTACAACCTCGCGGCGGCCAACCTGCTCGCCGACGACGTCGCCATCGTCGCGGTGGCGCGCGCGGGGCTCGACGACGCCGGCTGGCGCGCGCGCATGGACGAGGACATGAGCCAGTACGCGACCGGCAAGGTCACCGACGAGGTCAAGAGCTGGCTCCTGAAGCGCACGTACTACGTCAACGGCAACTTCGACGATCCGGAGACCTACACGCGCCTGGAAGCCAAGCTGGCCGAGGTCGATCGCGCGCACAAGACGCGCGGCAACCGCCTCTTCTACCTCGCCACCGCGCCCGAGTTCTTCGGCGAGATCGTCGGCCGGCTGGGCGCGGCGAAGCTGGTGCACGAGGACGAGGGCCGCTGGCGCCGCGTGATCGTCGAGAAGCCCTTCGGCACCGACCTGGAGACGGCGCGCGCGCTCAACAGCGAGCTCGCGCGCACGCTCGACGAGTCGCAGATCTACCGCATCGACCACTACCTGGGGAAGGAGACCGTCCAGAACCTGATGGTCTTCCGCTTCGGCAACTGCATGTTCGAGCCGATCTGGAACCGGCGCTACATCGACAACGTGCAGATCACCGTGGCCGAGTCCATCGGCGTCGAGGCGCGCGGCGGCTACTACGACAAGGCCGGCTGCCTGCGCGACATGGTGCCCAACCACCTGCTGCAGCTGCTCGCGCTGGTGGCGATGGAGCCGCCGACCTCGTTCGAGGCCGAGGCGGTGCGCGAGGAGAAGGCCAAGGTGCTGCGCGCGGTGCAGCCGCTCTCGCCCGAGGGCGTGCTGACCAACTGCGTGCGCGGCCAGTACGGACCGGGCACGGTGGGCGGGGAGAACGCGGCCGCGTACCGGCGCGAGGAGAAGGTCGACGCGCGCTCGAACACCGAGACCTTCGCCGCGCTCAAGCTCTCCATCGACAACTGGCGCTGGGCCGACGTACCCTTCTACCTGCGCACGGGCAAGCGCCTGCAGCGCCGCGTGTCCGAGATCTCGATCCAGTTCCGCCGCCCGCCGACGATGCTCTTCCGCAACACGCAGGTCGAGCACCTGACGCGCAACGTGCTGGTGATCCGCGTTCAGCCCGACGAGGGCATCGCGCTGCGCTTCGGCGCCAAGATCCCCGGCCCGAACGTGCGCATGGGGAACGTCGCCATGGAGTTCAAGTACGCCGACACCTTCGGCGTGTCGAGCAGCACGGGCTACGAGACGCTGCTCTACGACTGCATCAAGGGCGACGCCACGCTCTTCCAGCGCGCCGACATGGTCGAGATGGGCTGGGCCATCGTGAACCCGCTGCTCGAGGTGTGGCACGCGTTGCCGCCGCACCAGTTCCCCAACTACTCCGCGGGCTCCTGGGGCCCGCGCGAGGCCGACGAGCTGCTCTCGCGCGACGGGCGCAGCTGGCGCAAGATCGAGGAGTGAGAGCGTGACGGCCAGGGGCGAGCGCAGCCTGCGCATCTTCGAGACCCTCGACGCGCTCCTCGCGGCGGCGCGCGAGGAGGTCGTGGCCCGCGCGCAGAAGGCGCTGCGCGCACGGCGGCGCTTCACGCTCTCGCTCTCGGGCGGCAGCACGCCGCGGCGGCTGTACGAGTCGCTCGTCGGCGCCGAGATCGACTGGGCGCGCACGCAGGTCTTCTTCGGCGACGAGCGCTGCGTGCCGCCCGAGCACGCCGACTCGAACTACCGCATGGCGCGCGAGGCGCTGCTCTCGAAGATCGCCATCCCCGAGAAGAACGTGCACCGCATCCGCACCGAGGACGCGGACCCCGAGCGCGTGGCCAAGGCCTACGAGCAGGAGCTGCAGGCCTTCTTCAAGCTGCGCCCGGGCGAGCTGCCGACCTTCGACCTGGTCCTGATGGGCATGGGCCCCGACGGCCACACCGCCTCGCTCTTCCCCGGCACGACCGCGCTGAGCGAGGAGGTGCGCCTGGCGGTCGCGCCCTTCGTCGAGAAGCTCGGCAGCTGGCGCGTGACGCTCAGCGCGCCGGTGTTCAACCACGCGCGCACCGCGCTGTTCCTCGTCGCGGGCGAGGACAAGGCCGCCGCGCTGCAGGGCGTGCTCGAGGGCGAGCATCCCGCCGAGGAGTTCCCGGCGCGGCTGATCAAGCCCACGGCGGGCGAGCTGCTGTGGTGGGTCGACAAGGCTGCGGCGAAGCTCCTGACCTCGCGGTCATAGATCCGACGTCTTCTCAAGGGCGCCGCCGCGCCGCGGCGATCATCGCGGGCGACCAGCGATGCACGACGTGGCGATCATCGGCGGCGGGCCCGGCGGCTCGACCACGGCCAGCCTGCTGAGGAAGTACGCGCCCTCGCTGCGCGTGCTCGTGCTCGAGAAGGAGCACTTCCCGCGCGAACACGTCGGCGAGAGCCAGCTGCCGCCGATCTCGGCCGTGCTGCACGAGATGGGCGCCTGGGACAAGGTCGAGGCGGCCGGCTTCCCGATCAAGATCGGCGCGACGTACACCTGGGGCCGCACGGTCGAGCCCTGGATCTTCCAGTTCCTGCCGCTCGAGCACGTGCCGCGCGTGGTCGAACGCCCCGGCCGCTACGAGGGCTGGCGCCGGCAGACGGCCTTCCAGGTCGACCGCGCGCGCTACGACCGGATCCTGCTCGAGCACGCCGCCTCGCTGGGCGCCGAAGTGCGCCAGGGCGTGCGCGTGCGCTCGGTCGAGCGCAGCGGCGACCGCGTCGACGCGCTCCTGCTCGACGACGGCACGCGCGTCCAGGCGCGCCACTACGTCGACGCCTCGGGCAACGCCGCGATCCTGCGCCGCGCGCTCGACGTGCGCGTCGACGTGCCGACGCCGCTCAAGAACGTCGCCTTCTGGGACTACTGGGAGAACCCGGCCTGGGCCGCGGAGCACGACCGGCTGACCAACCGCGTGCACGTGCGCAGCGTCGCCTTCGGCTGGCTGTGGTACATCCCGATCTCGGCCACGCGCACGAGCATCGGGCTGGTCTGCAACGCCGAGTACTACAAGAACTGCGGCAAGAGCTACGAGCAGCTCTACCGCGAGGCGCTCGCATCCGAGCGCTACGTCTCGGCGCAGATCGCCGGCGCCAGCGCGCGCGGCACGGTCGAGGCCACGCAGGACTGGTCCTACGTCGTCGAGCGCGCGCAGGGAGAGAACTGGTTCCTCGTCGGCGAGAGCGCGGGCTTCGCCGATCCGATCCTCGCTGCGGGCCTGACGCTGACGCAGGTCGGCGCACGCGAGCTCGCCTGCACGATCCTCGAGCTGGAGCGCGGCGAACAGGACGCGCGCTGGCTGCGCGAGAAGTACGACGAGCTGCAGCGCCGCCGCGTGCGCCAGCACATGCGCTTCGCCGAGTTCTGGTACTCGGCCAACGGGTTGTTCGAGGCGGTGCGCGAGAACTGCGTGCACATCGCCGAGGAGTCGGGGTTCAACCTGACGCCGGCCTCGGCCTTCCAGTGGCTCGCGACCGGCGGGATGTCCGACGACATCCCGGGCCAGGCCGGCATCGGCGGGCTCGACCTCGCGGGCGTGAAGCAGATCCTGCAGATGTTCACCGGCGGCAAGGCCACCTGGAGGATCGGCGGCAAGAACGTCTTCCGCCTCAACCTGGGCGGCGCGAAGGAGGAATGGGACGCGCGCTACGTCGAGGGCCGCGTCGAGCGCATCCCCTGCTGGGTGCGCGGCAACCGCAGGCTCGGCAAGGTCGGCGTGCAGGGCGTGCTGCTCGAGGTGCTCGAGCGCGCCAGCGACATCGAGAAGATCATGGAGCTCCTGCGCTCGGTCTTCGCGCGCTCGCTGCCGGCCGAGCACGTCGAGCTGGCCGTCTCGCAGGCGATCCAGGTGCTCGAGGTGCTGGCCGACAACTACTGGGTGACCTGCGACACGCGCAAGAACCGGCCCGCGCTGGAGGTGCTCACGCCCGACGAGGGCGCGGTGATCCACCTCGAGCGCAACGAGCCGCCCGACCCGCAGGGCCGCCGCCAGGTGCAGCGCGGCTAGGACGATCAGCGCGCGCGCTCGAGCAGCGCGGCGAGGCCTGCGCCGTGCGTAGCCCGAGCTACGACCACGGCGGGCAGCGCCCGTTCGGGCGATCCACTATGCTGCGCCCGGAGAGGTGACATCCATGAACGTCGTCGCGCGGAACCGTGTCCTCTGGCCGGGCCTCGTCCTGGCCCTGCTGTCCGCCTGGATCGGCGGCTGCGCCAGCTTCACCAGCCATCCGCTCGGCCGGCACACGCTCGAGGAAATCGTGCGCGAGGGCAAGCTGCCCGCGATCACCTACGACTTCTCCGAGAGCGGTGACCAGGGCGTGGAGACCAGCCTCTCGCGCGTCGAGTGGGTGCACTCGAACGAGTCCCCGCTCCTGCACGAGCGCCTGGAGCCGCTCTTCCGCCGCGCGTTCCGCGAGTCGCGCCGCCAGAAGGAGCCCGGCGAGCTGCACCTGGACCTCTACTTCCGCGAGACGCTGCGCCGGCCCGCGCTGACCTACACGCTCGCGCTCCTGTTCATCGGCTCGCTCGGGATCCTGCCCGCCTACTCCGACGAGCAGGAGTACCTCGAGGTCAAGCTCAAGAAGAACGGGACGACCGTGCGCCAGTACGTCTACACGGCCGACATCGGCACGTGGTTCCACTGGTTCATGCTGCCGCTGGCGTGGTCGCACGATCCCGGCGACGTGCGCGCGGCGCTGGTCGACGAGCTGGGGCTCGAGCTCCTCGCCGACCTCCAGCGCGATCTGCCGGCGGTCGCCGGCGCGCCCTGAGCGCGACCGGAAAGGACGCGGGGCGGCGCCGCGCGTGCGGCACCGCCCCGTCCGTGCTTCCCGTTGCGCTCCGCGATCACCAGTCGATCACGAGGCCGTTGGTGACGTTGAACGTCGCCGTGCAGGCGAAGTTCGCCGGGTCGCGGTAGTAGGTCTGGTAGAAGCGCTGGCTGCCGGGCGTGATCGGCGCGCCCAGCGCGGCCGCGCGCGCGGTCACCGGGAGATCACCGACGCCGGGGTAGCTCGAGCTGCCCGCGACGCTGTGCTCGAGGCCCAGGCGCAGGAGCTGCCCGCCGATGCAGCGCACGCCGTCGCCGAAGCTGACGCCGCCGCCGAGGTACGTGCTGCCCTGCAGGTAGATCGCGTTGGCCGTCGGCAGCATGCCGGCAGCGGACAGCACGAGCGTGTCGGGGCTGGTCGTGCCGCTGGCGGCCAGCAGCGCGCCGCCCGTCCCGACCGAGTTCTCGCAGCCGCGGCCGGGGAACCCGCTGTTGCCGCAGGGGCAGGCCATCGCGTCGAAGCCGGGCGCGCAGAAGCTCGTGGCGACGGGCGTCCGGTACAGGCCGCCGTCGATGTCGGCTCCGCCGGCGACCGGGAAGTACTCCCAGACCGCCATGAACGTGCCGGGCGAGCCGATCAGGTGCGCGGCGGTGATGCTCGGGTCGAACTCGCCGTCGGTCGTGTAGCCCAGCGTCGCGTGCGACTCGCTGGGCATCAGCACGTTGCCCACGAGCTCGAAGGTCGTCAGGAAGGTGTCGTAGTCGGTCGTGCTCGAGAGGTACTGCTCGGAGTACACCACCGCGAAGCGCGAACCGTCGCAGTCCACCGCCGCCGTGCCCTGGTTCTGGTGCAGGAAGCCCGAGTTCTCGATCGAGCTGAGGTTGCTCGCCGCGACGACGCTGGTGCCGTCGAGGACCCAGCCCAGCACGTCCCAGTCGCCCAGGACGAAGCGGTTCGAGGTGACCATGTAGCGGCGCTGTCCGCCGTGGTCGTCCTGCTCGCTCGAGACGTGCATCGAGAAGTCGTCGCCGGTGCTCGCGTCGATGACGAAGGTCGGGTTGGTGATCGTCCCGTTCCAGTGCACGCGCGCACCGTAGATGTCGTGGTCGGTCGTGGAGTACTCGTGGCTCCAGACGATCGTCCAGTCGGAGGTCGTGAAGGGCGCCTGTCCGTCGCACTTGGAGATGCGCGGGTTGGTGTCGATCGTCAGCGAGCTGTTCGCGATCAGGATCGTCGATCCGACCACCGTGCCCGCGGGATCGACCAGCGCGGCGTGGATGTCGTGGTCGACCGGGCTGAAGTTGCGCTCCCAGGTGACGAGGTAGTACGAGGGCGGCACGAAGGTCGGGTCGCCGCCGATGTCGGGGTTGAGCTTGGCGCCCGACTCCGGCCCGCTGACCTGGAAGCTCGTGCCGAACACCACGGAGGAGGCCGCCGTGGATGTGGCGCGGATCGTGATCGACCCGCCCAGGCCCACGGCCCCGACGACCATGAACTGCGAGGAGTTCGCGTTGTTCGCGACGCGCGGGTTGGCCCAGTAGTCGGTTGTGTAGTCGGCGTATCCGCCGCCGATGATCGTGCCGAAGGAGTCGGTCAGCACCGTGTACACGTCGTGGTCGGAGCTGCTGTACCACTCCTCCTCGACGGTCAGGTAGTTGCCCGTGGCCGGGTCGTAGGCGACGTCGGGCAGGTAGTCCTCGATCAGCGAGTGGTCGAGCGCGAAGACCGAGATCGTCGGGTCGATCGTGACCGGGAAGCTCGCCTCGGCGAGGAAGCTCGCGGGCACGCGGATCGAGAGCCGCGTCCCGTCGAGCTGCTGCTCGAGCTCGAGGCTGTGGCCCGCGGCGTCGAGCACCGTGGCGCGGCCGTAGCGCACCTCGCCGAGCTCGTTTCCGAAGCGGATGCCCTGTGCGTCCTGCGTCGCGGCGAGTTCGCTCTCGACCGCGAGCTCGAGCACGAGCTCGCCCTGCTGCGGCAGGCTCTGGAAGACGAAGCTCTGCTCGACCGACTGCGGCGCGACGTCGTAGCGCTCGACCAGGCTGCCGCGCTGGTAGGTGAGCGCGTGCCCGTCGCGCGCGGCCGGCACGCCCGCGTCCAGCGGCAGCGTGCTCCCGCCGACGCGGGCCGCCGCGACGCGGAAGGTCAGCGGGTAGTTCTGCGGCGCGCGCGAGCCGAAGAAGGGGATGAAGCTCGCGCCCGAGGCGTCGAAGCGCGCCTTGTAGTCGGCGCCGCGCACCCACTGGGTGCCGTCCGCGCCGACGGTGGTGAAGAGCTGGTCGGCGGGGATGCGGCGCGCGTGCGGGAGCGCCTCGGGCGGCTTGGGATGGCTGGCTGCGACCGCCGCCGACGAGCCGGGCTTGGCCGTGGCCAGCGGGGTGGTCTTCAGCGGGTGCAGCGTCGACGGCAGCTTGACGTCGGACATCGCCGGCGGAGGCGCCGGCGTGCGCTGGGCGGGTGTCTGGGCCAGGGAACTGCCGCACAGGGCGGCCAGGGCGAGGAGGGAGTGGACCGGCGGAGTCATGGGGTCTGCCTTGAGGTAGCGGGTGGACGGACGCGCCCGGCGCGAGAGCGGCTCGCGCGGACGGCGCGGAGCGGAACCGCGCGCCCCCCTGGAGGAACGAGGGCGCGCTCGTCCGGGGTGATCCGGACTTTTTCTTCCGCGCGCTCGCCCTGCACCTCGTGTCGATCCGCCCCGGACTATGGGCAGAGATGGATCGCGAGCGCGTCGGTCGAGTTCCATCCCGCGGGCCCCCCGAGCGGATCGCGGAAGAGGAACTGGACGTTCGTCCGGGCTCCGGGCGGCAGCGCATGCGGCCCTGCGGTGAGCGGCGGCTGCGTGAAGTCGAGCGCGAGGCTCGCGTTGCCGGCCCCGTCGGTCTGCAGCAGGCTCAGGCGCTGGAGCGAGCCGCCGACACAACGGATCCCGTCACCCCACGGCAGGCTCGTCTGCACCGGACCGTAGAAGAAGAGCCCGCTCTTCAGCGGCGGGGCTCCGCTGGCGAGCAACACGAGCGCGTTGGCATGCACGCTCGTCGAGCCGGCCCAGCCGATCGCGGCGCTCGCTCCACTGCTGTTGGGCAGCGCGGTGCAAAAGCGTTCCACGTCCGTGCAGCCGCAGGCGAACTCGTAGGGCCCGAGGTCGACGATCGGCGCCGTGCCCGCGCCCGTGTCGCTCGTCGCGGGATCGTCGAGGCGCCGTGGATGGCCGTCGAAGTCGAACAGCAGTCCCGCGGGGATCGCGGCGTTGTTGCCTCGATCGATCAGCGGGGAGAGGCACGAGAGATGGAAGTCCTCGTCGCCCGTCCCGCGGATCCCGTCCGGCCCGAGCGGATCGGCCCAGCGTGGATCGAGGTTCAGGTTGGCGGCGTCGCCCTGCACGTCCGAAGCGACGACGCTGATCCAGCTGAAGATGCCGAGCTGGTCGCCCGCGGTCGAGCCCGAGTTGCCGGTGTTGCCCCACAGGATCGAGTTCCGCACCTGACCACCGCCCGAGAAGGCGCAGCACAGGGTCGCGCCTCCCACGGTCGTGCCGTGGTTCCAGGCGATCGCGGTCTGGTCGAGCATGGCCGTGCCATCGAGCGTGCTCACGCCTCCGGTGCCTGCCGTCGCCGTGTTGCCCTGCACGATCGAGTTGGCGAAACTCGCGATGCCGAAGTCGACGAACATCCCGCCGCCGTCGCCGGCGATGTTCCCGCGCAGCTCGCAGTCGGTGAACGTGATGTCGCATTCGAGCGCGTACACGCCGCCGCCCCACGAGTGCGCGCGGTTGTTGCGGATCACCAGATGCGCGAACTGCACGTTGTAACTGCTGTCGGCGTGGATCCCGCCTCCGAAGGACTCTGCGCCGCCAGGTGCTGTCCCGCCCTCGATCGAGAAGCCGTCGAGCGTGGACGCAGAGGCCGACACGAGCGTGACGACGTGGTAGCAGTTCTCACCGGTGTTGCCGAAGCCCGGCCCGTCGTCGAGATGCAGGTCGCCCGAGAGGATCGTCTCGTTGGCGATCCAGTTGCGCTGCGCGAGCGAGGTCTCGCCGCCTTCGAAGCCGCCGTAGAGCGCGACGCCGGCCGGGATGGTGAAGGTCACGCTGCCTTGGCTCGAGTACGCGCCAGGGCGGTAGATGCCCCGGGCGACCCAGATCTGATCGCCCGCGTGCGCAACGGCGAGCGCGTCCTGCACCCGTTGGTAGGCGCTCGACCAGGAGTGCCCGTCGCCTCCCGGGCCGGCATCGCGCTTGACATACACGGTGCCCGCGTGCGCGGAGCTCGCAGCGGACGCGAGTCCGAGGGCGAGCAGGGAGAGGATCCGATACGAACGTCGGCCGGCGGACATGGCAGGACCTCCGCGGGAGGGTAGGGGGCGTGCGACACGGATGCGCGACGCAGGACCGCAGTCGCGAGCGAACCAATCGACTCTTGTCGCGGCCACGCAGGGCGTTTCGGGCAACTCCGGGAAACCCGGCCCGCCCGTCGCAGCTGCCGGCGGTGCTTCACCTGCCCAGGCTCGCTATCATGCCCCGCTTCCGGACACCCCACCGAACACGCCATGAACGACTCCTTCCAGACACGCGGCACCCTCACCGTCGGCGGCAAGAGCTACTCGATCGCGCGCCTGGCGGTGCTCCAGAAGCGCTTCCCGGGCATCGCCAAGCTGCCCTTCAGCCACAAGATCCTGCTCGAGAACCTGCTGCGCACCGAGGACGGCTCGGCCGTGACCGCGGCGGACATCGAGGCGCTCGCGAAGTGGGATCCCAAGGCGGCGCCCGAGAAGGAGATCCAGTTCACGCCGGCGCGCACGCTGCTGCAGGACTTCACCGGCGTGCCCTGCGTGGTCGACCTCGCGGCGATGCGCGACGCGATGAAGGCGCGCGGCGGCAACGCGAAGAAGATCAACCCGCTGACGCCGGTCGAGCTGGTGATCGACCACTCGGTGCAGGTCGACTACTTCGGGACGAAGGACGCCTTCGCGAAGAATGCCGCGCTGGAGTTCGAGCGCAACCGCGAGCGCTACGCCTTCCTGCGCTGGGGCGCGACGGCCTTCGAGGGCTTCAAGGCCGTGCCGCCGGACACCGGCATCGTGCACCAGGTCAACGTCGAGTACCTCGCGCGCGTGGTGATGTCGACCGAACTCGGCGGGGGAGACGTGTGGGCCTACCCCGACACGGTCGTCGGCACCGACTCGCACACGACGATGGTCAACGGCCTGGGCGTGCTCGGCTGGGGCGTCGGCGGCATCGAGGCCGAGGCGGCGATGCTCGGGCAGCCCGTCTCGATGCTGATCCCGCAGGTCGTCGGCGTGAAGCTCGTCGGCCGGCTGCCCAAGGGCGCGACCGCGACCGACCTCGTGCTGCGCGTGACCGAGATGCTGCGCAAGCACGGAGTCGTCGGCAAGTTCGTCGAGTTCACCGGCCCGGGCCTCAGCGACCTCCCGCTCGCCGACCGCTCGACGATCGCGAACATGGCGCCCGAGTACGGCGCGACCTGCGGCCTCTTCCCCGTCGACGCCGCGACGATCGAGTACCTGCGCCTCTCGGGCCGCTCGAAGGAGCGCATCGCGCTGGTCGAGGCGTACATGAAGGAGCAGGGGCTGTTCCACGACAAGAACACGCCCGAGGCGAGCTACACCGACCTGCTCACGCTCGATCTCGCGACGATCGAGCCCAGCCTCGCGGGTCCCAAGCGTCCGCAGGACCGCGTGCGCCTCTCCGACGTCAAGGCGGGCTTCGAGAAGGAGCTGCCGACGCTGCTGCCCAAGGCCGCCGCGAGCAAGGGCGCGGCGCCGCTCGCCGGGGCATCCTCCGCGGGCGGGAGCGCGACGGCGACCGCGCTGGCGGAGCCCTACGCGCGCGTGCACACCGAGAACGGCGACTTCACGCTCGAGCACGGCTCGGTCGTGATCGCGGCGATCACCAGCTGCACGAACACCTCGAACCCCTCGGTGCTGATCGCGGCCGGTCTCGTGGCGCAGAAGGCGCTCGCGAAGGGCCTGAAGACGAAGCCTTGGGTGAAGACGAGCCTCGCGCCGGGCTCGAAGGTCGTCACCGAGTACCTCGCGAGCGCGGGACTCACGGCCCCGCTGGAGGCGCTCGGCTTCCACCTCGTCGGCTACGGCTGCACGACCTGCATCGGCAACAGCGGACCGCTACCCAAGGCGATCGCCTCGGCCATCGACGAGTCGGGCATCGTCGTCGCGGCCGTGCTCTCGGGCAACCGCAACTTCGAGGGCCGCGTGCACGCGCAGGTGCGCGCGAACTACCTCGCCTCGCCGCCGCTGGTCGTGGCCTACGCGCTGGCGGGCTCGGTCGACATCGACCTCACGCAGGAGCCGCTGGGCACCGGCAAGGACGGCAAGCCCGTGATGCTCGCCGACGTCTGGCCGACCGCGGCCGAGATCGACGCGCTGATCGAGAAGCACGTCACGCAGGCGATGTTCCAGAAGAGCTACGCCGACGTGTACGCCGGCGACGCGAGCTGGCAGTCGCTCAAGGTCAAGCAGAGCGACACCTACGAGTGGGACGCGACCTCGACCTACGTCAAGCACCCGCCCTACTTCGTCGACATGCCGGCGCAGCCGGGCAAGGCCGTCGATCTCGCCGGCGCGCGCGTCCTGTGCGTCTTCGGCGACAGCATCACCACCGACCACATCTCGCCCGCGGGCTCGATCAAGGCCTCGAGCCCGGCCGGCAAGTACCTGCAGTCGCTGGGCGTCAAGCCCGAGGACTTCAACTCCTACGGCGCGCGCCGCGGCAACCACGAGGTGATGGTGCGCGGGACCTTCGCGAACACGCGCATCAAGAACAAGCTGCTCGGCGGCGCCGAAGGCGGCGACACGCTGCACATGCCCTCGAACGAGCGCATGTCGATCTACGACGCGGCGATGAAGTACCGCGCGGAGAAGGTCCCGACGATCGTGCTCGCCGGCAAGGAGTACGGCACGGGCAGCTCGCGCGACTGGGCTGCCAAGGGCCCGTACCTGCTCGGCGTGCGCGCCGTGATCGCCGAGAGCTTCGAGCGCATCCACCGCTCGAACCTGGTCGGCATGGGCGTGCTGCCGCTGCAGTTCGTCGACGGCCAGAACGCCGAGTCGCTCGGCCTCAAGGGCGACGAGGTCTTCGCCATCGGCGGCATCGCGCGCACGATCGACGGCGGCTGGAAGCCGGGCACGCGCCTGCCCGTCAGCGCGAAGGGCGCGAACGGCAAGGAGACGAGGTTCGAGGCCCTGCTGCGCATCGACACGCCCAACGAGGTGCAGTACTACAAGAACGGCGGCATCCTGCAGTTCGTGCTGCGGCGACTGCTCGCCGGCGGATGAGCCTGCCCCCCAAGGTCTCGCGCGCGACGGCGCGGCTGCGGCGCATCTCGCCGCTCTTCTGGTGCGTCGGGCTGGCGCTGATGCTCGCGCTGGGCGCGAAGCAGCGCGCCTGGACCGGGCCGCTGGCCTTCCTGCTCTGCGCGGTCTCGGTGACCACCGGGCTCGCCGGTCTCGTCGCGCTGCTGTTCTCGGAGGATCCCGAGGGCAACAAGGAGCACGATCCCAACGGCGTCACGCTGGGCCTCCTGGGCGTGCTCGGCGCGTTCGCGGTCGCGCTGGCGGCCGCGATCGCGACGCCGTCGGAGTAGCACGGCTCAGAAGCCCAGCGAGAGTCCGAGGTAGGGGCCCGAGATCTGGAACTCCGTCGCCCGTCGGTCGCCGCCCTCGGTGTAGTCGAGGTCGATCCGGGTCTGCTTCCAGCCCAGCACGGCTGCGAGCGAGAGGCGCTCACCCGTCGGGATCCGGTAGCACCCGAGCAGATCGAGGTCGACGAACTCCACGGCGCCCGTTCCGCCGGTGGCCTTCAGCCCCGATGCCAGCGCGCTGAACCCGAACTGGCCGAAGCTAGCGCCGAGCCGCAGCGCGAGCACTGGGATCGGCACGGTCTTGTCGATGGCCACGGTGCTGCTGCCATCCGTGATCTCCATTCGGTACTCCAGCGTGTGCAGTCCGAGCCCGAGCCCGAGTTCGAACACCTCGCTCGGCAGGAGGTCGTACGTCCAGAGGGCCGTGCCGATGTTCATCTCGGCCTTCGAGTCCACGACGGTCGTGGCCGGCAGCGTGACGTTGTCGGCGCTCACGTCCGCGCTGAGCGTGCCGTGACCCGAGAAACTCGCCGGCGCATAGGCCAGCGTCCATCGCCCGCGACCGAACGCGAGATCCAGCCTCGCGCCGGCCTCGGTCTCGCGCTCGGCGAGTCCGAGATCGCTCGGCAGATCGTTGCGCACGAGCGAGACGCCCGAGGCCGAGGCTGCGAGGCTGCCGGACAGTTTGGCGCTCTGGACGCGCGGGATCAGCAGCATGCGCGGGGTCGTGCAACCGGGCAGTGCGGCGAGGATCAGGACGAAAGCGCGCGACGCGAGCGGGGGGGGCAGGAGCATCGGGGCAGGGGAATACCGTCGAAGGAGCGGATGGAGAGCGCGGAGTATGCCAGCCGCTTGTCGCGGTCGCCATCCAACAGCCGGACCAAGCTCGCTTCTCCCGGGATGCACGAGCGCGCCCGGGAGACGCGCCGGCACACGCTGTCGGAGTAGCATGCGCGCCATGCCCACGCGCAGCGAGATCGTCGAGGCCCGCGGACACCTGGTCGACTCGCAGCTGCTCGCCGCGATCTTCGACAAGGTGATCGAGCTCGGCTGCACCTACGAGGTCGTGCAGTTCGACATCGGCCGCACCAACGAGGACTTCTCCTACCTCAAGCTCAAGCTGGTCGCGCCCGGCGAAGCGCAGCTCGCGCACCTGCTCGAGGAGCTCAGCGCGCTGGGCGCCCACCCGCTCTCGGAGGCGGACGCGCAGACGCGCGCCGCGGAGCGCGACGGCTGCGTGGCCGAGGACTTCTACTCGACCACCAACCACCGCACGCACGTGCGGCTCGCCGGCCGCTGGACCGAGGTCGAGAACCAGCGCATGGACGCGGTGATCGTGGTCCAGGGCGCGCGCGCCGCCTGCCGCAAGCTGCGCGACGTGCGCCGCGGCGACGCGGTCGTCGTCGGCCACGACGGCATCCGCGTCACGCCCGAGTTCCGCGAGCGCGACCGCCACGGCTTCGCCTTCATGTCCAACGACATCAGCTCCGAGCGACGCGTCGAGCTGAGCGTCTCGCGCGTGGCCGAGATGCTGCGCGCGACGCGCGCGGCGGGCGGGAGGATCGCGGTCGTCGCCGGGCCCGTGCTGGTGCACACCGGCGGCATCGACTACTTCTGCCAGCTCGTGCGCGGCGGCTGGGTCGACGTGCTGCTCTCGGGCAACGCGCTGGCGGTGCACGACGCGGAGTACGCCTTCTTCGGCACCTCGCTGGGCGTCGACCTCGCGCACGGCAGCCCGGTCGAGGAAGGCCACAAGAACCACATGCGCGCGATCAACCGCATCGCGCGCGCGGGCGGGCTGCGGCCCGCGGTCGAGCAGGGCGTGCTGAGCTCCGGCGTGATGCACGCCTGCGTCACGCACGGCGTCGAGTTCGTGCTCGCCGGCTCGATCCGCGACGACGGACCGCTGCCCGACACACTGATGGACCTCGTCGCCGCGCAGGAGCGCTACGCCGAGGCGCTGCGCGACGTGCAGCTGGTGCTGATGCTCTCGACGATGCTGCACTCGATCGGCGTGGGCAACATGCTGCCGAGCTGGGTGCGCGTCGTGTGCGTCGACATCAACCCGGCGGTCGTGACCAAGCTCGCCGATCGCGGCTCGTCGCAGACCGTCGGCATCGTCACCGACGTCGGCCTGTTCCTGGCGCAGCTCGCGCGGCGCCTGGACGCGGGCGGCTGAGCGCGAGCGGCGCGCCTCAGAGCCCGTCGTCGGGATCGAGGATGGCGAAGGCCTCGTTGTTCTCGGCGAAGAGCACGCGCGGGCTGCCTGCGGCGTAGACTATGCGGCAGTCCTGACCCTCGCCGCTGTCGCTGCCCTTCCAGGTCGAGAGCCACGCGGGCGTCGCGGGCTGGCTGAGGTCGAACTCGAAGAGCGAGCCGAACCCGCCGGCGGCGTAGAGGCGCCTGGACTCCGGGCACACGCGCAGTCGGCCCTCGATGCGGTAGCCGAGCAGGCGGTTCAGCGGCTCGTGCAGCGCTCCGCCAGCCGTGCCGTGCATGGCGTCGAAGGCGTAGGTCAGGAGTCGGCTGGGTCCGTCCGAGTCGCGCACGCCGACGTAGAGCTCCGTGCCGTTGCAGGCGATGCCGGTGGTGGCGAAGCTCGGCGAGGGCAGCGGCACGACGTCGCTGACCAGCGGCGGCTGGCCCGCGACGAGCGGCGCGAGATCGGCGACGAAGAAGAGCCCCTGCCCGCCGACGAAGGCGAAGTGCTCGTGCACGCCGCACAGCACGGAGAGCCCCGAGCCGATCGCGGCGTGCTGCACGGCGACCTGTCGGGGCGCGGCGCCGAAGTCGTCGGGACCGCGGTGCTTCCAGGCCTGCAGCCAGTACGTGTGCGGGCTCGTGCTTCGGTCGGTCACGTCGTGCAGCACCCAGGACTGCCCGGCCGACTGCCAGACCTCGATGCCGTTGGCGTACACCAGCGGCGGCTGCGTCGGATCGCTGTTGGGCGGGTTGCGCACGTGTGCCACCGGCGGCGCGGGGTTCTTGTCGGCGGCGCTGACCTCCCACGACTCGAAGCCGCCCGCGCCGCGCACCGTGACGACGTAGCCGTGCGCCGCATCCAGCTGCAGGAACGCGACGTGCTCGGTGTTGTTGCCCGAGGCCTCGAAGGCGCGCTTGCCGCCCGGCGTGTCGGCGGCGACGAAGGGCCGCGCGAGGTTCGTGGCGTCGTAGTGCAGGAGGCCGCCGAAGGTCGGCAGGTACAGCGCGTGCCACTCGGGCACGAGCACCGCGCCATCGCTGCTGGAGATCCACGGCCGGTGCCACAGCTCGCTCGGCGTGCCCTGCGAGACGCGCAGCGCGTGCAGCTCGAAGTCGCTGCCCGAGTGGCTCGCGCTGAACACGGTAGCCGGGCTGCCCGGCGCCTCGAAGCAGGCCAGATCGTGCTCGCCGCCGTCGAAGAACTCCGACCAGGCGCTGCCCTCCCAGGCGAGCGTGGCGCGATCGAAGCGGTGCAGCCGGTTCGAGGTCGCGACGAAGAGCTTGTCCTGCGCTGCGTTCGTGACGAGGTTCCAGGCGCAGGGCACCTCCTCGTCGGGGATCGCGGCGGGGAAGGGGATCGTCTGCGCCAGCGTCGGCGCGAGCGAGAGATCGCTGGTCGCAAGGTGCAGGAGCAGCGCGCGGCGCCGGCCCGGACCGGGCGACTCGCTCCCGCAGGCGACGTAGATGTGCTCCAGGCCGCCGCCGGAGACGCAGACCACGTTGCGCGCCGAGGACTTGCACTGCGCGTCGCTGCCGCCGCTCGGACAGCCGAAGGCATCGACCGGATCGTAGAGCCAGCTCGCGCCCTCGACGCGCGGTCCGTGCTGCGGCACGTCGACGATGCGGTAGCTCGCGAGGCCTTCGAGCCCGCGCGCGGGGTAGCGCGCCAGGTTGCCGCAGACCAGCGCGTGCAGCGCGCCGCCGGGGGAGACGTGCAGCGCGAGCCGCAGCAGGGCGGTCAGCGCGGGTTGCCCGTTCGCGTCGAGCGGCCCGGGCTTCCACGAGCTCTGCTGCAGCTGCCCGTTGACCGCCTGCAGCGTGCGCAGCTTGTCGAGCGAGAGCAGCGCGAGGCGCGCCTGCGTCGGGACCGCGGGCTGGCCGGGCAGGAGCTTGACGTCGGTGATCGCCTTCTCGCCCGCGGGCAGGCTCCAGGTGCGCGGCGTGAGCGACTCGAGCAGGTTGTAGACGTAGACGCGGCTCTCGGTCGCGGTCACGAGCAGGAACTGCTGCGGGTCGTACTCGACCGCGACCAGCGGCGCGGGGTACTCGAACTCCCAGCTGCCGTCGCGCTGGCCGGTGTGCAGGTCGATCGCGGCGAGGCGGCTGCCCTGCGCGAGCAGCAGCAGCGGATCCATCACCGCCACGTCGCGCAGCGTGCCGTCCTTCTCGTTCGAGATCGTCAGCGGCGGCGCGTGCGGGGACTGCGCGCGCGCGGCGGGAGCGAGCGGGAGCGCGAGCAGCGCGAGGAGCAGCAGCAGCGGACGTCGTCGGAGGAGCGGCAGGGCGGGGGACACGGGCGCACAGTGGAACACGAGTCCGCGCGGGCGTGTAGCCCGGCGGCGACGGCTTTCACCCGCAGCATGCCCGCGGCGAGCGGCTTCACCTGCGTGCGGCGCCCGCGCGTCACTTCGCGGGCAGGGCCAGCTCGAGCGGCCGGCCTTCGAGCGCCTCGAAGCTCGCCATCCCGCTCCAGGTCGGTCCGATCGCGCCGGTCTTGTTCTCGTAGCGCGCGATCTCGCCCTTGCCCGCGAGCACGAGCGGCAGCGTGAACTTGCCCTGCGCGTCGGGAACGATGCGGCAGCGCGCCTCGATCTCGCCCTGCGCGCGGTATTCGAACACGACGCCCTCGGGGATCTCCTGCGGCAGGCCCTCGCCCGCGAGGCTCGTCAGCGCGACGCGCTTCTCCCAGCGGTTCGCGCCCGAGTCGAGCTTCAGGTAGTGCTGCAGGGTCAGCGTGCGCCCGGGCTCGCCGGGTGCAGTGAAGCCCAGCGCGTACGTGCCGCCGCGCGGGAACTCGAAGTGGAAGCGGCCCTCGCGCTCGAGCGTCCCGGAGAGCGTCACGCCGCCGTCGGAGCGCTGCGCGCCGAGCTCGCGCAGCGCCACGGTCCAGCCCTCGCTCGAAGCGCCGGCGAGCTCGATGCGGCCGTCGAGCGTGCCCGAGCGCTCCTGGCGCAGGTCGAGCTCGACGTGCGTGCTCTCGCCCGCGCGCACCGTGCAGGTCCAGAGGCTCGCCTCGTCCGGCGGTTCGAGCTCCGCCGTCGAGCCCCAGCTCGTGCGCATGCCGGTCAGCTCCTCGGGCGCGCTCAGCACCTGCCACTTGCCGGCCGCGACGTGCTCGGCGCGGAAGCGGCCCTCGGCATCGGTGCGCAGCGTGAACGGCTCGCCGTCGCCGTGGTTGAAGGCGACGATGCGGCCGGCGGGGTTCTCGCCCTTCTGCACGAGCACGAGGCCCTCGATCGTGCCGCCCGCGCCGAGCACGAGCTCCAGACCGCTCGCGCCGCGGCGCGCGTCGAGCTCGAGCGGGCCGAGCTCCGCGGGCGTCGAGTGCTGCCGCGGGCCCGTGACGAACCAGGCGCGCACCCAGTAGCGGCCGCTCTCGCGCAGATCGAGGCAGAAGCTGCCGTCCGGTTCCGGGTGCGTGCGCGCCGTCGGCCAGCCGCCGTAGAGCACGCGGTAGCCGTTCTTCCAGGAGTTCGTGTGCGCGCGCAGGAGCTCCACCGCGATCGGGAACTCCGCGGTTCCGGCGAGCGTGACCTTCCCGCAGACGCCGGGGAGCTTCTCGAGCTCGACCTCGAGCCGCGCGGGCGCGTTGCGCGGATCGAAGGGGCCAAGTTGCGCGAGGTCGTGGCCCGGCGCGTCGACCTCGATGCGGAAGGGTGTGTTGGGCACGCGCAGGCGCGCGACGCCGTTCGCGTGCGCATCGTTCAGCGGCGCGACGCCCAGCGGACCGAGGTCGATGCCCGTGGTCAGCCTCTCCGCCTGCTGCAGCTCGGCCGCGTACTTCGTGACGGGCGCGCCGCCGCGCGCGTGCACGGCGAGCTCGATCCAGCGCGGTTCCGCGAAGCGCGCGGCGAGGTCCGTGGTGCCGGGCTGGACGGGGGAGAGCACCAGCGGGCTCCAGCGCCCGCCGTGGTCGGTGATGCGCAGCTCGTGCGGCACGCGCGCCTGCACGACGAAGGCGAAGCGGCCCTGCGCATCGCTCTCGACGTCGAGCGAGGTGGCGCCCTCGGTCCACTCGAAGGCCGCCGTGATGGTCGCGTTGCCGACCGGCTTGCCCTCCGGGTCGAGCACCGTCCCGCCGATGCGGTCGCGCGTGTCGAGCGCCTCGAGCTTGAGCACGACGCCGTCGCGCCGCTCGCCCGCGTGCAGCTCGAAGGGCTCGCTCGAGGTCCAGGCGTGGCCCTCGGCGAGGCCCCAGACGCGCATCACGCCCGGCGCCGCCTGATCGATCGTGAACTCGCCGTTCGTCCAGTTGGCGATCACCGTGGTCGCGATCGGGCCTTCCTCGGTGTATCCCGGTCCGAGCGTGCGCACGCGCTCGGGGTCCTTGACCGGCACCTCCGCGGGGCCGACGAGCGCGTTGCCGCCCAGGCGCTTGCCGTTCGTGTCCTCGAGATGGCCCGTGATCACGCAGGCCTGCTCGAGCACCACGTCGCCGAGCCTGACGGTCTCGCCCTCGCGCAGCGTGGTGTCGATGATGCGCGTCGCCCAGCCGGGCTTCTTGAACCAGGCGCGGTTGAAGCTCGCGCTGGCGGCCACCAGCTGCAGCCGCCCGTCCGCATCGCTGACCGCCTTGCTCGCGCAGCCCGGGCTCTCGAGCGTGACGCCCGCGATCGGCCGCTTCGCGGAATCGACGCTGCGCGCCTCGAGGATCGCGGTGTGCGTCCGGGGCGCGGCCTCCGTCGCCGTTGCGGGTGCGTCCGCGGGGACGACGCCCTGGCGCGCGTTCGTCGCGTGGTCCGCGTCGGGGACGACCGGTTGCGCCGTGCCGGGCGACTCGAGCGTCGCCCTGCGCGCCTGAGCCTCGGGCTCGGGCGTCGAGGAGGGGAGCTCCTGGCGCTCGAGCGCCCACCAGCCGAGCGAGAGCGTGACGGCCACGGCGGCTGCGGCCGCTGCGATCTTCCAGCCTGCGTGCATCGCGATCCAACCTCCCGCGGTCAGCGCGCCTGCCGCGACCGCCGCGTGTTTCCAGCCCAGGAGCTTCCCGAACAGCGCCGACCAGGCCGCGCGTCCGCCGTGGCGGCGGTCGAGCTCCTCGCGCAGGAGCTCCAGCCCGCGCTTGGTGCGCGTGCGCACCGTCGCGGGCGCAATCGCCTCGCGCCGCGCGATCTCGGCCGCGTCCAGGCCGGCGAAGTAGCGCAGGATCAGCGTGCTGCGGAAGGGCTCGGGCACGGCGACCAGCGCCTCGCCGACCAGCGCGCGCAGCTCCTCGTGCGCGGCGAGCTCGTCGGTCGCGGGCAGCGCCTCCTCGCGTGCGACCGCGCGCTCGCGACGGCCCGCACGTTCGCGATCGCGCCGTCCGCGCGCGGCGAGGTTGCGCAGCACGCGCGCGAGCCAGGGCTTGAGGCCCTCACGCGGCTCGGGCGCGCGCCGGTGCGCGGCGAGCAGCGTCTCCTGCGCGAGGTCGTCGGCCGTGCCGGGGTCGCGCACCAGCCGCTCGGCGAGCGCGCGCACCCACGACGAGTGGGCCAGGATCGACTCGAGATCGGCGGGGCGTGCGTGCGGCTCCATGGGGGCGTTCCCCCAGGACTATCCGCCGCGGCCGTTCGCGTTCCCGGGATTCTGCGAGGATCGCGGTTCAGGCTCCGAGTCCTGCGGGGCGTTCGACCTCCCGACAACTTCGCCGCACAACGAGTTCGCTGCACGACGAGGAGTGGATCCGACGGCCAGCGGCGGATTCCGCGGCGGCGGGCCTGCTGGCCCACCGATCGATCCCCGCCGAGGAGCGCGCGCGCAGGCTGGCGATCGTCCCGGACCTCCGGGGCTGCCGCCGCGAACCCCGTCTGTTCATGTCGGCATCCGCACGTGTGGTGGACTTGAATGGAGAGTCCTGGCGGAAGCGTCCCGCGGCGGTCGTTTGTGGTGAGTGAAGTGTCCCTCACAACTTCATCCCTGGCGCGCCGGATAGCTTCTATGCTCGCGACCACGATTGGCTCGCATGAAGAGACCGCACGCCTCAGCAGGTCCAATTGCATGCACGGACATGCAGGATCCTGGCGCGGGCTTCCGGACGTCCAGCGCACCGGGCGTCACTCGCACGGGTCGGCCGGAGAATGCGATTGCTGCTTCGCGCACGATCCAGTTTGCATCCCCATTGGATCGCCTGTGAGGGAAGGGGCGGCTTGCCCGCTCCAATGCGAGACGTCGCGTCCGCTTCCATGCCGGATGAACAGCACGGTGGATGACTCGAGTGCGAGCCGACGGATCGAGAACCGGGCTTCGAGCGGGAGCGGAGCTCCGAGGCATGGGTGGGGGAGCCGGCTGCGGTTTCCACACCCTGGGAAGCAAGTGCACGGATTCGCGAGCCCATCGGGGTTGCGAACTCCGGGTGTCGTCGTTTCACACCGCTAGACCTTTGATGGAGATCCACCATGCTCACGTTCGTCCTCCTGTCCTGTGTGGCGACCTGGTCGTCCCCGTCCTACCCCGGCGCATCGGTCGGCGCTGCACCCTCGCTCGGAGCCCGGCCCGGGCCGCAGTCATCGGAGCTGCCTCTCGAATCCGCCAGCAGGGTCCTCGATGCGACCCGCCGGGGCTCGGACGCGTGGGGGTTCTCGCAGTGCGAGTACCAGCGCATGAACCTCACGGGCGAATGGGACAGCACGGCGGGTGACGATTCGGCACACTTCGTCACTGCGGGTGCAGGCTCACACTCGGTCGTGTTCTTCGAGCGGGATGGAACTCAGCTCGAGATCCAGTTGCCGATCGGTGCAGACGTGACCATGGACGACGCGTTCTGGCACGTGCACGCGAACGGGAAGGCCATCAGCGGCGCTGGTTACCTGCCGGTGAGCGTACCGATTGCGGATGCGTTCACCCGGCACTGCTTGCAGTACACGTCACTGAAGAACTACTCGTTGACGGGCAGTTGCTGGGACGGGGGCGTGGTGGATGCTGCGACCCACTGCACCGTGTACACGTGCGGAAGCGGCACCGACAACTGCAAACTGACTTGGACCTACACCCAAGAAGAAGGCGGCCAGTCAGGAGAGAATACGAGCCTCTGCGGAACGGGGCACGCGTATGAGTGTGCCACGAACATCTGCTGGGATTTCGGTGCTGGGCCCTGACGTGCAAGGTACCGTGAGACGCAGCCGGCCCGTGTCAACCGAATCGGCTGGCACGGGCCGCACCTTGTCATGCGCCTGCGGGCAGACCAAGGATGGAGCGCTGAGGTGAGACTCAATCGTCGCCAATCGGGACTCCTGGTGTCCGGTACCGCTGCAGTCGTGCTCCTCTGCATCGGGGCAGTACTCTGGCGCTGGAGTCAGCAACCGCCTGCAACCGTGCCGGAACGTTCTGGTGTCGAAGGCCCCAGGAGCGCGGACACCACCGGTCCGGATGGTCTTGTGGCCGACCTGGAGCGTCGCTTGGCTGCGCTGGCGAGCGCGCAGGAAGCACTCGAGCGCCGGATCGATGCGCTGGAACGTGCCAGCGGGAGGGAGCCTCAGGCGTCCCAGGCATCCGGGCTGCCCGAGGAAGCCCAACTCCGGACCTGGATTGCTGAGGCAGTCAAGGCAGAACTCCTGCATCGAGAAGGCGAGGCGTTTCGCGTCTACGCGCGGCAATTGTGCGCGCAGGGAGGAGTTCCTGAGGCGCAATTGGAACAGGCGACGTCCCTGCTCGTGACGTTTCACGAAGGCCTCGAGACCTACTTGAGGAACTCCCTGCACTCGAGCCGCCCTCCGGGCCCCCTGGATCCGGCATTCAAGGCGTGGGCAGACTTCAAGCAGGAACGGGTGCAGGAGTACGTCGAGCGGATGTCCGCGGTTCAGCCCGATCGTTCCAGGCTTGCGACGATCGTCCGACTGGCCGGCGACTACACCCCGCCTTGAGGCGCCCGTCCTGCTCGCGCGAGGTCTTGCCGAGCGCTCGAGGTCGCCGGGCAAGGGCGCGACGGACCCGAGGTGGTGACCGGCCGCAGGATCAGAAGCCCAGGCTCAGGCCGTAGTACAGCCCCGAGACGTTGATGTCGGCTTCGGTGTGGTCCGAGCCGTCGGTGTAGTCGAGCTTGACGTCCGTCTTGCGCCAGCCCACCACGGCCGCGCCCGAGAGATGCCCGCTCGATCCGCCCAGGAAGCGCCAGCGCGCCATCAGGTCGATGTCGAAGAAGGTCGCGTCGTCGCCGTTGTACTTGGCCTGCATCCCCGAGCCGAGCGCGGAGACGTCGAAGGCGCCGAACTTCAGCGCCGCGCGCGCGGCGAGCACGGGCACGGGCAGCGTCTCCTTGAGGTCGATCGAGCCGGGCGTGCCGACGTCGGTCGAGGTCAGCGTCGAGTTGAAGTCGATCACGTGCGCGCCCAGGCCCAGACCCAGATCGACGGTGTCGCTGGGGATCAGGTCCTGCGTCCAGACCAGCGAGCCCACGTCGAGCTTGATCTTCGAGGCGACGTTCGTGCCGACCGGCAGCGTCACGCCGTCGCGCGTCAGCTGGCCGTGCAGCGTGCCGTTGCCGTCGAAGGACGCGGGCGAGTACGCCAGCGTGACGACGCTCCCGCCGAAGGCGAGGTCCGCGCGCCCGCCGAGCTCGTTGGACTTCTGGTCCAGCCCGAGGTCGTCGCGCACGTCGTTGCTGGTCAGCGAGACGCCGGTCGTGTCCGCCGCGACCGTGCCGCCGAACTGCATGTTGCCGATGCGCGGGATCAGGTCCACGCGCGGCGCGCTGCAGGCGCCGAGGACGGCGGGGAGGGCGAGCAGGAGGGCTGTGCGGGGGAGGGCGGGTGTTCGCATGGAACAATGTTCGGCAGGAGGGATCCGGAGCCTGAGGGACGGAAGTCTGCCTCCCCGGCCGCGGCCGTTCCACACGCCTGGAACTGGGAATTCAGGCCCGGGAAGGGGCTGCCCCGCGCGCGGTGGGCAGCCCGCTCTGCTCCCAGCCGGCCATGCCGCCGCGCACGTCGACCAGGTTCCGCCGGCCGGCGCGCTCGAGCAGGCTGCAGGCGATCGTCGAGCGGTAGCCGCCGGCGCAGTGCACGGCCAGCGGGCCCTCGTGCGGCACCTCGTCCAGGCGCGCCTCGAGCTCGGCGAGCGGGATCGCGAGCGTGCCCTCGATGCGCACGCTCGCGCGCTCGCCGGGGTTGCGCACGTCGAGCAGCGCGATCCCGCCCGACTTGAGGCGCAGGTACATCTCCGGCGGATCGATGCGCTCGAAGCTGCGCACGAGCTCGGGCCGCGCCGCGAGCGCGCTCATCCCGCCCTCGAGGAAGCCGGCGAGCCGATCGAAGCCGATGCGCCCCAGGCGCAGGCCCGACTCGTGCTCGCTGCCCGGCGCGCACACGAGCGCGATCGGCCGCGCGGGATCGAGCAGCGTGCCGGCCCAGGTGGCGTACTTGCCCCACAGGCCGATGCTGACGCTGCCCGCGAGGTGGCCGCGCGCGAACTCGTCGGAGTGGCGCGTGTCGAGCACCAGCGCGCCGGCGGCCTGCGCCGCGAGCAGCTCGTCGAGCGAGAGCGGCCGCAGCGCGCGGCCGAGGTTCTCCTCGAGCGTCGTGCGCCGCTGCTTGTTGAGCTGCGCGTCGAAGCCGAAGTAGCGCGGCGCCGGCGGCAGGTCCGCGACGGCCTCGGCCACGAAGCGCTCGCGCGTCATCGGGCGCAGCATGTAGTTCGACGCGCGCTGCGTGCCGATGGTCGAGACCGTCTCGTTCGAGAGCTTCTTGCCGCAGGCCGAGCCCGCGCCGTGCGCCGGGTAGACGAAGGTCTCGTCGGGCAGCGCGAGCAGCTTCGCGTGCAGCGAATCGTAGAGCTCGCCGGCGAGCTCCTCGGCGGTCGTGCCGCTGGAGGCCATCAGGTCGGGCCGCCCGACGTCGCCGATGAAGAGCGTGTCGCCGGTCAGCACGGCCAGCGGCTTCTCGCGGTTCTTGGCGAGGTCGTAGACCAGGATCGAGATGCCCTCGGGCGTGTGGCCGGGCGTCTCGAGGATCGAGAGGCGCACGTTGCCGAACTCCAGCCGCTCGCCCTCGCGCATCGGCGTGAACTCGTACTCCGCCCGCGCGCGCGCGCCCAGGCGGATCGTCGCGCCGGTGCGCGCGGCGAGCTCGAGGTGCCCGGCGACGAAGTCGGCGTGGAAGTGCGTCAGGAACACGTGGCGGATCGTGAAGCCCTGGCGCGCGGCATCGGCGAGGTAGTGCTCGATGTCGCGTTGCGGATCGACGACGGCGGCGGTCTTCGTCGCCTCGTCGCCGATCAGGTACGACGCGTGCGAGAGGCAGCCGAGGTAGTACTGCTTGAGGAACATGGGCGGGAGAGAGCGAGGCCGGCTGCCCCGGATTCTAGCGTCCCGCCCGGCTCCGCGTTCAGCGCGTTCCCGCCAGCTTGCGCGCGCCCGGCTCGCGCGCCATCGTCGCGCCCGGGAACTGGTCCCTGGGGAACTCGTCGACCTGCACCGCCTCCCAGCGCAGCGCCGCGGCTTCGCGCACCTGCGTGCACTCGGCCTCGCTCAGGACGCCGGCCTTGCGCGCGGGCTCCACGAGCTCCGCTTCGCTCGCGCGCGGGAGCGTCTTCGCCTTGACCGCCTCGCGCAGCTTCCGGCGCGCCGGCTCGGCAGCGATCGTCGCGGCCAGGGCGCGCTCGTAGAGCGGCAAACCGACCGCGCCGTCCTTGGGCACGTACATCTCGCGCGTCAGCGCCAGGCGCGCCTCGCCGCCGTCGAGCAGCGAGCGCGCGACCTTCGCGCCCAGGCGATCGCTGGGCTGGCGCAGGCGCTGGCCGAGCGGGAACACCAGCGGCCGCAGGGCGAACGCGGTCGCGCGGCTGGGCAGGTTCGCGAGCACGCCGTCGAGCGCGTGCTGCACCTGCCAGAGCGCCTCGCGCGTCGACCAGCGGAAGAGATCGCGGTCGCGCGCGGCCTCGCCCTCCTCGACGTACTTCTTCACACAGGCCGAGGCGATGTACATCCAGGCCAGCGCGTCGGCGAGCCGGCCGGTGATGCACTCCTTGCGCTTGAGCGAGCCGCCCAGCGTGCCCATGCAGGCGTCGGAGACCAGCGCGAACGAGGCCGAGAAGCGCGCGAGCTGCTTGACGACCGCGCCGGTCTCGCCGCCCAGCGGTGCCGCGGCGAACGCGCCGCCGCTCGCGCCGAGCACGGCCGAGCGCACCGCGTTCGAGGCGATGAAGCCGACGTGCGCGAAGAAGGCCTTGTCGAAGCGCGCGAGGTCCTTCGCCAGCGCGGCCTCCATCTCGTGGCGCGCGTACGGGTGGCAGCGGATCGCGCCCTGCCCGAAGATGATCATGCTGCGCGTGAGGATGTTCGCGCCCTCGACCGTGATGCCGATCGGCGTCGCCTGGTAGGTGATCGCCAGCGCGTTGCGCGGGCCCTTCGAGATGCCGGCGCCGCCCTGGATGTCCATCGCGTCGTTGATCACGCGCCGCAGCGCCTCGGTCGTGTAGTACTTCGCGATCGCGGAGATCACCGCCGGCTTCTCGCCCGCGTCGACCGCGCCCGCGGTCAGCGTGCGCACGGCGTTCATCCAGTAGAGCGTGCCGCCGATGCGCGCCAGCGGCGCCTCGACGCCCTCGAAGCGGCCGACGGAGAGGTTGAACTGCTCGCGGATCGTCGCGTAGGCGCCGACGACGCGCGCGGCGAGCTGCGAGCCGCCGACGGAGTTCGCCGGCAGCGAGATCGAGCGGCCCGCCGAGAGGCATTCCATCAGCATGCGCCAGCCCTGGCCGGCCATCTTCGGCCCGCCGATGATGAACTCGAGCGGCACGAAGACGTCGTTGCCGCGCGTCGAGCCGTTCATGAACGGGATCGAGAGCGGGCAGTGGCGCGGACCGGTCTGGACGCCGCTCGTGCTGGTCGGGATCAGCGCGCAGGTGATGCCGAGCTCGCTCTCGCCGCCGAGCAGCTTGTCGGGGTCGTACAGCTTGAACGCGAGCCCGAGCAGCGTCGCCACCGAGGAGAGCGTGATGTAGCGCTTGTTCCACGTGAGGCGCATGCCGAGCACCTCGCGCCCTTCCCAGGTGCCGCGGCAGACGATGCCCTTGGACTGCATGCTGCCCGCGTCGGAGCCCGCGCCGGGCTCGGTCAGCGCGAAGCAGGGCACCTCCTCGCCGCGCGCCAGGCGCGGCAGGTAGTGGCGCTTCTGCTCGTCGGTGCCGTAGTGCGAGAGCAGCTCCGCGGGCCCGAGCGAGTTCGGCACCATCACCGTCACCGAGGCGGTCACGCTGTGGCTGGAGAGCTTGGCCACGACGGTCGAGTTCGCCAGCGCGGAGAAGCCGCGCCCGCCGAAGCTCTCGGGGATGATCATCCCGAAGAAGCGCTCGCGCTTCATCAGCTCCCAGGCCTCGGGCGGCAGGTCGCCGCGCTGCGCGATGTCCCACTCGTCGACGAGCTTGCAGAGCTCCTCGACCGGGCCTTCGAGGAAGGCGCGCTCCTTCTCGGAGAGCTGCTTGCGCTCGAAGCCGAGCAGCTTCTGCCAGCGCGGCGCGCCGCTGAAGAGCTCCGCGTCCCACCAGACCGTGCCGGCGTCGAGCGCGACGCGCTCGGTCTCGCTCATGCGCGGGAAGATGCGCGCGAGCAGCGGCATCACCCACGAGCTGACGAGCACGCGCCGCAGCGGCCGCAGGCCGAACACGAGCGCGAGCACGCCGATCGCGAGCGCGAGCGGCATCCACAGCCCGCGCGGCTCGATCTTCTGCGCGTGGAGCCAGCCGCAGATCCCCGCGAGCGGCAGGACCCAGGCCCAGAACGCCAGCCGGTGGTAGGCGAGCACGACGGCGAGCAGCACGAGCGCGACGATCAGGATCGTGGTCATGGGGGACTCCGAATTCCCTTCTATCGGTTTCCCGGTGCGCGCCCCTGCACCCTCGACGGAGGGCGCGGTCGCCAGGGGCGATCTTGCGCCTCCGCGCGACGCGGCTCAAGCCACGGTTCTGCGTGCGACCCCGTTCGTAGGGGAGCGGGCCATTCCTTCCGCGTTGCGCACGCGGAGTCGAGCGCGACCTGCACGGCCGCGGGACTCGGCCAGCGGAAAATGGCCGCGGCAATGCGTAGGCTCACGGCGTGACGCCTTCGACGCACCTGCGCGCGCTGCTCCTGCTCCTGACCGCGGGCCTGGCCCTCGTGGCCGCCGCGTGCTCGCGACCGGTCGAGCCGCGCGCGGCGCCCGAGGGCGGCTCGCTGCGCCTGGTGCCGACCACGGTCGCGGCCGCGGAGCTCGTCAGCCTCCTCGCCGGACCCGAGGACGTGCTCGCGCTGCCCGAGCAGGTCGATGCGTACTCGGCGCAGGATTTTCGCAGCGGCGGCTGGGAGAAGCTGCCGCGCTTCGCGCGCTACGCGGCGGAGCCGCTGCTCGTGCTGCGACCCGGGCTGGTGGTCAACCACAGCTGGCAGGCGGCGGAGACCACGGCGATCCTGCAGCAGAAGGGCGTCCCCGTGCTGACGCTGGAGTCGGGCATCACCTGGCGCGACGTGCGCGAGGCGCTGCTCGAGCTGGGGCGCGGGCTGCACCGCGAGGAACGCGCCCGCGCGGCGCTCGCGGCGCTCGACGAGCGCGTCGAGGCGCTCGCCCGCGCGCGCGGCGAAGCCTCCCGTCCGCGCGCGCTGGTCTACTCCAACGACGGCTCGGGCGGCTCCGCCGCCGGCGCACGCACGACCGCCGACACGCTGCTCAATCTCGCCGGCCTCTCCAACGCCGCGGCCGCGGCGGGGATCGAGGGCCACGTGGAGCTGGGCTTCGAGCGACTGCTGCTGCTCGATCCGGACTTGATCGTCACCGCCGCGCCGGCGCGCGGCGAGGACGGCAGCCCGACGCGCAGCGTGATCGAGAACACGCCCGCGCTGGCCGGGCTGCGCGCGCGGCGCGAGCAGCACATCGTCGTGCTGCCGGCGGCGCTGCTCAGCTCCGACTCGCAGCACATCGTCGACGCGGCCGAGTCCCTGCGCCGCGAGGTCGAGCGTGTGCTGGGCGCGCAGGGCACGCGGCGATGAGCGCGCACGGAGCCGACGGACAAGCCTTCACCGGCGAGGTCGACCCGGCCACGGCGCGCATCCTGCCCTCGGCGCGCTCGTGCGAGCTGATCCTGCTGCGCCACGGCGCGGTGCTCGAGCTCGAGCGTCGCATCGTGCGCGGCCAGCTCGACGCGCCGCTCTCGCGCGAGGGCCAGCGCCAGCACGGCGAGCTCGCGCGCTGGCTGGGCGAGGAGCTCGCCGGCCGGCCCTTCGCGCTGTGGACGAGCGATCTGGTGCGCTGCAGCGACCTCGCGCGGCGGCTCTCGGGCGGCGCGCGCCTGGAGCGGCGCCTGCGCGAGCAGCACATGGGGCGCTGGGAAGGGCTCTCGTGGGCCGAGATCACCGAGGAGCACCCCGCGCTGGTCAGCGCCTACTGGCAGGACTACGCGCACACGCGGCCCGCCGACGGCGAGTCGCTCTTCGACGTCGCGGCGCGCGTGGCGAGCTGGTGGGAGGAGGCGCGCGCCCAGTCGGAGCGCATCGTGGTCGCCACGCACATCGGCGTGATCCGCGTGCTGCTGTGCCAGCTGCTCGGTCTGCCGCTCTCGCAGGCGCTGCGCTTCGCGCCCGCGACCGGTTCGTACACGCAGCTCCTGATCGGCGAGGCCGGCGCCGTGCTCAACGTGCTGGGCGAGCGTCCCTGGACCTTCGCGCGAGCGCCGCGCCCTGCGGAGCGAGTCGAGCGGCCGCGCCTCTCGCTCTCGGGCTCGGCCGGCACGGGCAAGACCACGCTCGGCCGGCGCCTCGCGCACGAACTCGGCCTGCCCTTCCTCGAGGAGCGCATGCGCCGCCGCCTCGAGGAGGGCTTCGACGTGCACGCGCTCGACCAGGCCGGCTGGCGCGCGCTGATCGAGAGCGACTGGCAGGCCCAGCGCGATGACGAGGAGCGCTGCAGCGGCGGCTTCGTCGCCGATCGTTCGAGCCTCGACTACGCGGCCTTCTGGCTGCACTACGGGCTGCACGAGGACGCCGAGGAGACCGCGCGCTGGCTCGCGCGCATGGCCGAGGACGCGCGGCGCTACGACCGCGTGCTGGTCTGCCCCTGGGGCGCGCTGCCGCTGGTCGACGACGGCGTGCGCTCGACCAACCGCTGGACGCAACTGCGCTTCCAGACGATCGTCGAGGGCCTGCTCGAACGCTACGCCGAACCCGCGCGCGTGCTGCGCGTCGATCCCACGCCCAGGCTCGAGGAGCGCCTGCAGCAGGTGCTGCGCGCGCTCGGGCGTTGAGCTTGATCGACGGAGTTGGGTTGTGGACAGCTCAATTCTCGACCTCAGGGGGCTTCGAGAGGTAGTAGCGCGAGGCCAAGGCCGTGTTCACGAGGCTGTTCGCCAAGAGTAACCGTTCGGCGAACCCCATCTGGTCGCGGTCTCGGCGCGCGTCACGATGTTGGCCGGACTCGTACACATAAAGTCGTTTCTCCGGTGCCGCTCACACTAGCGCGAGGCGAAGGAGCACGCGATGGACAGAACCGGCGACGGTGAGCGGTGGCGAGCCAACGGCGGTGCTCATCTCACGGGCTGTTTCTACCAGAGCTCAACCTCCCCTGGGCACCCCCTCTACTTCCAGCCACCGTTAGCCTCGCAGTTTCTCCTCCTGCGTTCATCCAATCAGACGACGGTAGTGCATTAAGAATCGTGGTGCAGGAGAAGCTTTACTAATTGTGGAAGGTGGTAGTGTAAGCGGTATGGTCTCCAAGGCCTGCATTCTTCCAATCAAGGTCGCTCATAGTGTATGTGCAATCCAACACTCCATCCCTATTGGTGTCTTGAAGCACGAGGCCGGGTGGAGGAGCTGTCCCCAAGTCAAGGTTCTGTCTAAGCACATACATGTACCCGCGTGTAGGGTGGTCAGCGGACCAATAGCAGTCATATGCAGACTGCAAGAGTGGTTGCACAAGCACCCCTTGCTCGGTTGCCGTACTAACGACTCGAGTATATGCCTCGGTTTGCAAGTTCAACTCGTAGATATCACGCGAGTCATAGAACTCAACAAACACACATCCGGAGTGCCCGTGATTTGGAAATACATTGAGCACCATGTTGCGACCGACAGTGGCTTCTCTGTAGACCTCCCGGATCGACGTCCGTGCCGGGAATAACCAGTGGTAGTTAGTTTGGCCTGTCGTCGGATTCTGAATGGCCTGGGGCGGCGGAACGGCTCCGCCATTCTCGAATTCCCATAGTTCAATTATCGTCTCACCAGAAGCGCGCTTGCTCTTGCCCGATACAAGAATCTGACCATCGGATAGTGCGCAGACATCTGTAGGCCAGTATGCGGTTGCGAATTCAACATACTTGATGCTCAGCGTATCTGACGGCTTGACTGTTGCGCCATACCGCCATCGTTCAACAACCACGGAGTCAGCGGTGCGGTAGTTTATGGCTCCCGTAATGCTCCCCTGCTTGATGACGCTGTACTGGCTTGCCCCGAGGGAGAGTGCCGCGGGAGGGGGGGGCGGAGGGGGGGCCTGAGTGAGGGTCGTTGCAACGGTAACCAGGGCAACAATCGTAATAATCATTGGTTTGCGTTTCTCGTGTGGTTAGGTCATTCTCAGAGTGCGACAGCCCACTTTACTGGAGCGCGGCTATTACTCAGTGCAGCAAGAGGTCGTGTTTGTCGTGGGGGGGACGTAGCCTGCGTCTAGGTGTTCGTGACATTCTGCTGTGTTGAACGATATTCGTGATTGAATCTCTCGCAGGTGTGCGCAGGGGATGTGGATGTCGCAAGACATATTGCAAAGAATGTTGTACTGAATGCAGTAGTTTGTGGCTTCCTGGCACGGCGTGAGGCGTCCATTGTTTCCGTATTCGTGATGACTCCACTCGTGAGCCAAGGTGGTTGCCCACTCGTATGGAGTCGTCACCAAGTCCAGATTGATGAGGGTTGTGTCGCCGTCACTTAGACCCTCGATTTCTGGGTCGTCAAGAGATCCAACCAAAAGCGTTCCATTGTTTAGCGCTTCGACGATTCCAGCATAGGCGTTCGGGTCGTAGGTTATCAACGCGGCCAAGCCCTCATTGAATGCAGCAAGGCTGTCTCCACTAAAAAGCGAGCCATTTGTACTGCCTACCCACAAGTCGGCCTGTAAGACTGCCGGCGGGCGGGGAACGGCCAGAGTGAAAAGAATAGGCAGCAGGGTGGCAAAGTAAGGGAAGTTCACTTGTGGTTGACCTCGGGATGCTGTCGCGCCGTGCGGCCACCTGGTCGGCATCCGTTGTCCGTTGCAGATGACCTCTTCCAGCGTGATGCAACCAGTCTGCGTGCGGGGGTGGCCGGTGGCAAGATGGAATCCTGTGGACTTGGAGGACCAGGGTTCGCCGGGGCGTGGCTGGCCCAGCCTACACCTTGCCGGTAGGAGCTGGAGTGTCAGGGCTCGGCCATGCTGATCCACCCTCAGTTCGGGCAAGCGAGTCCACCTGGGGGTAGCTGGAAAAGCGCCGCGTGGCCCTCGGCAGACCGAGGCGGGCTGATCGCAGTCCAAGCGTGAGCATCACTCCATAGGCAATCTGGACCACACGCAAGTCCTCGCGGAAGTCCTCCGGGTTGAGGTACTCGGTAGTCCTGGGGAGGTTTGAAGCGGTGGATTCCGTGGTCATGGGGCTCGGGTCGGGAAGTGCACGGGAGTCCAAGAGGGCAGTGTCCAGGATCATAGCGGCTGCGGCGAAGCCTCAGCGTCCCGCCGACTGCGAAGCGAGCTCGTGCAGCTGGCGCAGCGTCGGATCGTCGGGCGCGAGTGCCAGTCCGGTCTCGGCCATGCGCAGCGCGGCGCCGGGCGCGCGCAGCTGCAGGAAGACCGCGGCGAACTGCGTCCAGAGCCCCTTGTCGGCGGGGTACAGGCTCGCGATCGAGCGGTCGAGCTCGGCCTGCGCCGCGCGCCCGTCGCCGCGCGCGTCCAGCGTCGCGCCGTAGAACAGGCGCACGCGCGCGTTCTCCGGATCGCCCTGCAGCGCTCGCGCGAATCCGGCGGCGGCGGGTTCGAGCTCGCTGGCGATCAAGTCGAGCGTCGCGAGCTGCGACCAGGCGGCGTGCATCCGCGCGTCGCAGGCCGTCGCGCGCACGTAAGCCTCGCGCGCCTCCCCTGCGCAGTCCCGGTTGCCCAGCGACACGCCGAGCAGGAAGTGCAGCGCGCCCGCGCCGGGATCGAGTGCCAGCCCGCGCCAGCACCAGCCCTCCGCGTCCTCCGACTGCCCGGCCTGCAGGCAGGCCTGGACCAGCAGGTTGTAGGTGTCCAGCGACTCGGGCCGCAGCGCCTGCGAGCGCTCGAGCAGCGTCCGCGCGCGCGTCGGCTCGAAGGCGTAGAGAGCGCGCCCGGCCGCGTACAGCGCGCGCGCCGAATCGGGCCACAGGCCGGTCAGCGTGGCGGCGGCCGAGCGCGCGGCCGCCTCGTCGCCGAGCTGTTGCGCGACCCCGGCGCGCAGCTCGTGGTAGCCCGGCCGCGCGGTCGGCGCGCGCAGTGCGGCCTCGGTGAGGAAGCGCAGCGCGAGCGCCTGCACCGGGCGGCGCTCCGAGTAGGGCAGGCGCATCGACTGGAGCTGCAGCACCTGTCCGCGGATCAGGAGCTCGAGCGATGGCGCCTGGGGCGGGATGTCGGGATCGAGCGGCAGGTCCGCGTGCTCGACCAGCGCGCGCAGCGCGGCCAGGCCGGGCGTGTCCGGCGCGAGCGCGCGCAGACGCTCGGCGGCCTGCGTGTCGCGTTCCGCCCAGAGGCTCGCCAGGACGAGCCCGACACGCGCCTCGAGGTTGCGCGCGTCGAGTTCGAGCGCGCGCGCGAAACTCCCGTCGGCCTCGCCGGGGTGGCCGGCGTCGATCGCGCCGAAGCCGGACTCGAGGGCGTCCTCGAGCGCCTGCGCGCGCGTCACGCGCTCGGCGGCGAGCACCTGCCGGTGCGCGCTCCACCAGCTGCCGCCGAGCAGCGCCAGCGCGAGCGCGGCCAGCAGCAGCAGGCCGGCCAGCCCGGCCTGGCGCGGCTCGCGGCGCGCCCAGCGCAGCACGCGCCCGGAGAGCGGCACGGGCCGAGCTGCGATCGGCCGCTGCGCGAGGCAGGCCTCGAGGTCCTGCGCCAGCGCCGCGGCGCTGGCGTAGCGGCGCACGCGGTCGCGCTCCATGGCGGTGGCGACCACGACGGCCAGGTCGCGCGGCACGGCGCGATTCCAGCCGCGTACGCCGGTCGGCGAGCTCGTCAGGATCGCCCGGTACAGCGCCGCCGGCGTGTGCGCCTCGAACGGGCGGCGCAGCGCGAGGCATTCGTAGAGCGTCACGCCCAGCGCGTACACGTCGCTCTGCGCGTCGTGGCGCGCGCATTCGCCGCTGATGAGCTCGGGTGCGAGGTAGGCCGGCGTGCCGGCCGTCTCGCCCGTGCGCGTGAGCGTCTCGCCGCTCGCCTCGCTCTGGATCGCCAGGCCGAAGTCGACCAGCACCGGCGTTCCGTCGGGGGCGACGATCACGTTCGAGGGCTTGACGTCGCGGTGCACGATGCCCCGTTCGTGCGCGGCCTGCAGCGCGCGCGCGATGCGCGCGATGCAGCGCGCGGCCGCGAGCGGCGTCACCAGCGCGCGCACGCCCGAGCTCGCCGGCACGGACGAGCTCGAGGCGCCCGAGGCACGCGCGGCCGCGTTCGACGGCGACGAAGGCGTCGCGCCGGGTGCGTGCGCGTGGCGCTGCGCGCGGATCGCCTGCGCGAGCGTCAGGCCCTCGACGTAGCGCATCGCGATCCAGGGTCGATCGCCCTCGACGCCGGTGGCGTAGAGCGTGGCGAGCCCGGGATGATCCAGGCGCGCGGCGAACTCGGCCTCGCGGCGGAAGCGCGCGCGCGCCGAGCTGCTCTGCAGCGCGTGCGCGGGCAGCAGCTTGAGCGCCACGCGCCGGCCGAGCGGCTCCTCGATCGCCTCGAGCACGACGCCCATGCCGCCGCGCCCGATCTCGCGCACGATGCGGAAGGCGCCGATGCGCTCGGGAACGGCGTCCTCCGGCTCGGCGCGCGCTTCCAGTCCGGCCAGCGCGGCGAGCGCCTCGAGCGCCTCGGGGAGCTCCGGCCCCAGGTGCGCGTGCGCGGCGAGGAAGCCCTCGCGCGCGGGTGCCTCGCCCCGGCGGCGGAGTTCGAGGAAGAGCTCGACGGCCTCCTCGACGCTGGCGGGATCGCGCTGCATCCAGGCGAGTATCCGCGCAGGTCCCCGGGCTGTCCACGGCTGGCGCCCGCGCGCGCCGCGGCTCAGGAGCTCGGCGCCCGCGGACGGCTCCAGCTGCGCAGCGCGGCCTCCAGCGTCGCGCCCTGCTTGGGGCCCGCGCGCGCCGCGGCTCAGGAGCTCGGCGCCCGCGGACGGCTCCAGCGGCGCAGTGCGGCCTCCAGCGTCGCGCCCTGCAGCGGCTTGGTCAGGAAGTCGTCCATGCCCGCCGCCAGGCACTGCTCGCGATCCTCGGGCAGCGCGTTGGCGGTCAGTGCGACGACGATCGTGTGGCGCTGGCTGCCCTCCCGACGGCGCAGCTCGCGTGTCGCCTCGAGTCCGTCGAGCACCGGCATCTGGCTGTCCATCAGGACGAGATCGAAGCTCGACCGCTCCAGCGCCGCGAGCGCGGCGGCTCCGTCGTTCGCGGACTCGCAGCGGCAGCCCAGGTTGCGCAGCATCAGCTCGGCGACGCGCCGGTTGACGGCGTTGTCCTCGACCAGCAGCACGGAGAGCGGGGGCAACGCGTCATCGGGCGACAGCGCCTCCGTCGCTCGCGCGTCGCGCGGCGCCGGCAGCGGTGCGTGCGGCGTGCAGTGGTTGACGCCCACGGTGAACCAGAAGGTCGAGCCTCTCCCGGGCTCGCTCTCGACGCCGATCGAGCCGCCCATGGCCTCGACCAGATGCCGGGAGATCGCCAGCCCCAGGCCCGTGCCGCCGAAGCGGCGCGTGGTCGAGGCGTCGGCCTGCACGAACGGCTGGAACAGGCGCGCCTGGTCCTCCGGCGCGATGCCGATGCCGGTGTCGCGCACGCGGAAGAGGTAGCGCAGCCGGTCGGTCGAGCGCAGCTCGCTGTGCACCTCGAGCGCGACCGATCCGTGCTCCGTGAACTTGACCGCGTTGCCGACGAGGTTGAGCAGCACCTGCCGCAACCGGTCGGGATCGCCGCGCACGCGGCGCTCCAGCCGCGGTTCCCAGCAGGTGAGCAGCGACAAGCCCTTGGCCTTCGCCTGCGGCGCCAGGATGCGCTCGACGTCGCGCACGACCTCGGCCAGGTCGAACTCGAGGCACTGCAGGTCGAGCTTGCCCGCTTCGATCTTCGAGAGGTCGAGGATGTCGCTGATCAGCGCGAGCAGCGACTGCGAGCAGGTGCGCACGGTGCCGGCCTGCTCGCGCTGCTCGGCCGTCAACGGTCCGCGCAGGAGGAGCTCGGTCATGCCGACCACCCCGTTCATCGGCGTGCGGATCTCGTGGCTCACGTTGGCCAGGAACTCGGACTTGAGGCGCGAGGCCGCCAGCGCCTCGTCGCGCGCCTGCGCGAGCTCGAGCGTGCGCTGGCGCACCTCCTCCTCGACGCGGTCGCGCGTGGCCTCGATGTGCGCCTGGCGCCGCGCGGTCTCGCGCATCTCGGCCGCGGAGCGCACGCAGGCGAGGATCAGGAAGACGTCCTCGAAGGCGACCCAGCCCAGGTGCTCGAGCCAGCGCCAGGGGCTCGCGGTGGCGACGCCGTAGACCGACTGCGGCCACCACGTGCCGCGCAGGTAGTGATCGGCGGCCATCACCAGCGAGGCGCTGACCAGCACGGGCCAGTCGCGGTAGATCGCGAGGATCGCGAGCGAGCCGAAGATGTGGAAGTGCGTCTCCAGCCGCCCGCCGGTGACGTGGATCAGCAGCGCCGAGAAGAGGATCTGGCACACGGCGATCGTGTGCCGCGTCAGCCGCGAACCGGGTGCGTGCAGCACGAGCAGCCCGACCGGCAGGACCAGGGCGGCGCCGAGGACGATCGCGGCGAGCAGATGCGGGTGCAGGCTGCTCCGCGTCCCGTCCCACGTGCGCGGCGAGAGGATCAGCGCCAGGGCGATGCCGACCAGCCACTGGAAGATCATCAGGCCGGCGAAGAGCCGGTCGGTCTGGCAGAGGAGCTCGTCGCTGCGCGCGGCGTAGATCTGCTCCGCGCGCGCTCTCTCGCTCGGGCGGACTGCTTCGGTGCTCACCGCTGCGACTCCACGGGCGGATCCGGCAGCACGAGAGCGCAACCGAAGACCGGCGCCTTGTCCGGGATGCCGCGTTCGCCGCGCAGGTGGGCCAGCAGCGCGTCGAAGCTGCTGTTGTCGCCGACCTCGCCGCGCGCCTGGGTGATGCCGCCGCTGAACACGCGCCGGCCGCGCGGATCGTAGAGCACGACCTGCCCCGAGGTGTGCGCGCCGAAGCGCTGCGCGACCGCGCCGCCCGCGTCGAGCGTCACGTGCGCGCCGGGCAGTTCCCGGGCGCGCGCGACGGCGGACGAATCCGCCCACTCGGACGTCGAGTCCACGGGCAGCGTGATGTCGATCTCGACGTTCGCCGCGAACCCCGGCAGGGCGACCAGGCGATCGAGCCGATCCAGCGTCGCTCGCGAGCACGGACAGCGCGGGTGCAGGAACACCACCAGCGTCGCCCGCTCGGGTTCGACGCCCAGGCCGCAGCCGCTCGGCCACTCGCTCGGCGCGTCGGCGCCCGGGCACGGGCGCGAGGACTCGAGCGCCAGGTAGCTGAAGTACCCCAGCGCCAGCAGGAGCCAGGATCCCACGCCCAGCGTGAGGAGCGTGCGTGTGAGGACAGGTCGGGTCGTCAAGGCTCGGGAAGGAGAGCGCAGCATCTCCCGCTCGAGCGTCCGATCGGCGACCGCGCAGAACGGCATTGAGGGCTCCCGCGCGCGAATCGCCGCGGAGACCACGATCCTGGCGTTCGCGCAAGACAGGGCTCGCGGGGACGTCGCGTCGCCCTGTCTACGCCCGGGTCAGTAGGCGAGGCGCTCCATCCACGCATCCAGACGCGCACGCGCCTCGCCGCTGCGCGCCTCGTGCGCCATCGCGGTAGCCCAGTCCATCGTGAAGCGCGCGTTGATCTCGCTGAGCGGGTTGAGCACGCTGCGCGCGCCGCCGTCGAGCGCGCGGTGGCGGAACGCGTCGATGCCGAAGGGGCCGAAGTAGCCCGCGCGCGCGAGCGCAGCCCCGGCCGCCGCCACGGCGCGTTCGAGCTCGGCATCGTCCGCGCGGTCCAGCTCGCCGCGCGCCGCGCGCTCGGTCGCGGTCCAGGCGCCGTGTTCGTTCGTGGCCTGGAAGCACGGCGCCGAGATCGTCACGCGGCCGTCGGTCCCCAGCCAGGCCGAGCGCGTGTACTCGCGCGTCACCTCGACCCAGGGCTCGATCACGAGCGCTCCCAGGCGCAGGCTGGCCTCGATCCAGTCGCGCTCCGCGGGCGAAGGACGCCCCGCCGCGATGCGCCGCCGTCCGCGTCCGGCGGCGCCGAAGGTGCGCCGCACGAGCCAGCCCAGCGGCGCGTCGAGCGCGAGGCGTGCGAGCACCTCGTCCGGCGTCGAGACCACGTGCTTCTCGAAGCTCGCGCCCGCGAGCTCGCCGCGAACCGCGGCCGCGAACGGCCGTGCGTTGACCGTGCGCAGCACGCTCACCTCCGGCGCGGCCCGCGGCCGCGCCCCGGCGCGCGCCAGCGCGGCGAGGGCGCGCGGCGTCGGGCTCCAGGCGATCCCGGGCAGGCCGCGCGCGCGCTCGGCTGCCGCGCCGCCGCGCGCGAGCTCGTCGGGATCGATCACGACGTCGTCGGGGCCGACCAGCGTGCCGAGCAGGCGCTGGCGTTCGCGCGCGACGATCGCGCGCAGGTGCCGAGTCGGCGCGTAGCTGCGCCGCGCCTCGAGCTCGTGCTCGGCGTCGAGGTTGAGCACCCAGGCGCGCGGCTCCGCGCTCACGCGGGCCTCCGCGGATCGATGCGCGGCTCGGCCGCCAGCGCGGCGAGGAAGGGCTCGTCGAGGCCCGCGCGCGCGCGCGCCGCGAGGGCCAGCGGTCGTCCCTGCAGGAGCGCGGGCGTCAGCGGCGCGGGCAGCGCGGCGCGCCAGCGCGCGTAGTCCAGCGGCGCGCCGCTGAAGTGCGCGAACCAGCGCGCGGCGAAAGCGACGTGCCCGATCTCGTCGGCCTGCACGCGCTCGAGGATCCGCGCGCCGGCCTCGTCGCCCGCGGCGCGGAAGTGCGCGGCCCAGCGCTGGCAGTGGTCGAGGTTCGCGCCCTCCAGGCCCAGGCCCTGCAGGGCGACGAAGGCCGCGGGCGTGGTCGAGCCCGCGACGCGCTGCCAGAACCAGTCGCGCACCGGATGCGCGCCGAAGGCGCACTGCAGCGTGTCGAGGTGCGCGCGGTACAGCGCGAGGTGCTCGAGCTCCTCGCCGAGCAGGCGGTACAGTCCGGCGCGGAACGGGCGCGGCGTGCGCGGGAAGGCCAGGATGGCCCAGGCGAAGAGCTCGGCCGCCTGCAGCTCGTGGTGCACGAAGGTGTGCACCAGGCGCGCGCGCTCGCTCGCGCGCACGTGCGCGCCGGGCCGCGGGGCCGCGGGGCTGCGCTCGACGAGCTGCAGCTGTGCCGGCCGGCCGGGCGCGGAGAGCCGGCGCTCGGGCGCGTCCTCCTCGAAGAGCAGCGCGCGCGGATCGGGCGCGTCGCGCGGCGCGAGCTTGTGCGCGAGCGAGGTGCTCTGCACGTAGTCCAGGCACCAGCGCTCGAGCGTGCCCGCCGGCGGCGGATCGGCCTCGGCCGGCGTTCGGCGCTCGAGCGGCGTCGCGGTCATGCGTTCACTATGCCATCGCGCCGCCGCGGCCGGGAACGCTCAGATCCCGAACTGCCGCGCGAGCCAGCGCGGGCGCGAGTAGTCCCAGTTCTTCTCCGCCATCGCGGCGACGAGCACGGGGTAGAGCTCCTCGATCGCGCGCGCCACGTCGGGCTCGAGCCCGAAGCCGCGCACGCACAGCTCGAGGCACTCGGCCTGGTGCGGCGCGAGCTCGCGCGCGAGCAGCTTGCGCCAGGCGACGCCGGCCGGGAGCTGCTGCTCCTGCTTGACCTCGTGCACCACCAGGTGCAGGAGATCGAAGTAGGGCAGGCCCTCGGGCTCGGCCGTGCCCCAGTCGAGGATGCCGAGCAGGTTGCCCTCGGCATCGACCTGCACGTGCTTGGCGCGCAGATCGGCGTGGTAGAAGACCAGCGGCACGCGCCGGCCCAGGAGGCGCGGCCGCAGCGCCTCGAGCTGGCGCTCGAGCGCCGCGATCGTCGCGGGCACGGCGGCGTGCTCGATCACCAGGCGGAAGCGCGCGGCGATCTGCGCCTCGAAATCGCGCTCGTCGAAGGGCCGCGCGTCGCGCACGACCAGCCTGGGCAGGAGCTCGGCCACCTGGCGCAGCATGCGCGCGATGCGCGGGCGGTCGCCGCAGGCCTGCGGCGCGCTCCAGCCGGCGAGACGCTCCTCGCAGGAGAGGCTCAGGCCCTCGAGCGTGCCCCAGAAGTGCGGCTGCGGCACGGGGAAGCCCGGGAAGCGCCGGCGCACCTCGCCCAGCGTGCGCAGGTGCCGCTCGGTCTGCGGCACGTTCTTGGGCGCGAGCGGCACGTGCAGCGTCCAGCGCTCCGCGCCGCGCGTGTGCACGACGGCGCTGTTGCCGCGCGTCGCGACGATCGACTCGACCTCGGGCACGCGCGTGCCCAGGCGCTCGGCCAGCGCGCCGAGCACGCGCTCCAGGTGCGTCCGCCGCGTCGCGCGCGGCGCGGCCTCGCCGGCGCGGCGCGCGACGAGCGCGAACGAGGGCGCGAGCACGGGGAAGAGACCCAGGGCCTTGCCCGCGAGCTTGAGGCGGTTCTTCTGCTCCATCGGCCCGATCGTCAGCGCGGGAAACGCGCGCTCGAGCGCGACGACGTGCGAGAAGTCCAGGCGGTGGGGGTAGAGCGCGTAGCTCGCGGCCGTGGCGAGCCCCGCATCGCGCAGCGCGCGCCGGTAGCCGCCGAGCGTGCGTTCGCCCTGCGCCGGACGCAGCGCGAGCCGCGCCCAGGTCAGCGGATCGGGCACGCGGAACTCGCCCTTGCGGCCGAGCGAGCGCTTGTATCCCAGGCGGTTGTCGGCGACCAGCAGCAGCTCGCCGCCCGGGGCCAGGAGCTCCGCGAGCCGCGCGAGCTCGCCGCGCGTGCACAGCCCGTCCTCGTGCACGACCAGCGCATAGGGACCCTGCGCGCGCTCGACCAGGCGCACGCGCCCGGGCGTCTGCTCGCGCGCGCGGAAGGCCGCGAAGCGCGCGCGCTCGGCGACGGGATCGAGCGCCTCGACCTCGAAGCCCTGCAGCGCGAGCGCGGTCAGCGTGCCGCTGAGCGCGTTGCCGACGACCAGGGCGCGGCCGCCGCCGGCCTCGAGCTCGGTCAGCCACGCGGCGCGGCCTTCGCGCAGGCACAACTGCAGGAGGTCGGCCTGCGCGTCGTCCAGTTCGAGCAGCAGCGCCTCCAGCGCGCGCTTGAAGCTCCAGCCCTGCGCCTCGCGCTCGAAGGTGCGCGCGAGCACACCGGCCTCGAGCGGCCAGCACAGCCGCGGCGGAGCGGGCCGTTCGGTCATTCCTGCAGCGTGACGCACGGGAGAGAGCGCGGCAAGCGCGCCGCGACGACGAACGCGGCCGGGGGCCCATCGCCTCCGGCCGCGTCGCTTCGTTTCTCTCGTTCTCTCTGTCGCGGACTACACGTAGGGGTGCATCAGATCGGCGGCAACGGCTTCTCGTCGATCGGCGGGGGCCGATCACCGTCCGGTCTGTCGCTCGGGCGGACCACCGGCACGTGCAGCGGTCCGTGATCGCGGTTGCGCTCCTTGGATTCGGGCGCGGCGGGCGCGAGCGCGCCGTCCTCGCCCAGCATCGGCAGGAACGCCGCGGTGTTCTCCAGCCAGCAGCTGGCGTCCTCGCCGAACCACAGCGCCTGCGCGCCCGATTCGAGCACGGGCAGCAGCGCCACGCGGCCGCTCTTGTGCAGGCCGTCGCCCGCGACCTCGGCCACTTCGAGCTCGATGTCCCACAGGCAGCTCTCGCTGAAGCTCCACTGCACGTCGCCGTGCGGAGCGAGCGCGCGCGCGAGGGCGAACGGGCCGTTGCGCAGCACGAGCCAGCGCGGCGTGTCGGCGTAGTTGTGCGCGCGGAGCGTGTCGTCCTCGAGCACGACGCCGACCATCGCGCGGCCGCCGCTCGCGGGCAGGCGGGGCGGCTCGAGCGCAGGCACGAGGGCGGGGACGAGGGCGGCGATCAGGCTGGGCAGCATGGGTTCTCCTTCCGAACTCGCCGAGGCGGGGATTCCCCGGCGCGCCCTCTATCGGAAAAGATGTCCGGGTGCTTGAGCCCGGCGCGCGAATTCAGCGCGGTGCAGGTCCGTCCCCGGGGCGAAAACGGCGCCGCGGCGCCCCGCGTCTCAATCCTGGCCCACGAGGCGGAAGGCGGCCCACTCGCTGGCGCGCGCCCCCTGCGCCCGCAGCGAGCGCCGCGCCTCGGCGGTCGCGCACGAGGGCCGCGCGCCGCGCGCCAGAGCCTTGTGCAGCGCCACGGCGAAGGCGCGCGCCCAGTGGTCGTCGACCGGCCAGCTGGTGACGACCAGATCCTGCGTGCCGCCCTCGAGGAAGGCGCGCGCGATGCCCTGCAGGCCCTCCGCGTCGGCGAAGCGTCCGCCGCCGGTCTCGCAGGCGGTCAGCACGGCCAGCGGCACGCGCGGCCGCAGCGCGGCGAGCTCGCCCAGCGCGAGCATCGCGCCGCCGGAGACGAGCAGGCTCGCGTCCTCCGAACGCCGCGCCGAGCGCGCCGTGCCGCGCACGACGTGCGTCGCCAGGTGCAGGCAGTCGCCCGAGCGCAGCGCGTCGACCAGGTGCGCGCGGTCGAAGCGCGCGCCCGAGCTGGTCGCCGCCAGAGGCCACACTCGAGCGAGCTCCGCGAGCTCGGCGCGCGTCCCCGGCAGCAGCGAGTCGCCGTGCGCGTCGAGCGGATCGCCGAGCAGCTGCCAGCGCGTGGCGCGCGTCGGCTCCCACTCCGCGGCCGGCGTGCCCGAGGGCAGCCCGGGCAGCACCACCGGCACGATCGTCTGCGAGAGCCAGGCGCCGTCCTCGAAGGCCTCGATCGGCAGCGCTTCGAGCGGACCGTGCAGCAGGAAGCACAGGCGCGATTCGCGCGCGGCGGCACGTCCCGCGAGCTCCTCGCAGAGCGTCCCCGGCAGCAGCGCGGCGCGCAGCTCGCCCGCGAGCCGCTCGCGCCGGCGCTCGTCCCCGCACAGGACGGCCTCGCGCAGGCGGCGCACGGCCTCCTCGATCTCGCGCCGGCCGTGCGGGATGCGCGCGCCGCGCGCGCTGCCGTCGGGGGCGACGAGCACGACCAGCGACTCGTCCGCGCCGACGACCCAGGTGGCGAGGCCGAGCTCGAAGCGCCGCGCCCACGCGGCGACGTCGCCGCGCGAGACGCTCCAGGCCTGCGCCCCCGCCTGCCGCAGGCGCAGCGCGCTCGCCTGGGCGCTCTCGATCGTGCACGCCGCGCCCAGCGCGTCGCCGGTCTCGAGCTCGGCGCGCGCGAGGAGCTCGACCGCCTGCACGCCGAGCACCTCGCCGAAGACGTTGGTGGTGGAGTCCGCGGGGCGCTCCTCGAATGAACTCGTCTGCGCCGCGGCCGCGAGCTCGAGCGCCGCGCGCAGGTCGCCGATGGCCCGTCCCTGGCGCCCGAGCGCAAGCTGCGCCTCTGCGCGCAGCGTCAGCCACAGGCAGCGCTGTTCCAGGCGCGCGTTGCGCGGCGGCTCCTCGCGCTCGATCCCGGCCAGGGCGCCCGCGGCATCGCCGCGCCGCAAGAGCACCTGCGCCTCGGCGAGCCGCGCGAGTCGCGACTGCGGCGAGCCCGCGGCGATGCGCGAGTAGGAGGCCAGCGCCTCGTCGAGACGTCCGGCGCGCAAGAGGCTGCTGCCGAGCAGCAGCGCGTGAGAGTCGGCCTCGGCCGCGCCGGGCGGATGGGCGCCGAGGAAGCCCGCGGCGAGCTCGGGACGGTCGCGCCACAAGAGCAGCGCGGCGTGGCGCTCGACCACGGGCCAGGAGAGCTCGGGCGCCTCGAGCGTGGCGAGCTCGTCGACCAGCGACTCGGCGCGCGGCAGGTCGCCGGCCTCCTGCGCGAGCTCGTGCAGCTCGCGCAGCGCGCGCTCCTGCCAGCGCTTCTCGCCCAGCGCGCGCGCCTCGTCCAGGCAGCGCTGCAGCGCGGACTCGGCCGTCTCCAGGTCCTGCTGGCTGCGCGCGCTCACGCCGCGGATCCAGTCCAGCTCGATGCGCGGACGCAGCATGCCGGCCGCGACGAAGACCTCCAGGCTGCGCTCCAGGTCGGCCTGCAGCGCGCGCAGCTCGCCGGCGCGCTCGCGCTCGTCGAGCGAGTCCGCGGCGCGCAGGTGCTCGACGCGCAGGTGCGCCGCCAGCGCCAGCGCCTGCGCGGCCGGCACGCGGTCGCCGTGCGAGGGGACGCTGCTGGCGAGCTCCTCGAGCGCGAAGCACAGCTCCTCGCGCTCGATCTGCCAGGCCTGCTCGTCCAGTCCTTCGCGCTCGGCCGCGCTGGCGCGGCGGCGCAGCTCGAGGCCGCGCGCCTCGTCGACCAGGCCGCGCGCGCGCGCACGCGGGTCGAGCGCGGCGTAGTACTCGGCGATGTCGAGCGCCTCGCAGCGCTGCCAGCGCTCGCACAGCGTGCGTGCGCGTGCGCGCAGCGGCGCCAGGCGCGCGGCGTCGCCGGCGCGGAACGCGGCGAGCTCCTCGCGGAAGAGCGCCAGATCCGCCTCGAGATCCGCGGCCGGCGCAGCGGCGTGCACGACCGCGGCGGGCGCGCCGGCGCGCCACCAGCCGATCAGCAGCAGGGCCCCGAAGGCGAAGGCCGCCCCGAGCAGCAGTCGATCCGCGCTGTGCACGGCACGACGCTCAGCGGCCCGGGGTCTGTTCCAGGTACCGGTCGCGCTCGGCCGAGGACGGCAGCGTGCGCGCCAGCTCGCGCGCGTCGGTCCAGTCGCCGGCCTCGTGCAGGATGCGCACGCGCTCGTAGGTCCGCGCGAGCTCGTCCGCCCCGCCGGCCTGGGCCAGGCGCTCGAGCAGCGCGGGGTCGTCGACGACCTCGAAGTCGCGCGCGCCCAGCTCGCGTTCCAGACCGTTGACGCTCGCGTAGGCGCGCCAGGTGTACGAACCCGGCGCGAGGCGCTCCTCGAGCCGCAGCGCATCGCGCGCGCCGGAGAGCTCGCCGACCTTCTGGCCCTGGTCGAAGGCCCCGCCGGCGTGACGCAGGATCTCGACGCGGTAGCCCTGCGCTCCCGGCACCTCGGCCAGCTCGAAGCGCAGCGACAAGGCCAGCGCCGGCAGCTTGTCCTGGGCCGCGAGCACCGGACCGCGCGGGTAGCCGAGCGCGAGCTCGTTCTCGCCGCGCAGCAGCGGGGCGCTGGGCAGGCTGAGCTCGCTGCCGCGACCGTCGTAGAGCAGCCACAGCGAGAGCCCGCCGACCAGCGAGGCCGCGGCGGCCACGACCAGGCGCTGGGCGCGGCGGCGGCGGCGGACGTGCGCCAGCTCGACGATCGTCGCCGGCGTCGCCGGCTCGCGCCGGCGCGGCGCGGGGATGCGCGGGCTCGCCGCGTCCAGCTCCAGCGGCGAGGGCGGGGCTTCCTCGAGCGCCTGCAGCGCGTCGCGGCACTCGCCGCAGCGTTCGAGGTGGCGCTCGATGCGCTGGCGGGTGCTCGCGGCGAGCGGCTGGTAGCCCGGGCCGCGGCCGAAGTCGTAGAGCTCGTCGGCCACCGGGCAGGCGTCGGCCGAGGCGCCGCCGCGCTCGAGCCAGGCTTCCGCGGCGCGCAGGAGGTCCAGACGGGGGGAGAGGTGCGGATCGGCTTCGATCTCGCGCAGCTCCTCGTCTCCGAGTTCGTCCCAGCACACCAGGGCCTCGATGGCCGCGCGGGGGTCTTGGAACTTGCGGGCACGCGGCCCGAGGTCCTGGGGCTTCATGGTCGCCGCAGAATCCGGCGTCCGGGGCCCGGACGGGGGCGTTATGTGCCTCTTTTCGGGCTTTGCATCGCTCATCTCAGGCCTCCTCGAGCGCCAGCTCGTTGAGCAGCACCCGCCGCAGGCTGGTGCTCGCGCGCTTGAGCCGGTACTTGGTCTGCTCCAGCGAGATCGAGAGCTGCTGGGAGATCTCCTGCAGCGTGCGGCCGTCGACGAAGCGCAGCTCGAGCAGGGCGCGCTCCTCCTCGTCCAGCGTCGCCATCCCGCGCCGCACCAGGCTGCCGATCTCGGCGTCGCCGACCTGGTCACCCGGCGCGGGCGCCTCGTCGGGGCGATCGGGGATGTGCTCGCCCGCGGTCGTCAGGCGCGGGTTGCGGCGCGCGGTCTGCTTCCGCTTCTGGTCGACGCAGCGGCACCACGCGACGCGGTAGAGCCAGGTGCCGAAGCTGCCCTTGGCGGCGTCGAAGCGGTCCTTGTCGACGCGGTGCAGCACGTACATCACGACGTCCTGGTACAGATCGTCGCGCGAGGCCGGGTCGGGCTCGAAGTGCGAGATGCAATGGTAGAAGAGCGGCCGGTAGCGCTCGAGAAAGACCGCTACCACCTCCTCGCGCCGCTGGCGCAGGCCTTCGACCAGTTCGAGTTCGTCCACCCCTCTTGGAATCCCGCGGCGGGCCGATTGGGCCCGTCCAGGCTCGGGGATATCGATTCACGAGGTGCAATGCAAGCCCCCGGAGTCGGTCGGACCGTGCTCCGGGGGCTTCGAGCTCGAGGGCGGCTCTGGGCCGTGGGTCAGAGATCGAGCTCGGATTCGATCAGGTACGCACGGATCTCCTGCGCTGTGCCGGTGCCGATGCCGCGCACGCTGACCTGGACCGCGGCGCCGCCGGGCGGATTCGCCGCCAGCGCCAGGAAGGCCGCGAGCGTGCTCGCCTCGCCCTGAAAGACGCAACCCGCGGCGATGCGGATCGTCAGCGGGCCTTCGCCGACGCCGTCGCCGAAGGGATCGTCGATCGTGCCGGCGGAGGTCGTGAAGCTTGGGCTCCCGCCGCCGGAGACGTCGCCCACGATCGCGTTCTTGAGCTTTCCCGCGCGCACCTCGACCTCGGTGGCCGCGATCGACGGAGCGCTCGAGGTGCCGCTCAGCGCGCCGTGCACGCGCAGGCGCAGGCCGGAGAGGATCTGCGCCGCGCCGAGTGTCGGGTGGGCCTGCGTGTCGAGCGTGATCGCCGCAGCGCCCAGCGCGACGTCGACGTCGGTCGAGGTCGAGTCCACCTGCCCGGAGAGGATCGAGGGCGAGCTCTCGTCCAGGTGCAGCACGAGCGCGCCGGGCAGTCCGCTCGCGTCGACGACCGTGCCCTCGTTCTCGGCCGACTCGTCGTCGATCTCGACGCGCGAGGCGAGGTAGGGCGCGTTGGCGAAGCTCGCGAACTTGACGTCGACCTTCTGGCCCAGGGCCAGCGCGCTGGAGTCGGTCGACTGGTGCTCGTGCAGGTACCAGTTCGTGCTGCTGTCGTAGCTGACGTCGAGCGTGGCCGGCACCGAGCCGCCGAAGGCCGCCGCGACCAGCGCCGAGCCCTGCGGCACGCTGATGATTGAGACCTGGAACGTCGACCCGGGGCCATTCTGCAGTACGAGCCCCTTGAGGCGCACGAGGTTCGAGCTCCCGCCGCCGCCGGCGTTGTCGTCGACCTCGATGCGCGTCGCCTGCACCGCGCCGCTGAGCAGGCTGCCGTGCACTTCCAGGCGCGTCGAACCCGCGACCAGCGCGGCGAAGAAGTCTGCTGCGCTCGCGAAGGGCGCGCCGCCGTCCTGGACGAGCAGCGTGCCCGGCCCGACCTCGACCTGGACGTCGCCCAGCGCGACCGACGCGTCGTCGTCGACGAAGGCCGAGAGCACCAGCGAGCCCTGCGGGGCGTCGAAGGACTGCACGATCCCCTTGATCTCGTCGATCGAGGACTCGGTGTGTCCGCTGTCGTCGCTGACGAAGCCCTGCGGCGCGAAGGTCAGTGGCGGCGTCGAGATCGAACCGGAGAGCGCGTTGGCGAGATCGACGTCGATCCGTACGCGGCGGTAGCTCGAGTCGTCGATCGAGAGCGGCGTCGAGAAGTCGATCGAGAGATCGTCGCTGGTAGCGCTGACTGCCACCTCGCTGCCGTCGTTGGTGCGCGCCAGGTACGAACCGGGCTGGAAGACCAGGTGCACGCCCCGGTAGGTGCCGGCCGGCAGGTCCTGGCTCGCGAGCCAGGCCGCCGAGCCCTGCAGGCTGAGCAGCTCGAGCGGCACGGGACCGGCAAGCAGGTTGGCGGACTCGCCGCCCGCCTGCAGCACCAGGTGCAGCTCCTCGATGGTGGTCTGGAAGGCGAGCAGTTCGCTCGCAGGCGCGTCGGTGACGAGAACGTCGAGGTTCGAGAAGCCCTGCGTGGTCGGACCGCCGCTGCTGCCACCGCCGCACGCGGGGAACAGTATGCCGAGGAACGAAGCGAGGAGGGTCGGAAGGAAGTTCGTGCGCATGGTGCGTCGGGTCCGGGTGGATGGAGGAGCCGGGCCCGAAGGCAAGCGTCGTTCCGCCGTCTCGTGCGCGGCTGCGGCGCACCGGCGCGCGCAGCACGTCCCGATTCCGGACCGTGGCTCCGTCGACTGGACGCGTCGGCTCCTCGGCGCGCGATCCGCACGCGGGCTGCGGTTCCGATCGCTCGCCGGTTGCGCAGCTCTGCGCATGGACAGCCGTTCAGAACGCCTTTCCGGCCACTCTTGGGGCCCGGATGATGGGAGCTTGTGCCTCCGCGCGGCTAGGCTCGCGGCCCTCGGATCGCTAGAGTGAGCGGCTCTCGCCACGCGGCCCAGAGCGCCGCGGACGACCCTCGGGATCCCAACGCAGAGGAGCAGCCATCGTGAAGGAAGTCGTCATCGTCAGCGCCTGCCGCACCCCGATCGCCAAGTTCCAAGGCTCCCTGGCCGGCTTCCGCGCGCCCGAGCTCGGCGCGCTGGCCGTCGCCGAGGCGCTCGCGCGCGCCAAGGTGCCTGCCTCGGCCGTCGACGAGGTGATCCTCGGCAACGTGCTGCAGGCCGGCGTCGGACAGAACCCGGCGCGCCAGGCCGCGATCAAGGCCGGCATCCCGAACACGGTCGGCTCGTTCACGGTCAACAAGGTCTGCGGGTCGGGCCTGAAGTCGGTCATGCTCGCGGCGCAGGCGATCCGCGCCGGCGACATCGAGGTCGCGGTCGCGGGCGGCATGGAGAGCATGACCAACGCGCCGTACCTGCTGCCCGAGGCGCGCGCCGGCGTGCGCCTGGGCCACGGCAAGCTGATCGACTCGATGGTCGCGGACGGCCTGTGGGACGTCTACAACGACTTCCACATGGGCAACACCGGCGAGCTGGTGGCCAAGAAGTACGAGATCAGCCGCCGCCAGCAGGACGAGTTCGCCGCCAACTCGCACAAGAAGGCCGCCGAGGCGATCGCCGCCGGCCGCCTCGACGCCGAGAAGTTCGCCATCAAGATCCCGCAGCGCAAGGGCGACCCGCTCTCCTTCACCACCGACGAGGGCCCGCGCGGCGACACGACCGCCGACTCGATCGCCAAGCTCAAGCCCGCCTTCCAGCCCGACGGCGGCACGGTCACCGCGGCCAACGCCTCCTCGATCAACGACGGCGCGAGCGCGCTGGTCGTGATGAGCGCCGACAAGGCGCGCGCGCTGGGCCTCAAGCCGCTCGCGCGCATCGCCGCCTACGCGACCGGCGGCTGCGCGCCGGAGTGGGTCATGATGGCGCCCGAGCAGTCGATCAAGGCCTGCGCGGCGAAGCTCGGCAAGAAGCCCTCGGACTTCGAGCTGCACGAGATCAACGAGGCCTTCTCGGTCGCCGCGATCGCGCTGATGCGCGTGCTCGACCTCGACCCGACCAAGGTCAACGTCAACGGCGGCGCGGTGGCGCTCGGCCACCCGATCGGCGCCTCGGGCGCGCGCATCCTGACGACGCTGCTGTACGCGATGGAGCAGCGCAAGGCGAAGACCGGCATGGCCTCGCTCTGCCTGGGCGGCGGCAACGCGGTCTCGATGGCCGTGGAGAGGATCTGAGCCATGGCGAAGTCGCTCTTCCAGAAGGTCGCCGTCGTCGGCGCCGGCACGATGGGCAACGGCATCGCGCAGACCTTCGCCGCCTACGGGGCGAGCGTGCAGCTGGTCGACGTCGACGAGAACGGGCTCAAGAAGGGCCTCGCGGCGATCGAGGGATCGCTGGCGCGCTTCGTCAAGAAGGGCACGCTGCCCGAGGCGGACGCCAAGGCGATCGTCGCGCGCATCGCGCCCTCGAAGGAGCTCGCCTCGATCCGCGACGTCGAGCTCGTCGTCGAGGCCGTGGTCGAGAAGCCCGAGGTCAAGGCCTCGGTCTTCCGCCAGCTCGACGCGCAGTGCCCGGCGCACACGATCCTCTCGAGCAACACGAGCTCGATCTCGATCACGAAGATCGCCGCCGCCACCAAGCGCGCCGACCGCGTGATCGGGATGCACTTCATGAACCCGGTGCCGCTGATGAAGCTCGTCGAGGTGATCCGCGGCCAGGAGACCTCGGCCGAGACCACGGCCAAGGTGATGAGCGCCTCCGAGTCGCTCGAGAAGGTGCCGGTCGAGGCCAGCGACTACCCCGGCTTCGTCTCCAACCGCGTGCTGATGCCGATGATCAACGAGGCCGTGTTCTGCCTGATGGAAGGCGTCAGCACGCGCGAGGGCATCGACACGGTGATGAAGCTCGGCATGAACCACCCGATGGGACCGCTGGCGCTGGCGGACCTGATCGGCCTCGACGTGTGCCTCGACATCCTCGAGGTGCTGCACGCGGGCCTGGGTGACGACAAGTACCGCCCCTGCCCGCTGCTGCGCCGCTACGTGGCCGCCGGCCGCCTGGGCAAGAAGAGCGGCAAGGGCTTCTACGACTACGCCTGATCCCGCGACGCGCGACGCAGCCGAGCCAGCCTCATGGATTTCCAACTCAACGAACAGCAGACCCTGGTGCGCGACATGGCCAAGAGCTTCGCCGAGGCAGAGCTCCTGCCGCGTGCGGCGAAGATGGACCGCCAGGGCTTCCTCGACCCCGACCTCTTCCCCAAGCTCGCGGAGCTCGGCCTGTGGGGCCTGACGATCCCCGAGAGCCACGGCGGCGCCGGCATGGGCAACGTCGAGCTCGCGATCGTGCTCGAGGAGCTCAACCGCGCCTGCGCCTCGACCGGCGTGACGGTCTCCGTGCACAACTCGCTGCTCGGCTCGCCGATCATGCGCTTTGGCACCGACGAGCAGAAGCGGCGCTGGCTGCCCGAGCTCGCCAGCGGCCAGCGCATCGGCGCCTACTGCCTGACCGAGCCCAACGCCGGCTCCGACGCGGCCGCGCTCTCGACCAGCGCGAAGCTCGTCGGCAACGAGTGGGTGCTGCGCGGCACGAAGATCTTCGTGACCAACGGCGCCTTCGCCGGCCTCTACATCGTCTACGCGCGCACCGACACCGCCGCCTCGAAGGCCAAGGGCATCAGCGCCTTCCTCGTGCCCAAGGAGACGCCCGGCCTGAAGGTCGGCAAGGCCGAGAAGAAGTGCGGCATCCGCGCCTCCTCGACGACCGAGATCGAGTTCGACGACGCGCGCGTGCCCAAGGACGCGCTGCTCGGCCCGCTCAACGGCGGCTTCCCGATCGCGATGGACACGCTCGACGGCGGGCGCATCGGCATCGCGGCGCAGGCGCTCGGCATCGGCCGCGCCTGCCTGGAGGCCGCGACGAAGTACTCGCGGGAGCGCGAGCAGTTCGGCCAGCCGATCGCGAACTTCCAGGCGATCCAGTGGAAGCTCGCGGACATGAGCTGCCAGCTCGACGCCTCGCGGCTGCTCGTGCTCAAGGCCGCCTGGCTGCGCGACCGCAAGGAGAAGTGCACGCAGGCGGCGGCGCAGGCGAAGCTGACCGCGTCCCGCACGGCGAACTTCTGCGCCGACGAGTGCCTGCAGATCCACGGCGGCGCGGGATACACCGACCACTTCCAGGTCGAGCGCCTCTTCCGCGACGCGCGCATCACCGAGATCTACGAGGGCGCGACGGACGTGCAGCGCATCGTGATCGCACGCGGGCTGGTCGGCGCCTGAGCGCGCGCTCCCGGCGATGTCCCAGGCGAACCTCACCCAGCGCCTCGCCGGCGGCGACAAGGGCGCGATCGCGCGCCTGATCTCGTGGGCCGAGAACGCCGACGCGCGCTTCGCGGCGGTGATGCGCGAGATCCACCCGCGCGTCGGGCGCGCCGCGCGCACCGGCATCACCGGTCCGCCCGGCGCTGGCAAGTCGACGCTGGTCAACGAGCTCGCGAAGGAGCTGCGCGCGCGCGCGCGGACGGTCGGCATCCTGGCCGTCGATCCCTCCAGCCCGTTCAGCGGCGGCGCGCTGCTGGGCGACCGCATCCGCATGGAGGAGCGCACCGTCGACAGCGGCGTCTACATCCGCTCGATGGCCTCGCGCGGCTCGCGCGGCGGCATCTCGCGTGCGGCGGTCGACGCCTGCGACGTGATGGACGCGGCCGGCCTCGACGAGCTGCTGCTCGAGACCGTCGGCGTGGGACAGGCCGAGTACGACGTCGTCACCGCGTGCGACACCGTGCTCGTGGTGCTCTGTCCGGGCGCGGGCGACGGCATCCAGGCGATGAAGGCCGGCATCCTCGAGGTCGCCGACGTGCTCGTCGTCAACAAGTCCGATCTCGCCGGCGCGGATCGCCTGGTGACCGATCTGGAGGAGGCCGTGCACATCCGCGCCACCGGCGGCGCGCGCGATCCCGCCGGCTGGTCCGCGCCCGTGGTCGCCTGCAGCGCGGGCACCGGGCGCGACGTCGACGAGGTGCTGCGCCAGATCGAGAAGCACCGCGCCTGGCTCGCCGGCGCGCGCCTCGCGGCCGCGCGCGGCGCGAAGCGCCTCGAGCACGTGCGCCGCGTGGTCGAGGAACGCCTCGAGGAGGAGCTCTGGGAGCGCCGCGGCTGGCGCGCGCAGGCCAGCGCTCTCCTCGAATCGGGCCGCGCCCCGTACGATGTGGTCGAGACGCTCGTCGCGTCGATCCTGAGCGAGCGAACCCGGAACGAAGTGAGGTCGGCATGAGCGCATCGAAGTCGGTGGTCCGCGCGCTGGACGCGCGCACGGAGTGGGAACAGGCGCTCGCGGCGGCCAGGCTGCGCGAGAGCGAGTTCACGACGCTCTCGGGCGCGAAGCTCGCGCCGCTGTACGGACCGTCCGACGCGCCGCTGGACTACGAGAAGGACCTCGGCTTCCCCGGGCAGTTCCCGTACACGCGCGGCGTGCACGCCTCGATGTACCGCGGGCGCCTCTGGACGATGCGCCAGTTCGCGGGCTTCGGCAGCGCGAAGCAGACCAACGAGCGCTTCAAGTTCCTGCTCGCGCACGGGCAGACCGGCCTCTCGACCGCCTTCGACTTCCCGACGCTGATGGGCTACGACTCCGACCACGCGCGCTCGCTGGGCGAGGTCGGGCAGGTCGGCGTCGCGATCAGCTCGCTCGAGGACATGCAGACGCTCTTCGACGGCATCCCGATGGGCGAGGTCTCGACCTCGATGACCATCAACGGGCCGGCGCCGATCATGCTCGCGTTCTACATCGCCTGCGGCGAGCGCCAGGGCGTCGATCCCAAGCTGCTGCGCGGCACGATCCAGAACGACATCCTCAAGGAGTACCAGGCGCAGCACGCGTGGCTCGTGCCGGTCGAGCCCGCGCTGCGCATGATCACGGACGTGATGGGCTACTGCGCGACGCACGTGCCGCAGTGGAACACGATCTCGATCTCGGGCTACCACATCCGCGAGGCCGGCTCGACCGCCGCGCAGGAGCTCGCCTTCACGCTGGCGAACGGGATGGAGTACGTGCGCCGCGGCAAGGCCGCGGGCCTGGACGTCGACGACTTCGGTCCGCGCCTCTCGTTCTTCTTCGACAGCCACCTCGACTTCTTCGAGGAGATCGCCAAGTTCCGCGCCGCGCGCAGGATCTGGGCGCGCAAGATGCGCGACCACTTCGGCGCGAAGGACCCGCGCTCGTGGATGTGCCGCTTCCACACGCAGACCGCCGGCGTCTCGCTCACGGCGCAGCAGCCCGAGAACAACATCGTGCGCACCGCCTTCGAGGCGCTCGCGGCCGTGCTCGGCGGCACGCAGTCGCTGCACACGAACTCGATGGACGAGACGCTCGCGCTGCCGACGGAGAAGGCGGTCAAGATCGCGCTGCGCACGCAGCAGATCATCGCCGAGGAGATCGAGGTCGCGCACGTGATCGATCCGCTCGCGGGCAGCTACTTCGTCGAGGCGCAGACCAGCCGGCTCGAGGAGGAGGCGGAGAAGTACTTCGCCGAGATCGAGCGCCGCGGCGGCGTCGTCGCGGCGACCGAGGCGGGCTGGATCCAGCGCGAGATCCACCGCTCGGCCGTGCTCTACCAGCGCGCGATCGAGCAGAAGACGAAGAACATCGTCGGCGTCAACTGCTACCAGGAGGGCGAGGGCGGCCCGAAGATCGACGTGCTCAAGATCGACCCGAGGGTCGAGGCGGACCAGCACGCGCGCCTCGCGGCGCTGCGCAAGCGGCGCGACGCGAAGAAGGCCAAGAAGGCGCTCGACGACGTGCGCGATGCCGCGAAGGGCCAGGACAACCTGCTCGAGCGCTTCGTCGCGGCCGCGCACGCCGAGTGCACGCTGGGCGAGATCGCCGACGTGCTGCGTCAGGTGTTCGGCGAGTACAAGGAACCCAAGATCCTCTGAGTCCACGCATGACCCCCCGCAAGATCCGCGTCCTCATCGCCAAGCCCGGTCTCGACGGCCACGACCGCGGCGCGAAGACCGTCGCCTCCGTGCTGCGCGACTTCGGCATGGAGGTGATCTACACCGGCCTGCACCAGACGCCGGAGATGATCGCCGAGACCGCCGTGCAGGAGGACGTCGACGTGGTCGGCCTCTCGATCCTCTCTGGCGCGCACATGTCGCTCTTCCCGCGCGTGCGGGCCGAGCTCGAGAAGCGCGGACTCAAAGACGCGCTGCTCGTCGGCGGCGGGATCATCCCCGACGAGGACATGAAGAAGCTCGAGAGCGAGGGCTTCGCCAAGCTCTTCGGCCCGGGCACGAACACCGAAGAGATCGCCAGGTACATCCAGGCCACGATGCAGGCACGCTGGTCGAAGGAAGGAGCCACACGATGAGCACCACGAACGGAGCAGGGGAGACGCATTCGGCACCGGGCACGCGGCCGGCCTCCGGCCACGCGGCGCAGCACCACGACGCCGCGGCGTCGCGCGGCGACGGGCAGCGCGCGGACGCCGGCAGCGACGCGCAGCGCCCGAGCAACCAGCGCCACGAGCGCGGGCCCGAGCCGACGCGCGAGATCCTCAACATCGAGGAGGCGGCCGAGCTGCTCGGCGTCTCGCTCAAGACCTTCAACAAGGTGCTGCACAGCGAGGAAGTGCCCGCGCGCAAGATCGGCCGCGAGTGGAAGTTCTCGCGCCGCGCGCTGATCGAGTGGGTCGGCAACGGCCGCTCGTCGCAGTTCTACCGCGAGGAGCGCGAGGACGAGGAGACCGGCGAGCCTTCGACGCTGCTCGTTCCCGAGCGTTCGCGCGCCCGCCGCACTGCGGGCTGGCAGATCGAGTACGACTGAGCTCCACGCGCGCGCACCCCCCGCGCGAGAGAGGCACGAACCGAGGATGAACCCCATGCAGACCGAGATGCCCGGCACCTACACCCTGCCCGACATCAAGCACGCCTTCGATCTCACGCCGGACCAGGTGATGGTCCGCGACATGGTGCGCGACTTCGCGCGCGCCGAGGTCGAGCCGATCGCGCACCAGATCGACGAGGAGCACCGCTTCCCGCTCGAGACCTGGAAGAAGATCGTCGAGCTCGGCCTCCCGGGGATCCCCTTCCCCGAGGACCTCGGCGGCTCCAACGGCGGGCACCTCTCGTACGTGATCGCGGTCGAGGAGCTCAGCCGCGTCTGCGGCTCGACGGGCCTGACGCTGGCGGCGCACGTCTCGCTCGGCACGTACCCGATCTTCAAGTGGGGCGGCGAGCGCCTGCGGAAGATGTACGTGCCCAGGCTGATCGCGGGCGAGTACATGGGCGCGTACGGCCTGACCGAGCCCAACGCGGGCTCCGACTCGGGCGGCACGCAGACGACGGCGGTGCGCGACGGCGACAGCTACGTGCTCAACGGCGCGAAGTGCTTCATCACCAACGCCAACTACGCCGGCACGTTCATCTGCACCGCGGTCACCGATCCCAAGCTCGGCGCGAAGGGCATCAGCGCCTTCGTCGTGCCGCGCGACACGCCGGGCTTCACGATCGAGCCGGGCGAACACAAGCTCGGCATGCGCGGCTCCGACTGGGCCAGCCTCGTCTTCCAGGACGCGCGCATTCCCAAGGACCACCTGCTCGGGCCCGAGGGCGAGGGGTTCAAGACCTTCATGAAGACGCTCGACGGCGGGCGCATCTCGATCGGCGCGCTGGGCCTGGGCATCGCGCAGGGCGCCTACGACGTCGCGCGCAAGTACGCGCTCGAACGCGAGGCCTTCGGCAAGAAGCTCGCCGACCAGCAGGCCGTGCAGTTCAAGCTGGCCAACATGGCGCTCGAGATCGAGGCGGCGCGGCACCTCGTCTACCACTCGGCGCGGCTCAAGGACGCCGGCCTGCCGTACGGCAAGGAGGCGGCGATGGGCAAGCTCTTCTCCTCCGAGGTCGCGATGCGCGTCACCTACGACGCGATCCAGATCCACGGCGGCTACGGCTACTCGCGCGAGTACCCGGTCGAGCGCATGTGGCGCGACGCCAAGCTGTGCACGATCGGCGAGGGCACCAGCGAGATCCAGCGCCTGATCATCGCGCGCCAGATCCTGCGCGTGTCGAAGGACGGTTGAGCGCGATGAGCGGCGCGCCCGCCGCACCGGCGCCGCCCGCCTGGTCGCCGCGCACCGTGCGCGTCGGCCGCTGGGAGATCACGGCGCTCTCCGACGGCTTCCTGCGCCTGGACGGCGGCAGCATGTGGGGCGTCGTGCCCGCGACGATGTGGCGCGAGTGGACGCCGCCCGACGCGGACAACACGATCCTGCTCGCGCTGCGGCCCTTCCTCGCGCGCGACGGCGAGCACGTCGTCCTGATCGAGCCCGGCGTCGGCCAGCGCTGGGAGGAGAAGTGGAAGCGCATCTACCGCCTGCTGCCGACGCAGACGCTCGTCGAGACGCTCGCGGCCTGCAACGTCGCGCCCGCCGACGTCACGCACGTCGTCGCGAGCCACTGCCACTGGGACCACATCGGCGCGCAGGTCGTCGCGCGCGAGGGCGAGCTCGTGCCGCTCTTCCCCAGCGCGCGCCACCTCGCGCCGGCGATCGAGATCGCGATGGCGAAGAAGCCCGGCCACGCGCGCTCGGGCTCGTACCGCGCCGAGGACGTGCTGCCGATCGAGCGCGCCGGCCTGCTCGAGGGCTTCGAGGGCACGCGCGAGATCGTGCCCGGCCTGGTCGCGCACGTGCTCGGCGGGCATTCCGACGGCGTGAGCGTGATCACGCTGGGCGAGGGGAGCGAGACGGCGATCTTCTGGTCGGACGTCGTGCCGACGACGCACCACGTGCAGCCGCCGTACATCATGGCGTACGACCTCGACGTGGTGAGGAGCTTCGAGGTGCGCTCGCAGTGGCTCGAGCGCGCCGCGCGCGAGGGGTGGATCGGGATGTTCTTCCACGACGAGCACGTGCCGTTCGCGAGGATCGCGAAGGACGGGCGGCGCTATCGAGTCGAGACGGCGGGCTGAGCGCGCGGCCGTCCTCCGCGGCGGACGGACCACGAACCCGGGGGCATTCCTGGGCTCCACGAGCAGAATCTCCGCCCTCCCGACCTCGCGCCGCATCCCGGGGTAGTTTTGAGCGAGGACTGTCCGTCCTCGGAAACAAATTCCGCTCGGGTGCGGCTCCCCGCCGCCCCGAGCCACCTCGAGACGGTTCCCATGCAGCAGCACCCCCCGCTCCTCCGGCAGGGCGCGCTGGTCGCGCTCGCGGCCGGCGGCCTCGTTTCGCTCGCCTCGGCCCAGGATCCCTTCCTGGTCAAGGACGTCCGTCCCGGCGCGGCCGGGTCGAACATCGCCAGCGTCGTGCAGGTGCACGGCACGGCCTTCTTCGTCGCCGATGACGGCGTGCACGGCGCGGAGCTGTGGAAGAGCGACGGCACGGCGGCGGGCACGCAGCTCGTGCTCGACATCGCGCCGGGCGCGGCCTCGAGCGCGCCGCAGTCGCTGACGGCCTCGGGCGGGAAGCTCTTCTTCAGCGCGAGCGACGGCACGAACGGGCGCGAGCTGTGGGTCAGCGACGGGACGCCGGCGGGAACGCAGCTCGTCGTCGACCTCTACGCCGGGCCGAACGAGTCGCTCCCGAACAACCTGACCGACGTCAACGGCACGCTCTTCTTCGCTGCGACGAACGGCGTCGCGCTCGGCTTCGAGCTGTGGAAGAGCGACGGCACCGCGGCGGGCACGCAGCTGGTCAAGGACATCTCGGCCGGCACGGGCTCGTCGACCTGCTCGTCGCTGACGGTCTCCAACGGCGTGCTGTTCTTCAGCGCGAACGACGTCGCGCACGGTTTCGAGTTGTGGACGAGCGACGGCACGGACCTGGGCACGAACATGGTGCTCGACATCCGTCCTGGCGCGGCCTCGGCGGGGCCTGCGCAGCTCGTCGACGCGGGCGGGACGATCTACTTCACGACCAACGACGGCATCTCCGGCTCGGAGGTGTGGAAGAGCGACGGCACGGCCGCGGGAACGGTGCTGGTCAAGGACATCCTGCCCGGCAACTCCTCGCCGACGCCGTTGCAGCTGACGGCGGTCGGCGCGCGCCTCTACTTCACGGCGACGATCTCGGCCAGCGGCACGGAGCTGTGGACCAGCGACGGCACGGCGGCCGGCACGCAGCTCGTGCGCGACATCGCGGCCGGGCAGGCGAGCTCCTCGCCCGCGTCGCTGCACGCGGCGGGCAACCGGCTCTTCTTCAGCGCCGACGACGGCACGAGCGGCAACGAGCTGTGGTCCAGCGACGGCACGGCGGCGGGAACGCAGCGGGTCTGCGACGTGCGCGCGGGCGCGCTCGGCTCGGGGCCCCAGCAGATCCGCGACGTCAACGGCCTCGTGTTCTTCACCGCCGACGACGGCGTGCACGGCACGGAGCTGTGGAAGAGCGACGGCACGACGGCGGGCACGCTGCTGGCGCGGGACATCCGCGTCGGCGCGACGGGCTCGAACCCGGCACAGCTGGTCAACGTCAGCGGGCGCTTGTACTTCGTCGCCGACGACGGGCTGATCGGCGCGGAGCTGTGGGACGCGGTCGCCGACCAGGACGCCGACGGGCTCAACGACATCTCCGACAACTGCCCGAGCGTCTACAACCCCGACCAGGCCGACTGCGACCTCAACGGCCAGGGCGACGCGTGCCAGATGCTCAACGGCGGCGACACCAACGGCAACGGCGTGCTCGACGTGTGCGAGAGCCTGGGCGGCGTGCCCTACTGCTTCGGCGACGGCAGCGGCGCGGCCTGCCCGTGCGCGAACACGAGCCCGCTCGGCGCGCAGTCGGGCTGCCTCAACTCGACCGGCGCGGGAGCGCGCCTGGCGGGTGCGGGGCTCGCGAGCCTCGCGCAGGACAGCTTCGTGCTGGCCGCGCTGCAGCTGCCGCCCGGCGTGACGGCGCTCGTCTTCCAGGGCACGCAGCGTCAGGCGAACGGCGCGGGCGTGATGCTCGGCGACGGCCTCTTGTGCGCGGGCGGATCGGTGCAGCGCTTCACCGCGCGCCACGCGAGCTTCGCCGGCTTCCTGGCCTTCCCGACGCCGGCCGACGCGCCGATCTCGGTGCTCGGAAACGTGCAGGCGGGCGACACGCGCTACTACCAGGTCTGGTACCGCAACCCGGTCGCGTTCTGCATGCCCGAAGGCTTCAACTTCACGAACGGCGTCGAGACCCTCTGGGCGCCGTGAATGCCGAGCTCGCGCGTCCTTGGGCAGCGAAGGCGCGCGCGCATCGCGCTCAGAGCGTGATCACCTTGTCCGCGCGGCCGAGCTCGCGCACGATCGTGTCCATGTCGGAGACCTTGCCGACGGCCGGCGTGATCGCGAAGTGCGCGAGGCAGGTGCCGCAGGGGATGATCTCGACGCCGCGCTCCTCGAGCGCGCGCAGCTCGCCCAGCAGCGCGGAATCCGGGCCGACGAGCTTGACGCCCGCGTTGTAGAAGACCAGCGCGGTGAACCCGGGCAGCGCGATCGACTTCTTGAGGAAGGTGGCGAGGATCTTCTGGCCCAGCACGCGGTCGCCGTGGCCCATCTGATCCTGGTTGAGGACGACGATGGTCTGCATCGTCGCCAGCATGCCGCGTGGCGCGGTCGCGTCAATCCGGCAAGGCGAGCAGCGGCGCCAGGGCCTCGTCGTGCGCGAGCAGCACCTCGCGCGCGATCGCGAGGTGGTGGCGCGAGTGCACCACGCCGAAGCGCAACCACTGCGGCGCGTCGAGCGGGCCGAGGATCTGGTGCGGGATGCGCTGGTTCGTGCTGCGGATCGCGTGCGGATCGAGCGCGGCGAGCTCGCGCCGCGCGTCGGCGAGCCACTCCAGGAGCAGCGCGCGCTCGACCGCGGCCGGCGGCCGCACGATGCGCGGGGACTGCGCGGCGCCGCGCGGGATGCGTCCGCCGGCGAGGATCTCGAGCGCGCCGGGCACGGGCTCGCCGCCCTCGACCACCAGCAGGCCGCTGCCCTTGGCCAGGCTCTTCAGGTTGCGCAGCACGAGCTCGTTGGCGAGCGCGACATGCGCGAGGTGCTGCTCGGCGCTCCAGCCCGAGACCCCGGCCGCGACGCGCGGGAGCGCGGGCTCGTGCTCGGCGAGCCAGCGCTCGATCAGCTCCTGCAGGCGCGCGAGATGCGCGTGGTCGGCGATGGGGTCGAACATCCGGAGGCGCGCTGCGCCTCAGGGGACGATACCAAAGCGCAGGCCGTTGGTGAGCCCGCTCGCGAAGCCGGCGGGATCGAAGGGATCGCGTTGGTACCACTGCGCGAAGACGAGCTTGCCCGGGACGAGCGCGGGATCGACGCCGGACTGGATGCGCGGATTGAAGTCGAAGCTGGTCGTGCCGCCGCAGAAGCCCGAGCCGGCCGAGACCTGCAGCCCCGCGCGGTGCAGGCTGCCGCCGATGCACAAGGTCGCGCCCTGGAAGGGCAGCGAGTTCTCGAAGAAGCCGTAGAGCAAGAGGCTCGTCTTTCCCGCCAGCAGCAGCTGGCCGGTGACGACGAAGGGGGATGCGCTCGTCGCGCTGGCCTGGCCGCTCGCGCCGATCACGGGCACGCAGCCGTCCGAGTTGAGCTTGCCCGTGCAGTAGGTCGCGAGAGGCGCGTAGAGCGGTTCGTAGGGGAAGACGCCGACATCCAGGCGCGAGCCGTCGGGGTCGAACAGGGCCGGATCGCCCGCATCGATGCAGGGCGAGCCCGGCTTCAGGCGGAAGTCGCCGTGCGCCACGTCCCACAGCAGCGGATCGCCCACGATGTTCCCGACTCCGAAGGCGTAGTGGATCAGCGCGCCGACGTTGTAGCTCGCGATCTCCCCGCTGGGCTGCGGATTGTCGAGCAGGTCGACCGCGTTGCCCCACAGCACCGTGTTGTACATCCACATCACGTCGTTGAGCGTGCTGCACTCCACGCCCGCGCCGTTGTCGGTGATCACGCACGAGTACAGGTTCGTGTCGTACTCGGTGCGGACCGCAGTGAAGCCGTGGTTCCCGACGATCAGGCAGCGACGCAGCGTGCCCTCCCAGCTGCTGACCACGGGGTTGACGAGCGTCGACCCGAACATGCCCGTGATGGTGAATCCCTCCAGGACCAGCGCATCGTTCTCGTCGACCGGCCCGAGCAGGCGCACGATCGTGCCGGCGACGGCGGGCCGCAGGATCGTCAGCTGCGGACCCTGCGTGGAGGCGATCGTCACGCGCTTGGTCAGCACCAGATTCTCGTGGTAGGTGCCGGGGCGCACGCGGATCGTGTCCCAGTCCTGCGTCGTCGTCTGGTCGTGCGCGAACTGGATGCTGGTGTAGGGGTTCGACTGCGTTCCCAGGCCCGGCGGCGCGCCGTTGACGTCGACGTACCAGGTGGTCTGTGCCGCTGCGGGCAGCGCGAGCAGGGCGAAGGCGGGCAGGATGAGCTTCATGTCTCGCTTCTCCTCAGGGGGCGATGCCGAAGCGCAAGCCGTTCGTGAGTCCGCTCGCGAAGCCGGCAGGATCGAAGGGATCGCGCTGGTACCACTGCGCGAAGACGAGCTTGCCCGGGACGAGCGCGGGATCGATGCCGGACTGGATGCGCGTGTTGAAATCGAAGCTGGTCGTGCCGCCGCAGGGGCCGGAGCCGGCGGAGAGCTGCAGTCCGGCGCGGTGCAGGCTGCCGCCGATGCACAAGGTCGCGCCCTGGAAGGGCAGCGCGTTCTCGGCGTAGCCGTAGAGCAGGAGCGACGTCTTGCCCGCGAGCAGGAGCTGGCCGCCGACGAGGAAGGGACTCGCGCTCGTCGCGCTGGGAAGGCCGCTGCCCGTGATCTCCGGCACGCAGCCGTCGGAGTTGAGCTTGCCCGTGCAGTAGCTCGCGAGCGGCGCGTGCAGCGGATCGAAGGGGAACACGCCGACGTCCAGGCGCGATCCGTCCGGATCCAGCAGCGCGGGATCGCCGGCGTCAATGCAGATCGACCCCGGGGCCGGGCGGAAGTCGCCGTGCGCGGGATCCCACAGGCCGGGGTCGCCGATGACGTTGCCCGGACCGAGGAACGGAGGCAGCGCAACAGGGGCGACGCAGTAGGTGACCTCCTCGTAGGAGGGCGACGGGCTGTTGGCGTAGTGCTGCACCACGCTGTTGGTGATCCAGATCGCGTCGTTCAGCGTCGAGGCTTCGACCCCGTGGGTGTTGCCGAGGATGACGCAGCTCTCGATGTGCGTGTCGTAGTCGGTCTTGACGCCCAGCAGCGAGTTGCCGGTGATGACGCAGCCCTTCAGCCGGCCGTGCCAGCTGCGCACGCCGGCATCGAGCGAGGGATTTCCGTAGGCGCCGGAGATCGTGAAGCCGCTCAGCGTCAGCGCGTCGTACGGAGCCGGATAGGCAGGGCCCTGGAGCTTGACCACGGATCCCGCGCTCGCGGGCAGGAGCAGCGTGTGTTCCGCGCCCTGGGTTGCGGCGACGACGATGCCCTTGGTGAGCAGGAGGTTCTCGTGGTAGGTCCCCGGCCGCACGCGCAGCGTGTCGCCGGCGACGGTCGTCGCCTGGTCGTGCGCGTACTGGATGCTCGTGTACGGGTTCGAGGACGTGCCCGCACCCGGCGGCGTGCCGTTGACGTCGACGTACCAGGTGGTCTGGGCCTGCGCGGTTGCACAGAGCCAGGCGAGCGCGAGCATCGGCTTCATGGGGGGCCTCTCCGCCTCGGGACCGGGGACTGATCCAGCCTACCGCTATACTCCGGATCCGGCGCCCCATGGACATCGTTTCGCTCTGCCCCAGCCTGACCGAGCTCGTCTTCGATCTCGGCGCCGGCAGCGAGCTGGTCGGCATCACCGAGTACTGCATCCATCCGGCCGCCGGCGTGGCGCGCATCGAGAAGGTGGGGGGCACGAAGACCCCGAACCTCGCGCGCATCGTCGCGTTGCGGCCCGATCTGGTCCTCGTCAACGAGGAGGAGAACCGGCGCGAGGACGCCGAGGCCCTGCACGCGGCCGGGATCGCGCTGCACGCGAGCCTGCCGCGCAACGCGCGCGAGACGGCCGCCATGGTGCGCTCGATCGGCGCGGCGATCCGGCGCGGCGCGGCGGCGGAGCGGCTCGCGCACGAGATCGAGCTGCGCACCGCGCGCGTCGAGGCCGAGGCGCGCTCCGTGCGGCCGGTGCGCTTCGCCTACCTGATCTGGCGCAAGCCCTGGATGAGCGTCAACGCCGACACCTACGCCAGCGCGCTCCTCGCGCAGGCGGGCGGCGTCAACGTGTTCGGCGGCGAAGCGCTGCGCTACCCGGTGATCGAGCCCGCGGCGCTGGTCGAGCGCGGCGCGGAACGCGTCTTCCTCTGCACCGAGCCCTTCCCCTTCGCGGAGAGGCACGTCGACGAGCTCGCGGCGGAGACGGGGCTCGGGCGCGAGCGCTTCGTCATCGCCGACGGCGAGCTGCTTTCCTGGCACGGCTCGCGCACGCCACGCGGCATCGACTACGCGGCGGAGCTCCTGCGCGCGGCGCGCTGAGGCGCAGCGCGAGGCGCGCGGGGCGAGCGATTCAGGGGCGGTGCGGCTCGGGCCCCTGCGTCGGCGGCGGGGCCGTCGGTCCCGGCCGGCGCTGCGGCGGGTTCCTCCGCGTCGGACCGACGGGCGGCGGGAGCGGCCGGGGCCGGCGCGGCTGGCGCGTGAAGTGTCCGCCGGTGAGATCCGACTGACCGTTGGGGTGGCAGCCGTAGCAGTTCGTGTTGCCGGGCAGGTAGGTGTACCCGCTGACCTGCTGGTGGTGCCCGTTCGTGTTGCTCTGGCTGTGGCAGTTCGTGATGCAGCTGAACGTGTCGTAGACCTGGCTGGTCGTGTGGCATTTGTAGCAGCCGACGGTGACGTTCGCGCCGTGGTGGCCCGTGCCGCTGATCGGGAAGATGCTCGTGTGCCAGGAGTACGTCGTGCTGGCGTTGGTCCAGACGGAGGTCCCCGAGTGGCACAGCGCGCAGCCGTGCGGGAAGTTGCGCGAGGCGTGCGGCGGGCTGTTCGCGCCGTTGTAGTCGGCCTGGTGGCAGGTCCAGCACTCGCCGCTGACGCCCGTGTGGTTCATCGTCGCGTGCGTCCAGTCCATCGGCGGCGTCGCGTGGCACGTCAGGCAGTTCGTCGTCGGGATGCCGCCGCCGGAGTGCGGCGGGACGTTGGCGCTGTTGTACTCGCTCTGGTGGCAGCCGATGCACGTGGTCGGGTGCGGCGGATTGTTGTTGTAGTTGCCGTTGGTGTGGCAGCTCGCGCAGGGCGTCGTGGTGTGGATCCCGGTCAACGCGAAGGGCGTGGTCGGGTGGTTCCAGCCGGTGGTGTTCGCGGGCGACCAGCCCGTCGTCGTGTGGCAGGTCTCGCAGGTCGTGCCGAAGCCGGCCTGGGCGTGGTTGGGGTTGGTCGAGTTGTTGTAGTCGGTCGTGTGGCAACTCGCGCAGGCGTGGCCCTGCAGGTTGTAGTTGCCGTTGACGTGGCAGGCGGTGCACGCGAGCGGCGGCGAGACGTGCGCGCCGGTGAGCGCGAAGCCCGTGGTGGCGTGGTCGAAGTTCCCCGTGATCCACGTCTGCGTGTCGTGGCACAGCGTGCACTGCGTCGAGTAGTTGAGCTGCGCGTGGTTGGGGTTGGTCGCGCCGTCGTAGTCGGGCTGGTGGCAGCCGTAGCAGGTCGTCGGCGGCTGCGTGACGTAGTCGCCGTTCTGGTGGCACTGGTTGCAGCTCGTCGTCAGGTGCGCGCCGGTCAGCTGGAACGGCGTGGTCGGGTGGCTGAACAGCCCGGGCTGCCAGGCGTTGGTGGTGTGGCAGTCCTGGCAGGTGTGCGGGAAGTTGTTGGCCTGGTGCGGCGGGTCCGTCGTGGCGCTGAAGTCGTTCTGGTGGCAGCTGTAGCAGTCCGACGGCAGGACCGGATTGCCGTTGAAGTTCCCGTTGGTGTGGCAGTTCGCGCAGGCCGTCGTGCGGTGCACGCCGGTCAGGTGGAAGCCCGTCGAATCGTGGTTGAAGTTGCCGCCCCACGTCGTCGTCGTGTGGCAGTTCTCGCAGGTCTGCGGCAGTCCCGACGAGGCGTGCGGCGGGTGCGTCGTGCTGGTGTAGTTCGCGAGGTGGCAGCCCACGCACGTGTCGGGCGTGCCCGTGTAGACGCCGTTCGTGTGGCAGTTCGCGCAGGCGACGCTCGTGTGGGCTCCGGTGAGCGGGTAGTTCGCCGGTGCCTGGGCGTGGTCGAACGTGGCGGGCTGCCAGCCGCTGGGCGTGTGGCAGCTCTGGCACGTGGTCGGGATCAGGGAGCTCGCGTGCGGCGGGTTGCTCGTGCCGTCGTAGTTGGCCTGGTGGCAGCCGACGCACTGCGTGGGCGCCGCCGTGAACACGTTGTTCGTGTGGCAGTCGGTGCAGTTCGTGACCAGGTGCACGCCGACGAGCGGCCAGGTCGAGTGGTTGAAGTTCTGCGGACCCCAGCTGATCGGTGCGTGGCAGTCCTGGCAGTTCTGCAGCCAGCCGTTGGCCGCGTGGTTGGGGTTGGTCGTCGCCGCGGCATCGGCCTGGTGGCAGGTCGCGCACTCGGTCGAGGCGCGGTCGAAGTTGCCGACCTGCGCTCCGGGGTGGCAGCGGTAGCAGCCGACGCTGGCGTGCGCGCCGTAGAGCGGGAAGCGCGTCTTGTTGTGCGCCAGCTGCGCGTCGTCGACCTTCCAGCTCGTCTCGCCGTGGCAGCTCAGGCAATCGTTGCCCTGCTTGCCGCGGTGCACGTCCTCGTGGCAGCCCGCGCAGCCGCGCTGCGAGAACAGCTGCACCGGTCCGCGGTCGTTGTGGCAGCGCAGGCACTCGGCCTTGGCGTGTGCGCCGCGCAGCGGGACGCCGGTCTCCTTGGCGTGATCGAAGGTGAAGTCCGCGCGGATCTTCGACCAGCTGCCGCCCGCGTGGCAGAGCGAGCAGTCCTTGGGGAAGCTGTCGTGCGGCACCACCGGCCCGCGGCGCTTGTCCCAGTCCTGCTGCAGCACGCTGCCCGAGCCGATGCGTCCGCCGACGGTGCAGGCGAAGAGGAACAGGCCGAGCAGCGCGGCGAGTCCCGCGACCACGAGCTGCGCGCGCGTCCGTCGAGCCTGGATCAGGTTGCCGAAGTTCATGTCCGCACCTCAGAAGCGCATCTGCAGCGACAGTCCCAGGTCCCAGGTGTCGAGCTGATCGCCGAAGCGGTCCTCGGCGTATATCGACAGATCCCACGACGAGCCCAGCGTCAGGTCCAGCGATCCGAAGAGCGACTCGTGAGCGATGCTCGCCGCCGAGCCCACGAAGCCCTTCTGGTCGTAGTTGGAATAGGAGTAGGCCAAGGTGCCGAACGCCTTGTCCCAGGCTCTCGTGACGCTGACGCGCGCGCCGGGGCCGGAACTGAACGTGCCATCCGCATAGTAACCGCTCAGCGAAAGCTCGCCGCGATTCCACGGCACGTCGCGCCAGGAAACCCCTGCCGCGTAGTTTGCGCCGCTGTCATCCTGGTCCTGCCAGAAGTCGGCACGTGCATTCGCGTTCGAGTCCTTGCCGACGCCGCCGGCCCAGCCCAGGCCGACGCGCTCGATGTGGCCGTGCAGGAGCAGCGCGGGATCGAGCGCGACGAACTCCTGGCGCAGCATCTCCGGGTAGCGGCGGTACGAGCCGTCGAGCGTCAGGTTGCCGCGTTCGCCGGCGCGCCACGCGGCGGTGGCGCTGAGCTCGGTCAGCTCGAAGCCGTTCGACTTGACCGTGTCGCCCGGGCCGTAGAAGTCGACCCAGGCCGTCGAGTGCAGGTTGAAATCGCGGCTGGAGATCCAGTCGAGCGTGCCCAGGAACAGGTTGCGGTCCTGCGCGCCCTTGTGCCAGGTGTTCTGGTACGCGGTGCCGACGGTCAGCGTCTCGTCGCGGTCCGCGCTCCAGCGGTAGTACAGCGCGGCCTGCACGTCGTCGCCCGTCGTCAGCGTGGGGAAGGGTTCGGGCATCGCGCCCAGGCTCGCGCCCAGGTGCGAACCGCCAGCCGTCGTCTCCGTCCACTCCGCGCCGTCGAGCAGGCCGAGCTCGGGGAACTCGTGCTGCAGGAAGCGGCCGAACTCCCAGCGCGTCGGCTCGCCGGGCACGCCGCCGAAGCTGTACGAGAGGCGGCGCAGGCTGAAGTCCGTGCTGGTGTCCGTGCCGCTGGCGAGCTCGGTGCTGCGCACGAACTCCTCGGCGCTGATGTCGAGTTCGCCGCCCTTGCCGAAGGGATTGGTCGTGCGCGAGTCCAGGCCCAGGCTGGCGAGCGTGTAGCTGCGGCTGCCGGACTGCTGGTCGAAGGTGCCCGAGAAGCGCGCATAGAGCGAGCCGGTCGTCTCGCGCTTGCGCTCGCTCCCGGTGGCGCCGAAGGCCGGCGCGAGCAGCGGGCGCTCAGGGCTCCAGTCGGGGTTCTGTGCCTCCCACGGCGGATGGCCCGGGCCCTCGGCGCTCGACTGCAGGCGCTCGGAGGGCACGCGCACCTCGGCGCGCGCGCCGCTCGTCGGCAGCGCCACACCCGGCAGCAGCTCGACGCGCGCGCTGGTGCGCGTCACGGAGCGCACGCGCCCCTCGGACACGATGCCCGAGTCGAGGAAGATCGTCACGCTGTCGTCGACGCGCAGCCCGGCGTCGAGCCCGCGGTCGAGGTAGAGGCTGCTTGCCGAGACGGCGGTCACGTGCGCCTCGACGCGCACGAGATCCTGCGCGAGCGCGAGCGCGGACAGGCCCAGCCAGGCGCAGTGGAGCAGCAACAGTCGCGGAAGGGATCGCGGGCGCATGGTCAATGGCGCGGGTCGTGGCAGTCGCCGCAGAGGATGCCGAGCGGCTTGTAGCGGACGGCCTTGCCGCCGCCCGCGAGCGGCCAGGTCTGGTGACAGGCCGCGCAGGCGACCTTCTTGTGCGTCTCGTCGAGCGGGAAGCGCGAGTCGCGCTGGTGGTCGAAGGAGAGCTGCTTGAAGTCGCTCTGGCTGGTGTGGCAACGCGTGCAGTCGTTCGCGCCGGCGACGGCGAACTGGCCCAGGTGCGGATCGGCGTGGCAGTCCGCGCAGAGCTTGCCGCTCGCGCGCGCGAAGCGACGACCGCTCGCGTCGCCCGGCGCGAGCGGCGTGTGGCAGGCCTCGCAGCCCGTCTCGCGGTGCACGCCCTCGAGCGCGAAGCCGGTCCAGTGGAGGTGGTCGAAGCTCGCGCGCGCCGCCTTCCAGCTCTCCTGCGTGTGGCAGTCCAGGCAGCCGCGCGCCTTCGCGAAGCTGTCGCCGTGCGGGTCGGCATGGCAGCTCGTGCAGGCGAGCTGCGCCTTGGCGCTCGGCACAGTGGAGAAGCCGAACGCGCGCCGGGTGGCGGGATCCGGCGCGGCCGCGGCCACGTGGCAGATCGTGCACTCGCGCCGCTCGTGCGCGCCGACCAGCGCGAAGCCGGTGAGCTTGCCGTGGTCGAAGCGCTCGCGCGTGTGCGTGAAGTCGGCGGTCGTGTGGCACTCCTGGCAGCCCTTCGACTTCGCGAAGAAGCCGCGGTGCGCGTCGGCGTGGCAGTTGGCGCAGTCGCCGGCGCGCGCGGGCGCGTGCGCGGCGACGCGGCCGAAGCGGCGCCTGGCTGCATCCGGCGCGGCGAGCGGCACGTGGCAGCTCTCGCAGGCGGCCTTCGCGTGCGCACCGTCGACGACGAAGCCGGTCCAGCGCGCGTGGTCGAAGCCCTTGGCCGCGGCGACGAAGCTGTCGGCCTTGTGGCACTCGCCGCAGCCCTGCGCTTGCGCGAACGCGCCGGGGTGCGCGTCGGCGTGGCAGCCGCTGCAGGCCTTGGGCGTGTCGGCGTAGCGCCGCACCTGGGCGCGCTCGAGGTGGCAGGCGTCGCAGGCGACCTTGGCGTGCGCGTCCTCGAGCGCGAAGCCCGCGCGCGCGTGCGCCGCGAGGTCGATGCGCGAGGGCTTCCAGCGGGCGTCCTCGTGGCACTCGCGGCAGCCGCGCGCGCCGAACTGGCCCGCGTGCGGATCCTTGTGGCACGCGGTGCAGCTCTCGAGCTTGCGTCCGGGGTGCGCGGCGGCGAAGGGCTGCTCGGGCGCGTGGCACTGCTTGCACTCCTGCTTGTCGTGCGGCGCGGCGAGCGCGAAGCCCGAGAAGGCGTGCTGCTCGGGCGCGAGCCGTGCATCCGTGCCGCGGAAACCGTGGACCGTCAGCGGGTGGCACTGCACGCAGGCCGCCTCGGCCGGCAGCGCCAGCGCCGTCGCGGCCGCCGCGAGGAAGCTCGCCGCGTGCGGCGACTCGTGGCAGCTCTGGCAGGCGCGCACGGCGAGTCGGCCCGCGCGCTGGGCCGCGCCGTCGGACTCGATCGAGGTGGGGGAGCCCTTCGCGTGGCACTTCGCGCAGGCGACGCCGGCGTGCGAGCCGGCGAGCTCGAAACGCTCGGTGTGCTTGTACAGCGGCGCCTCGGCGAAGGGCTTCTCCTCGCCGTGGCAGCTCTTGCAGTCGGGCAGCTGGCCCTCGTGCGGATCCTTGTGGCAGCTGGCGCAGGCCTGCGATTCGCCGCCGAAGCGCTTCTGCCCCTTGGCGAGCAGCGCGTCGTCCGCGTGCACGTGGCACTTCTTGCACTCCAGCGCGAGGTGCTTGCCGCCGAGCGCGAAGCCGAGTCCCTTGTGGTCGAAGTGCGCGGGGTCGTCGACGCCGGCCTTCTTGAAGGCGGCCTCGGTCACCATGCGGAAGCCGCGACCGTGGTGCTCGGAGTGGCACGTGCCGCAGCGCTGCACGTCCCCCGCGAGCGTGCCGTGCAGGCCGCGCCTGGCCGCGATCTGCTCGGCGATCGGCGCGTGGCAGTGCGCGCAGGCCGCGGCCATGCCGGCGGCGTTCTTGGCGTCGTCGCCGTGGCAGGCCTCGCAGCTGGATTCCTTGAGGTCGGGATCCTGCGCGTGCGCCGCGGAGAGCTCGCCGGGCGAGACCTGCGAGCTGTCCTTCCAGACGAACCAGACCACCAGCGCCAGCGAGCACAGCGCGATCCAGAATCCCGGCTTGCCGATCTTCACGCGAGCAGGCCTCCGAAGCGCAGGGCCATCCAGATGTGGCGCAGGACGAGCAGCACCATCGCCACGGCCGTCCAGCGGTGAACCCAGCGCCAGGACGAGAGCAGCGCGCGCAGGTCCTCGTAGTGCGCGGCCATCAGCGCCGTGCGCTGCGCGCCGCGCGCGAGCTCGAGCAGTGCGTCGATCTGGTCGGCCGAGAGGCCCTCGCGGTGCGCCTGGCGCCGCAGCTCGATCAGCGAGCCGCGCAGCATGCGCTGGTTGGCGATCAGCGTCTTGACGCGCGTGAAGAACGAGCCCTTCCAGCGGCCCTCGGTCTGCAGGCGCTGGATCTCGGCGCGCACGCGCTCGGCGAAGGCCGGATCGACGCGGTCCCACTCGCCCGAGAGCTGCGTCATGCGGCTCTCGATCTCGTCGAGGTCGAGCTCACGTCCGTTGGCTGCGCGCGGCACGAAGGCATAGAAGTAGCGTCCGATCGCCCCGGTGACGATCAGGATCGCGAGTCCGTAGAAGGCGTGGCCGCCGACGGTGTCCTTGGGCGCCATCGCGCCGTGCACGATCACGAGCAGGAACGCGCCGATGCCGGTCGCGACGTGCAGCGTCATCCAGCGCCGCAGCGAGCCGGGGATCCAGGCGAAGCGCTGCGAGCGCCGCGCGAGGTAGGCCAGGTTGGCGCAGATGAACACCAGCGCCACGATCCCGGCCGTCAGGCCGGCGATGCCCGAGGGCTTGAGCCAGTCGTGCTGCGGCGCGTCGGGACGCGCCTCGAGCGGCAACGAGTAGTAGTTGCGGAAGACCAGCGCCCAGGCCAGCACCGCCAGCGCGAAGCCCAGCGCGAGGCTCAGGCCCTTGAGCAGCCCGCCCTGCTGGTCCGCGACCGCGACGCGCTGCGGGCGATCGCCCGGGTCGAACGAGACGCCGCTCGCCTGCAGCAGCTCGAAGGGCGGCTTCCCGCCGGCGAAGACGAACACGTCGTCGTTCGCGAGCACGCGCTCGCTGCGCCCGCCCACGCGCAGCGTCACGGTCTCGGCGTCGATGCGCACGACCTCGCTCTCAAAGACGACCTCGACGTCCCCGCGCTGCACGGCGGCGTCGATGCGCTCCTGGTTGCGCTGCCGCAGCCGCGAGAACGTGTTCTTGCGGTAGGAGAGCGTGACCTCGTTCCCCGGCTGGTCGGCCAGCCCGAGCGCGGCCTCGATCGCGCTGTCGCCGCCGCCGACGACGAGGATGCGGCGGTCCTCGTAGGCTTCGGCATCGAGCAGGCTGTAGGAGACCTTGGAGAGCTCCTCGCCGGGCACGCCCAGGCGGTTGGGCGTGCCGCGCCGGCCGAGAGCGAGGCAGACGGTGCGCGTCAGCGTGTCGCCCGAGTTCGTGTGCACGCGCAGGAGGCCGTTGGGATCGCGCTCGACGCCGAGGAACTCGACGCCGGTGCGGATCGGCAGCTGGTTCTGCTCGATCACGTCGTGCCAGATCTCGAGCAGCTCCTCCTTCGCGTAGCTCGTCCGCGCGAGCTTGCCGTAGGAGGGCAGCGAGACGGGCTGCGTCATCACCAGCTTGCGGCGCGGGTACTTGGCCACCGTGCCGCCGAGCTCGGCCTGTTCCAGCATCAGGAACGAGAGGTTGTTGAGCTTGGCCTGCAACCCGCAGGCGAGTCCGGCCGGGCCCGAGCCGATGATGACGAGGTCGAAGCACTCGTCGGGAGCGCGCGGCGCGTCCTTCAGCCGCCGCGCGACCTCGTCGGCGACGCTGGTGCCATGCGCGACCGCGGTGCGGATCAGCGCGTAGCCGGTGATCTCGCCGGCCAGGAAGACGCCGGGCGTCGTGGTCGACTCGAACTTGTCGGTCAGCGCCGGGATGTCCTTGCGCTCCTGGATGTCGGCGAACTCGAGCGCGATCGCGCCGACCGGACAGGCCGTCGCGCACAGGCCGTGGCCCACGCAGCGCGCGCCGTGCACGACCATCGCCTGCCCGTGCACCATCTGCAGCACGCCGGACTCGGGGCAGGCGTCGACGCAGCTGCCGCAGCCGATGCAGCGCGCGATGTCGATGTTGGGGTACTGCAGGCGCGCCTTGTGCGTGCCGTGGGCCTTGGCGCGCGCCCGCTCGAGGATGACCTCGGTCGATCGCTGGCGCTCGTGGCTGCGGTACTTCAGGTACCCGACCGCGAGGCCGAGCAGCGCGACGAGGAGAAGAAGGAGTGACCAGCTCAAGGGGCTCGAGAAGATTGACGACCGCGCAGCCTGTGTCGATACGAGACGAGGACCTACCGAATGACGATTTCGAGAGGGGAGCGCGATCGCTGGAGGGATAAGGCGGGGCGCCTCCACCTCGTGGATGGTCCATCCAGGAATCGGACCATCACTCGGTGGCGTGCGCCCCGCCTGTTCTCGTGACGCGGGTCGGCATGACCCGGCCTGCCAGGCGCCGGCGCTTGCGCAAGGCACATGCCGAGGAGTGGCCCGAGATCCTCGAGATTGCGTTCCACGCCGGCGGCCCTCGACTCATGTCGGGGTGCGCTCGCTCGAGCTGGCGGGGTCAGTCGACCCGGGCTCCGGGCGAGGCCGCGACTGGCGCATGGCGCTCCTTCGGGGGCGCCATGCGTGTTCGCATCCGCACGCTCATGTGCGGGCGCAAAGACAGGCGGCGAGGATCTCGCCCGTGAACGATCCAGGCTGCCGTCCAGCTGGAGCGTCGGGCTCGGCGTCGCGGGTGAGCTCGGTCTCGACCGTGACCGACGCGAAGCCGGCCTCGAGCAGCGCATCGCGCAGCTCCGGCACCGACCACAGGCGCCAGCGGTAGACGAAGGCGTCGGGCAGCTCGGCGACGATCTCGCCCGCCTCCTCGACGCGGAACGAAAGCGCGTTCTCGACGCGCGCGGTCAAGGGGTCGGCCGAGCGCTGCTCCCAGACGTAGCGCACGCACACGCCCGGGGCGATCCAGTGCCGCCGCTCGACCGCGCCCGTGCGCCAGGCGCTCGCGCCGGCGTAGGTGTCGCCGACGAAGAGCCCGCCGGGCGCGAGCCGTCCGCGCGCGTGGCGCAGGTAGCCGACGAGCTCCGCGCGCGAGCCGAGTTCGCCGATCGAGAAGTTGCCGACGAAGAGCACGTCGCAGCGCGCCTCGACCGCGCGCGCGTCGGCGTGGACGAGCTCGAGGCGCTCGACCCGCGCGGCGGCGGCGAGTGCGAGCACCTGTGCGTCGTGATCGACCGCGATCGCGCTCGCCTGCGGATCGCTGCGCGTCCACTCGCGCGCGAGCGCGGCCGTGCCGCAGAAGTCCTCGCCCAGGATGCGCGGAGCGCCGCCGTGCAGGCGCCGCAGGAAGGGCACGAGCACCTCCGGCGCCTGCACGCAGCGTTCGTAGAGGAAGTGGCGGTCGTAGGGGACGCCCACGACGAGCGACTCTACGGCTTCTTCGCCTCCGGCGCATTCAGCGCGTCGAGCGCCTTCTGCGCGGCGTCGCGCACCGCCGGCTCCTTGTCCTTGAGCAGGCGCACGAGCCTGGGCAGGTGCTCGGTCGCGCGCAGCGTCGCCAGCGAGCGCGCCGCCGAGGCGCGGATCGCGGGATCGGAGTCCTCGAGCATCGGCAGGAGCTCCGCCACCGCCGCATCGCGCGCGGCCGTGCCGTTCCTGCGCGTCTGCCAGTTCTGCTTCTCGTCCTGGTACTTGCGGATCTGCTCGAGGCCGTCGAAGCACTTCTTGCGCACTTCTTCGCCCGGAGCGGTCGCGATCGCCTTGAGCAGCGCATCCGCGCCGAGATCGTCGAGGCGCTTGGTCAGCGCGTCGATCGCGGTGTTGCGCACGTTCTCGGATCCCTGCTGGCCGGTGAGCCACTCCGCGCGCACCATCTCGGTCAGCATCGGCACGCTCTCGTCGCAGGGGAAGCGCGCCATCGCGTCCACGACGCGCCAGCTGTACCGGCCATCGCGGTACGTGCTCTTCCACAACTCCAGCACGCCGGCGTCCGCGCGCGGATCGAGGAAGTGGAGGATGCCCAGGGCGGCGATCTTCCAGTCGTCGCTCAGCCGCGGCCAGCGCTGCAGACAGGCGCGCACGGCGGCCGCATCGAGGGCCGGGGCCTTCCAGTCCAGGCTCGCGGCGAAGAGCGCGATTCCGTCCGCGATCTTCGGGTCGGCGCAGATCTCGCCGCGCACCTGGGCAAAGCCCGGCCAGCCGTGCAGGGCTTCCTCGAGCCGCGCGGCGAGCTGGTTCGAGGGCGAGCTCCTGGCGTAGTCGTCGGCCCTGGCGCCGCGCAGGAAGGACAGCACGAAGGGTTTGAGGGCCGGATCGTCCTTCGCTGCCGCGATGCGCAGGGCGCGCAGCCGCAGCTCCACCGAGAGACTCTCGTCGCGGGCGAGCTCGAGGAAGGGCCGCAATTCGACCGCGCCGCGCTGTGCGAAGTCGACGACCGCGCGCGTCGTCCACTCGGCCCGGCCCGGGTCCTGGGCACAGGCCGCGGCGAAGAGCTCGGCGATGCTGGCGCCGTCGAGGACGTCGTAGACCACCTGCACGCTGCTGTCCTGCTTGTCCTTCGCCCACTGCACGTTCATCGCGAGCACGGGCAGCAGCTCCGTGCGGTGCGGGCCGCGTGCGCAAGCCTCGAAGACCGCCTTCGCGCCGGCCGGGGTCGTCAGCGCTGCCTGCAACGGGAGCTCGGCCGCGCGCGCGTACTTCGCGTCGAAGAGCGCGGCCGGGTTCGTGAGCCACTTCGTGATCGCCGGCAGGACGAGCTCGAAGTTCGGGCTCCACTCCTTGTGCCGGGTCGGGGTGCACTGGCTCAGCGCCTCGCCGACGGTCCGCAGGACCTCCGCATCGCCGTCGACCGCGAGCCGCTCGAGCACGCGCGCCTGCAAGGCGGGCTGGAGGTTCCAGGGGTAGGCCGCGACCGCACGCACCTCGCGGTCGCTGTCGGTGAGCACGAGTGCGAGCAGATCGGCGGTCGGTTCCTCGCCCGAACTCTGCAGCGCGTGCACGAGCGCGAGGCGCACGCTCTTCTCCGGATCGCGCGCAAGCTTCGCGACCGCGGCGGCGATCTCGGGCGTACGCGGGACTTCGAGCCAGCGGCCGGCCTTGTCGGTCGCGGGCGTGTTGCGCTGGTAGTCATAGGGCCAGACGACGTGGCGCACGAGAGCGTTCGCGGCGCCCTGGCGCACGTTCGCGTCGCTGTGCTCGGCCGCGCGCAGGGTCGCAGGGCCGACGTCGTAGGAGGCGAGCGCACGCGCGCAACGGCCGCGCAGCTCGGGATCGGGGCTGTCGAGGAAGGCTTCGTAGAGCACGCGCTTGTTGGGGCCGACGCGGACGCCGTCGAGCATGCTGCGCAGGGGCGAGAGGATGTTGGGATCGGTCGCCTGGACCTGGTGGAGCAGGAAATCGCGCACGTCCGACGAGACGATGTCGTTCCCGACGAGCGGCTCGAGCAGCGAGAAGAGCCTGGGAGCAGGCATGCCCTCGCGGGCCAGCGCATCGACGACCTGCAGGGTCAGCGGATCGCTCGAGGTGTTCGGCGAGCACGGATCCGCGCTTGCGACGAGCCCCTGCTTCGTGATCTGCAGGTTGCTGAGGCAGAAGATCGCGCGCAGCATCCAATCGGGCCCGCGCGTGCCGAGCGTCGCGAGGAGCAGGCGATTGGCCGCCGCTCGATCGATCAGCATGAGGACGCCGAGCGGTTGCGCTCCCAAGTCGACCGGGTTGCGCTCGTTCATCTGCCTGGGGTTCTCGCGCAGGATACGCACGAGCGCCGGCACGCAGCGCGTTCCGAAGTTCGTCAGGTTCATCGGATTCCCCTCGAGGCACTCGCGCCGCACGGCGTCCTCGATCGCGTCGCCGCCCTTGGTCGAGGGCGCGTTGCTCGGGAAGCGCTTGCGCAACTCGACCATCGCGGGCAGCTCGCTGGTGCGGTTCACGAGTTCGGCGAGCGTGCCGTTCGACGGCGTCCACACGAAGCCGTCGTAGGGCGCCTTGGTCTTCTCCTCCGGCATCACGAACGGATGCCAGGCCGCGTAGACGGCGTCCTCGTGGCGGCCGAGCTTCTCGAGCCAGTCCGCGCGCGTCACGGCAATCTCGGCGGCGATCTCGGCCTTGCCCGGATACGCGAACGACCAGCAGGCCACTGCGCGCATCCTGTCGAGCTTCTCGAGCTGCTTCTGGTAGTCGCGTTGCACGTCCGTGCGCGTCACGAGCGCCTTGAGCTCGCCGCGCAGAGCATCCGCGAGGGCCGGCGCGTCCTTCTCGGGAGGCTGAGGGACGCTCTGGCTCTCGCCCGTCCACATCATCGGGCCGGGCGACTGCGGACCGGGCGTTTGCGGCGTCGGATCCTGGAAGCTCGCGAGCGCGAACAGCAAGTGCGAGGCGATCGTGATCAGCATGGTCTTCGTTCTCCGTCGGGCGCGGGGATGGGTGCGCCCCCTTTCGTCCCATTGGACGATCGAGCCGCAGACAGCGTGTCACACGCCGATCGCGCCCGTGTCAACGCGCTGTCACCGCGCGTTCTCGCCCTTGCGCGAGAAGCGGTAGCCGACGCCGTGCACGGTCTGGATGTGGCGCGGCGCCTCGGGATCCTGCTCGATCTTGCGGCGCAGCTTGAGCACGTGCATGTCGACCGTGCGCGGCGTCGGGTCCTCGTCGCGGCCCCAGACCTCGTCGAGGATCGTCGAGCGTTCGAGCGTCTTGCCCTCGCTGGCGAGGAAGAAGCGCAACAGCTCCATCTCGCGCCGCGAAAGGCCGTGGCGCGTGCCGCCGCGCTCGAGCGAGTAGGCGGCGAAGTCGACCACGACCTCGCCGAAGCGCAGCTTGCCGCCTTCGAGCGCGAGGCCAGGCGTGTTGCCCTCGGCGCGGCGCACGAGGCCGCGGATGCGCAGCAAGAGCTCGCGCATCGAGAACGGCTTGACGAGGTAGTCGTCGGCCCCGTACTCGAAGCCCTGCACGCGGTCCCACTCCTCGCCGCGCGCGGACAGGATGATCACGGCCGAGGTGAGGCGGTCCTCGCGCATGGCGCGCAGGACAGAGAACCCGTCGCGTTTCGGCAACATCAGGTCGAGCAGCACGACCTCGGGTGCGTCGGCGAGCGCGCGCTTCAGGCCTGCGTCCCCGTCGGCGGCCTCGGAGACCTCGAAGCCCTCGGCGCGCAGCGCGTCGCAGAGCGCCAGACGCAGCGGATCCTCGTCCTCGATCACGAGCACGCGTGTGCTCATTCGTTCGGCTCCCGCGAGCTCATGTCGCCGTTTCCTCCGCGAGCGGGATGCGCATCTCGAAGACGATGCCAGGACCGCTCGCCGGATCCAAGGCCCCGATCGTGCCGCCGTGCTCGCGCACGATCTCGCGCACGATCGAGAGCCCCAGGCCCGCGCCAGGCGCGTCGCCGTGCGCAAGGCGCGTGAACGGCTCGAAGACGCGCTCGCGATCCTCGGCCGGGATGCCGCGGCCATGGTCGCGCACGCGCAGCACGAGCTCGCGCTCCTCGCGCGCGGCCGAGAGCTCGACCTGCGTGCCGCCCGAGTGCTTGCGCGCGTTGTCGAGCAGGTTGAGCAGCGCGCGCCGCAGCGCCTCGGGGTCGATCTCGGCCTCGGCGCCGGTGGGGGAGCGCTCGACGGCGAGCTCGAGCGCGTGCTCGTGCGACCACTCGGCGAGCTCGTCGAACAGCCGCTCGAGCCACGCGTCGACGCGCAGCGGCTCGCGGCGCACGTCGAGGCGCTTGCCGCGCTCCAGGCGCGAGAAGTCGAGCACGTCGTCGACCAGGCGCCGGAGCCGTAGCGCCTCGCGGCGGATCAGCGCGTGGTAGCGCGCGCGGTCGGCCTCGCTCGCGACACGCCCGGCCTCGAGGTTCTCGCTCAGGAGCAGGATCGAGGCGAGCGGCGTGCGCAGCTCGTGGCTGACGTTCGCGACGAAGTCCGTCTTGAGCGTCGCGAGCAGCCGCTCGCGCCGCAGCGCGCGATACGTCGCGACGCCGGCCGCGGCCGAGAGCAGCGCGAGCACGAGCAGCGCGCCGCGGAGGAAGCGCTGCTTCACTGCGCTGCGGCGGATCCAGCCCTCGGGATCCTCGTGCTTGACCGTGAACCCGAAATCGCCGTCGAGCGTGTCGTGCTCGCGCACCGCGGTCGCGTTCGAGGTCTGGGGATCGATGTCGATCGCGAATCCCGCAGGGACGAAGGCCGTCGTCGCTCGCCGCAACCCTTCGCGCACCCACTGCGTGTCGAGGACGTGCCCGCGCCCATGTCCGCTGGGGTCGAAGGCCCAGCAGAGGAAGCGCGACTGCGCGCGGCGCAGATGCACAGCGTCCGTCGTGTCCTCGGGCAGTTCTCCGAACTCGGCTCGCACGGCCTGCGCGGTCCGGATGCACACGAAGTCCGCGGGCAGACCGCCCGGGCAGGCACTCTCGAGCAATCCGACGAGCGTGGCGACCGAAGGATCCTCCTGCGTCGTGCTCGCGGGCGGCGGCAGCGTCCACGCGATCGAACCCGAGCGGATCAACTGCCGCAGCCCGTTGCGATCGGTCTCTTCGAGGAGGGGAGCGAAGGCGATCGCGAGCAGCAGTCGATACGAGATCGCGCCCTTGCGCTCGGAACCGTCGAGCTCCCTGCACGCGAGGTCGTACTGCGCCCGCGCGACCTCGGGCCGTGCCGCCTTGAGGGCGAGTTGCAGGGCACGCAGCCGCGCTTCGGCGCGCCTCGCGGGATCCTGCGTCTTGGCCAAGGCCTCCGTCGAGAGTTCGAGCGCGCCGCTCGCATCGTTCTGGACCAACTCGACCCGTTCGGACTGGGCGAACAACGCGTCGAAGACCTCGTGGCCCGATCCCGCTGCCCGAGCGAGCTCGCGCCCCTCGATGAAGGGCAGTTTGCCGGCCGACCACTCGATCCGCGGGCTCCCGGACTCCTCCGCGATGGCGGCGATGCAGGCTCCCTCGCGCCACTCCACCTTCACTGCCTCCGCCACGCGCGCCGCGGTGCTGACCAGCTCGGCCCTCCCCGCGCTCTCGGGGTCGCCGCCGCCGACGAAGGCCGCGAGCACGAGCACGAGCGCGGCTCCCAGTCCGAAGACGAGGAAGCCGCGCTCGCGCAGTGTTCCCGGGCTCGTGCGAGGCGAGGCCATCCGTTCCCTTCGACGCTATCCCGCGCGTGGTCCTTCCGTGTCAACGGCTTGTCATGCCGCGCGCGAAGTCGGTCGATGATGTCAGAACGTACAATTCCCGGCTCCCCGAGCCCCGTCGAACGTCTCCCATGCGCATCCTCACCCTCGCCGCCCTCGTGCTCGCCCTGACCGCCTGCGCCGCGCGTCGCGAGCCGCCCCAGCCGACGAGCGCACCCCAGGCCCAGAGCGAGATCACCGACGCGTCGTGGTCCGCCCTCGACCTGGCCGGGCTCCGCGCACGCGAGCCGGGTGCCTCCAGCGCCGATCGTCCCGCGGCGCTGCCCGTCGGCGACACGCTGATCGAGGGCCGGCCGCTGCGCTTCGCGCGCGCGGGCGAGCCCTGGGATCTCGCCGCGCGCGGACAGCGCCTGGTGCTCGCGCCCAAGGAGGGCGGGCGCTACTACGAGCTCGCGCTGTACCTGGAGTGGAAGGGCGAGGCCGAGACGCCGCTCGCGCTCGACGCGCAGGGCGAGGGCGAGCTCGTGCGCTCGCACCCGCTGGTGGTCGCGCCCGCAGACGGCCCGCATCTGGTGCGCGTGCCGGTCGCCTGCGCCTGGCCCTGCCTCGCGCTGCGCTTGCCCAAGGACGAGCGCCTGCACGTCTACGCCGCCGCGCTGCGCTGGGTGCCCGACGCGCCGGCGAACACCGACTTCCGCCGCGCGCTGCTCGCCAACGAGCTGCGCACGAAGGAGATGCGCCGCTACCTGCGCAACCTCGAGCGCGGCGGGCTCTTCCGCGATCTCGCCGCCGAGGCGGACCACGAGCGCGAGATCTTCGACCAGCTCGTCGCGGGCGATCAGGCCAAGGCCGGCGAGCTCGTCACGGCGCGCCTTTCGACGCTGGACTCGATCAACGCCGAGGCCAAGCGCGAGCACGTGCACGTCTGCCTCGTGCTGCCGCCGCGCGGCGGCGTCGCACGCCTCGCGGCGTTGCGCACGCTGGTCGAGCTGCTCGATGCCGACGCGGAGCTCACGGGCGCGCTGGGCGGGATCGACGTCGTGCGCGCGCTCGAAGCGCAGTCTCCGGAGCTGTTTGCGCGCCTGGACGCGCTGGTCAAGGCCGGACGCCTCGAGATCGCGGGCCTGGAGGAGCACCTGGACTGGGGCACGCCGCCCGACGAGCTCGCGCTGCGCGAGGCCTTCGACACGGGCGCGCGCTTCGTCGCCGAGCACGGCTGGCAGGGCAAGGCGCGCGCAGGCGTGCTGGGCGACCTCGACGCGCAGCCGCTGCTGCCGAGCTGGTGCATGCAGTCCAAGCTCGTGCGCTGCGTGCAGTGGTCGGAGGGAAGCGAGGGCGCCGACGTCCCGCCCGCCTTCGGCTGGAAGCCGGGCAGCGGCCCGGCGCTGGTCGTCGTGCACGTCCCGCCCGCGGTGACGACTCTGGGCGGGGAGGCCTTCACGGCGAGCCTCTCGCGCTCGCGCGAGCGCTTCGGCGCGGCGGAGCTCTTCGTCGCGCTCGAGGTCGGTGCCTCGCTGGACGAGTCGCGTGCGCGTGTCGCGGCTGCACGCGAGCTCAGCGAGCAGGAGCTCGGCCCGAACGTCTCGTTCTCGACGCCCTCGGCCTGGTTCGAGGAGCTGCGCGCGGGCGGTCGCTTCCAGCTCGCGGCCTGGCAGCCGCGCGCGGGGATCGACCTGGGCGAGAGCACGCCCGCGCCCTTCGCGCTGCGCTCGGCCGCGCGGCGCGCGGAGATCGCGCTCGAACGGACCGCGCGCATCGGCGCGCTGGCACAGATGGACGGGCTGACCTTCCTGCGCGACGGTTTCGATCCGCTGCGCCGCGCGCAGCGTGCCGCGCTCGCGAGCGTCGACGGCGCGGACGCCGCGCAGGTGCGGGAGATCACGGCGCGCGCGAACGCGCTCGCGCGCGAGGGCCTGGTCGTGCTGGCGCGTGCCGCTCGCAGCCAGGGCGAGGGCGAGCCGCTGGTCGTGTTCAACCTGCTGCCCTTCGAGCGCACCGGCGTGATCGAGCTCGACGCGGCGACCGGCGTGCTGGTCGACGCGGACGGCGCGCGCGTGCCGCAGCAACTCTCGGCCGAGGGCCGGCACCTCGCCTGGGTGCGCGTGCCCGGCCTGGGCCACGCGGTCTTCCACGAGCGGCGCGTGGCCGGCGGCGACGCGCCGGACGCCTCGCACGCCGCGCAGCGCGAGGACTGGACCTTCACCAGCTCGCGCCTGGCGCTGCGCCTGGATCCGGAGACGGGCGACCTCGCCAGCCTGCGCGTGCTGCCCGAGGGGATCGAGCTCGTCGATCCGAAGTCGAACGCGATCGCCTGGCAGCCCGCGCCCAGCGCCGGCAGCACTCCCGCCGCGCGCGCGCTGCGCAAGCCCGAGTCGATCGAGGTCGTCGAGGACGGTCCCGTGCGCCTGATCGTGCGCATCGTGCGCCGGCTCGACGGAGCGCAGCTGGTCGAGGACCTCGTGCTCGAGCGCGACCGCGCCGACCTCGTCGTGCGCTGCCGCGCCGAGGGCTGGAAGGAGCCGGGCACGCTGCTCGTCGGCGTCAGCCTGCCGGCGAAGCCCACGACGCTGAGCGTCGACCGGAGCGGCGCGGCGGTCGCGCTCGATCCCGCGCAGCGCGAGGCCTCGGCCTGGATCGACATGCGCCGCTTCGTCGCGGCCAGCAACGGCGAGCACGGGCTGGCGCTGCTCGGCGCGGACCTGCAGCGCTGCGGCGCGGCGGGCTCACGCCTGACGCTCGAGATCGCGCAAGGCGGCGCGGGCGAGGCGAGCACGTGCACGTTCGCGCTGCGGCCGTACCTCGAGCAGGGCAGCGCGGGCAACCTCGCGGCCTACGCCGACGATCTCGCCTGGCCGCTCGAGAGCGTGAAGACCAGCGTGCACAAGGGCGTGCGCCCCGCGCGCCACTCGTACTTCGAGCTCGGACGCGAGTACGCCGACGGCGCGGTCGTGCACGGCGCGCGCACCGGGCTCGAGCTCCTCGCGGTCGAGCCGCGCGCGTACGGATACGAGCTCCTGCTGCGCGAACGCTTCGCCCAGCCGGCGGTGCTGCAGCTGGAGCTCGACCGCAACCTCTTCGCCGCCGAGGGCGTCGACCCGCGGACCGCTGCCGCCACCTCGATCCCCACCGACCACCGGCGCATCAAGCAGCCGGTCAGCGCGAGCGGCGCGGCGGTGCTGCGTCTGCGGCTGAGGCCCTGAGGCCTGCCTGGCCTACGCCCCGCCGCCCGTGAACTCCGTGATCACCCTCTCGAGTTCCTCGAGGCGCACGGGCTTGGCGAGGTAGCCGTCCATGCCGGCCTCCAGGCAGCGCTCGCGGTCGCCGCGCATCGCGTTGGCGGTCAGCGCGACGATCGGCGTGCGCTGCGCCTGGGGCTCGCGCGCGCGCACGGCGGCCGTCGCGGCGAAGCCGTCCATGCCCGGCATCTGGCAGTCCATCAGGATCAGGTCGTAGCGCGCGCGCTCGAGGGCGGAGATCACCTCGAGCCCGTTGGTGACGAGATCGGCCTGGAAGCCGAGCTTGTGCAGCATGCGCGCGATCACGCGCTGGTTGACGAGGTTGTCCTCCGCCACCAGCAGCCGCCCGCGTCCGCGCGGCGCGCGTGCGTCGACCTTGAGCGTGCAGCGGTCGTGCACGATCGTGCCGCTGAGCTCCTGCTGCAGGGCGCTGCGGCGCAGCGGCTGGCGCAGGACGGCCGCGCCGAGCTCGTGGAGCTCGAGGCGCGCGCCGGGGCGCGCGCTGGCGCAGACCAGGCGCGGGCGCTCGCCATCGGGAAGCGCGCGCAGGGCGACGAGGTCCTCGGCGCCCAGGTCGTCGGCGTTGGCGAGCAGCAGCGTGCGCCGCCGCGCCTGCGGCGCGAGGCCGGCGAGGAATCCGAGCGCCTCCTCGAGCGTGCCGGCGGCCCAGGTCTCCGAGCCGAGCGTCGCGAGCAGCGTGCTCCAGGACGCGCGCAGACCGTCGTGCGCGCAGACCAGCACGCACGGCGCGGCGCTGCCCGGCTCGACCTCGGTCGCGGGCGTCGCTCCCTCGAGCCCGAGGCGGAACCAGAAGCGGCTGCCGCTCGCGAGCGCGCTCTCGACGCCGATGCTGCCGCCCATCAGCTCGACCAGGCGCCGCGCGATCGCGAGCCCGAGCCCCGTGCCGCCGAAGCGGCGCGTGGTCGAGCTGTCGGCCTGCTCGAAGGACTGGAACAGGCGCGACTGCGTGCCCGCATCGATGCCGATGCCGGTGTCGCAGACCTCGAACTCCAGGCAGGCCTCGCCGCGCGCGTCGACGGCGCGGCGCGCGCGCACGACGACCTCGCCCTGCGCGGTGAACTTGATCGCGTTGCCGAGCAGGTTGAGCAGCACCTGGCGCACGCGACCCGAGTCGCCGCAGAGCTCGGCGGGCAGGTCGGCCGCGAGATCGGAGTACAGGCGCAGGCCCTTCTCCTGCGCGCGCGCGGCGAGCAGGTCGAGCGACTCCTCGACCAGCGTGCGCGGGTCGTAGGCGGCCTGCTCGAGGTCGAGCTTGCCAGCCTCGATCTTCGAGAAGTCGAGGATGTCGTTGAGGATCGTCAGCAGCGTGTCGCCGCAGTTGCGGATGGTCTGCACGTGCTCGCGCTGCTCGCCCTGGAGCTCGGTGTCCAGCAGCAGGTCGGCCAGCCCGATCACGCCGTTCATCGGCGTGCGGATCTCGTGGCTCATGTTGGCCAGGAACTCGGCCTTGGCCTGCGCGGCGGCCTCGGCCGCCTCCTTGGCGCGCTGCATCAGCTCCTGCGCCCGGTTGCGCTCAGTGACGTCGTGCAGGAGCCAGACCTCCGCGCCGCGCAGGCGCGACGCGACGATCTCGAGCTCGCGCTGCGCGCCCTCGCGCGTGCGGATCGAGAGCTGGCGCGTGTGGCGGAAGCCCTGCGCACGCTCCTCGTCATGGCGTTCACGCTCGCGCTCGGCGCTGGTGCCGCACAGGCGCTCGAACCACTGCTCCAGCGTCGAGAGCTCGGAGCGGTGGTAGCCGGTCAGCCGCTCGACCTCGCGGTTCATCACCAGCCGCTCGCCCTCGACGTAGAGCGCGCCCGCGGGCAGGTTCTCGACGAAGGTCTTGAAGCGCTCCTCGACGCGCGCGCGCTCGCCGCGGCGCCGGGCGCGGCGCGCGAGCACCATCCAGCGCACGCTGAGCTCGGCTTCGTCGGCCGGATGGCGCAGCACGTCGTCGAAGCCCAGCTCGAAGAGCTCGCGCAGGTTCTGCGGCTGAGGCTCGCGCGCCAGCGCGATCAGCAGCGTGCCGCTGCCCGAGAGCGCGCGGCGCACGCGCGAGGCGAGGGCGCCGCCGGAGTTCTGCTGCGCGTCGCAGTCGATCAGCACGACGGCGGCCGGGTCCTCGGCGTAGCGGCTCCAGGCATCCTCGAGCGAGGTCGCGATGTCCAGGCGGAAACCCTGCGCGTGCAGCACGCGCGCGAGCATGGCCGGCGCGAAGACGCTCTCCTGGAAAAGGAGCACGCGCGGTGCGGGGGAAGAGGACACCGCGGCCTCTTCGGCAGCCGGACTCCCGATTCTTGAAGGCCGGGCCTCAGCGCCGCAGCGTGCGCTGGACGTAGCGCTCCACGGCCGCCAGCACGTCCGGGGCGCTCCAGGCCGCGAGGCCTTCGGCCGCCGCGCGCGCGCCGTGCCGGTCGAAGGTCTCCAGCGCAGGCAGGCGGCGCAGGCGCTTGGTCAGCGCGAAGGACGCGGGCGGGATCGAGCCGAGCTCGCGCGCACGCTCGAGTGCGCGCGCGGAGAGCGCCTCCGGCTCGACCAGCTCGTCGACCAGGCCCAGCGCGGCGCACTCCTCGGCGCGGTAGAGCCGGCCGCTGTAGAGCGCCTCGTTCAGGCGCGTGCTCGGGAACATCTCGCGCGCGAGTTCGACCGCGAGCAGCGGGAAGGGCACGCCGACCTTGAGCTCGGGCACGCCCAGCGTCGCGTTGCCGCGCGCGAGCAGGCGCACGTCGCACGCGCCGGCGAGCAGCGCTCCGCCCGCGATCGCGTGACCGTTGAGCGCGCCGATCAGCGGCTTCTCGAAGCGCAGGAGGCGCAGGAGCAGTGCGTCGAGCGCAGGCAGGAAGCGCGCGACGTAGCCCGGCCCGCCCGCGACCAGGCGCGTGAGATCGACGCCCGCGCTGAAGATCCCGCCCGTGCCCGTCAGCACCACGGCGCGCGCGGACGAGCGCTCCTCGTCCGCGACCGCGCGCTCCAGCGCCTCGCACAACTCCAGATCCAGCGCGCTGGCCTTGCCGTGGCACAGGCGCAGGATCGCGACCTCCGCGTCCTGGCTGCGTTCGAACATGCGCACGAGTCTACGCTCGCGCGTGCCGCGCGCACCACGATCGGGAGCGCAGCCGGCAGGGATCGCTGGGCGTCGAGCCTCTCTGGATCGCGCGCGCCGCCGCTCGGAGTGTGCGGATGAGTTTCGAGGCGCTCCGTACCGCGCTCGTGCCGGCTCGGCCGTGCGCTACACTGCGCCACGCCATGAGCGATCCGCACGCTGAGTACCGCGCACGCCAGGAGGCGCTCTGGAACGTGGGCGCCCTCGCCTGGCGGCGCTGGTGGTCGCGCTTCGAGGCGGGCGCCGCCGATCTCTCCGAGCGCCTCGTGCGCGCGGCGCGCGTCGCGCCGGACATGCGCGTGCTCGACTTGTGCACGGGCCTGGGCGAACCGGCGCTGCACGTCGCGCGCGCGGTCGGTCCGCGCGGCCTGGTCGTCGGCGCCGATCTCGCGCGGCCGATGCTGCGCTTCGCGCGCGAGCGCGCGCAGGAGAACGCGCTCGCGAACCTGCGCCTCGCGCAGATGGAGGGCGAGCACCTCGCCTTCGCCGCGCAGAGCTTCGACGCCGCGACGTTTCGCTGGGGCCCGATGCTGATGGACGATCCAGTGCGCTGCCTCGCCGAGGTGCGCCGCGTGCTGAAGCCGCTCGCGCACCTGGGCGTGTCGGTCTGGGGCACCGGCAAGGAGGTGCCGTTCATCGCGCTCGCCGGAGCGGTCGCGGAGGAGGTCGGCGGCATCGCCAAGCCGCCCCCGGGGACGCCCGGACCGCTGCGCATGGGCCGCGCCGGCGAGCTCGAGAGCGCGCTCGCGGCCGCGGGCTTCGGCGAGGTGCGCTGCGAGCCGGTCGACGTGGTGATGAGCTACGCCTCCGCGCGCGAGTTCGTCGAGTTCACCTGCGACGTGTCGACGACGCTGCGGACGACGCTCGAGGAGAAGGGCGCGAAGGTGCGCGACGCGGTCTGGAGCGAGCTCGAACGGCGCGCGCAGCCGTATGCCGACGCGAGCGGAAGGGTGCGCTTCGTCAACCGGACGTGGTGCGCGGCGGCGAGGGCGTGAAACGCGCCCTCAGCGCGCCAGTTCCTCCGGCAGCTTGAACTCGACGCCCTCGGGCTCGCCCTGCATCTCGCGCACGTCCTTCACGCCGAGCTCCTTCAGGCGCTCGATCACCTGCTGCACCAGTCCCTCGGGCGCGCTCGCGCCGGCCGTCACGCCGATGCGCTGCGTCGAGACCAGCCACTCCCGGCGGATCTCGGTGGCGTCGTCGATCAGATAGCTGCGCACGCCCTTGCGCGCGCCGAGCTCGGCGAGGCGGTTGGAGTTCGAGCTGTTCTTCGACCCGATCACGAGCAGCACGTCGATGCCCTCCTCGGCGAGCTGCTTGACCGCGTTCTGGCGGTTCTGCGTGGCGTAGCAGATGTCCTTGAGCTCGGGGCCCTTGATCTTCGGGAAGCGGCGCACGAGCGCGTCGATCACCTCGCGCGTGTCGTCGATCGAGAGCGTGGTCTGCGTGACGTAGGCGAGGCGGGTCGGATCGGCGACCTCGAGGCGCTCGACCTCCTCGACGGTCGAGAGCACGGTCACCGGGCCGTCGATGCGGCCGCGCGTGCCCTCGACCTCGGGGTGGCCGGGGTGGCCGATCAGGATCACGTGGTTGTCCTTGGCGCGGTACTGCTGCGCCTGCACGTGCACCTTGGTCACGAGCGGGCAGGTCGCGTCGATGATGCGCAGGCCGCGGCGCTCGGCGCTGCGCACGACCTCGTCGGACACGCCGTGCGCGCTGAAGATCGTCACGGCGCCGCTGGGCACCTCCTCGAGCGTGTCGACGAACTTCACGCCGCGGCGCGTCAGGTCGTTGACGACGTGCGTGTTGTGCACGATCTCGTGCAGCACGAACACGGGGGCGCCGTGGATCTCGAGCGCGCGCTCCACGATCTCGATCGCGCGGTCGACACCGGCGCAGAATCCGCGCGGGTTGGCGAGGCGCACTTCCATCCTCAGTGTTCCTCGCTGACGAGGTTGCGGTTCCAGCGCGGGATCTCGACGACGACGTCGCAGGCGCCGCTGGGAACCGTCTGGCAGGCCAGGCGCGACTGCGGCGTCAGGCCGCGCGCGTTGTCGAGCTGGTCTTCCTCTTCCTCGCTCGCGTCGGGACAGGAGGCGAGGCCCTGCTTGACGATCACGTGGCAGGTCGAGCAGGCGCACACGCCGCCGCAGGCGTGGTCGATCTCGACGCCGTGCGCGAGCGCGATCTCGAGGATCGAGCCCTGCTGCCCGTCGCGCGAGTAGGGGACCTTGGCCGGGTCGACCTGGATCGTCACGTTGGCCGGGAGGATGGTCAGCGTGTACGGCTTCGTCGGCAGCGGAGGTGCCGCGCGCTTCACGTAGGGATTCGTTCCGCCCATGGTCTCGCGACGCTCAGTCGGCGTCGTGCCTTCGTCGTTCCGTGTGGCCCGTGCCGCGCTCGCGCGGAGCCGATGCGCGCGGAGCCGGGGCGCGCGGAGCCGGGGCGCGCGCGCCGCCGTGCGGGCGTGCCGCGGGCGGATGCGCGCCCGGCTTGTGCGCCGGAGCGCGCGGAGCGGAGGCGTGCGGCCGGTGCGCGGGTGCGTGGCCGTGCTCGCGCGCGGTGAGCGGTGCGCGGCGGGACGCCGTGCGCAGCGCGCCGTGCGAGCGGGGCGCGTGCGCGCGGCGCGTGCTCGCGCGTGTTCGCGCTGCGGCGCGTGTTCGCGCGGCGTGCAGCGCGGCGAGTGTTCGCGAGGTGCGTGCTCGCGCGGCGCGTGGGAACGCGGCGCGTGTTCGCGCGGCTTGTGTTCGCGCGGCGCGTGCTCACGGGGCGCGTGTTCACGGGGCGCGTGCTCGCGGGTCGCCGGCGTGCGCGGCGCGTGTTCCCGCGGAGCTTCTTCCCGCCGCGCGTGTTCACGCGGCGCGCGCTCGCGAGCTGCCTCCGTGCGCGGCGCACTGGCGCGCGCCGGCTCGCTGCGCGGCGGCGAGGCGGGGCCGCGGCCGTGGCGGCTGGGGCCGGGCGGCTCGACCTCGGGGATGTTCCAGGTCGCCTGCTTCTGGATCGGGATCCAGCGCCGGTCGTCCTTCTTCGAGACGAACGTGATCGCCGCGCCCTCGCGGCCCGCGCGGCCGGTGCGGCCGATGCGGTGCGTGTAGCCGGTGATGTCGCGCGGCACGTCGTAGTTGATCACGTGCGTCACGTGGCTGACGTCGAGGCCGCGCGAGGCGACGTCGGTCGCGACCAGCGCCTTGACCTCGCCGGTGCGGAACGCGCTCATCACGCGGAAGCGCGCGGCCTGGTCGTAGCCGCCGTGCAGCGCCTTGATCGCGAAGGGCAGGCGCTCCAGGCGCCGCATCAGGCGGTCGACGTCCTCGCGGCGGCCGCAGAAGACGAGCAGCACGTCCTTCTCGCCGCTCTGCTCGATCATGCGGATCAGCGCGAGCGGCTTGTCGTCGTCGCCGACCGACATCCAGCTCTGCTGGATGTTGTCGACGGTCTTGACGCCGCTGGCGGTGGCGACCTCGGCCGGCGTGCGCGTGTGCTTGCGCGCCAGCTTGAGCAGCGCGGGCGGGAACGTCGCGGAGAAGAGCAGCGTCTGCCGCTCCTCGGGGATGTACGAGAGGATCATCTCGACGTCGTCGAGGAAGCCGATCTCGAGCATCTCGTCGGCCTCGTCGAGCACCGCGAACTCCGTCCAGGGGAAGGAGAGGAAGCGCTGCTTGTAGAGGTCGATCACGCGGCCGGGCGTGCCGACCACGACCTGCGCGCCCGACTGCAGCGCGCGCACCTGCGCGTCCATCGGCTCGCCGCCGACGACCAGCGCGACCTTGATGCCGCGCGGCTCGCCCAGCTGCTTGAGCACGTTGGCGACCTGCTCGGCGAGCTCGCGCGTCGGCGTCAGCACCAGCCCGAGCACGGATGCGCGCGCGGGATCGATCTTCGACATCATCGGCGCGCCGAAGGCGAGCGTCTTGCCCGTGCCCGTCTCGGCCTTGGCGATCACGTCCTTGCCCTCGAGCACCGGGCCGATCGCCAGGCACTGGATCGGCGTCGGCTTGGTGATGCCCATCGCGTCGATCACGCCGAGGACGTGCGGCTCGAGCTTCCAGTGGTGGAAGGACTCGACCTCGGGGGGCGTCGCCGTGGGATGCAGCGGCTCGACGTCGGTTGCGCGCGCGCGCGCGTGCGGGGCGGGGGAGGAACTGCGGCGGCCGCCGCGCTGGGGACGATTCGTGCTCAAAAGGAATCTCTGCGTGCCTGCGTGGAATTTCGAGGACAGCGAGGGTAGCCGACGCGGCGCAAGGCTCCAAGGCAGAAGCTCGCCGGCGAGGAGGAAACCGGGCTAGCATGCGCTCGTTCCGCGTCCCGAAGCTGCCTCTCATGCTCACGAGCCTCGTTTTTCTCCTCGCCGCCGCTCCCGCGCCGATCGGCCAGGAATCCGCGCCCCCAGCGCCGCTTCCCGCTCCGCTCGCGCTGGCCGCCCGCATCCCGCTCGCGGACGTCGACGGGCGCATCGACCATCTCGCGCTCGACGCGGCGCGCGCGCACCTGTTCGTCGCCGCGCTCGCCCAGGGCGCGCTGCTCGCGGTCGACCTCGAGAAGCGCGCGGTCTGGAAGCGCATCGACGGCCTGCGCGAGCCGCAGGGCGTGCTCTACCTCGCCGACACCGACGCGGTCTGGGTTGCCGAGGGCGACGGCGACGCGCTCGACGTCTACGCCGGCGCGACGCTCGCCAGCGTGCAGCGCCTCAAGCTCGGCCCCGACGCCGACAACCTGCGCTACGACGCAGGCGCGCACGAGGTCTGGCTGGGCTACGCCTCGGGCGCGCTGGCGCTGATCGGCGCCGCGGAGCGCAAGGCGCTCGGCCGCGTGCGCCTGGCCGGACACCCCGAGGGCTTCGCGCTGGAGACCAAAGGCACGCGCGTGTTCGCCAACGTCCCCTCGGAGCGCGGCATCAGCGTGGTCGAGCGCGCGAAGAAGGAACAGGTCGGCTTCTGGCCGATCGAGAGCGCGCAGGCCAACTACCCGATCGCCTTGCTGGAGAGCGAGAAGCGTCTGGCCGTCGGCTGCCGTTCGCCCGCGAAGCTCGTGCTGCTCGACACCGACGCGGGCAAGGAGATCGCGGCGCTGGAGCTCTCGGGCGACGTCGACGACCTGTGGTACGACGAACCGCGCGGCCGCATCTACGCCTCGTGCGGCGAGGGCAAGCTCGACGTGTTCACGCAGCGCGCGCCGGCGAACCTGTGGAAGCGAACCTTCGTCGAGGACACCGCGCGCGGAGCGCGCACCTCGCTGCTCGCGCCCGACGGGAAACGGCTCTTCGTCGCCGTGCCGAAGAGCGGCGAGACGCCGGCCGAGATCCGCGTGTACGACGTGCGCGACTAGGCGGCGATGCGCGGACGCCGACTGCTGGCCTCGATCTGCGCGCTGGCGCTGGGCCTCGCGCTGCTGGCCTGGCTGCTCGGCGGGCGCGAGCACGATCGCCTCGCCGACGAGCCCGAGCGCCAGGCGCGCACCCCGCCCGCCGCCGCCGCGCCGGCAGAGGTCGACGTGCTCGCGGTGTCGGCGGACGAGCACGCGGCGGCGCAGCAGCGCAGCCTGCTCCCGGGCGCGGCGCTCGGCCGGATCGCCGGCCGCGTGCACAGGGTCGACGGTCGGCCCGTCGCCGGTGCCCAGGTCCTCGCCGCGCGCAGCGAGGACGTCTCGCTCGCCCCGGAGGAGTGGCTCGACGCCGCACAGCGGCGCGTCGACGAGTCGGCCGCGCTGCCCTTCGCCCTCGCGCGCACGGATGCAACGGGGCACTTCGTCTTCGCCAGCCTCGCCGCGGGGGCCTACGTGCTCTTCGCCGGCGAGAACCTCGAGCGCGGCGGCGAGTCGCGCACGTGCTGCGGCGTGCACGCGACCGGCGAGGAGGAGCTCGACCTCGTGCTCGACGAGTTCGTGCTCGAGGTCGAGCTCGGCGGCACGAGCGATCCGCGCTTCCCGGGGCTGTTCGGCTGCCGCCTGGTCGACGAGGACTCGCGCGACTGGCTCGGCAGCGCCTACGCGAGGAACTGGGGCGGCCAGTACGCGGCCTTCGAGGACGTGCAACCGGGGCGGCTGTACCGCGCGAGCTGGTCGAGCGCGCTCGGCCTCTCGACCAGCCTCGACGTGCGCATCGAGCCCGACCGGCGCGTCACGCACGTCGTGCTGGTCGCGCCGCGCAGCGCCGATCCGGGCCGGGCCGCGTTCGTCGTGCGGAGCCCCGAGGGATTGCGCTGGCGCGAGTGCAGCGTGCGCGTCGAGAACGCTGCCGGCGAACTCGTCTTCAGCGACAACGGGCCGAGCGTGGACGAGCTCGAGCTCGCGCCCGGCAGCTACACGGTGCGCGCCGAGCCGATCGGCACGCGGCGCGTCGCCGATCGAGCCGCGGCGTCCCTGGCGCCGGCTCGCCGTTCGTTCCGCGTCTGGAGCGGCGAGCGCGAGGAGGTCGCGCTCGAGTTCCCGCGCGCGGGCGCGCTCGAGCTGACGCTGCTGGCCGCCGGCGCGGAGGCGCCTGGTGCGAGCCCGGCAGCGCCCGCGGGCGCGGCGCTCGAGGAGCTCGACGAGGGCGAGCTCGCGCGCCGCGGCGACGAGCAGGACCTGCGCCTGGGGACGTCGAGCTGGGCCGCCGTCCCCTGCGCGCTCGTCGACGCGCAGGGTCGGCGCGAGCGCCTGGAGTTCCGCGCGCGCGGCAAGGGCGAAGGACGCGGGACGCAGCACGGCGGCGCGCTCGTGGGCCAGGGCTTCCTCGCCAGCCAGCGCCTCGCGCCCGGCCGCTACACGCTCGAGGTGCGGCACGCCGGCGCGACGCACGTGCTCGGCGAGCTCGCGATCGAGAGCGGGAAGCTGACGCGCGCGCGCTTCGTGCTGCCCTGATCCCTGCGCGAGGCTATCCTGTGCGCACCCCGTCGGGAGAGGAACGCCGCACGTGCTGATCGCCACCTGGAACGTCAACTCCGTCCGCGCGCGGCTGCCGCGCCTGCTCGACTGGCTCGCGACGCGCAAGCCCGACGTCGTGCTGCTGCAGGAGACCAAGTGCCAGGACGAGGCCTTCCCCGAGGAGCCGATCGCCGACGCCGGCTACAACATCGCGCACTGGGGGCAGAAGACCTACAACGGCGTGGCGATCCTCGCGCGGCGGCGCATCGAGGACGTCCGGCGCGGCCTGAGCGCCGGCGCGAACCCCGACGAGGAGCGGCGCGTGCTCGCCGCGCAGGTCGAGGACGTCGTCTTCGTCAACCTGTACGTGATCAACGGCCAGGAGGTCGGCGCGCCGCGCTACTTCGACAAGCTCGCCTGGCTCGCCGACGTGCGCGGCTGGATCGCACGGGGCTTCGATCTCTCCGAGAAGCTCGTCGTCGCCGGCGACTTCAACATCACCTTCGACGACCGCGACGTGCACGATCCCGAGGAGTGGCGCGAGCAGATCCTGTGCTCGACGCCCGAGCGCGAGGCGCTGCAGTCGCTCTGCTCGCTCGGCCTCTCCGACGCCTTCCGCAAGTTCCACGAGGAGGGCGGCCACTTCACCTGGTGGGACTTCAAGACGATGGGCTTCAAGCGCGGCGCGGGCCTGCGCATCGACCACCTGCTGATGTCGAAGAAGGCGCTCGAGAGCTGCCGCTCGGTCGAGATCGACCTCGTCGCGCGAGCGGGCGAGAAGCCCAGCGACCACGCGCCCGTGCTGGCGACGCTGGAGTGAGCCGCGCCGGGCGCGGGTAGACTCGGCGCGCTCATGGCTTCGCCCGTCCTGCGCAGGATCGCCCGCCGCGCGCTGCTCGTCGCGCTGGCCGCCGCTCTCGCCTGGCTCGTCGCCACCGTGGTGCGCAGCGTGCGCGCCTACCAGGGCCTGACCGCCGGGCGCGGCTGGAGCGGCCGGGTGCACGACGCGGACCCCGAGCTCGGCCTCTGCACGCTGCCCGGTGCGCGCGGCGCGGAGACCTTTCCGTCCGGGCCGCCGGTCGAGGCCTGCATCGACCGCGACGGGTTTCGCGTGCCGGCCGACGCGCCGCCGAGCCGCGAGCGCACGCGTCCGCTCGTGCTCGCGCTGGGCTGTTCCTACACCTACGGAGCGGCGTGCAAGGCCGAGGAGACCTTCCCGTTCCTCGTCGCGCGCGACTTGCGCGGCACGTGCCTGGATGCGGGCGTGTGCAGCTTCGGCCTGGCGCAGATGCTGCTCCGGGCGCGGGCGCTGATCCCGGCCGAGCGGCCGGAGTTCGTGCTCTTCCAGCACTCGCCCTGGCTCGCGACGCGCAGCCGCGCGCGCTTCGCGCCCACGTACTTCGGCCTGGTCCCGACGCCCAGCTTCGAGCGCCGCGGCAGCGCGCTCGCCCTCGTGCCGCCGCGCTTCGCGCCGCGCGTCTTCGACCTGCCGGTGGAGGACTACGGGCGCGCGAGCCGCGGCTTCCTCGACTTCCTCTCGTTCGAGTGGCGTGTGGGACTGCCGCTCTTCGCGCACGACGACTGGCAGCGCGTGCGCCTCGCGTTCGAGGCCTCGCGCGCCGAGCCCGCCTCCGAGGACGAGATCGTCGCGTTCGTGCACGCCGAGGTCGAGGCGCTCTGCGCGCGCAGCGGCGCGAACCTCGTCTACGTCCGGATCGACGAGAGCCTGCCGCCCGCGCCGCTGCCCGCGGCGATGCTGCGCGCGCGCTGCACGATCGCGGATGCGTCGGCGGAGCTCCTCGCGCGGCTGCACCCGCGCGAGGGCGCGTCACCCCAGGAGCTGCGCGAGCTCTACCAGCGCGCCTACGCGCACTGGGCCGGCGATCCTCCGCAGATCGTCGATCTGCACCCCAACCCGGCGGCGCACCGCGTGATCGCGGACACGATCCTGCGCGCGGTCGGCGAACGGCGCTGAGACGCGCCGCGCGGTCTCACCAGGCGAGCTGGAGCCCGCTGGAGACGTTGAAGGAGTTGCCCTGCGGCGCCGCGCAGAAGCCCAGGTTCGGATCGCGGTAGTAGGTCTGGTACCAGCGCGAGGTGCCGGGCGCGATCGGGTCGCCGAGCAGCGCCGACTGCGCGCTCACCGAGGGATCGCCCGCGGCCGGCGCGCTGGCCGTGCCGGCGACCGCGTTCTTGACGTACAGGCGCTTGAGCGAGCCGCCGACGCAGCGCAAGCCGTCGCCGAACACCAGCGGCGCGCCGATCGTCGCGTTGCCCTGCAGGAAGATCGAGAGCACGCTGGGGAGCTCGCCGCTGGAGCTCAGCACGATCGTGTCGGGCACGGTCGCGCCGCTCGCGACCAGCTGCGCGCCGCCGGTGCCGGCCGAGTTCTCGCAGCCGCGGCCGCTCGCGCCCGCGTTGTTGCAGGGGCAGGGCACGACCTGCGTCGCGTCGCCGAAGCAGAAGGGCGTGCCGACGACCGGCAGCGCGAGCGAGAAGGTCGAGAGGTCGATGTCGATGAACGTGCCGCTGCCCGAGATCGTCCAGCCGTAGACGCAGTAGAAGAAGCCCGACCAGCTGCCGACGTTCGCCGCGGGATCGGTCGAGCTGAACATCGCGCCGTTGCAGTCGGAGAACGAGAAGCCGAGGTTCTTCCCGCTGGTCAGCGTGGCCGAGGCGAGCACGCCGTCGACGGCCGGGTCCTGGTTGCGCATCGTCGCGACGGGCGAGCCCGAGGCGACGCCGACCGTCACCGGGCCCATCGTCATCTGCAGCGTCGCGGAGACGATCGAGAAGTTCGTCACGTGCCCGGGGTTGACGTCGGTGCCCGGCGTCGTGACCTGGAAGACCAGGTGCGCGGGCTGCCCGGCGGCGACGCCGGCGTAGGCGCCGGTCGCGCCCGAGGCCGAAGCGACGGTGCCGGTGGCCTCGAAGATCACCTGCCCGGCGAGGGCCGGGCTGCCGAGGAAGAGCGCGAGCGCGGGGACGAGCAGGGAACGCAGCATGGAGGAGCTCCGGCAAGGGGACCGAGGGTCGGACGAGTTCGACTCCCACGGTACACGCCCCGAGCGGGAGCGGAGCGCACCCTGCACCAAGAGGCAGCCCGCGCGTCCCTCAGTCCTGCGGCTTGCCGGCGTGCGCGACCAGCACGCCGTGCGCGCGCCGCTCGAGGTCGGGCTCGGAGTACAGGCGCAGCGTCTCGCTCGAGCCCAGCTGCAGCTTCTGCAGCAGGATGTCGATCAGGCACGCCTCGGCGAGCTCGGTGGGCAGCTCGTCGATCTCCTTGCAGCGCAGGCGCACCGCGCGCTCGAGCTCGCGGCGCACGTCGTTGCGGCGCCAGTCGGCGATCGGGACCTCGCAGAACGGCTCGTAGGAGACGCGCCGGTAGAGTCGATCGCTGGGCCGCTCGCACACGCGCACGCGCGAGAGCCCGAAGAGCCAGATCAGGAAGCGGCCGTCGGGCAGCTTCTCGTGCCGCGCGATCTCGCCCAGGCCGGCGACCGGGTGCACGGGCGGCGCGCCGCAGACCTCGGCGGCGTGCTCGTCGGGCACGGTGCCCATCACCAGGCGCCCGTCGCCGTCGAGCAGGTCCTCGACCATCTGGCGGTAGCGCGGCTCGAAGATGTGCAGCGGCACGACGCTGCCGGGATAGAGGAAGAAGTTGGGCAGCGCGAAGAGCGGCGCCTGCGTGCGAGCGGTTCCGGGTGCGGAGGAGTCGCCGGTCGTGTCCACGCGCACCCGGGCTCCTCAGACGGCCTTCGTGGCCGCGTGCGGGTTCTGGTCCAGGAGCAGGAGCAGCGTCTGCACCTCGCGCGCCTCGGCCGGACGGCCGCGCAGCGCCGCGCTCTTCTGCAGGTTGAACAGCTGCCGGCGCACGATCAGCGCGTCGCTCGCGTCCTGGAACCAGGAGGCCTGGTAGCGCATGCCGTTGGCCTCGAGGTAGGCGCGCAGCTCGCGCTCGGTGCGCGTGCGACCGCGCTCGTAGGGATCGAGGATCAGGTTCTGCGTGCCGCCGTACAGGCGCAGCATCACGTGCCCGGGCAGCGGCAGGAGCGCGGTGCGCAGTCCGGCGCGGCGCGCCACGAGGTGGTAGATCGCGCTCAGCGTCAGCGGCATCCCGCGCCGGCGCGCCAGCGCGCGGTGCAGGTGGATGTTGTCGGGATGGTGGAACTCGGCCACGCTGCCGCCGAAGCCCATCTGCCGCCCGAGCACGTCGGCCAGCGCGCCGGCCTTGGAGAGCTCCTGGTTGCGCTCGGCCATCAGCTTCTGCACGTCGCGCGCGAGCGCGTCGAGCTTCGCGCGCCAGGGACGCACGTCGAGATCCGGATCGGCCCAGCGCGCGAGCAGGAAGAGCGTGCGCTCCAGGTCGGGCGGCTGCGTCGCGCAGAACACGCACAGGCGGCGGTAGCACGCGCGCCGCGCGTTCTCGAGCAGGAGTCGCCGCGCGCGCGCGCGCACCTTGGGATCGGGGCTGTGCGTCGCGCGCCGCAGCACGGGCAGCGCGCTGCGTCCGGCGGCGCGGAACTGCTGGCGGATCTCGGCCCACACGACGGGCGAGTCGTCGTCGAGGAAGGCGCACAGCGCGCGCAGCTGCTGCTTGCGCGCGGGGCTGAGCCGCAGTCGGCCCTTCACGGCCGGCAGCGCGCTCGCGCGCGCGCCGGGGAGGATCGAAGCCGCCGGGCTGCTCGTCTGGGGATCGCTGCCTTGCATCGCTCGTCTGGGACCGCTTCTACGCCGCCGTCACTTCCGATGGAAGCGCCGGCACTCGACCTATTATCCACGCGATCTACGTCGGGGGTAGGGCGGGCGGACGTGTGAGGTACGCAGGAGGTCGAACTCCGCCCGACCCGGCCAGCGCAGCCCCCCGAGCGATCACGCACGCTCCTCGCGTGCATTCGGGGCCGAAACGGTCGCCACGAAAGCGTGCGCGCCTTGCAGCGCTCGGCGCCCGCCCCTATCCTGCTTGCCCAAATTGCCAGCGGGACCTCCGCCGGGACGGAGCGCGCCTCAGCCGAGGCCGCCATCCCCCGCGCGGCGGAGAGCGGCCCGGGCGGGCGCCCGTCCCGCCCGACGACCGGTTCCAACCAACGGGATCCACCAGCACGACATGAGCGCGGCACGAGCACCCCAGGGCACCGAAGGCACGCGAGTGGTGGTCACGCACGCGCTGCGCACGCCGATCGGCAAGTTCATGGGCGGGCTCTCCGAGCAGAGCGCGGTCGATCTGGGCACGAGCGTCGTGCGCGCGCTGCTCGCGCAGGCGGCGCTCGACCCCGAGCGCGTCGACGAGCTCCTCTTCGGCAACGCGCGCCAGGCCGGCGGCGGTCCCAACCCCGCGCGCCAGATCAGCGTGCGCTCGGGCATCCCCGAGCGCGTCTGCGCCTGGACGCTCAACATGGCCTGCGGCTCGGGGCTGAAGGCGATCAACCTCGCCGCCGAATCGATCCGCAGCGGGCGCAACCGCATCGTCGTCGCGGGCGGCACCGAGAGCATGAGCGGCCTGCCCTTCTACCTGCCGCGCATGCGCCCGGGCTACCGTCTCGGCCACGCCGAGGTCGTCGACGCGATGTACAAGGACGGCTTCGACTGCCCGCTGGCGCACATGCGCATGGGCGAGACGGCCGAGAAGCTCGCGCAGGACCTGGGCATCGCGCGCCCCGAGCAGGACCAGTTCGCGCTCGAGAGCCAGAAGCGCTGCGCCGCCGCGGTCGAGGCCGGGCGCTTCCGCGACGAGATCGCGCCCGTGACCATCGCCGGCCGCAAGGGCGACGTCGTGATCTCCGCCGACGAGCACCCGCGCGCGGACACGACGCTGGAGAGCCTCGCCAGGCTGCCGCCGGTCTTCGACACGAAGAAGGGCACGGTCAGCGCGGGCAACTCCTCGGGCATCACCGACGGCGCCGCCGCGCTGCTGGTGATGAGCGAGGACTGCGCGCGCGAGCTCGGCCTCGCGCCGCTGGCCTACGTCGGTTCGGCCACGCAGGCCGGCGTCGACCCGCGCATCATGGGCATCGGTCCCGTGCCGGCCTTCCGCGCCCTCGAGGCGAAGAACGGGCTCTCCGCGCGCGACTACGATCTGGTCGAGCTCAACGAGGCCTTCGCGGCGCAGGTGCTCGCCTGCCAGCGCGAGCTGGGCTTCCCCTCCGAGCGCCTCAACGTCAACGGCGGCTCGATCGCGCTGGGCCACCCGATCGGCTGCACGGGCGCGCGCATCGTCGTGACGCTGCTCGCCGAGATGAAGCGCCGCGGCAGCGCGCACGGCCTGGCCACGCTGTGCATCTCGGGCGGCCAGGGCATGGCCACCGCATTCCACCGTGCGCGCCCCTAGTCGCGCGCACGACGCACATCCCTCCCCAAGGACTCCCATGAACATCAAGAAGGTCGGAATCGTCGGCTGCGGCCTGATGGGCCACGGCATCGCCCAGGTCGCCGCGCAGGGCGGCTGCACGGTCGTGGTGGTGGAGACGGAACAGAAGTTCCTCGACACCGGTCTGGCGCGCATCGACAAGTCGCTCGCCAAGCTGGCCGAGAAGGCCAAGGAGAAGGGCGGCAGCTTCGACGCGCCGGCCGTGCGCGCGCGCATCAGCGGCTCGCTCGAGCGCAAGGCGCTGGCCGACTGCGATCTCGTGGTCGAGGCGATCGTCGAGAACCTCGAGGTCAAGAACAAGCTCTTCGCGGAGCTCGGCAAGCTCTGCAAGAAGGAGGCGATCTTCGCCTCCAACACGAGCTCGTTCCCGATCCGCGAGATGGCCAAGGCCTCGGGCCGCCCCTCGCAGTTCGTCGGCCTGCACTTCTTCAACCCGGTGCAGTTGATGAAGCTCGTCGAGGTCGTGCGCACGAGCGAGACCACCGACGAGGTCTTCGCCGCCGCGCGCGCCTTCGGCGAGACCTGCGGCAAGACGCCGGTCGCCTGCAAGGACACGCCCGGCTTCGTGGTCAACCGCCTGCTCGTGCCGTACATGGCCGAGGCGATGAAGATGGCCGACCGCGGCGACGCCAGCATCCAGGACATCGACACCGCGATGAAGCTCGGCTGCGGCTACCCGATGGGTCCCTTCGAGCTGACCGACTACGTCGGCCTCGACACCACGCTCTCGATCCTGCAGGGCTGGGTGAAGCAGTACCCCAACGAGGCGGCCTTCAAGATCCCGGCCGTGCTCGAGAAGCTGGTCAAGGAGAACAAGCTCGGCCGCAAGAGCGGCCAGGGCTTCTACAAGTGGGAAGGAGACAAGCGCACATGAGTCTGTCGCTCTTCGTGCTCGCCGCCGCTCTCTACGGCGAGCCGAGCGTCAAGTGGACCGCCCCGCAGAGCCCGTTCGTCAAGGGCGTCGCGTACCCGGTCAAGGTCGAGCTCGGCGTCGACGCCAAGGGCTCGGAGATCCCGTCCTGGATGCTCGAGCCGAGCGCCTTCAGCGTCAACGGCAAGCCGCTGGGCAAGCGCGAGGGCAAGCCGCTCGCGCTGGGCGCGGGCGCGAAGCTGACGCTGGAGTTCGACCTCGCGCCGGCGCTGCTCGAGGCCAAGCTCGACGGCCACGAGTTCAAGCTCGGCTGGGCCGACGGCAAGGGCGGCCCGGAGATCGCCGTCTCCTGCATGGAGGCGGCGCCCGAGGGCCTGAACTTCCTCAAGATGACGCCCGAGGAGCTCGCGCACTACCAGGTGCTGCTGCTGACCAACCGCGGCGCGATGCGCTTCGAGATGTGGCCCGACGTCGCGCCCGAGCACGTGCGCAACTGGCTCGACCTCTGCTACACGAAGTTCTACGACAACACGCTGTTCCACCGCGTCTCGCCGGCCTTCATGATCCAGGGCGGCGACCCGAACACGAAGAGCGACAACCAGGCCAGCTGGGGCATGGGCAACGGCCCGCGCATGCTCAAGGCCGAGTTCAACAAGAAGCACCACGAGAAGGGCGTGCTCTCGATGGCGCGCAGCCAGGACGAGAACTCGGCCTCGTGCCAGTTCTTCGTGATGACCGCGCCCGCGCCGCACCTCGACGGCAAGTACTCGGCCTTCGGCAAGCTGCTCGACGGCAGCGACACGCTCGACGCGATCGCCAACTCCAAGGGCTTCGCCGGCGGCGACGGCACCGTTCGTCCGCGCGATCCGCAGAAGATCCTCTCCGCCATCGTCCTGCGCGCACCCGCCAAGTAAGGAACCACCCATGCAAGCTGCCGAGACCGGACTGAACTTCCTCAAGATGCCCGCGGGCGAGCTCGCGAACTTCCACGTCGTGCTGGACACCAACCAGGGCGAGATGGAGGTCGAGTTCTGGCCCGACGTCGCGCCCGAGCACGTGCGCAACTTCCTCGATCTGGCCTACACCGGCTTCTACGACCAGAAGACGTTCCACCGCGTGATCCCCGGCTTCATGATCCAGGGCGGCTGTCCGCAGGGCAGCGGCATGGGCGACGGCCCGCGCAAGCTGAAGGCGGAGTTCAACGCGCGCAAGCACGAGAAGGGCGTGCTCTCGATGGCGCGCTCGTCGAACCCGAACTCGGCCTCGTGCCAGTTCTTCATCATGCACGCGACCTCGCCGCACCTGGACGGCCAGTACTCGGCCTTCGGCAAGCTCGTGCGCGGCGAGGACACGCTCGACAAGATCGCCAAGACGCGCACCGGCGGGCAGGACAAGCCCGTGCAGACGCAGATGATCAAGAAGGCCAGCGTCGTGCGCGTCGCGCCCGCCAAGGGCTGAGGATCCCGATGAGCTACGAGAACCTGCTGGTCGAACAGAGCGACGCGATCGCCACGGTGACGGTCAACCGTCCCAAGGTGATGAACGCGCTGAACCACGCCACGCTGAGCGAGCTCGCGCGCGCCTTCGACGAGCTCGAGGCCGATCCCGCCGTGCGCCTGGTGCTGGTAACCGGCGCGGGCGAGAAGGCCTTCGTCGCGGGCGCGGACATCAACGAGCTCAAGGCCATGCAGAGCGCGATGGACGCGAAGAACCTGGCCTACTACGGCCAGCAGGTCTTCGCGCGCCTGGACCGCATGAGCAAGCCCTCGATCGCGATGGTCAACGGCTTCGCGCTCGGCGGCGGCTGCGAGCTCGCGCTGGCCTGCACGCTGCGCACCGCCTCGAAGACGGCGCGCCTGGGCCTGCCCGAGGTCTCGCTCGGCATCATCCCCGGCTACGGCGGCACGCAGCGCCTGGCGCGCATCGCAGGGCCCGGCGTGGCGCGCGAGTGGGTGCTCACCGGCGACCTGATCGGCGCCGAGGAGGCCTGGCGCGTGGGCGTGGTCAACCGGCTCTTCGCGCCCGAGGAGCTCAAGGAGGGCACGCTCAAGCTGGCGCAGACGATCCTCTCGCGCGGACCGGTCGCGCTGCGCCTGGCGCTCGAGACCATCCGTCGCGGGCTCAACATGAGCCAGCAGGAGGGCGAGATCATCGAGAGCGACATGTTCGGCCTGGCCTCGACGACCAGCGACATGCGCGAGGGCATGGCGGCCTTCCTCGAGAAGCGCCCGGCCAAGTTCAGCGGCAAGTAGGACCAGCAACCGACGACCGAGGAGACACACGACATGGCAACCGAGATCGTTCTCGTGGGCGGCGCGCGCACTCCGATGTGCGAGTACTCCGGCACGCCCGGCTACGGCAAGTTGAAGGACCTCTCCGCGATCGACCTCGCCGCGCACGCGGCCAAGGCCGCGATCGCGCGCGCCAAGGTCGACCCGGCCTCGATCGACCACGTCGTGATCGGCAACGCGCTGCAGACCTCGGTCGACGCGCTCTACGGCGCGCGCCACGTCGGCCTCAAGGCCGGCATCCCCAAGGAGACCGGCGCGCTGACCGTCAACCGCCTGTGCGGCTCGGGCCTGCAGTCGATCGTCAGCGGCGCGCAGATGATCCTGCTCGGCGAGGCGAACGTCGTGCTCGCCGGCGGCATGGAGAACATGTCGCAGGCGCCCTTCGTGCTCTACGGCACGCGCACCGGCATCCCCTTCGGCGTGCAGCCCGTGCTGCAGGACTCGCTCTTCGCCTCGCTGATGGACCCGGTCGCGGGCCTGATGATGGCGCAGACCGCCGAGAAGGTCGCCAAGCGCCTGGGCATCACGCGCGAGGAGCAGGACAAGTTCGCGCTGCGCAGCCACCAACTCGGCGCGCTCGCCGTCAAGGAAGGCCGCTTCGCGGCCGAGATCGAGCCGGTCGTGCTGCAGGGCCGCAAGGGGCCCGAGACGATCTCGATCGACGACCACATCAAGCCCGACACGACGCTCGAGGGCCTCGCCAAGCTGCGCGCGGCCTTCGGCAAGGACGGCACGGTCACGGCCGGCAACGCCAGCGGCATCGTCGACGGCGCGGCCGCGGTCGTGCTGACCAGCGCGGAGCGCGCCAAGGCCGACAAGCTCGACGTCTGGGCGCGCGTCAAGGCCTGGTCCGCGGTGGGCTGCGAGCCGACCGAGATGGGCCTGGGCCCGGTGCCCGCGATCAAGGCCTGCCTCGCGCGCGCCAAGGTCGAGCTGCGCGACGTCGAGCGCATCGAGATCAACGAGGCCTTCTCGGCCCAGTACCTGGGCTGCGAGAAGGAGCTCGAGCTCGACCGCGAGCGCGTCAACGTCAACGGCGGCGCGATCAGCCTGGGCCACCCGCTCGGTGCGACCGGCACGCGCCTGATCCTCACGCTGATGCACGAGCTGCGCCGCTCGAAGAAGCGCTGGGGCATCGCCTCGGCCTGCATCGGCGGGGGACAGGGCATCGCCGTGCTGATCGAGAACCCGCAGGCCTGATCCCGGCCACGAGACCCGCTCCTCGAACCACAACCTGCATCCCTCGTGAACCCGCTGATCAAGACCCTCCCCGACGGGCGGCGCGTCGTCGCGCTGACCCCCGGCAAGCGCGTGCTCTTCCTGACCAAGGACCTCGAGCTGATCGCGCGGCAGTTGCGCGGCGAGCTCGACCTCTCCATGGCGGACGTCGATCCCAGGGACCTGCTCGACGACATCAACACCGATGTCATGACGCCGGCCTGGGTCTGCTTCCGCCACCGGCCCGAGGACATCGCGCTCGACGCCTACGCCGGCCTCTTGCGCAAGGACGGCACGCGCGTGGTGCCGACGCGCGCGCTGCTCGACGGCAACTTCGAGGTGATCGTCTCCGGCCAGCGCAAGGGCACGGGCTCCTCGCGCGAGACGGCGCCGCAGTGCGAGCGCTGGAGCGGCGTGCGCCTGGTGATCGCGGCCTCCTTCGCGCCGATCCACGAGCGCAACAACCTCAACCTCGGCCAGCTGCTCGGCGACTACGCGCAGCTCGCGCGCCTCGAGCGCGGCGAACAGATCCCGCTCGAGGAGTTCACCGGCAAGTACGACCCGGTCACGCGCGCGATCGTCGAGTCGGGCGGCCTGTTCCCCTTCGCGACGCGCCTGAAGGCGAAGCAGATCGGCGTGCCCGCGCTGGCCACGCCCAAGCGCGCGATGACGATGGCCGAGAAGATCCTCGCCGCGCACCTGGTCGGCGGCGGCCGCGGCGTGTGCGTGCAGCCGGGAGACATCGCGCTGGTCAAGGTCGACGGCGGCTACAGCCACGAGTTCACCACGGCGCAGGTGCACCACTTCCTCGCGCAGGAGTACGGCGCCGACTACAAGGTCCCCGACCCGAGCAAGTTCGCCGTCTTCGAGGACCACCTGCTCTACACCGACGGCGTCAAGCGCATGGCGCCCTTCGCGCGCGAGATCCAGACGCTGCGCGACCTGCAGAAGGACTTCCAGCGCCACACCGGCGTGCGCGACTACTCGGCCAAGGACGGCGTCTCGCCGGGCATCTGCCACCAGGTCGCACGCGAGCAGTTCGTCGATCCGGGCGACTTCATCCAGGCCACCGACAGCCACACCTGCATGGGCGGCGGCTCGAACGCGCTGACCTGGGGCGTGGGCGCGACGGAGTACGCGGGCCTGATCCACTCGGGCTTCACCTTCGTGCAGGTGCCCGAGTCGATCCGCTTCGAGCTCACCGGCCGCCTGCGGCCCGAGTCGACCGCGAAGGACCTGATGCTGCACATCCTCAAGGTCTACGCCACGGCCGAGAAGACGCTCGATCGCGTGATGGAGTTCGGCGGGCCGGGCCTGGCGACGCTCTCGGTCGACGAGCGCGCGACGCTGACCAACATGGCCACCGAGTGCAGCGCCAAGTCCGGCATCTGCGAGGGCGACGAGCAGCTCGTCGAGTGGCTCGCCGCGCGCCGGTCCGGCACCAGCCGCGAGGCGATCCGCGCGCGCTTCGTCGTGCCGGACGCGGGCGCGCGCTACGACGGCGGCGTGCACACGATCGACCTCGCCACGATCGCGCCGATGGTCGCCGAGCCCGGCGACCCGACCTACGGCAAGGACGTCTCCGAGATCGGCGAGGTCAAGATCGACATCGCCTACGGCGGCTCCTGCACCGCGGGCAAGGAGCACGACCTGGATCTCTACGCCGAGGTGCTGCGCGAGGCGCTCGCCAACGGGCGCACGCTCGCCAACGGCACGCGCATGGTGATCCAGTTCGGCAGCGAGGCCGTGCGCGAGTACGCGCGCGCGCGCGGCTACCTCGAGACCTTCCACGAGGCCGGTGTCGAGGTGATCAACCCCGGCTGCGGCGCCTGCATCGGCTGCGGACCGGGCGTCTCCGACACCAAGGAGCAGGTCACGGTCAGCGCGATCAACCGCAACTTCACCGGGCGCAGCGGGCCCGGGCGCCTGTACCTCGCCAGCCCGCTCACCGTCGCGGCCAGCGCCATCGAAGGACGCATCGCGCGCTGGCGTCCCGGCATGTTCGGCAGCGCGAAGAAGCCCAGCACCCCCAAGGAACACGGAACCAGGACAGCCAGATGACCGAGTACGACATCGCAGTGGTGGCCGGCGACGGCATCGGGCCCGAAGTGACGCGCGAGGCCCTCAAGGTCGTCGACGCGGCGGGCTCGGTCTTCGGCTTCAAGATCCGGCGCAGCGAGTACCCCTTCGGCACGCAGCACTGGCTCGACACCAAGGAGATCTTCCCCGAGAGCGCCTTCAGCGAGGTCAAGCAGAAGCGCGCGATCTACCTCGGCGCGATCGGCGACCCGCGCGCGCCGGTCGGCCTGATCGAGTTCGGCATCATCGCCAAGATGCGCTTCGAGCTCGACCTGTACGTCAACCTGCGCCCGATCAAGCTCTACGACGAGCGCCTCTGCCCGCTCAAGGGCAAGACGCCGGCCGACGTGGACATGATCATCTGCCGCGAGAACACCGAGGGCGAGTACGCCGGCTCCTTCGGCTACACGCACAAGGGCCTCGCCTCCGAGGTCGCGACGCAGGTGATGGTCTACTCGCGCGAGGGCACCGAGCGCATCATCCGCTACGCCTTCGAGCTCGCGCGCACGCGCAAGCGCAAGCAGGTGACCTTGATCGACAAGGCCAACGCGCTGCGCTCGATGGACCTGTGGACGCGCGTCTTCGCCGACGTCGCCAAGGAGTACCCCGACGTCAAGACCGAGCACGCCTACATCGACGCGGCGTGCATGTGGATGGTCAAGAACCCCGAGTGGTTCGACGTCGCCGTGACGAGCAACCTGATGGGCGACATCATCACCGACCTCGGCGCGATGGTGCAGGGCGGGATGGGGATCGCGGCGAGCGGGAATTTGCACCCGGGCAAGGTGTCGCTCTTCGAGCCGATCCACGGGAGCGCGCCGAAGTACGCCGGCAAGAACGTCGCCTGCCCGGTCGCGGCGATCCTGGCGGGCGCGATGATGCTCGACTACCTCGGCGAGAAGAAGGCCGCGGCCGCGATCGAGAACGCGGTGATCGAGCTGATCCGCGCCAAGCGCATCAAGGGCGTCAACACCGGCGACCATCCCACGACCGAAGTCGGCGACATGGTCGTCGGCGAGCTGTGCAAGCCGGCGGTGGCGAAGGTCTAGGCCCGACTTTCACCGTCCACAAAATCGAAGAGCCCGCCGCGTGCGGGCTCTTCTCGTTCCGGGCAGAATGCCCGCATGGGTCTCGGGCTCGCACTCGAATTCCTTCCCCGCCCGCACGGTCTTGCGCGACGCCGAGCCGATGCGGCAGAGCTCGCCGAGATCCTGCGTGCCGAATGCGTGCGGGAGTGGCCGCTTCTCGCGGGCATCGCGCGAGTCCTGCCCGTCGAAGATCACTGGAGCGTGCGCCTCCTCCCGTGCGAGGAGGACGTGAGCGTGTTCCAGACCGGCAATCGCGTGCGCTTCTGGGCGCACACGAGCAGCGCCGGTCCCGGTTATCACGCCTTTCTGGTACACGCCCTCGACCGCGTTGCGGAGCGTGACGGCGGTGCATGGCACGACAGCGGCGCGGACGGCGAGTCCACCGTCTTGGACGACGTCGGCTACTTCGAAGATCGCGACTTCTCCAGGCTGCAGCGTTCGATGGCCGAGTACCTGAAGGTCCTCGCGAATTCAGTGTCCGCCCGCGCATCCCCCGGATGCTCCTGCCTTTCGCTTCCGATCGGCCTGCCGGTGCTGCGCGAAACCGGCTACCTCACTCCCACGGGCTTCCTCGACCAGGACGCCCTCTCCGAGCTTGGACGCCGGGAGGGGGACGAGCTGCTGCGGGCGGCCCAGACGTGGTTCCCCTGGTGGAACGGCTCCCCCGAGGCTGCACTGAACGGCATCGCCCGTTCGCTGCTCTTCCACCAGCCCTGGCACGTTCCCGACGACGAGGACGAGCGCGCGCAGGCCGAGTTCGCCCGCGCCATCCTCGAACGCCTGCCCGAGGGCACGCGTTTCGGCAATTCGCCGGTGCAGGAGCTCGGTCGCGAACTCGCCGCTCTCCTCTCATCCAATGCGCCCGATCTGGTGCCGGACCCGGCAGGCTACGGGTACCGTCGGCAGGAAGTCGAGTTCAGTCCCTTCGGCGGCATGAAGCTCGGACTTCCAGGCTACTGGCATCGGACCAGGGAGAATCCCGGAGTCGCGGGGTTCTGCTTCGGCGATCGGTCCCTGCACATCTCCAGCTACCAGGCTCGATCTCAGGGCGCGCCGATCCCAGCGGTCCAGATCCTCGCAGGCCAGCGCGAGCGTCAGCCCGCGAGTGCTCTCTGGCGCTGCGAGTGGAATGAGCCCGGCAATCAAGGACTCGCCTGGTGCGAGGGCTCCGAGGCGCGGGACGGATTCCACGTCGTCACCGCGCTCAAGGCCGCGGATGGACGACTGCTGCATGCCACGATCACGTACTTGGATGCGAGCGCGCATGATTGGGCTCGCGAGATCGCAGCTCAGATCAGGATCCTCGCCTGACGCTCGTTCGGAATTGTCGGTGCGTCCACATGGCCACACCATCCGACCACCGCGGGGGGAGCGGGGTCGTCGCCAGGCTGCGAAAGCCGGCGGTGGCGAAGGTGTAGGCCGCTGTCCGATCCGCGTCCGATCCGAGGAGCCCGCCCTGTGCGGGCTCTTCGCGTTGCGGGCCGCGTGCGCATCTCGTGCTCGCGTCGCTCCGCTGGCGTGCGCGCAGGATGCACCGGAGCGCGCGAAACGCTGCCTCGCGTTTCCGGTACATGCGCGTGCCTCGGTCGAAGCGATCGACCGGACGGATGCGGAGGGCAGACATGGTGCAGCGCTCGAACTGGATCTGCGTCACGCTCGGGTTCGTAGGAGGATGCCGCACGACACCTCCTGCACGTGAGGCCGCGCCGCCCGTCGCGAGCGCGGTGGAGAGCAAGGCGCAGTCTTCGGTCGAAGACGACTGGAGCGAGGAGAGCGTCGATCTCGCGCCGGTCGAGGGGCGCGGGTATCAGCTCGCAGTGCGCGAGTTCCTCCTCGGCGATGCCAGCGCACGAGTGTCCATGGTCTGCACGCCGAGTTTCAGCCCCGAGTACCTGGTGGCGATCGTCGACCCCGAGTCGGCGGACACGGCACGCGAGCAGCCCGCCCGCAGTCCGTCCGTCCTGACGGCCGCACCCACGCGGCAACTCTGGCCGCACGTCGAGATGCGCGACCTGCGCTGCTTTCAGGTCAACCGCTTCCAGGCGCCGATCGACGAGGAGTCGGCGCAGCTGCTCTGCCAGGCCTGGGAGTCGGTCGTGCGGCGCACTCGCTACCCCAAGCCCCACTACGTGCTCGACGAGAACGGGAAGCGTTGCGAGGGAGTGGCCTTGGGCGCGGACGGTACGACCTACGTCTTCGACACGCGGCGCTTCCGCGGCGAGGCCTGGTCGCCGAGGGGCGGACTTCCCGCACGTCTCGTGCAGTTCGCCGAGGAACTGAGGACGCTCGCGCAGACGGACGAAGCGCACCGTGCCCTCCAGCTCGCACGCTGCCTCGAGCTCGCGAGGAGGCTGCAGGACGCTGCCGAGAAGAGGCCCTGGTAGGCGGCTCCGATCCCGAGCGCTCGGATTTCCTGGCCGCAGCAACGACCTCGAGAGCGTTCGAGCGTCTCTGGTGTGGAGGAATGGCCCGACTTGCTGCGATCGCAACATTGCGATACACAGGGGGCATGCGTGCCGCAGGTCGGGATCGTGTTCTTCAGGGATGCTCGCGGGCGGGTGCCCGTCCTGGAATGGCTGCGCGCGCATCGCTTCCGGGGCACGAGCGAGTACGACCGGATGGTCGCGCGCATCGATCACCTGCGGCAGTTCGGCCACGAGCTGCGACGGCCGCTCTCGGCACCGCTGGGTGCGGGGATCCACGAGCTGCGCGTGCGGTCAGGGAGGGTCCAGTGGCGGCTCCTGTACTTCTTCCACGGAACGAACGAGGTCGTGCTCGCCGTGGTGTGTCGCAAGGAGGCGCGTGTGGGGAGCACCGACCTCTGGACCGCGATCCGTGCGCGGACCGCCTTCGAGGCCGCTCCCGAGGTCCACTCTCATGAAGAAGCCGACGTCGAAGGGCCGCACGACGCGTGACGGCATGCAGATCATCGACCGTCTCACCGGTGCCGATCCGGCGCGGCGCGAAGGGATCGCCGAGGCGCGGCTCGAGCTCGCCGTGGCGCAGGTCGTCTACGACGCGCGCACGCAGGCCGGGCTGACGCAGGCGCAGCTCGCGCGCAAGCTCGGCACGACGCAGTCCGCGGTCTCGCGCCTGGAAGACGCGGAGTACGGCGGCCATTCGCTGACGATGCTGCGCCGCATCGCGCGCGCGCTCGACCTGCAGCTGCACATCTCGCTCGTGCCGCGGGCGAAGGACGGCCGAGGACGGTGATCCCGCGCGGGGTCCGGTGCGCGCGGGCTCGCGAGCCACGCTCCACCCGATTCGACGCTCGAAACATCGCGCGGGTACCGAGAACACGTGACAGGCGCGGCTCGCGGCCCTAGATAGCGCCCTCATGTCTCCAGCTGTCGGCGCCTTCGTCCTCTTCGTCCTCACGTTCGCATCGGCGGGTTGTCTCGTGCGCTCGAACCCGGAGCTCGCGCGGGCCGAGGACCGTCCGGGCGCGGGTTCGCCGGCGGACGAGCTCGGCACCCCCGCGCACGCCGAGCGCGTGATGACGAGCCGCTTCTGCGCCGACTGCCACGCGGCGATCTACGCCGAGCACCAGGCCAACACGCACGGACTCGCCTTCCTCGATCGCGAGACGCGCCTGGCGACGCACGACTTCCGGCGCGAGGACTGCGTGCGTTGCCACACGCCGCGGCCGGTGTTCGAGACCGGGATCGGGCTCACGCCGATGCAGCGCTGGACCGATCTCGAGGAGGGCAACACGTGCATGTCGTGCCACTGGAAGAAGGGCGTCGACTACGCCCGCTTCGAGGGCGGCGCGCAGTGCAAGAGCTCGTTCGATCCGCGCGTGGGCGAGGTCGAGGCCTGCGCCTCGTGCCACCGCATCGCGGGCACGCCCGACCAGTGGTCGCGCGCGGAGCACGGGCGCAAGGCGGGCAACGTGTGCATCGATTGCCACATGCCGCTCGTCGTGCGTCCGGTCGCAACGGGCGCGGCGCCGCGCGAGGTGCACAGCCACGTCTTCCCGGCCTCGCACAGCGACTCGCAGCTGCGGCGCGCGTACGCCTTCGAGGTGGCGCTCGAGGGCAGCGAGGTCGTCGTGCGCATCACGAACAAGGGCGCGGGCCACAACTTCCCGACCGCGACGCGGCAGCGCGCGCTGGAGTCGCTCGTGACGGTGCGCGACGCGGAGGGGAAGGTGCTCGGCCGTTCGCGCATGAGCTGCATCTACCCGTACGCGTCGGAGCTCGCGCCGGGGCAGATGACGATGCCCGCGAGCTCGCAGATCCCCTCGGGCAAGTCGCGCGAGCAGCACGTGCCGCTGCCGGTCGCGAGCGGCACGGTCGAGTGCAGCCTCTTCTTCAAGACCTACCGGCCCTCGGCCGACGAGGACCCCGAGCTCGCACGCGTGCTCGAGCGCCAGACGCTGCCGTTCTCCGGCGTGACGCCCTCGAGCGCGCCGATCGCGGACGTGCCGATCGGCGGTCCGCCTGCGCCCGCGGCGAGCGTCGAGGAGTTCTTCGATCCCGCGGGCTTCTGCAACGTCGCGCGTCCGGCGCCGGGTTCGGGACCGGTGGCGATCCCGGCGGGCGCGACGCATGAAGAACGTCTGCGCCTGGTCTCGCTGCTGGAGTTCCACCTGCCCGAGGTGCGCCACCGCGCGCGCGAGCGCCTGATCGCGCTGGGAGTCGAGGCGCTGCCCGAGCTCGTCTTCGCGCTCGGCGCGTGGAGCAACGAGACCTTCAACGAAGCGCAGGAGATCCTGCGCCGGATCGGCGCGAGCGCGCGGCCGGCGCTGCGCGAAGCGCTGCACGCGAACGAGCTCTACGTGCGCATCCACGCGCGCAGCGTGCTCGCGCGCGTCGGGCTCGAGGCCGGCGACGAGGCGACGCTGCACGATCTCGAGGCGGGGCTCGCGGGCGCCGAACCGCTCGATCGCCGCAGCAGCGCCGAGGCGCTCGGCGCCCTGCACGACGCGGCGGCGGTGCCGGCCCTGGTGCGCTGCCTGGGCGACGCGGATCCCGACGTGGTCGATGCGGTCGCGGCGGCACTGGCGCGGCTGGACGCGCGGACGGCCGTCCCGGCGCTGCGGGCGGCGCTCGGCCGCGCGCAGTCCTTCGAGCTGCGGCGCGATCTCGCCACGGCGCTGGCCGAGCTCGGCGATCCCTCGGGCGTGCGGGTGCTGCTCGCGGGGCTCGACGTCTCCGACGACGCGCTGCGCGAGAGCGCCTTCGAGGACTTCTTCGCCGTCACCGGCCTGTTCGCGGGCTACGACCCGAACGCGCCGCGGCCCGCGCGCCTGGAGGCGATCGCGCGCCTGGAGGGCCTGTGGGCGCGCGAGGGCGGCTCGCGCTGGCTGCGCCGTCCGCCCGAGATCGATCCGACGCTGCGCGAGCACACGCTGGAGCTCGTGCTCGCGCTCGGCGAGGGCTCGGACACCGTCGCCGCGGGCGACAGCGCCGCGATCGTCGACGAGCTCGTCGGGCTCGGCAGTCGCGCGGTGCCGGCGCTGCGCGACGCGCTGACGTTCCCGGCGGGCTACTGGAGGAAGCGCCAGCTCGCCTGCGAGGCGCTCGGTCGCATCGGCGCGCGCGAGGCCGCGCCCTTCCTCGCCGCGGCGCTGCGCGACGACGCTCCGCCGGTGTGCGGCGCGGCCTGCGAGGCGCTGGCGCGCGCCGGCGATCCGGCGGTCCTGCCCCAGATCGCGGACTACGAGGCGCGCGTGCGCAGCTGGCGCAGCGATCCGCAGCGCGCGGGGGAGGTCGAGCGCCTGCTCGAGGGCGCGGCGCGCACGCGGCTCGCGCTGGGGGACGAGCGCGCGCGCGAGGCTGCGGGGTCCGCGCGCTGAGCGCGGCGCGCACCACGCCGAGCGGCGCGCCGCGCGGCGGACGCCGCGTCCGCGACCTACTTCGCGCGCTTGCGCGGCGGCTCGAGGTAGTGGTAGCCCGTGTTGGGCTGGTCCTTGTCGAAGGCGAAGGCTTCGCGGTTGTCGAGGAAGCTCATCAGCGTCGCCGTCGGGATCGCGAAGTTGAGCCCTTCGGTCCCGATGAAGTGCCAGGTGTTCACGCCGATCACCTCGCCGCGCAGGTTGAAGAGCGGGCCGCCCGAGTTGCCCGGGTTGATCGCGGCGGTGGTCTGGATGTAGAGCATGCCGTCGTTGGCGCGGTTCTTCGTGCCGACGATGCCCTCGGAGACCGAGCGCTCCAGTCCGAGCGGGTTTCCGACGGCAAAGACGCTCTCGCCGACCTTGACGCGCGGGTAGTCGGCCAGCGGCACGGCGGTCAGCTTGCGGCCGGCGAGCTGGTCCTCGGGGATGCGCAGGAGCGCGAGATCCCAGTAGGGGTTGATCGAGACCAGCTCGACCCTGGTGTAGACGCGCTTCTCGAAGCCCTTCTCGGACTTCTCGAAGAAGGTCACGCTGATCTCGAGCTCCTTCTCGACCACGTGCGCGTTGGTGACGATCCAGCCCGCGGGGTGCACGACGAAGCCCGAGCCGAGCGCGCTCGGCACCTTGACCAGCGCCACCGCGCCGCCGACGCGCTCGGCGCAGTCGCGCACGCTCGCCTCGGCCGCATCGGCCTGCGACCACAGTCGCTCGCCCTCGAAGCGCAGCGCGCCGGCGTTCGCGTTCGCGTCGGCGGGCACGCTCGTACCCGGCTTCGCCTCGTCGGGCTGGCGCACGCGCGAGACCTCGCGCTTGGGCAGCGAGAGGATCGTCCAGCCGAGGTCGACGAACCAGGTCTCGGCGTTCTCCTTGACGAGGTGGCCGCGGATCTCGCATCCGCCGCCCAGTTCGTAGATCTCCAGCGGGCGATCCTGCGCGGGAGGGAAGAGGGCGAGCGCGAGCAGCGTGAAGGCGATCATGCGTGCGGGGAAAGTCGGTGGAGCGAGCGGAGGCGGCGAGTATACAATTCGCGCTCGCGCACCCTCCGCACGAGCCACGCCCCCCCCCTTCGCAACCGCATGCTCGCTCGCCCTGCTCGCGTCGTCCTCGCGTGTTCCGCCCTGCTTCCCGGGGCCTGGGCCTGCAGCTCGGCTGGCGCGGTCCAGTCCGCGCCGCCCGCGGCGCAGAAGCCCGCCGCGGCACCAGCGGCGAAGCTGGCGCACGCCGACTCGACCGAGTACGGCTTCCGCGCGCTCGAGATCTACCGCGTCGGCAGCGCGGTCGGCGGGCTCTCGGCCGGCGACCTGGACGGCGACGGGCTCGCCGATCTCGTGCAGGTCGACAACCGCCGTTCGCGCCTGGAGTTCCTGCGCCGCCTGCCCAAGGGAGCGCCCGACGCTCCCGATCCCGACGCGAAGAGCGGCTCGAACCAGGTGCGCTTCGACGGCCGCTTCGAGCGCCACCGCCATCCGGTCGAGCGCCGCGTGCTGCAGATCGCGCTGGGCGACTGGAACGGCGATCACAAGCTCGACGTCGCCTGGGTCGAGGAGGGCGGCCAGCTCGTGCTGCTGGTCGATCCGCTCGATGACGCCTCGGTGCCGGTCAAGCGCACGCTGGAAGAGCTGCGCAAGGGCTGCGCCGAACTGCTCGCGGCCGACGTGACGCACGACGGCAGGCAGGACCTGCTGATCGCGGCGAGCGACCAGCTGCTGGTGCTGGTCTCCGACGGCAAGCTGCCGAGCGAGAAGCTCGTGCTCGAGCGCTGGGACACGCCGCCGACGCGTGTCTGGTTCGCGCAGGTCGATGGTCTGGGCGGCGAGGACCTGCTGTACGCCTACCTCGGTGCCGACGCGCCGCTGCGCTGGCGGTTGAACACGCAGGGCACGAGCTTCGGCCCGCGCGCCGAGCTCGACCTGCCGCAGTTGCGCAGCGCCGTGCTCGAGACCCAGCCGGGCGAGGCGCGCTGCAGCGTGCTCGGCGTGGCCAAGGTCTCCGGCCGCCTCTCCGAGTTCTCCTGGGATGCGAGCGAGCTCGAGCGCCGGCCGCTCTTCGTGCACGCGCTCGGACGCGACGGCTCGAAGGACGCGCAGCCGCGCGGCTTCACCAGCGGCGACCTCGACGGCGACGGCGCGAGCGACGTGGTGGTGGTCGAGCCGGGCAGCTCGCAGGTCAGCGTCTGGTACGGGCGCAAGGGCGCGCAGGGCCTGGAGCCCGTCAGCCAGCCCACGCTGACCGGCGCGAGCGCGCCGCATCTGGCGGACATCGACGGCGACGGCAAGCCGGAGCTCGTGCTGGTCTCGGCCAGCGAGCACATGCTGGGCTACTCGCACCTGGGGGCGCAGCGCACGCTGGAGTTCCCGCGCACCGTGCCGATCGAGGGCGAGCCGGCCGCGCTCGACGTGCGCGACCTCGACGGCGACGGCAAGGCCGACGCGGTTCTGATCGTCGCGCAGGGCGAGGGCCGCGCGAAGAAGCACCGCCTGGAGATCTGGAGCGGGACGAGCTCGGGCTTCGCCGCGACGCCGCGCGTGTTCGCGCTCGACGGTCTCAAGAAGACGCCCGAGGCGCTCGAGCTGGTCGACCTCGACCACGACGGCGACCTCGACGCCCTGGCCTTCCTGCCCGGCGAGAAGGCCGTGCCCGCGCTGATCCTGGCCAAGGACGGCGGCTACGTCGCGGACGAGCGCGGCGAGGACGCGCCCGGCCTGGGCGTGCTGGCCGGCGCGGGAGCGCACAACGTCTCGCTCTTCGACGTCGACCGCGACGGCAAGGACGAGCTGGTCGTGGCCCACGCCAACTTCGCGCGCGCCCTCGCCTTCGGCGCGGACGCCGTGCCGCGCGTGGTCGAGCAGTTCAACGCGCCGGCCGCCGACGCGCGCGTCTCGGCGGCGCTCTTCGTCGACACCGACGGCGACGGGCAGGCCGAGCTCGTCCTGCGCGACGACACCTCGCGCGACCTGCTCGTGCTGCACCGCGGCGCGCGCGGGCTGGAGCTCGCCGAGCGCGTCTACACCGGGCGCCTGGACTTCGCCGGCCTGGAGTCGGGCGACTTCGACGGCGACGGCAGGCGCGATCTGGTGCTCTTCGGCCGCAACGAGATCGGCCTGGTCTACGGCGGCCAGCGCGGCTTCGGCTTCGTGCAGCGCGCCAGCTACGAGCCCGGCGAGGAGCGCGTCGTGCTCGACCAGATCGCGGTCGCGAACCTGGGCGGCGACGCGCGCGCGGAGGTCGTGGTCAGCGAGCTCTCGCGCCACGCGCTCGTGCTCCTCCAGCGCGAGGGCGGCGAGCTGGCGCAGAAGCTCGCCTTCGAGGTGTACGAGAAGAAGACCTTCGAACAGGACGAGCCCGAGCGCGAACCGCGCGAGCTCGTCGCCGCGGACTTCGACGGCGACGGCAAGCAGGATCTGGCGCTGCTCGTCCACGACAAGTTGATCCTCTACCTGCAGGAGTGACGCCATGCTGCTTTCGACGCTGGTCCTGACGCTGACGCCGACCCTTCCGTTCCAGGACGCCAAGGCCGCGCCGCCGCTGGACCTCCTGCGCGCGGTGCCCAAGGACGCCTGGGCCTTTGCCAGCGTGCGGGAATTCGACGGGCTGCGCGGCGACTTCGAGAAGCACGCGCTGTCCGGCCTCTACCAGGATCCCGACTCGGCGGGGCTGCGGGGCTGGTTCGAGCACGAGTTGGGCAAGGAGGGCAGCGCGGCGAAGTCCGGCGACGAGACGGGCAAGCGCATGCTCGACCTCGTCTCCTCCGTGCACGGTTCCATGGCGCTCTACCTCGGGCGGCCGCCCAAGGGCACCCAGCCCGAATTCGTCGTGCTGATCGACCCCGGCAGCCCGCGCGCCGGGTTCGAGAAGGCGCTCGACCAGATCCACGAGCTCGAGGCCAAGGACAAGATCTCCAGCACGCGCAACTACGATGGCGTCGAGCTGATCGTCCTCGAGTCGAAGAAGGCCGAAGGCGCGGCGGCGGATCAGGCCAAGCCCCGCGCGATGGCGTACGAGGTCCTGGCCGATGCGGGCAGCTTCGTCGCCTGGACGTTCTCCTCGGATCCCGAGCGCGCGCTCGAGCTGGCGCAGGCCAGCATCGACCGCCTGCGCGGCAAGGACAACGCGGAGACCGTCACGGCCAACACGCACTACATCGAGGCGCGCTCGAACGTCAGCGCGCGCGGACGCGTCGAGGTCTTCCTCGATCTCGCGAGCTTCCTTCCGTTCGTCCTGGCGGAGCAGAAGAGCAAGGGCCTCGAGCAGGATCGGATGGTCGAGGCGCTGGGGATGAAGGACCTGGGCTGGGGCTACGTCACGGGCGACATCGGTGCGGGCGAGCTCGCGCGCCTGGAGTTCTCGCTGGCCCTGCCGGAGAAGGGGATCCTGCGCGACATGCTCGAGCTCTTCGGCAAGCTCCCGCAGGACGCGGCGCGCGCCTTCCCCAAGGAGAGCCAGGGCGTGACGCTCTACTCGGTCGACGTGCCGGGGTTGTGGAAGTGGGTCTGGGAGCTGGTCAAGGTCGGCAACCCGCAGGTAGCCGAGCAGAGCCAGGCGCAGCTCGCGGCGGCGGGCCAGGCGCTCGGCGGCGTGGACCTCGAGAAGGACATCATCGGCCAGCTGACCGGCGAGTTCGGTTCCACCACGATCGACGTGCCCGGCGACGAGTGGCTGGCCGCCAACGGCGGCGGTGCGACGGGGGAGGAGGACGAGGAGGAGAGCGCCTCCGAGGACGAGATGGCCGCCACGCCGGCCGTCGAGCCGCCCAAGGGCGCGACGCTGGGTGACGCCTGGTGGATCGGCCTGCGCGACGCGAAGGCGTTCACGTCCACGCTCGAGACCGTGCTCGACGCGACCGGTGCCGCCGAGCAGCTCGAGACCGAGGACTTCCAGGGCAAGACGATCTGGTCGATGCCGCTGCCGACGGGCGCGACGCTCTCGTTCTCGTTCACGACCAAGGGCATGGTGATCTCGCAGTTCCCCAGCGCCCTGCGCGCCGTGCTGCGCATGGAGGGCGCCGAGGCGAAGGACAGCGTGCTCGAGCGCGAGGCCTTCAAGCCGCTCTTCGCGGAGAATCGCGACGCGGGCATGTTCTCGGTGACCCACACCGCCGGCATGCTCAAGACGATCTGGAGCGCGCTCGAGCTGGTCTCGAGCCAGCTGCCGGCGATGCGCTCGGGCGGCATGGTCGACGCGTCGCAGGAGGACAACCCGCTCAGGCACCTGCCGCCGGCCGAGACGATCGACCGCCACTTCCAGGGCACGTCGACCACGACGCTGCGCCACAAGGGTCGCGTGATGATGCTGCGCTTCTCGATGCGCTGAGCCGATCGACCCCGAACGAGCGCGCCCCGCCCGGACATCTCGTCGGGGCGGGGCGCGGCGTTTCGCGGGGCGCGTGCGACGCGCCGATCACGCAGCGCGGCTCACTGCGCGGCGCGCACCTTCTTGAGGATCGCCTCGGGGTCCTTCTGCATGTCCTTGACGCAGTCGTTGCAGCAGAAGCGCACCAGCGTCGTGCCGTAGAGGTAGTCGACGGCGGCGCCCATCTTGCCGAGCTCCTCGCCGCTGACGGGGCAGGTCTTGAGCTTGTAGGTCTTGAGCTGCGCGTCGACGTAGGCCTTGTCGAGCTTGGCCATCACGGCCTTGGGGTCCTTGACGAAGTTGGCTTCGCACTTCGTGCAGCAGAAGCGCACCAGGCGCGTGCCGTAGACGTGGTCGACGGCCTTGTCGTCGAGCTTCTCGCCGGACATCGGGCAGACGTCCATCGGGTAGCTCTTCTTCTGCGCGGCGACCACCGCGTCGTTGACCTTCTTGACCGCGGCGGCGTCGAGCTTGGCGGCGCACTTGTCGCAGCAGGTGCGCACGAGGTGCCCGTCCTTGATCGTGTCGACGGCGTCCTTGCCGAGCGGCTTGCCGCTGACCGGGCAGGTCTCGAGCGGATAGGAGGCCTTCTGCACGCGGATCATCTCCGCATCGGAGGAGGCCGCAGGCTTGGCCGGCGCGGTGGACTTCTCCTGCGCGGCGAAAGCGGAGGAGAGGAAGAGCGCCGCGGTGGCGCCCAGGACGAGGAGCAGGGTCTTCATGGTCGTTCTTTCGGTGCGCTGCGCGGCAGCGCGGAGCGGGGGGGGGCAGTCGCGCACAGCCTAGCAATTCCCGCGCGGAACCGCATTCGGCGCATGGAGCGCGCCGCACGGAGTGCGTACAACACCGGAGTCGATGAACGGCTCGCAAGACCGCGGCAGCCCCGCAGCCTGGCGCACGCTGCGCAGCGTGCTGCGCCTGGCGCGCATCGCCCTGCTGACGCTGGTGCTGTCCGTGCTGTGGTTCGCGGGCAAGCCCTTCCACCGCTCGCGCGAGCGCCACCGCGCCTGGCGGCGCGCGATCTTCGGCCGCTGGTCGCGCGGCGTGCTCTCGGCGATCGGCACGCGCGTCCTCGTGCGCGGCGCGCCGCCGCCGGGGCCGTGCTTCCTGGTCACGAACCACCACGGCTGGCACGACATCCTCGCGCTCGCGGCCGAGGTCGACTGCGTCTTCGTCTCGATGGGCGAGATCCGCGCCTGGCCGATCGTGGGCGTGATGGCGCGCGCCTTCGACACGATCCTGATCGACCGCGCCGAGCGGCGCGAGATCCCGCGCGTCAACGCACAGATCGAGGCGGCGCTCGCGCGCGGCGAGCGCGTGTGCTTCTTCCCCGAGAGCCGCACCACCAGCGGCGCGCGCGTCGAGCACTTCCACTCCGCGCTGTTCGAGAACGCGGCGCTCTCGGGCACGAGCGTGGCCTGCGCCGCGCTGCGCTTTCGCACCTCGACCGGCGACGCGCCGCCCGGGCTGGTCGTGGCCTGGGCCGCGCGGCCCTTCCGCGAGTACCTGCGCGGCATGCTGCGCGCGGACCGCGTCGAGATCGAGATCGTGTTCGACACGCTCGTGCTGCGCGGCACCGAGCGCAAGACGCTCGCGCTCCAGGCCGAGGCACGCGTGCGCGAGCTGTTCGTGCCGCTCGAGGGCGCGTTCGAGCCCGCCTAGAAAGCCAGCGAGACGGCCTTGCGGCCGCCTCGCGTGGTCTGGAGTCCGCGAACTGCGGCCTCAGTACTTGACCCCTCAGCCATAGGAGCGGGTCTCCTTCGTGGTGACCGGCTTGTCGGCCTTGAGCTCGCGCACGGCGGCCTCCACGTAGTTGACCTTCTCCTTGGCGTCCTTCTCCATCGCGTTGTCGATCGCGCCGCGGTAGGCGAGGTTGCCCTTGGCGTCGATCACCATGCAGTGCGGCGTGGACTTCGCGCCGTAGGCGTGGCCGACGGTGCCTTCGGGATCCATCAGGAGCCGCGGCGAGATCTTGCGCGAGGTGAAGAACTCCTGGTTCGCCTTGAGGTCGGCGTTCTCGTTCTTCGGGTTGCTCGAGTTGACGAGCAGCACGACCACGCCGTCCTTCTCGAGCTTCTCGCCGGTGGTGCGGCAGTTGCCGCCCTCGTTGTAGCCCTTGACGTCGTAGGGGCAGGTCGGCTGGAACCACTCGAGCACGACGATCTTGCCCTTGTAGTCGGAGAGCTTGACCGTCTTGCCCGCGAGGTCCTTGAGCTCGAACGCGGGGGCGGGCTTGCCGATCTCGGCCGGCGTCACCTTCTCGCGCTTGGGCTCCTCCTTGGGTTCGTCCTTCTTGCGCTCCTGGGCCGGAAGCAGCGTGCTCGTCGCGAGCAGCGCCGCCAGGCCCAGCAGCGGAAGCCTGGTGAGTGTCGTCTTCATGTCCTGGGATTCCTTTCGATGTCGTTCCGGACGTCACACGACGTCCGCCCTGGGAAAAAAGACTCCGCACCGGTCCGAGAGGACCGGCGCGGAGCGTTCGTCACGGAACGTCGCGGATCAGGGCACGTCCGTGCCCCGCGAGCGCGCGTTCAGAGCTGGTGGTGTGCGTGGATCACGACTTGGGGTCGGCCTTGTACTTGACCGAGCAGCCGTACGAGCGCGTCTCGGACTTCGTGACCGGCTTTCCGGCCTTGAGCTCGCGCACGGCGTTCTCGACGTAGTTGATGCGCTCCTTGGCGTCCTTCTCCTGCGCGTTGTCGATCGCACCGCGGTAGGCGAGGCTGCCCTTGGCGTCGATCACCATGCAGTGCGGCGTGGTCTTGGCGCCGTAGGCGCGTCCGACGCGGCCGTCGGCGTCGAGCAGCACGGTGTGGCGCAGCTTGCGCGAGGCAAAGAACTCCTTGTTCTTCTCGGCCTTGCTGTCGTCGAGCGAGTCGTTGGTCGAGTTGACCAGCAGCCACACGACACCGTCCTTCTGCAGCTTCTCGGAGGTCTGGCGGCAGGCGCCCTCCTCCGCGTATCCGCCGACGCAGAACGGGCAGCTGGGCTGGAACCACTCCAGCACGACGATCTTGTCCTTGTAGTCGGCGAGCTTGACGCTCTTGCCGTCGAGGTCCTTGAGCTCGAAGGCCGGCGCGGGCTTGCCGATCTCGGCGGCCGCGGCCTCCTTCTTCATCTCGGGTTTCGGACGCTCCTGCTTGCCGTCGTCCCGCAGGGCGAAGGCGCTGCCCGTCAGCGCGAGGCCGGCGAGCACGAGGATCGAGAGCTTGTTCAGGGTCGACATCGGTTCATCCTCCCAGGGTTTCAGTTCCCGTATCCGGCGAAGAACTTCCGGTCGAACCAGAAGCTCGCCGTTCCATCCTTGGTCTTGACGTTGAGGATGCCCGGGAAGCCGATCTTCTGATCGCCCTTGGGCAGCTCCTTCCAGCGGTAGACCAGCTCCAGGCGTCCCTCCGCGCCGCTCGCGCTCGAGACGAGCGCGGGCTCGGCCTGCTCGGCGGGGAAGAAGCTGAGCTCCTGCGCGCCGGCGACGCCGAGCACCAGGCGCAAGTCCTCGCGCTTCTGCACGTCGATCGCGAACTGCGCGTCGAGGCCCTGCAATCCGTCGAGCTTCCGCGGCAGCGCCGCGCGTGCCTTCTCGAAGAGCGCGTCGTTGGCCTTCTCCGGCGCGCTGCCGGCCGACGTCTTCAGCGTCAGCGCGGCGGAGCCCGCGCCTTCGTAGCACTCGCGGATGCAGACGAGCCAGCTGGCGTCGAGCGCGAACTCGCTCTTCGCGTCCGCGGCGAGCGCGGCCGGCGCCTCGACGTCGAAGAGCACCAGCACCTCGCCCTCGTGCACGTACATCACGATGTCGCCCGCATCGACGTGGCGCAGCGGGACGGGGAAGCGCGGCGCGCCGATCACGAAGCCCTTGGGGCCCTCGAGCTCCAGCCGCGTCGGCACGCCCGAGTCGCCGGGGTTCTCGCCCCAGTAGATGTGCCAGTTGCGCTGCACCGCGAGCTTCGCCGCCAGCGTGAAGTGCTCGCCCGCGTGGATCGCGGTGCGATCGGCGAGGAGCTCGACGCGCACGAGCTTGTTGCCGTCGGGCGGGGCGGCGGGCTTGCCGGCGCGCGGATCCTGCGGCAGGAGCGCGGCGGCGAGCAGCAAGCTGGCGGTTGCGAGGCCCATGGCGGAGGCTGATGGTAGCACGCGTGCTCGTCGAGCCGCGCGTGACGGGATCGACCGTTCCGGCTCGCGACCGACCTTTGCGCAGACGTTTTACGCGCTCCTTGCCGCCTTCTCGCGCTATCCTCTGCGCCCCTCGACGCGCATGGCCGGCCGCAAACGATACAGCGTGATCCGCGATCCGGTGCACGGCGACGTGTACCTGACGCACGAAGAGCTGCGCCTGCTCGACACGCACGAGATGCAGCGCCTGCGCGGCGTCAAGCAGCTGGGCACGGCCTACCTCGTCTACCCCGGCGCGCTGCACACGCGCTTCGACCACTCGATCGGCAGCCTGCACATGGCCGCGCGCATGATCGACGCGGTCAACCTCTCCTACGAGCTCGATCCCGCCGGCTGCGTCGGCGTCAGCGAGGAGGAGGCGCGCGTGATCCGCAGCGCGGCGCTGCTGCACGACGTGACGCACATCCCCTTCGGCCACTCGATCGAGGACCAGGACGGCATCTTCGGCCGCCACGACCGGCCCGAGCGCTTCGAGCGCGTGCTCGGCGCGGGCACGGCGCTCGGCCGCGCGCTGCGCGAGCAGGGCCTGGCCGAGGACGTGCTGGCGGTGCTGACCGGCCGCGGCCGGCGCGTGCCGCCCTGCTGGGCACAGATCGTCGGCGGCACGATCGCCTCGGACATCCTCGACTACCTCGCACGCGACGCGTACTTCACGGGCCTCAAGCTCTCGATCGATCCGCGCGTGACGAGCTACTTCAAGATCGAGCGCACCAGCGGCAACCTCTTCATCGACCTCGCCAAGCACGACCTCCTGCGCGAGGACATCCTCTCCGAGGTCGTGCGCATGCTCGAGGCGCGCTACTACTTCTCCGAGCGCGTCTACTACCACCACGCCAAGGTCGCGGCGGGCGCCCTGGTCGCGCGCGCCGTCGAGCTCGCCATCGGCGCGGGCGCGCTCTCCGAGGCCGACTTCCAGGACCAGGACGACCACTCGGTGCTCGACCTGCTCGAGCGCGCCGTCGAGAAGAAGGACAAGCCCGTGCGCGAGCGCGTGCGCGCGCTCGTCAAGCGCTTCCGCGAGCGCCAGCTCTACAAGCGCGCCTGCGTCTTCCCGCGCTACGAGAACGAGGACGTGCAGGGCGAGCTCGTCAAGCGCTTCTTCGCGCCCGGCGGCGCCAAGGCGCGCAGCGAGATCGAGGGCCGCATCGCCGACCTCGTGCGCTTCGCCACGGGCAAGAGCGTCGACGTGATCGTGTACTGCCCGGCCAAGGAGATGCAGCTCAAGGAGGCGCGCATGCACGTGCGCTGGCCGGGCCAGAGCGAGGTGCGGCCGCTGGCGGACTTCGCGGGCAAGGTCCCGCGCCTGGCGGATCTGGAGCGCAGCTACCGCGAGCTGTGGAAGTTCTACGTCTTCGCCGACGCGAGCGATCCCGAGCTCCTGCAGCAGGTGCAGAAGGCCGCGCTGGCCGAGTTCCCGCAGTCGCGCAACGCGTACAGCGTGCGCGCCCAGTGAGCTCCCGGGAGCAGCGCTCGTGAACCTCGTGCGCGGCCTGCTGCTCCTGCTCTGCGCCGGGTTCGCGCGGCCCCTCGACGAGCTCCCGCGCACCACCAGCGAGCTCCCCGCCGACCTCAAGACCGTCGAGACGCTCAAGGCCTACGAGCCCAGGACCTCCGGCCCGAAGAAGCTGCGCCCCGCGCTCGGCATCCGCTTCGGCGCGTTCCGCTCCGCCGGCGCCGAGATCGCCAGCGTCGAACCCGGTTCGCCCGCGGCGAACGAGGGCCTGCTCCCCGGCGATCTCGTGCGCATGCTCGGGCGCTACAAGCTGGCCGAGGCCGAGGACCTCGAGAACGCGCTCGCCTCGCTGCGCGTCGGCACTGCCGTGCAGCTCAACGTGCGCCGGCCCGCGGTCAAGCGCGAGGTCAAGGTCGAGCTCGGCAGCGGCGAGCTCGCGGGCGATCCGGGCTTCGACTACCGCCACACGCAGGGCCACTTCGAGATCACCGAGGTTCGCGGCGGCTCGGCTGCGGCGCGCGCGGGGCTCAAGGTCGGCGACACGTTCACGCAGGTCGACAAGACGAGCTACACCGGCGCCACGCAGCTGCGGCGCGCGCTCAAGGACAAGCGCTTCTTCAGCGTGCTCGTGCAGCGCGAGGAGAGCACGCTGATCGTCTCGCCCAAGCCCGTCGGCGCAAAGGAGGAAGAGGTCGTCGACTGGAAGGGCAAGACGTTCAAGCTCGCGGTGCTGCTGGTCGAGTTCTCCGACCGCAAGCACAACGCGGCGTACACGAGCAAGGACTTCGAGCGCCTGATGTTCTCGAAGAACGAGTACAAGCAGTCGCCCGACGGCCGCGCGACCTGCGGCAGCCTGCGCGACTACTACCAGGAGATGTCGATCGGCACCTTCGACGTCACGGGCAAGGTCTTCGACTGGGTCGGCGTGCCCGAGACCTGGGCCTACTACGACGCGCAGGACATGGGCGGCGGAGCGCCGGGCACGCACACGATCTTCCAGGACGCGCTCAAGTCCGCGCGCGACAAGTTCGGCGCGAACGCGCTCGACGGGTTCGACGGCGTGGTCTTCCTCTACGCTGGCGAGCGCGAGAGCCTGCGCGGCTCGCAGCTGTGGCCGCACCGCGCCTCGGTGCAGGCCGGCGGGCGCGACGTGCCCTACTACATCATCGCGGAGGGCGGCGCGAGCTTCACCTCGATCGGCGTGCACTGCCACGAGTTCGGGCACATGCTCGGGCTGCCCGACTTCTACGGCTACGGCCACCGCACGGGAGTGGGGGAGTTCTGCGTGATGGCGATCGGCCACCTCGGCGCGGCGCCCTCGGGGCCCGACCGGCCCTTCCACCTGTGCGCCTGGTGCAAGATCCGGCTGGGCTGGCTGACGGCGCGCACGATCCTGCCGAGCGAGCGCCAGCACATCCTCCTGCGCGGCGTCGAGGGCCGCGCGAACGAGGCGCTCAAGATCCCGCTCTCGCCGACAGGCGAGGAGTACTACCTGCTCGAGGTGCGCAACAAGGTCGGCTTCGACGCCGACTTCTTCCGCGCCGGGCTCGTGATCTGGCACGTCGGCGAGGACGAGGCGCGCGAGCGCGGGCAGATCAGCGTGCCGATCGATCTGGTCGAGGCGCACGGCAAGCGCTACTTCGACGCCTCGCTGCGCGAGGAGAGCGAGATCCTCTTCCCCAACGCGCGCCTAGGCGCGTTCACGCCGCTGACGGTGCCGAGCAGCCGCAGCGCCAGCGGCGGCGGCTACGAGGTCGCGCTGACCGACATCCAGGTCTACGCACCGAGCGAGCTCTCGACCGACGCGAAGGTGCCCTCGGGATCCGTGCTCCTGTGGATCGGCGATCGCACGCGCATCCAGCAGGAGAAGGGCGAGGAGCCCGAGCAGCCCAAGTACCCCGAGAAGGAGCCCGTGACCGAGCTCGATCCCGTGACGCAGCTGCCCGTTCCGTTCACCGTCGACAAGGACGGCGTCGCGGCGCCGGGACCGGCCATCATGCCGCGCGCCAAGGCCGGCGAGGACGCGCCCAAGAAGGGCCCGGCCGAGGGGGATTAGCGCGTCCGGGCGCCTGCGGAGGCAGCTGCCCCGTGGCGCCCTGCCCCAACTTGCGATATCCTGTTCGGTCGCGCGCCGCCCCCGCTGTTTTCGAGCGCGCCCTCCCGCTCCCCCCGCACCCTTTCAAGGGCCTTCTCCCTCCGGAGGCCACATGGCAGACATCGTCATCATCGGCGGCTGCGGCCACGTCGGGCTGCCGCTCGGCCTGGCGTTCGCGAAGGCCGGCAAGCGCGTCATCGCCCTCGACATCGACGCCAAGAAGGTCGACGAGACCAACCAGGGCCGCATGCCCTTCCTCGACAAGGGCGCGGACGAGCTGCTGCTCGAGGTGCGCCGGAGCGGGCGCTTCGAGGCCACCACCGACGCGGACGTGATCCGCTCGGCCGACACGGTGATCACCGTGATCGGCACGCCGCTCGACGAGCACCTCAACCCGCGCCTGGAGGTCTACGGCGACCTGATCAAGAAGGACCGCTCGCGCCTGCGCAACGGCCAGCTGCTGATCCTGCGCAGCACGGTCTACCCCGGCACGACCGACCACGTCGCGCACGCGCTGCAGACCTCGGGCTTCGAGGTCGACGTGGCCTTCTGCCCCGAGCGCGTGGCGCAGGGCGTCGCGTTGGAGGAGATCCACTCGCTGCCGCAGATCGTCTCGGGCGTCACGCCGCGCGCCGAGGAGCGCGCCGCGGCGCTCTTCCGCCTGCTGACCGACCAGGTGATCGTGCTGCCGACCGTCGGCGCGGAGCTGACCAAGCTCTACAACAACGCCTGGCGCTACATCCAGTTCGCGGTGGCGAACCAGTTCTACATGATCGCCAACGACTACGGCCTGGACTTCTACGAGATCCACCGCGCGATGACGGAGAAGTACCCGCGTGCGCGCGGCTTCCCGACCGCCGGGTTCGCGGCCGGCCCGTGTCTGTTCAAGGACACGATGCAGCTCTCGAACTTCAACAACAACGCCTTCTTCCTCGGCCACTCGGCCATGCTGGTGAACGAAGGCCTGCCCAACTACCTCGTGCGGCGCGCGGCCTCGAAGTACGACCTGCGCAACCTGACCGTCGGCATCCTCGGCATGACCTTCAAGGCCGACTGCGACGACCCGCGCGACTCGCTCTCCTACAAGCTGAAGAAGTCGCTCGCGTTCGAGGCGAAGGAGGTGCTCTGCGCCGATCCCTTCCTCGAGCGCTCGTGGATCCTGCCGCCCGAGGAGGTCATCGCGCGCTCGGGCCTCATCTTCATCGGCACCCCGCACAGCGCGTACAAGAAGCTCGATTACCTGGGCAAGCCCGTGATCGACGTCTGGAAGTCCGTCCCTGGAGGAATGACCGTCCTATGAAGGTCCTCGTCACCGGTTCGAACGGCTTCATCGCCGGCTACCTCGTCGCCGACCTGCTCGAGCACGGCTGGGAGGTCGTGGGCATCGACAACTTCGGCAAGTACGGCAAGGTCGCCAAGTCCTACGACAAGCACCCGCGCTACAAGCTCGTCGAAGGCGACGCCAAGGACGTCGCGCTGCTCAAGAAGCTCGTCGCCGACTGCGACCACTTCGTGATGTGCGCGGCGATGATCGGCGGCATCTCGTACTTCCACAAGTACGCCTACGACCTGATCGCCGAGAACGACCGCATCACCGCGGCCAGCTTCGACGCGGCGATCTGGGCCCACAAGGAGATGAAGCTGCAGAAGGCGACGCTGCTCAGCTCCTCGATGGTGTACGAGTCGACCTCGGTCTTCCCGACGCCGGAAGGCGCGCAGTTCACCTCGCCGCCGCCGCGCTCGACCTACGGCTTCCAGAAGCTCTCGTGCGAGTACTACGCCAAGGGCGCGCGCGAGCAGTACGGGCTGCCCTGCACGATCGTGCGGCCGTTCAACTGCGTCGGCATCGGCGAGGGCCGCGCCAAGGGCGAGCACGAGATCCACTCGGGCAACGTCAAGCTGGCGCTCAGCCACGTCGTGCCGGACCTCGTGCAGAAGGTGCTCAAGGGCCAGGACCCGCTGCACATCCTCGGCGACGGCCAGCAGGTGCGCCACTACACCTACGGCGGCGACCTCGCGCGCGGCATCCGCGTGTGCATCGAGCATCCCAAGGCGCTGAACGAGGACTTCAACATCTCGACCGCGGCGCGCACGACCGTGCTCGAGCTCGGCGAGGCGATCTGGCGCAAGATCCACGGCAGCTCGAAGCCCTTCCGCTTCGTCAGCGACCCGCCCTTCGAGCACGACGTGCAGCTGCGCACGCCCGACGTGAGCAAGGCGAAGAAGCTGCTCGGCTTCGAGGCGACCACGCCGCTCGCGAAGATCCTGGACGAGGTCGTGCCCTGGATCTCCGAGCAGGTCAAGCTCGGCGCGATCTGAGAAGCGCTGCGGTTCGCACGGAGAGGCGCGTACCCCGCGCCTCTCCTCATTTGTGCGCGTCGATCTCGACCTGCGACCACCAGCACCAGGCGTTCTTCGTCGGGTCGCCCTCGGGCAGCGCGGTCAAGAGCACGAGCTGGCACTCGTGCGCGGCCTCGAACTCCAGGTCGATGCGCAGCGCGCCGCGGTCCTCGGCCTTGTCGAGGTCGATCCAGCGCTCGAAGAGCAGCTTCTGCTGCTGCCCGTCGACCAGGCCGACGCGGAAGGCGGCCTTGCGCGTCGAGGGCTCGCGGCGCGGCGCCTCGGTCAGGCCGAAGATCGCGCCGAGCGTGTGCCGTCCGGCCGGCAGCATCCAGCTCATCGCCGAGGGCGCGAAGACGAACGAGGTGTCGCGCCCCAGGAAGTCCAGGCGCAGCGACGGCCGCGGCACCTGCAGCCCGTCAGGCATGCGCGCGAAGACGAAGGCGTGCAGCGACTGCGCGAGCGCGTCGTCGCGCGGCGGCGCGTAGCCCTGCGCGCTCTCGACGACCAGGCCGACCTGCGGCTCGTACATCCACTCCCAGCCGGGCGGCACGAGCAGCTTGAGCGAGAGCGTGCGCGGCAGCCGTCCGCCGACGAGGAACTGCGCCCAGCCGTCGCCCGAGGGCACGAAGGGATCGATCAGCACGCCGGTGCGCATCATCCCCGGCACGATGCGCAGCGTGCGCTGGTTGCCGAACTCGTCGCGCAGCGAGAGGTGCAGCTCGGGCGCGCGGTAGAGGAACTGTGCCAGCCGTCCCAGCGGCTTCGTGCGCACGTCGAGCGTCAGGAGGCGCGCCTCGGCGCGCGTCGCGGGCAGCGCCAGCTCCTCGCCGAAGCCGATCTCGCGCTCGAGCTCGCGCGTGCGCTGCGCGGGAGGGAGCGCCTGGGCGCGGCGCTCGAGCAGGAGCTCGCGGCGCTCGGCCAGCACGGGCTTGTACCAGCGCAGCAGCGTCTCGAAGAGGCGCGACTGCTCCATCGCCGGCAGGCGGTCGTCGATCGTCTCGAGCTTGAAGAGCACCCAGCGCGGCGCGGCCGTGCTCTCGTACCAGCGCACGTCGAGCTCCTGCAGCTGTGGCGTGAACGCGACGTAGCTCTGGAACACGGGCCGCGGCACGTAGTTCAGGCCGTTGAGCAAGGCCACGCCCTGGTGGAAGTTCACCACGTCGATCGGATCAGTGCCGACGCGCTCGCGGATGCGCGGCAGGTCGAAGCGCTGCGCGCGCTCGGCGCGCGCGGCCTCGAGCGTCGCGCGCGAGGCGAGCGGCAGGAACACGTCGTGCACGTTGAGCGGAAGTCGCGCGGCGAAGTCACCCAGCAGCGCGGGCGCGGAGATGTCCTCCTCCTCGGGCGCGGTGACGATGCCGACCAGCGCCAGCGCGGCGAGCAGCGCGCTCGCGGCCGTGCGCAGGCGCGCGCCCGTTCCCTCGGCGCGCGGCAGCAGCCAGCCCGCGACGAGCACGAAGCCCAGGAAGTAGCTCGTGTGGTCGTCGCCGCGCACGTAGCCGGCCTTGAACGAGAGGAACACGGCCGCGGCCAACGCGGCGCCGACCGCGAGGCGGCCTCGCTCGCGCGGCCGCGCCAGCGCGCCCTGCGCGGCGAGCAGCCAGCACAGGCCCAGCGCGGCGAAGCCGATCGCGTTCGCCAGCGCGCCGGCGGGCTTGGACTCGCCCTCGTTGTAGGCCGAGGCGATGCGCAGCGAGTTCTGGAGCCAGGGCCACAGGTTCGCGAGGCCCTGTCCCGCCGCGAACCACAGCGCGAGCCCGCTCGCGGCGCACAGCCCGAGGTCGCGCGCGAGCGCGCGCGGGCCCTCGCGCTCGAGCGATTGCAGCGCCAGCGCCAGCGCGCACGCACCGGCCGCGGCGGCGAAGGTGAACTTGACCAGCGCCAGCGAGGAGAGCAGCGCGAAGCCGGCGGCGCGCAGCCACGGGCCGCTGCGCTCGCGCTCGGCGAGCAGCGTGGTCACCGCGACGATCACCGCGAAGGCCCAGGCGTCGAAGACCAGCGGCACGAGCACGAGCAGCGCGAAGGCGAGCGCGCGCTCGACGCGGCCGCTCACGCGCCAGAGCGCGCGCGCGACGAACCAGCTCGCGAGCAGGCGCCAGCCGATCTCCCAGCCCAGGAGCTTGTGCCAGAAGACGCTCGGCTCGTAGACGTTGGTCGAGAAGTAGCCCAGCGGCCCGTAGGTGAAGACGTAGTCGACGCCGATCTGCAGGCGCTGCGCGAAGAAGCGCCCCAGCGCCTGCGACCAGGACGGATCGAGCGCGTCGTCGGCGATCACGCGCGCCGGCAGCACCTGCGCCAGCCAGACCGCGAGCCAGCCCAGCACGAAGAGCGCGCGCGAGCGGGCGTCGCTGGCCTTCGTCGCGCTCATCCCTCGTGCTTGCCGCGCGCCTCGCCGCCGGCCGTCGCCAGCACGGGGAAGGCCGCGGCGCGCGAGCTGGCGCGCCGCAGCGAGAGCACCAGCAGCACCAGGCTCGCCAGAGCGATCGCGGCCCAGCCCGCGGGGCTGACCGGCGCGAGCGTGCGCGGCAGGATCCACACGAGCGGCTGCAGCACGTCCCAGCGCGTGTTGCGCCCGCGCAGCACGCGCGCGAGCACGAGCACCGCCAGCGCAGCGGCGAAGGGCGCGCCGAGCTCCAGGCGCAGCTCGTCGGTGCGTGCGCGCGCCTGCCAGCAGGCCCAGGACTGGCTGACGCACAGGGCCGCCAGCGCCAGCACCGGCGCGAGCACCGCGCGCGCGAACCAGCGCAGGTAGTTCGGCATCCACTTCCAGAGCTTGAAGTTGCTCTTGCCCGCGCTGCGGTCGGTCCAGGAGCTGGGGATCTCCGTCACGCGCGCGCCGGCGAGGTGCGCCTTGACCGTCAGCTCGAGCGCGATCTCGAAGCCGCGCTGGCTCTCGACCTCGATGGTGGAGAGGAAACGCGGGCTGTAGGCGCGGAAGTTGTTCGTCGGATCGTGCGTCTTGAGGCCGCAGATCCAGTAGAGCAGCAGGCCCGCCGAGCGCGAGAGCGTGCGCTTGACCAGCGGACCGCCGTGCTGCTCGCCGCCCGGCATGTAGCGCGAGCCCGAGACCACGTCGGCGCCGGCGCGCACCAGCGCCGCCATGCGCGGGATCAGCTCGGGCGGATCCGAGAGGTCGGCCATGGTGGTCACGACCACGTCGCCCTCCGCCGCGGCGAAGCCCGCGCGCATCGCCTTGGGCGCGCCGCGGCCGAGCGTGTTCTTGACCAGGCGCACGCTCTCCGGCCGGTCGGGCATCGCCGCGATCGCGGGCAGCGTCGTGTCGCCGTCCATGTCGTAGCAGACCAGGATCTCGTGCGCCTCGCCCGAGAGCGCGCGGTCGATGCGGCGCAGGCACTCGGCGATGTTCTCGCCCTCGTTGTAGACGGGCAGGACGAGGCTGATCAGGGGGCGAACCATGCGGAGTGCCGGAGCGGGAGCGCAGTCTAGCAGACGATTCGCGGCGTGCCGGGATGCGGGCGCGGGCTCACTCGATGTGCGGCTTGCGCAGGCCGACCCAGTCCGCGACCACGCGTCCGCCCGGGGGAATGGCGCTCTCGAAGGTCAGGAGCAGCGCAGTGGCCGTGCCCGGCTCCCAGGTGTAGGAGAGCTGCTGCATGCCGCGGTCGGCCGGGATGTGCACCGGATCGAGCGTGACGCGGCCCAGCTCGGTCTCGCGGCCATCCTCGCTGCGCAGCGTGATGCGCGCGCGCAGGCCGGGATGGCGCTCGGAGCCGAGCAGCAGGCTCGGCACGCCGACCAGGCAGGTGAAGCGGTGGTTCGTCGGGCTGATCGGGAACTCGAAGCTCGTCTCGGGCCGGATGCAGGTGGTCAGCTCGCCGTCGAGGAAGCGGTCGGTCGGCTGCACCTTGTAGCGCACCTCGCGCGGCGCGGTGTCGAAGCCCGGGTAGTCCGAGGGCTCGAGCGAGTACTGCGCGCCGTGGTCGAAGGGCGGCAGCCCGTTGTGCATGTAGTAGGTCAGCAGCCAGGTGGCGATGTCCGACATGCCCAGGATGAAGTGCTCGGTGTAGTGCGCGTGCACTTTCGACCAGCTCGCGTGCGCGTCGACCAGCTGGTCGAGCTGCCGTTCGTGCTCGTGGCGCAGGCGGCCTTCCCCGAGGCCGTAGCTGGTCGAGTTCGGGAGCACGCAGGCCATCAGCAGGCACGCGGCGCCGAGCGCGAGCTCGCGCCAGCGCCGGGAGAGCAGCGCGAGCGCGCCGAGCGTCAGGGCGACGAAGAACGGCGCGGGCAGCGGGATGTAGCGGTTGGCGACCAGCACGTTGCCCTCGACCGGCCGGCCGCGCGCGATGCCGCCGACCAGCATCGCGCCGGCGAGCATCACGGCCAGCACGCCGAGAGCGCGCGGATCGCGCTCGCGCCAGAAGCGGCGCGCGAGCACGAGGCCGAGCGCCAGGGCGCCCAGTGCGATCGGGATGTCGATCAGCGGGCGCCAGCTCGAGAGGCTCGGACCGAAGGGCGCGCACAGGTTGCACAGCGCCATCTTCCAGATCGGGTTCTCCTTGACGACGTAGCTCATCTGCGGCGGTCGCTCGAAGCCGATCAGGTAGGCGCCGCACAGCCCGGCGGTCAGCAGCGCGAAGAGCAGGTACAGCCGCGCGCCGCGGCGCTCGCGCGCGAGCGCGTGCTTGCGGTTGGACCAGCCCAGCCAGGCACACCACGCGCCGAGCGCGGGAGCCTGCAGCAGTCCGCCGCCGCCGCACATCGGCAGCGAGAGCAGCGCCAGCCCGCAGGGGATCGCGCGCGAGGGCCACAGGCGCCGCTCCGAGAGCGCGCCCAGGAAGAGCACGCTGCAGACGGCCGCGCCGGGGATCGCGATGCACAGCTGGAAGCCCATCAGCAGGTTCTCGCTGTTGCCCAGCTGCAGCCACATCAGCGGAAAGAACGCGTCCCACGGCCGCGAGGCGCCGCGCAGCCGCCGCGCAGCCAGCACGCAGGCCAGCGCGATCGCGCCGTAGATCTGCGCCTGCACGAACATCCCCGAGCGGATGTCGCCGGTCCACTGGTAGAGCAGCCACTGCACGATCTTCGGCAGCGGCAGGCGGTGCTCGTTGTGCAGGCTCCACAGGTAGGTTCCCAGCGGGACGCCGTGCACGGGCATGTAGAACATCGCGATGTCGTCGGCGTAGGGCGTGCGCGGTGCGTAGGCCGCGATGAAGACCTGCGCCAGGATCATGCACTGCAGCCAGACCAGCAGTACGAAGCCGAACGAGAAGCGGTCCAGCCGCGTCCCGCCCGGGGCGGTTCCGGCGGCTGCCAGTCGATGCGTGTCCGTGCTCATGAGCGTTCGATCGTGAGGCCTTCCCAGAAGGTCCAGTCGCGCGTGCCGTCCTCGTGCCAGCCGACGCGCGTGCGCAGGTACAGCTGCGCAGGTTCGTGCACGTCGAATTCGAGGTCGAGGGGCTGGAAGCCGCGGTCCTCCCAGGCCTTCTGCGGCTCGAGCAGGCGGCGGAAGAGGGTCTCGAGCTTCTTGCCGCTCTGCAGCGTGACGATCACCAGCGCGCCGTCGGTCGGCGCGGGATCCTGCCAGGCCGCATCGAGCATCCCATAGCTCGCGCGCAGGCGGTAGTGCCCGGGCTCGAGATCCCAGCGCAGGGCCGAGGGCGCGTCGACGACGTGCACGTCGCGGCCCTGGAAGGGGACCTTGCGTTCGGGCGTGGCGCTGACCACCTCCAGCGGCGCGGGCGCGAAGTCGGAGAAGCGCAGCGCCGCGACGCACTGCGGCCGCAGCGGCGGCAGCAGGCCGTCGCGCCGCGCCAGGCGCGCGACCAGCTGCGGCCGCCAGAGCGCCTCCTCGCCCGCGTCGGCGAGCACGCGCAGGCGCTTCAGCCCCGGCAGGCGCTCGCCGCAGAACGTGCGCGCCACCGCGTCCTGCGTCTCCAGCCACGGGCGCACGAGGAATCCGGCCGCGGCCGAGCGCGCGATCAGGCGCCGCCGCTCGCGCGAGCCGTCGGCGCGCTCGATCTCGCAGAAGAGCGCCGGGCCGCGCAGCGCGAGCGCGACGAGATCGCCGCGCCGCGAGCGCTGCACGTCGAGCGCGAGCTCGAGCGCCTCGCCCTCGGCCGGCTCGAGGTCGATCCACTCGCCCAGCGCGAGCGTGCGCGGCGCGAGCTCCGCGCGCTCCGCGCTGCGCGCGCCGGCCGGATCCTGCTGCAGGAGCAGCCACTCGCGCTCGCTCGCCACCGGGACGTAGCGCAGCAGCAGCTCGTCGAAGGCCGGCGCGTCGTCGGCGATCGCCAGGCGCTGGTCGATCGTCTCGAGCGCGTAGAGCACGAACACCGGCGCGGATTCGCCGCGGTAGAAGTCGCGGTTGAGCTCGGCCAGCGCGCGCGTGTAGGCCGAATAGCCCTGGAACACCGGCCGCGGGTGGTAGTTCATCCCGTTCAGCGCGAGCAGCGCCTGGCGGTTCTGGAACAGGTCGATGGTCTCCAGGCCGGCCTTGGCGCGGATGCGCGGCAGCTCCCAGCGCGTGACGATCTCGCCGCCCTGCTCGTCGATGCGCTGGCGCAGGGACCAGGGGTGGACGAGATCGTCGAGCGTGCGCGCGGCCCAGCGCGCGCGCCAGCCGAGCGCCCGCGCGGGCGTGGCGTCGCGCTGCGGGTGCGAGAGCGCGAGGCCGCACAGTCCCAGCACGAGCAGGCCCGCGCGCACGAGCGTCGCCGCGCTCGTCTGGAGCGGCGCGAGCACGAACCAGCTCGCGGCCGGCGCGAGCGCGAAGAAGATGTCCGCGTTGCCGATCTGGCGCGTGAAGGCGTTCTTGTAGCCGACCAGCGCCGCGCCCAGCACGAGCAGCACGAGCGCGACGCGGCGCCAGGAGCGCTCGCCGCGCGCGAGCTCCAGGCCGAGCACCAGCACGAGCAGCGCCAGCATCGCCAGCGCCAGGACGAGCTCGCGCGCGGGCCCCGCGGCCGACATCGCGTCGTTGTAGCCGCTGGCGATCTCCCACGAGCTCGCGATCCAGACCGGCAGGTTCGCCGGCGACTGCCCGAAGAGCATCCAGAGGAACGCGAACGAGCCCAGCGCGCGCACGAGGTAGAGCAGCGTGCGCCGGCGCGGCGCCTCGAGCAGCAGCGCCAGCGCGGCCAGCGCGACGCCCGCGGCCCAGACGAGGAAGTAGGTGAACTTGACGTTGGCCAGCAGCGCCGCCGCGAGGCAGGCCAGCCACTCGCCGCGCGAACCGTGCTCGCGCGAGTCGAGCACGTGCACGAAGAGCGCCAGCAGCGCGAGCAGCGCGAAGGCGTCCGGCCCGCCCGCGAGCGCGGCCAGCGCCAGCGCGCAGACCCAGCGCGCGCCGCGGCGCTCGACGCGCAGGGCCTGCACGGCGCAGACGGCCGCGAGCGAGAGCTTGAGCGCGAGCTCCCAGCCCCAGAAGCGCCAGTGGTAGAGCTGCGTCAGGTCCTGCGGGTCGTGGAACCAGCCCAGGCGCCCGTAGGTGAAGACGCTGTCGATGCCCAGGCGCACGCTGGTGAGCAGCTCCCAGCCCTTGACCGCGTGCCAGGACTCGTCGAGCGTCGGCGCGGCGACGGGCACGGCCAGATCGAGCTGGCGGAACCAGACCACGAGCACCAGCGGCACGAGCCACCAGCCGTGCGCGAGGAGCGTGGCGACGATGCGTTGCTTCGCGGGCTGCATGGCCCTCGTGCGCTCAGCGGCGAGCGGCGGAGACGCGCTGGGCCTGGCGCGGCGCGAGGAACGCGGCAAAGCGTGCCAGCGCCTTCTCGATCACGTCGAGCGAGGTCGCGTACGAGAAGCGCACGTGCTCCTCGACGCCGAAGGCCGAGCCCGGCACGACGGCCAGGTTCTGCTCCTCGAGCAGGTCCTCGCAGAAGCCCGCCGAGCCGCGCGCGTCGAGGAAGGGCGCGACGCGCGGAAAGGCGTAGAACGCACCGCGCGGCCAGGGCGTCTCCAGACCGAGCGCGCGCAGGCCCTCGACGATGCGGCGGCGGCGCTTGTCGAACTCGCCGCACATGCGCGCGACCTCGGGCGGCTCGGCCAGCAGGCCGGCCTCGAAGGCGCTCTGCGAGATGTAGTTCGGCGCGCCCGTGAGCTGGCTGTGCAGGCGACCGACGGCCGCGGCGATCTCGCGCGGCGCGGCGACGTAGCCGATGCGGTAGCCGGTCATCGCGAAGGCCTTGCTCGCGCCGTCGACGACGACCGTGCGCGCGCGCACCGCGGGCGAGATCGAGACCGGGCTGAAGTCGCGCTCGCCCTCGTAGATCAGGCGCCGGTAGATCTCGTCGGAGACGATCCACAGGTCGTGCTTCTCGGCCAGCGCGGCGATCGCGCGCACCTCGGCCTCGCTCATCACGTAGCCCGAGGGATTGCAGGGCGAGTTGATCAGGATGCCGCGCGTCTTGCGCGTGATCGCGCGAGCGATCGCGTCGAGGTCCGGGCCGCAGTCCGGGCGCGAGGGCACGCTGACCGGCACGCCGCCGGCCCAGCGCACGATCTCGACGTAGCTGACCCAGGCGGGCAGGAGCAGCAGCACCTCGTCGCCGGGCTCGATCAGCGAGAGGCAGGCGCCCGAGAGCGCGTGCTTGGCGCTGTGGCAGACCGTGATCTCCGGCACGTCGAACGCGACGCCGCGCGTGGCGCTGACGTGCGCCGCGATCGCCTTGCGCAGCGAGGGCGTGCCCTCGGCCGGCGTGTAGCGCACCTTGCCGCTGCGCACGGCCGTCACGGCCGCGGCCTGCACCACCTCCGGGGCGCTGAAGTCCGGCTCGCCGACGGTCATGTTGACGACGTCGCGGCCCTGGCTGATCAGCTCCTTGGCTCGCGTGTCCAAGGCGATCGTGGTGGAGAGGGAAAGGCTCTGGACGCGCTGGTTGGGCCGCATCGGCATTCGGGGGGCTCGCAGGGCCGGGCGCTGGGGTCCGGTTCCCTCCCAGGATATCGAGAGCCGCGCCGCGGGGCTCGGGAAGACCGGCACGATCCGCGCGTCCCTCCGGGTTGGAGCGTGAATCCGGGGCCGCCAGAAGGTATCGAACAGCGCCCGACCCCCCCGCACCGTCCATCCATGAAGTCACGCCTCCTGCGCATCGCCGCGATCCTCCTGGGCGTCCTGCTGTTCGCGGGCTTCTTCGCCTTCTCGACCTTCCTCTACAACCCGTTCGAGGGCGCGCTGAAGGAGGACCTCGCGGCGCTCGCGCCGCGCGACGTCGACTTCTACGTGGGCAAGACCGACCTCGCCTCGGCCTTCACGACCTTCCCGCACCTCGCGATCGAGGAGCGCGTGCTGCACCACCCGGCGGTGCAGGCCTGGGCCGCCTCGAGCGAGTGGAAGCGCCTGGCGGCCGAGCTGAAGATCGACGAGACGCTCAAGACGCTGCAGGAGCAGGTGGCGCAGATCCCGCTCGGCAAGCAGCCGCAGGAGGTCTTCGGCGGCCGCGCGCTGGCGGTCGCGGGCTACGTGCGCGGCAAGGCGCTGCAGCAGGCCGACTGGGCCGTCTACGGCCGCACCGACTGGCTGGGCAAGCTCGGCGCGGCGATGCTGCGCCACCCCGGTCCGCTCGGCCTGGAGAAGCGCGGCATCAAGGTCGTCGTCGGCGAGCAGAGCGTCGCGCTCAGCGGCGGCGGGCTTCCGCGCGAGATCTTCGTCGGCCGCATCCGCGACGTGGTGATCGTCGCCACCAAGCCCGAGCTGGTGAAGGCCGCCTTCGACCTCAAGGAGGCCGGCTACGCCGACTCCTTCTTCCAGAGCGCGGGCTACAACGACTGGATCCAGAACGCCAACCGCAGCCCCAAGCGCGACGAGTTCGAGCTGTACGTCAACTCGCGCAAGCTGCTCGAGGGACTGGATGCGAGCGGCCCCTGGCCGGACACGAAGTCGCAGGACCTCGCGCCCGCGCTGCTGGGCCGGCTGTTCCAGCTGCCCAGCCTCAAGAACGCGATCGGCGTGCTCGGCCTGGACGGCGGGCTGCAGCTGGACCTGCACGGCGAGTTCACGGCCGAGCACCTGACGCCGGACATGGCCAAGGTCTACCGCACGCGCGGCTTCGACAAGAAGACGCTCGAGGAGGTCGCCCGCCTCGCGCCGCGCGACACGGGCTTCTTCGCCTACTTCCACGCGCCGGTGGGCGAGCTCCTGCGCATGCTGATGGCCTCGGTCGAGCCCGCGCTGCGCCAGAACCTCGAGGACGCCTTCCGCGGCACGGGGCGCTATCCGAACCTCGACGCGCTGATCAACGATCTCGACGGCGCCTTCAAGGACCGCTGGTGCGCGATCGTGCGCCCCAACGACTACCCGATCGATCCGGAGGGCCCGCCGCACAACGCCGATCCGGTGCCGGCGATCGCGCTGGTCTTGTGGACCAAGAACCAGAAGACGGTCGAGGACCTCGAGAAGCTGATCGGCGGCCAGGGCCAGCGCTTCGGACTGCAGGGCCGCAACAAGAACGAGGCAGGCTTCTTCAGCAACACCGACGCGGGCTACCAGACCTTCGAGTTCTGGTCGCAGTTCGTGCCCGGCACCGGCGTGATCGTGGTCGCCAAGGCGGGCGAGATGACCGTGATCACCAACTCGCTGGGGATGATGGGGCACCTGCTCAAGACCTTCTCGGTCGGCGGCGCGAAGTACCCGCGCCTCTCGGAGGACGAGCACTTCTCCGCCCTGGCGCACTCCTCGATCGACCGCGCCAACCTGGCCGTGTGGCTCAACCCGCGCACGATCACGCCGGTGCTGCGCGAGTCGGCCCAGCAGCGCGCGCGCGCGGCGGTGCAGTTCGACTACAAGAGCTTCCGCCCCGGGGAGGAGCAGAAGGTCCTGCGCGAGGAGTTCGCGGGCAAGCGCGCCAACGAGCTCACGCCGGAGGACAAGGAGCGCCTGGACCAGATGGTCAACGAGCGCCTCGACGCGCTGCGCTCCAAGGCCGTCAGCCAGCAGATGCCGGAGCTGCTCGCGAAGGAGGAGCGCGTGCTCAAGACCTTCGAGGCCGCCAGCGCGGCGCTGGTCTTCCTGGCGCTGGACCCCAAGAGCTTCGAGCTCTCGCTGCGCGTGCTGCTGCCGCTCGACGAGCAGGCCGAGCACTGAGTCTGTGCGCGGGGCCGGAGGAAGGCCCTGCCGCTTCGTTGCGTGTTCCCGCGCAGCCGGTCGCTGCGCGCGGGAGAGTTGGTGCCCCGGACTGGAGTCGAACCAGCAAGGGTGATTAAGCCCACTAGCACCTCAAGCTAGCGCGTCTGCCAATTTCGCCACCGGGGCACTCGAGTTGGAACGAAGCGGGCGGGAAGTGTAGGGACCGACCTCGAAGGACGCAAGGGCGCCCGCTCTGCGGATTGACTTGGCCCGTGCGACCGGTAGCGTCACGGCTCCAGGAGCCTGCCAGCATGCCCACCAAGCAAGGGAACGTCCTCATCGGCCAGTCCGGCGGCCCGACGGCGGTGATCAACCAGAGCCTGGTCGGCCTGGTCGAGACCTGCCAGGGCTCGAAGAAGGTCGGCTCGATCCTGGGCGCCGTCCACGGCATCCAGGGGGTGCTGCAGAACCGCATCGTCGACCTGGGGCGCGAGTCGCGCACCACGCTCGAGACCGTCGCGCGCACGCCCGGTTCGGCGCTGCGCTCGGTGCGCAAGAAGCCCACGCCCGAGGAGTGCGAGCAGATCTTCCACCGCCTCGAGGCGCTCGACGTGCACTGGTTCTTCTACATCGGCGGCAACGACTCGGCCGAGACGGCGAACCTGCTCTCGCGCATGGCGCAGGACGCGAAGTACGAGCTCGCGATCTTCCACGTGCCCAAGACGATCGACAACGACCTGCGCGTCACCGACCACTGCCCGGGCTATCCGTCGGCGGCGCGTTTCGTCGCGCTGGCGCTGATGGGGGACAACCAGGACAACCGCAGCCTGCCGGGCATCAAGATCGACGTGATCATGGGCCGGCACGCGGGCTGGCTGACCGCGGCGAGCGCGCTGGCGCGCCAGCACGAGGAGGACGGGCCGCATCTGGTCTACTGCCCCGAGCGCGTCTTCCGCATGGCGGACTTCCTGGCCGACGTCGACCGCGTCTACCGCCTGCTCGGCCGCTGCGTGATCGCGGTCAGCGAGGGCATCCACGACGAGCAGGGCCGCCTGATCGGCGCGGGCGAGGAGAAGGACAGCCACGGCAACGTGCAGCTCTCCGGCTCCGGCGCGCTGGGCGACCTGCTCGCGGCGACGATCAAGGAGAAGCTCGGCTCGAAGCTGCGCGTGCGCGCCGACACCTTCGGCTACCTGCAGCGCTCGTTCGCCGGCGTGGTCTCCGAGGTCGACGCCAAGGAGGCGCGCCGCGTCGGGGAGCGCGCAGCCGAGATCGCGCTCAAGGGCCAGCGCGCGAGCGGCTCGATCGCGATCGTGCGCAAGGAGCGCCAGCAGTACGCCGCGACCTACGAGGTGACCGAGCTCGAGCTCGTGGCCAAGGAGCAGCGCAAGCTCGACGAGCGCTTCCTCTCCGGCTCCAGCGGCGTCACGCCCGCCTTCGTCGACTGGCTGCGCCCGCTCGTCGGCAAGCTGCCGAAGATGGGGCGGCTCTCGGATTTCCCCGTGGAAAAGCGCTAGCCCGCGCGAGGTCCGCGAGGGATCCTCGTTCCGCATGACCCCTCTGCGCCTGCTCGTCAACGCGATCGTCGGCGGCTTCCTGCTCTTCGCCTGGGGCGCGATCGCGAGCCTGGTGCTGCACGTCGACGAGTTCGGCCTGTCGAGCCTCGCGCACGAGCCCGAGTTCGTCGCCGCCGTGCAGGCCGGGGTCGGCGAGCCGGGCCTGTACGCCTTTCCCGCACGCCCGCCCGGCGCGGGCGGCGCGAGCGAGCGCCTCGAGCGCGTGCGCAGCGGAGCCAGCGGCCTCCTGCTCGTGCACCCGGCCGGGCGCGAGCCCGACAGCTCGGCGCGCTACCTCGTCGTGTACCTCGCCGACGTCGCGGCGGCGCTGCTGGCGGGCTTCCTGCTCTGGCTGGCGGCGCCGCGCGTGCGCACGCTGGCCTGGCGCGCGCTCTTCGTCGCCGCGCTGGGCGGCGCGGGCAGCCTCTCGCTGCTCCTGCCGCTGTGGAGCGAGCAGGGCTACCCGATCGCCTGGGTGCTGGCGCTCGCGGCGCGCAACGTCCTGGGCTTCGCCCTTGTGGGCGTGTTCTGCGCCTGGAGAATGAAGGGGCTCGTCCCCGTCCCGCGACCCTCCCCACGAACCCGATGAACCCCGGAATCGCCTGCGCCCTCCTCGCGCTCCTCGTCTCTCCCGCACCCGAAGGCAAGCTGCACGGCAAGGTGCGCTTCGACGGCGAACGGCCGGAGAAGAAGCCGCTGACGGTCGAGCCCGCCGCGGCCAAGGGCTGCTGCCCCGACGGCGAGCACGTCAACGCGGAGGATCCGACGCTCTTGATCGCGGAGGACGGCGGCCTCGCCAACGTCGTCGTCACCGTCGACGTGCCCGGCGCGGTGCTCAAGGTGCCGGAGAAGCCCTTCGAGATCGACCAGAAGAAGTGCGTCTTCAGCCCGCACGTGATGGTCGTGCCCGCGGGCTCGACGGTCGTGTTCATGAACTCCGACAGCGTGACGCACAACGTGCACACGTACTCGGCGAAGAACGAGCCGATCAACAAGACCACCGCGCCCGGCGGCAAGGAGGAGCTCCTGCTCGCCAAGGGCGACCGCGTGCAAGTGCGCTGCGACTACCATCCCTGGATGTCGGGCTGGATCTACGTCAGCGACTCGCCCTACTCCGCGGTGACCAAGGCCGACGGCACGTTCGAGATCGCCGGCCTCGCGCCGGGCACCTACAGCGCGACCTTCTGGCAGGAGACGCTCGGCAAGGTCAAGCAGGAGGTGACGATCAAGGCCGACGGCACGAGCGAGCCGGTCGAGCTCAAGATGGCGCCCAAGAAGAAGAAGGACGACAAGGGCAAGGGCTGAGCGCGCTCGTCCGCGCGCCAGGCGGGCGCTCGCACGGCGAGCGCGAAGCGAAAAGGGAGCGCCGGGACGGCGCTCCGCACAGCGCCGCCCCGGCCCGCTCCGGGCGACTCTCAGGTGCTTTCGGGGTTTTGGAAGGAGAGTCCGCCCAACGTGCTTCCCAGATCGAGCAGAGGCTCCGAAGGCGTCCACTCGTGGAGCACGCGCGCAACCGCCACGAGGATTTCATCCTCGAGGTCGCGGTAGAGCTTTTCGTGGCCCACGGCGCCTTGGGCGTGGTCTTTCAGGTTGTTGTCCACCAGGACCAGGATCCGGTCGCGGACCTGTTCGGGCGCCTCGAGCGCGCGGCGGACCAGGGGGAGGAGTCTCTCGCCATAGGAATAGGGGACCTGGTTCCGCTGGCACAGCGCGCGAAGGAGGGACTCGGGGGTCATGGGGCTGGGGGGTCAGGGGCCTCTCGAGGAAACTCTACGAGGAACCGTATCCCAGGACTCCGGGGGGGGCGAACCCGTCGGCCCACAAAGGCGCCTTTCACCGGCACGCCGTGCGGCGGTCGGCCATCTGCCGGCGCACACCAGCCCCGAGGGCGGACCCGCGGAGCGCTCAGGCGGCGGTCGCGGCGCCGCCGACCCAGCTCATCAAGGACTCGACGACCTGATTGACGTGCTCGGGGGCGAGGCCGAGGAAGCGCTGCGTCGCGGCGTCGAGCGTGGCGGCCGCGGCGACCGGGTTCCCGCCGGCGGCCCGGTGCACGACCAGGTTGGCGTTGGCGACCAGGCTGACGACCGGGTCGGTGGCCACGGCCTCGCGCGGGCCGTGGTGGAACTGGATGCCCGAGGCCACCGCGGTCGGCAGGCCCCACTGGATCGCGACCAGCGCTCCGACGTCGGTGTGGTTGAAGCCCAGCGCCTGCTCCTCGCACACGTGCATCGGCACGTTGTCGCCGCGGGCGCGGTTGAGGATCGCGAGGTACTCCTCGCGCAGGCTCTCGAGCAGCACGACCTTGCCCAGGTCGTGCAGGAGGCCGCAGGCGTGGATCTCCTCGGGCGTCAGGCCGAGCTTGGCTCGCGCGCGGCGCGCGAGCTGCTGCGCGACCTGGCCGACGAGCTGGCTGTGGTGCCAGAGCTGGTCGAGGTCCAGGCCCTGGCCCTCCATGTGCTCGTACTTCGACATCACGGCGGCCTGCGTGACCACGTTGCGCAGGACGCGCAGGCCGAGCACCGCACAGGCCTGCTCGGTCGAGACGCAGCGCTCGCGCAGGCCGTAGTAGGCGCTGTTGGCGATCTTGAGCACCTTGGCCGCGAGCGGCGGGTCCTGCGCCACCAGCTTGCCGATCTCGAGCGTGCCCGTCTTGGGATCCGCGATGAGCTCGCGCACCTTCTGCACGACCGCGGGCAGCGTGGGGATGTTGAGGCTGCGGGCAGCGATCAGCTTGGCCCGCGACGCGCCCGTCGGGGCTTCTCTTCCGGCGTTGGGGAGGCTCATGAGTCGTGGTGTTCGCGTCGGGTCACAGGACGATGCCGGCCAGCGCCTGCTCGCCGAAGGTGATCAGCTCGTGCACGGACTCCTCGGAGACGCCGAGGTAGTGGCGCAGCTCCTCGTCGAGGATCTCGGAGGCGGTCGGGTCGTCGTCGCTGATCGCGTGCGCGATCAGGTTGGTGCTGCGCACCAGCAGCACGACGGCGTCCTCCTCTTCCTCCTCGGTGGTCTCGTGGTGGAACTGGATCGCGCGGAAGACCGCCTCGGGCAGGCCCCACTGCTGCGCCACCAGCGCGCCGACGTCGGCGTGCGTGAAGCCCAGGCGCTCTTCCTCGGCGCGGTACAGGCGCGTGCCGAAGTTGGCCGAGTCGGCGACGACGGCGAGGTACTCCTCGCGCAGCGAGTCGAGCAGCACGACCTTGCCCAGATCGTGCAGGAGGCCGCAGATGTACAGCTCGTCGGGCGCGAGCCCGATCGAGTTCTGGCACTTGCGCGCGAGGAACTGGCACAGGTGTCCGGTCAGGATCGAGTGTCGCCAGAGCGCCTCGACGTCGAAGGCGCCGCCCTTGAGGTGGTCGTACTGCTTCATCACCGACGCCTGCAGGACCACGTTGCGCAGCACCTTGATGCCCAGGATCGAGGCCGCCTGCTGCGGCGCGAGGCAGCGCTCGCGCAGGCCGTAGTAGGCGCTGTTGGCGATCTTGAGCACCTTGCCCGTCAGCGCCACGTCCTCGGAGATCAGGTGCCCGACCTCGCGCGCGCCGGTGTCGGGATCCTGCAGCAGCGCGGAGAGCTTCTGCATCACCGAGGGGAGCGTGGGCAGGTTGACGTTCTTGGCCAGGAGGCGGCGGGCTTGGAGGGTGCTCATGCGGCGTGCGGCGTTCCCGGGGGGACTCTGCCGCGGGTTCCTCTATCGGGCTCCCCGGACCCTCTTTCTTGAGCCCCTCGTCCGCACTTTCGGCGCGCGTCGAGCGTTCCGGAACGAGGCTCCCTAAAGAAGTCGCAATTGCGGGGACGATCCAGCCCCCAGCCCGCCGCCGCAGCCGATCCCCGGCCGGCGCCGCGCGGGTCTCCCGCACCCCGATCTCCAGCATGCGACTCCCCGACCTCCCCGCGGTCGCGCGGGCCCTGGGCCTGTGCCTCCTCCTCTGCGCCGTCCTGGCCGGACCTCTCGCGGCCGGCAGCGCGCCGCGCGTCGAACTCGAGGAGCTCGTCGCGCAGTGCGACGTCGGCCTCGAGGGCCGCGTGCAGCGCGTGCGCGTGCTCGAGCTCGGGCCCAAGCGCATCGAGACCGAGCTGACGCTCTCGGTGACGCGCCGCTTCTGGGGCCAGGGCGCCGCCGAGCTCGTCGTGCGCATCCCCGGCGGCGTTCTGCCCGACGGGCGCGGCCTCGTGCTGCCCGGGCTGCCGCGCTTCGAGGAGGGCGAGGAGCTGCTCCTCTTCCTCAGCCAGGAGAGCCGGCGCGGCACGCGCATGCCGGTCGGCCTCGCGCAGGGACGCTTCCGCGTCGAGCACCGCGCGGACGGCACCAAGTCGCTCGTGCGCGACCAGGACGATCTCGAGCTCCTCGATCCGCGCACCGGACGCGCCAGCCGCGCCGCGCCGCGCGCGCGCTTCGACTACGACGCGACCGTCGCGCGCCTGCAGGCCGCGGCCGCCGCGCGCCGGGCGAAGCCCGCCGGCGGAGGCCCGAAGTGAGCTCGCGCGCCGCGCTGATCCTCGCCGCCGCCTGCGCCGCCAGCGCGGGCGTCTTCGCGCACGTCCGCCTGGTCAACCCGTCCAACGGCAGCAAGCTGCGCTGGGTGGTGCCCGAGAGCATCTCGATCGTGATCCAGGCCACGGGCTCGCAGGACATCCACGACCAGAGCCACCTGCCGGCGATCCGCAACGCGATCCGCGCCTGGAACGCGGTCGAGGGCAGCAGCGCGCGCCTGGTCGAGGACACCAGCCCCGCGCAGATGGCGCGCAGCGACTGGCAGAGCGACGGGCTGCACCTGGTCACCTTCGACGAGGACGACGACTCGGGCTACTTCCCGCTCGGCTCGGCCACCGTCGCGCTCACGCCGGTGTGGTTCACGGGCAACGGCGTGATCACCGACGCCGACGTGCTCTTCAACGGCCGCAGCTTCTCCTTCACGACCAGCGGCGCGCCCGGACGCTTCGACGTGCAGGATGTCGCCACGCACGAGCTGGGACACCTGCTCGGGCTGGACCACTCGGGCTGGGCCGGCGGCACGATGTACCCCTATGTCGATCCGACCGTGCTCTTGCACCGCAGCCTCTCGGCCGACGAGGTGCACGGCCTGCGCGACTGCTATCCGACCGACGTGCGCGCGCAGATCCACGGCACGCTCGAGCGCGCGAACGGAAGCGCGATCCGCGGCGCGCAGATCGTCGCCGTCGATGCCGAGGGGCGCACCGCCGCCGCGTGCCTGAGCGAGACCAACGGGAGCTGGCGCCTGCGCGGGCTCGACGCGGGCAGCTACACGCTCTACGCCACGCCGCTGGACGAGCCGGTCAGCGCGGGCAACCTCGGCCCGGGCCACAGCGTGCAGGTCGACTTCGGGAGCAGCGTGCTCGGCAGCGTCGTCCTCGCCGCGGGCCAGGACCTCGGCTTCGGCACCGGAGAGGCCGCGGCCGACACCGATCTCGAGCTCGGTCGCGTCGGCGACGACTTCCCGCGCCGCCTGGTGCGCGGCGCGAGCACCGTGCTCACGCTGCACGGCAGCGCGCTCTACGCGGGCTGCACGCTCTCCGCCAGCGCGCCGGAGGTCACGGTCACGCCGCTCGCCTGGTACGGCGGCAGCGTCACGCTGCAGGTCGACGTGCCCGCCGGAGCGGCCGAGGGCAACTTCGACCTGACGGTCGCCAACCCCGCTGGAGCAGCGCACACGCTCGTCGGCGGCCTGGAGATCACGCCTGCCGATCCGCACGTCACCAGCGTCTCGCCCGTGCTGGCGACCGACGCCGGCGGCACGCTCGTGACGCTCTTCGGCACGAACTTCCGCGCCGGGCAGTGCGTCGTGATCGGTTCGCAGCTGTACCCCGACGGCAGCGAGGGCGGCTGCCACGTGATCGACGCGCACACGATCCAGCTGCGCACGCACGCGACCGACACCGGCAGCTACGACGTCGCGGTGATCGACCCCAGCGGCGTCGAGGGGCGCAAGACCGGCGCGCTCGCCTTCGCGCACATCCCGGAGGTGCAGAGCACGTTCCCGGCGGGCGGCTGGGCCGGCGGCGGAACGACGCTGGTGCTGCACGGACAGAACTTCGCCGAGGGCGCCGTGGTGCGGATCGACGACGTGCAGCAGTCGCAGGTCGTGCGCGTCTCCAGCTCGGAGCTCGTCGTCACCACCAGCGCCGGCGTCCCCGGCGGACCGTACGTGCTCGAGGTGGTCAACCCCGGCGGCGCCGTCGCGACCAGCGCGTTCACCTACGGCCTGGAGCCCGATCCCGTGCTCGATGCGATCGATCCGCCGGCCGGCTCGAGCGCGGGCGGCGACCTCGTGCTGATCCACGGCTCGAACTTCTCGGCCTCGACCACGGTGCGCTTCGGCGTCGACGCCGACACCGGCCAGGGCGGCACGAACGCCACCGAGGTGCACGTGATCGATGCGCAAACGCTCGAGGTCGTCACGCCGGCCTTCGCCAGCGGCGCGCACAACGTCGCCGTGCTCGACACCTCGACGGGCCAGGCGACGCTGGCCGTCTCGGCCTTCACCTTCGAGAGCTCCGGTTCGCACGGCGGCGGCTGCTACACGCTGCCGCACCAGCCGCCCGCGGGCCCGGGCGAGCGCCTGGCCGGGCTCCTCTGGCTGCTCGTCGCCTGCGCCTGCGCCGCGCTGCACGGCCGCCGCGAACGCGTCGCGCTGCTCTTCGCCCGCGTGCGCGCGCGCTGAGCCCCGGCACGTTCGCTACACTCGCGAGCCGCATGGCCGCGAACATCATCGCTTTCGACATCGAGGTCGCCGGTTTCGCCTGGGAAGAGGTCGACGAGATCACGCGCGGCTACCTCGTCAACCGCGAGCACGACGAGGAGAAGCGCGCCGCGATCCCCGAGCGCACCGCGCTCTATCCCGGCCTGGGCAAGGTGATCGCGATCGGCATGTGGCTCGTCGGCGCCGAGCAGGACCGCGGCATGATCCTGCTCGAGGGCGCGCACCACGAGGAGAAGCCCTGGGAGAAGGTGCCCAGCTCCAAGATCTTCCGCGGCAGCGAAGCCGAGCTGCTCTCGCGCTTCTGGGAGCTCGTCGGCCCGGGCAAGCGCGGCCTGCCGCGTCTGGTGACCTTCAACGGCCGCGGCTACGACGGCCCGATGCTGACGATCCGCTCCGCGCAGCTGGGCATCAAGCCCTCGCGCTCGCTGACCGGCAACCGCTGGTCGATCGCGGAGCACTGCGATCTCTCCGAGGTCTTCAGCTTCCAGGGCGCCACGCGCGAGCGCTACAGCCTCGACTACTGGTGCCGGCGCTTCGACATCGAGAGCCCCAAGGGCTCGATCGACGGCTCGCAGGTCGCGCGCGCCTACCGCGCGGGACGCATCGACGACATCGGCGAATACTGCCTGCGCGACGTGCGCGCGACCGCGCTGCTCTACCAGAAGATCGAGAGCACGATGATCCCGCTCTTCCAGGGCGGCTGACGCGCGATCCCCGAACATCCGTGCCCGCCACGGTTTTTCAGCGAACAACCGTAGCGGGCTGGGATGTTCGCGAACTTCCGTGCCCGCCACGGTTTTCCGCCGATCTCCCGCTCAGCGCTGGTCCCAGCTCGCGCGTCCGTCGCCCGTGATGTCGATCGGAGCGCCGCCGAGGCGCGGAGCGCAACGCAGCAGGCCCGACTGCACCAGCGCCTTCACGCGCGAGCCCGCCTCGCGCAGCGCGAACCACGCCGCGCCGCGGTATGTGCGGCCATCGCAGGGCGCGCCCTCCGCGTGGATGCCGCAGGCCTGCCCCGTGTAGAGCGCGCGCGGCAGGTGGAAGGCCTGCGTCACGACGATACATCCGTGCCCGCCACGGTTTTTCACCGAACAACCGTAGCGGGCTGGAATGTTCATCGAACAACCGTGCCCGCCACGGTTTTTCACCGACCTCCCGCTCGGACCTTGGCAGGCATGGATGTTCGGGGATCGCCCCGGCTCGCGCGTGCGTCGCCGCGGATGTCGCTGGGTGCGCAGCCGACGCGCGGCCTCGGGAGCAGGGCCCACGACACAGGGCCCACGCTGCACGCAGTAGTCGCGTACCCAGAGTGCGCTCGAGCACTACCCAGCGTCGCTCAGCGCGCGGGAGACGCGCACGGGGTCACGATGGACGCACGGACGCCGCGAGACCAGGGTCGCGACGCTCCGTTCCCGAACGACCCACGATCCCAGGCTGCGAGACGCGCGTCGCGCGCTCTCGCCCACGAGGAACTCGTCCGCGCGGCACGCCGGCGAGATCGTCCCTCGGAGGAACCTCTCATGCTCTCGTCTCGAACTCGGCAGGCCACCGTCCTCGCACTCACGGCCCTCGGCACGCTCGCGTCCGTCGCCGCGCTCGGCTCGTTCGCCGGCGCCCAGCAGCGCACGCACCTGCCTCCCGGCGGCTCGAACTGGGTGCGCCAGAACTCGCTCGTCCCCGGCCTGGTCACGCACGACATGGCCACCGGCGGGCAGACCGCGGCGAGCCTGGTGCAGGCGCTCGTCGGCACCGGCGTCACGATCACGAACATCCAGTTCAACGGTGCGCCGGTCGCCGCGGGCACGTTCTCGGGCGGGACGGGCATCATCGGCTTCGAGCAGGGCGTGATCCTGAGCTCGGGCAACGTCGCCTCCGTCGTCGGTCCGCAGAACCTCGCGCCGGACACGAGCACCGACAACCTCCTGCCCGGCGATGCCGACCTCGACGCGCTGGTGACGGGCCTGACCCAGGACGCCTGCGTGCTCGAGTTCGATTTCGAGTGCCCGAGCACGAGCGTGTTCTCGTTCCAGTACGTGTTCAGCTCCGAGGAATACGACGAGTGGGTCAACACGCAGTACAACGACGTGTTCGCCTTCCTGCTCAACGGCCAGAACATCGCGCTGATCCCCGGCACGAGCACGCCCGTCGCGATCAACAACGTCAACTGCAACAACCCCTACGCGCCGCCGACGGGCCAGAACTGCGCGCTGTACGTGACCAACGCCTGCGATTCGCTCGGCCTGGACTATCCCTGCACCGCGGCGGCGACGGAGATGGACGGCCGCACGGTGGTGTTCTCCGCCACGGCGCCGCTGCTGCCCGGCCCCAACCACATCAAGCTCGCGATCGCCGACCGCGGCGACGGCGTCTACGACTCGAACGTGTTCATCCGCGGCCAGAGCTTCGTCTGCGCCAGCCCCGGTCCGGCCTTCGATCCGCCCTCGCCCTGCGGCCAGACGCTGCACGCGACCGTCGGCGTGCCGTTCCGCTTCGAGGTCGAGGCGCTCGCCACCAGCGGACTGCCCGGCCAGGCCGTCACGTTGAGCGTGACCGGCGACTCCGTGCCGCTCGCGGGCGGCGTCTTCACGCCGGCGCTGCCGGCCGGCCCGGCGCCCGAGGTGGGCACCGAGTTCGAGTGGACGCCGGTGCTCGGGGACATCGGCACGTGGAGCCTGCAGTTCACGGCGACGGATCAGATCCAGCAGAGCACCGACTGCGACGTGACGATCGTCGTGCACGCGGCACCGGGAACGACATTCTGCTACGGCGACGGCTCGGGAACGGCCTGTCCGTGCAACAACGACGGCAACACGCACCGCGGCTGCGCCAACTCGGTCAACGCCGACGGCGGGCGGCTGCTCGCCACCGGCGTCGCGAGCGTCGCGGCCGACACGCTCGTGCTGCTGGGTTCCGGCATGCCGAACGGGATGTGCCTCTACGTGCAGGGCAGCACCCAGGTCAACGGCGGCCTGGGCACGCAGCTGGGCGACGGCATCAAGTGCACCAACACCGCGAACATCCGTCTGGGGATCGCGATGAACGCGCTCGGGAGCTCGCAGTACCCCGCAGCCGGGGACCTGCCCGTCTCCGTGCGCGGCCTCGTGCCGCCAACCGGCGGACAGCGCTACTACCAGATCTGGTACCGCAACCCCGATCCGACCTTCTGCACGGGAGCGATGTACAACCTGACCAACGGCTACAGCGTTCTCTGGGCGCCGTAGCGACCCACGACGAATCGCTCCCGCGCGCCGGATCCCCGAACATCCGTGCCCGCTACGGTTTTTCACCGAACAACCGTAGCGGGCTGGAATGTTCGCGAACTTCCGTGCCCGCCACGGTTTTCCACCGATCTCCCGCTCAGCGCTGGTCCCAGCTCGCGCGTCCGTCGCCCGTGATGTCGATCGGAGCCCCGCCCACGCGCGGTGCGCAGTGCAACAGGCCCGACTGCACCAGCGCCTTCACGCGCGAGCCCGCCTCGCGCAGCGCGAACCACGCCGCGCCGCGGTACGTGCGGCGGTCGCAGGGCGCCCCCTCGGCCTGGATGCCGCAGGCCTGTGCGGTGTAGAGCGCGCGCGGCAGGTGGAAGGCCTGCGTCACGACGATCGCGCGCTCGACACCGAAGACCTGCCGCGCGCGCGCGAGCGAATCGTGCGTCGAGAAGCCGGCGTGGTCGCAGAACAGGTCGGCCTCGGGCACGCCGCGCTCGACCATCCAGCGCCGCATGCCGTTCGTCTCGTCGTACTCGGGCGTGCCGTGGTCGCCGCTGAGGAGCAGCTTCCTCGCCTTGCCCGCACGGTAGAGCGCGAGCGCCTGCTCGAGCCGGTCGGCCAGCGCGTCCGAGGGCTTCCCGTCGCGCCGCATCCCCGCGCCGAGCACGATCGCGACCGGAGCGGGGGAGAGCGCGTCGATCGAGTCGCGCTCCAGTGCCGAGCCGCGCGCCCAGACCCAGGCGTTGGCGCCGAGGACGAACAGCGCGAGCGCGGCAACGCCGACGAGGAGGATGCGGGGGAGGCGTCGGGCTCGCATGCGGAGGTCGCTCGGCGCGCGAGTCTGCGCGGGGGGTGCGGTGCGATCAATCCTCGTCGCGGATCACGAGCTCGCGCTCCTCGCCGGCCTGCAGCTCGAGATCGCGCACGATCTCCTTCTCGCCGAGGCGGAACGACAGGCGCACCGCTCCCGCCGGGACCGTGAACAGCGTCGGATGCCCGCGCACGACCCCGTCGGTCGCGACGAGCGTGCCCGACTGCGTGAGCTGGACCAGCCCGCTCTCGTGCGTGCCTTCGTAGCGCAGCTTCACGCGCGCGCCGGGCACGAGCTCGATCACGAGGTCCTCGCGGTTCACCGTCGCCGCGAGCTCGATCCCGCGCAGCGTGCCCATCCGCCCGTCGCTCGTCGCGGCCGAAAGCGAGTACATCCCCGCTGCGAGCCCGCCGAACTCGAAGACGTGCTCGCCAATTGCCGACTGCATGCTTACGCCTTCGAGGCCCGCGCCGGCGCGCGAGAGCGTGACCTCGACTTCCCGGACGCTTGCACCCGACGCATCGACGACGCGGACGGAGAGCCGCGCTCCGGCCTGCAGCCGCAGCTCGAGGCCGCTCGCACCCGCGTCGATCTCGAGCGGCGCGGAGGGCGCGAAGCGCAACGAGGTCGCGCGCAGCGTGTACGTGCCTGGCGCGAGCGGGCCGAGCTCGAAGTTCCCTTGCGCATCGCTGCTCGCGCTGGCGAAGAACGGGGCCTTCGTGTGCATGGCCTCGACCTGCGCCTGTGTCCCCTGGCCGGCGGGATCGAGGACGCGGCCGTGAATCGTCAGCCCGCGCGCGACGCGCAACTCGATCTCGAGCGTAGGCGTGCCCGGCGCGATCTCGATTCGCGTCGCCAGCGCGGCGAGCGCGTCGGCGACCGCGGAGCCCGGAGCGCGGAACGTGGTCTCGGGTCCGAGCAGCCACGTTCCGGGCGCGATGCCGTGCATCCGGAAGCGTCCGGCGTCGTCGCTGCGCGCGTTCGCTGCGGCCGTCGATTCGTCGGAGCGCTGCAGCTGGCGCGTCGACGAACCGTTCGCGCGCACGAGCAGGAGCCGCAGGCCGGCGACGGGGAGGCCTTCCTGGTCGCGCACGCTGCCGCTGAGCTCGCAGGCGCCGCCGGGATCGAACGCGAGCACGCGCGCTTCGCCCGGTGCGAGACGGAGCTCGCCGGGATGGACGCACAGGCGCGTGGTGCCCGCGAAGACAGCCGCGCCGAGTGCGACGCGCGCGGGGAGATCTTGGATGCGCGCGCAGCCCGTCGCGTCGAAGTCTGCCTTCCACGTTCGCCGCCCGCGCTCGAACACGTGCCCGCCTTCCGCGTCGGGATCGGCGCCGCGCAGCTCGGCGAGGTCCGTGCTGACCTCGAAGCGCGTCGCGGGAGACGTGTGAGCCGCGTTCTCGACTTTCAGCTCGGCGATCAGCGTGCAACCGCGCTCGAGCTCGACCACGAGCGCCTTCTCGGCCGTCTCGTGCCCGCCAAGCGCCGCGATGCGCACCTCGCCGAAACCCCCGGCGGAGACCGTCCACAGGCGCGCGTGGCTCGCGACCTCGAGCACGAAGCGTCCGTCGGCGTCGGTGTGCACCTCGACCTCGTTCTGCTTCACGCTCGCGTTGGCGATCGGCGCGTGGTCCTCGCGCGCGACGACGCGGCCGTGGAAGGACACCCGCGCGCCGTGCTCCTCCTCGAAGACGATCTCGCGCCGTTCACCGGGAGCGAGGGCCGCAATGGAGCCGTCCTCCGTGCGAGCGTCGAGCACGGTCGGGACGATCCACACGTGCGTGATCGTGTTCGCCGGGACGTCGAACTCGACGCGGCCGTCGTCCGCGGTCGCGAGCGCGTCACCGAGCTTGCCCTTCGACTCGCGGCCGTGCGGGAAGCGAGCCGGTCGCGCCGACTCGGGCGTCAGGAGGATCGACCGGCCAGGGATCGGCGCGCCGCTCGAGCGCACGCGGCAGAGCACGACGAGGTGCGCGAGGGCGGCTTCTGGCGCGGCGGGTGCGGATGCGGCGCTCGCACGCGGCGCTTCGCTCGCCGCGGATTCGAGCGGTGCCGGCGTCAAGGCCGCGTCCGTGCGCGCGGGTTGCGCTTGCGCAGCCGCCGGCAGCGCATCGCGTCGCGCCGAGCGGTCGAGCAGCAGCCACGCGAGCGCCGCGAGAACCGGCACCGCAACGAGGAGAACGAGCGCGCGCCGCATCGATCAATCCTCGTCCTTGATCACGAGCTCGCGCTCTTCGCCGGCCGCGAGCGCGATCTCGCGCACGAACGTCTTGCCGATCGGGTTCAATCGGCAGCGCACGCTCACGGCGCCCGGCGGAGCGGCGAAGGTCTTCGACGTGCTCTTCTCGACGCCGTCGGTCGAGACGACGACGCCGTCGACGAGGATCTGCGTCGAGCAGACGTCCTGCGCGCCGTCGTAGCGCACGCGCAAGCGCGCACCGGGCGTGAGCTGCAGCACGAGGTCGTGCACGTCGCCGCCCTCGGGAAGCTCGACGCCGCGCAGGATGCCGACGCGGCCGTCGGTGGTCGTCGCGGCGAGCGCGTACGTTCCCGGCAGCATCCCTTGCAGCGCGAACGAGCCGTCGGGCTTCGAGGTCGGCATGTGGATGTTCGCCTTCGGATCAGCGGGGATCGAGACGGCGATCGACGCGACCGCGCCTTCGCCCGTGCGCGCGTCGACGACGCGGCCGGCGAGCTTGCCGCCGCGGCGCAGGTGCAGCACGACGTCGCGCGCACCGGTGTCGGCGCGCACGCGCTCGGAGTCCGCGAACGAGCCCGTGTGATCGCCGGCCGTCAGCAGGAAGCTCCCGGGCGGCAGCGGGCCCAGAACGAAGCTGCCGTCCTTGCGGCCGTTGCAGCCGATGTAGGTCGAGGGAGCAAAGCCCGAGACGCCAAAGCGCGTCGCCGGCTTGCCGTCCGGATCGAGAACCGTGCCGCTGATCGTCAGCCCGCGGTGCACGGTGAGCTCGACCTCGTGCGTCGTCTCGCCGGCCGCGATCTCGACCACGATCGCGAGCGGCGCGACCGCGTCGGCTGCGACCTCGGCCTCGGGCTTGCGGAACTTCGCCTCGGGCCCCAGGCGCCACGTGCCCGCGCTCACCTTCGGCATCACGAAGCGCCCGTCGGCGCCGGTCTTCGCGCGCGCGACGAGCTCGTCCTCCTCGTACGACTGCAGGATGAGCCGCACGCCGCGTTCGCAGCGCAGGAGCCAGAGCGTCTGGTCGGGGACGGGCTGCCCGGCGTCGTCGCGCACGATTCCGCTCAGCGTGCACGTGCTCGCCGCACGCAGCTCGACCTCGCGCGTCGCGCCCGGCGCGATCGTCACGCGCTCGGGCAGCTCGACGAGCGGCTTGTGTCCGTCGAAGAGCGACACGCGCAGCGGCGCGTTCGGCGGCAGGCCCTGGATCTCCGCGCGGCCGGTCGCGTCGAACTCCGCACGCCACGAGCGGTCGTCGACATCGAGGATCGCTCCCGTCAAGCGGCTGGGGTCCTGCTCCTGCAGACGGTAGCCCTCGGTCAGCGCCTGCAGCACGTAGTGACCGTTGCCTCCGTCCTTCAGGTGTCCGACCAGCGTGCAGGATCGATCGAGCAGGATCACGAGCGCCTGCTCCGGCGTCTCGTGGCCGGCTTGCGCGCTGATCGCGCACTCGGCGTAGCCGCGCGCGAGGATCGACAGGCGCAGGATCGACCAGGTCGCGCAGGGGACGTCGATGCGTCCGTCCGCGTCGGTCTCGAGCGCGGAGGGCCCGCCGCGCACCTCGGCCGCGGCGATCGGCTGCCTGGTCTCGCGCGAGAGGACGCGCAGGCAGAAGCGCGCGTCGTTGGTGGTCAGGAGCTCGAGCACGATCTCGCGCGTCTCGCCGGGAGCGAGCGCGGCGAGCTCACGCCGGGCCGCGGCATTGCCGCCGCGCTGCTTGGGATACGCGCTGAGCTGCGTGGCGATCCCGGCTGCGAGCACGAACTCGGCGCGTCCGTCGGCGCCGGTGGTGACGATCTCGTTGAGCTTGCCCTGTGCGCCGGATGCCTGGGGGATCGCCCCGTTGCGCACGTCTCCGCCCGCGAGGTGCACGTCCTGGTTCGCGAGCGGGGCACCCGTCTCCTTCGCGCGGCAGAGCACGATCAGATGCGCGTCCTGCGCGGCCTGCGGCGGTTGCGCGGGCGCCGCGATCTCCTCGCGCTGGGCGGCCGGAGCGCTCTCGATCGGCTCGCTCGCGAGCTTCGACGCGGGCGTCGCGGCCTCGACCGGCGCGGCGGGCGCGGGCGCCGGCGTCTCGCGGCGCAGCGACGGACCGAGCAGCAGCCACGCGAGGGCTGCGGTGATCGCGAGGGCCGCGAGGAGGACGATGGCGCGTCGCATCGATCAATCCTCGTCCCGGATCACGAGCTCGCGCTCTTCGCCCGGCTGCAGCGCGAGCTCGCGCACGATCCGCTTGCCGTCGCCTCCGATCTGGCAGACCAGCTGCGACGCGCCGGCCGGCGCGGGGAAGGTGCGCGCCGTGCCCTTCTCGACGCCGTCGGTCGCGAGCACGATCCCGTCCTGCTCGACCTGCGCGCTGCAGAAGCCCTGCGCGCCCTCGTAGCGCACGCGCACGCGGCCGCCGGCGTGGACTTCGATCACGAGGTCCTTCAGGTCCGCCCCGGCCGAGAGCGCCACCCCGCGCAGCAGGCCGACGCGTCCGTCGTCGACCGCGGCAGCGAGCGCGTAGGTTGCGGGCAGGAGCCCGTCGAGCTCGAACGATCCGTCGGGCTTCGACGTCGGCATGTGGATCGGGGCGGTCTTGTCGCCCGGCACGGAGACCGCGACCTGGGCGACGACGCCCTTGCCGCTGGTCGCATCGACCACCCGGCCCGCGAGCCGCGCGCCGCGCCGCAGTCGGAGCACCAGCCCGCGCGCGCCAGCCTCGGCAGCGACCGGTTCGGAGTTCGCGAGCGGCCCGGGGAAGGGATCGGCCTCGACCGAGTAGCTCCCCGGCGCGAGCGGTCCGATCTCGAAGGCGCCCTGCTCGTCGCACGAGGCGAAGATCCACAGTCCCAACCCGCTGGCGTTGACGCTGGACTCCCGTGCGGGCTGCCCCGCGGGGTCGACGACGCGACCGGCGATCGTCAGCCCGCGGTGCACGACGAGATCGACCTCGCGCGTGCTCTCGCCGGGCTGGATCTCGAACGCGATCGCGAGCGGTGCGACCGCGTCCGCGGGGATCGGCTGGCCATGCGCGAGGAACTTCGCCTCGGGGCCCAGGCGCCAGGCTCCGGGCGCGACCTTGGGGAACGAGAAGCGGCCCTCGGCGTCGCTGGTCGCCGTGGCGACGGCGGCCTTGCGTTCGTGCGGCTGCAGGTAGAGCCGCGGAGAGGTGCCGGCGCGCAGGAGCCAGAGCACGACGCCCGCCGACGCCTTCCCCTGCGCGTCGTGCACGCGGCCGGAGAGCACGCAGGTCTGCGCGAGCTCGATCGGCAGCTCGCGCGTCTCGCCGGGCGCGAGCGTCACCGGCGCGGACAGCTCGAGCAGGCGCGCCTTGCCCGCGATCACGCTGATGCGCAGCGGAGCTCCCGGGAGCAGGTCCGCGATCTCGGCGCGACCCGCGGCGTCGAACTCCGCGCGCCAGGAGTGCTCGCCGATGTCCATGTTGTTGCCCGAGAGCAGCAGCGGATCCTGCGACTGCAGGCGGTAGGCCTCGGTCACGACGCGCAGGCCGAGCGTCTCGCCCTGCTTGTGCGTGCCGGCGTCGCGCAGGATCGCGATCAGCGTGCTCGAGCGCTCGAGCTCGATCACCAGCGCCGACTCGGGCGTGTCGTGCCCGGGCTGCGCGCCGATGCGCGCCTTGCCGAAGCCGGGCGCCACGATCTCGATCGACTTGCGCGACCAGGAGGCGAACGAGACGTCGAAGCGCCCGTCCTCGTCGGTGAAGTGCAGGCGCGGCTCGCCGTGCAGCGCCGCGCCGGGGACCGGCTTGCGCGTCTCGCGCGCGATCACGCGGCCGAAGAAGCGCGCATCCTCCTGCGTCGCGAGCTCGAGCACGACCTCGCGCCGCTCGCCGGGAGCCAGGGGCGCGAGCGTGCGCGTCGCCGAGGCGTTGGCGCCAGGCCGCTTCGGATACACGCTCAGGTCGGTCGCGATCCCCGGGCCGAGCACGAACTCGGCGCGTCCGTCGGCGCCGGTGGTGACGATCTCGTTGAGCTTGCCCTGTGCGCCGGATGCCTGGGGGATCGCGCCGTGGCGCACGTCTCCGCCCGCGAGGTGCACGTCCTGGTCCGCGAGCGGAGCGCCCGTCTCCTTCGCGCGGCAGAGCACGACCAGATGCGCGTCCTGCGCGGGCTTCGCCGGCTCCGCGCTCGCCGCGATCTCCTCGCGCTGGGCGGCCGGGGCGCTCTCGATGGGCTCGTCCGCGAGCTTCGCCTCCGGCGCGCGCTTCGACTCGGGCGCGACGGGGGCGAGCGGTGCGGCGGGCGCGGGCGCTGGCACGGGCGCCTCGCGCCGCGACTGCACGAGCCACCAACCCAACCCCAGGAGCAGCACGAACACGATCAGCGCGAGCTTGCGAGCCATGACGCGGATCCTATCCGGGTCCGCCCCGCCGGTTGCTCGCGATCGGGGTTCGGGCGCCGGCCGCCCCCGCGATCAGCGCTTCGCCGCGCGCTGGCGCTCGATGTAGTCCCTGGCCTTGGCCTCGAGCGGCGGAGCCTTGAGCCCGACGGTCCGCGCTTCGGCCAGTGCGTCCTCGTACGAGAGGCCGCCGTCGAGCGCGCGCCACGCGAGCCAGATCGCGCCGACGCGGTTGCCCGAGTGGCAGTGCAGCAGGATCGGGCGCTCGGCCTCGTTGAGCAGCTTGCGTCCCTCGCCGAAGACCGCGTCGGTGAGCTCGTCCGCGCTGTTCCAGGGCAGGTTGATGTAGCGCAGCCCGAGCTCGCCGGTCAGCTTGGGCTCGTCGAACTCCTTGAGCTCGTCGGGCTTGCGCAGGTTGATCACGGTCTTCACGCCGCCCTGCTTCGCCTGGCGGAAGTCGTCGGCGGCGGGCTGGCTGGCGAGGAAGATCCCGGCGAAGGTGTTCAAGCGCTGGATCGTGCCGCAGGAGTACGGCTCGAGCTTGTCGGTCGTGATCGCCTTGTGCTCGGGCGCGGCGGCGACGGGAGCTGCGGCCGCGGGCGCCTGCGGCTGTGCGGCGGGCTTCGTCGCTGGCGCCGCGCAGGCGGCGAGGGAGAGGGGAAGGAGCAGGGAGAGCGCAAGGTGCCGGCGAGGGTTCATGGTCGTTGTTCCTTTCGTGTGCGCCTTGGAGCCCGCGCCGCGCGCGAGGTTCCCGCGCTCTGCGCAGACTCCGGCAAGGCGCGCCTCGCCAAGGGTTTGCGTCGGGCTTTCACGCCGCCGACGTGCGCCAGGAGCTCGCGCCGCAGCGCCGCGGGCAGCGCGCCGCGGCCGATCTCGCGGCAGGCCTCCTGCGCCAGGTCGAGGCTGGCGAAGATCGTCGCGCAGCGCTCGCACACCAGCCCCTCGGGGAACTCGAAACGCTGGCCGCGGTCCAGCGCGGACTGCTTGGCGGCGAGCAGGTCGAGACAGAGCTGCCGGTCGAAGCGCGGCGGCGGCGCGGCGCGGCGCGGCCGGCCCGACTCGATCTCCTTGCGCACGGCCAGGCGCGCGCGGTGCAGACGCGTCTTGACCGTCTCGAGCTGCACGCCCAGCGCGCCCGAGATCTCCTGCAGCGAGAGGCCGGCGATCTCCTTCAGCACCAGCGGCATGCGGAAGGCGACCGGCAGGCCCGCGATCGCGCGCTCGACCGCCGCGAGCCGCGCCGCGTGTTCCTCGCGCGCCTCGAGCGAATCGCGTTCGCCCTGCGCGTGCACGGCCTCGCTCGCCTCGCCGAAGGGCAGCAGTTCGTCGAGCGACTGCACGCGCGGCTCGGATCCTCCGCGGCGGCGGTGGAAGCGCTGGCAGACGCGCGAGGCGATCGTGTAGAGCCAGGTCGTCGCGCGCGCGCGGCCCTCGAATTGGTGCCACTTGCGGAAAGCGAGCAGGAAGGTCTCCTGCACGAGGTCGCGCGCAGCCTCCGGATCGCCGCAGAAGCGCAGCCCGAGCGAGTAGAGCCGGTCGCCGTGCTGCTCCACTAGGCGCGGCAGCGCGACCTCGCGCGGCTCGCGGCCGGTGAGCTCGTCGGCGGGGGAGTCAGCAGCGCTGTCGCTCATCCGCACAGCGTAGCGCGGTTCACTCCCCGCTGACGTGCACCACCACGCGCCGCTGGTGTCCCTCGAGCCGGTGCTCGGCGAGGTAGACGCCCTGCCAGGTGCCGAGCGCGAGGTGGCCAAGCGACGCTCACTCGGACCCCAGGGAGAGCTCGCGCTGCTCCCCTGGCGAGAGTTGCAGCTCCTGTTCGCGCGGCGGGCTGCCGTCGCGGCGAGTCCACCGGATGAGGAGACTTCCAGCGGGCACGATCGAGTTGTTCAACGCCCCGGGCTCGAGCTCGAAGGACTTCAGAAGCTCGTTCCCCCTGCGGACCTCGACCCCGACGCCCGCACGTATGTTGTTCCAGCGAACGTGCAGCGTCGCACCCGGCTCGATCTGCAGGCGCACTCCGCGCAGCGTCATGCCTTGAGTCACCCGCACCGACCTGAGGAGGCCGATCCCACCGCCGTTCGTCGTCGCTGTGAGCGAGTAGGTGCCGGGAACCAGCCTGAAGCGGAAGCCGGCCTCTATCGTCGCCGCGGTGGCCTCATCGAACTCGCGGGGACCACTCTCCGATTCGGCATGCACCACGCCCGCACATGGCGCTCCCGTTTTGGCGTCGACGAGCACTCCCTCGATCGCGCCGAAAGGACTCAGCACCACCCGCAGTCCTTCGGTGCCCGCTGCGACTGCAGGGAAGTTCTGGCCGAGGAATTCGCCGCGTGGAGCGACGCGCAGGTTGCATGTGCCCGCCCGCAGCGGGCCGACGCAGAATGCGCCCGTGTCGGAGGTCTGCGATTCCATGCCGATCTCGTGAGGGCCGGACGCCGCGACACGCGCTTGCAGCGGCTTTCCGTCCGGGTCGACGACGACCCCGCTGATGTACAGCCCCCGATGGAGCGCCAGTTCGATCTCGCGGGTGCGGTCCTCGAACCCGACGCTCACGCGCTCCGGCCACGCCGCGACCGCATCGGCGCTGCAGTTCGGGGCGTCCTGGGGCGCTGGTCCGATCAGCCAGCGCCCAGGGCCGACGGACGGGAATACGAAGCGACCGCCCTCATCGCTCACCGTGCTCGCTGTCTGCTCCGGAGCCTGGAAGGCGTGGAGATAGGTGCGCATGCCTTGGGCGTCCGCCAGCAGCCAAAGTTGGATTCCCGCCGCGGGACGGCCGTCGGATTCGCGGACGTGGCCGGAGACCTGGCAGTGAGCCGTCATGTCCCACTCGACCCGGCGCTTCTCGCCGGGTCTCAAGACGATCAGTTCGCTGCGCGGGAGCTCGACGTCCCTTCCGCACTGCAGGCTTGGTGTGAGGGGGACTCCTGGCGGCAGTAGATCCAGCACCGCCCGCGCGTCGGCACCGAACTCGGCGCGGAACTCCAGTCCTTCGACACTCGAATCCTGCGGATCCACGGTTGTCGCACGCTGTTCCCTGGGCGGCCCCGACGACCGCAGAACCACGCGGTCGCCCGGCGCTGCAGAGGCTCCGGCCAGATGAACCTCGAGCTCCGCGGTGTGCAGCAACGCGATCTCCAGGGCCCTCGCGGGCGTGTCGTGGCCTGCGGTCGCGATCACTCGTGCGGGCGCATAGCCAGTCGCCTCGACTTTCAGCGTCGTTGGTCGCTCGGCGAGGTAGGGAATCGCGATCCGGCCGTCCCCGCCGGGACTGATGTGCTCTCCCGACGCGAGCTCGATCGTTGCGAGTGGAATCGGGGTCGACGTCTCGCCGTCCACGACCCGCGCGCAGAACAGCGCGTCGGAGTTGGCGAGCATCTCGACGCTCACTTCCCGGGTCTCCCCGGGTGCGAGGCGCCGGATCGAGCGGATGGAGCTCCATCCCGAGCTTCGATGCGTGGCGTGCAGGAAGAGATCCTTCCCGGCGGGGACGTCGAACCATGCGGATCCGGACTCGTCGACGAGCATCTGCTCGCCCACGTGGCCAGGACTGCTCTTCGCCGGGACGACGTGCGCCTGCTGGTTGTCGACGAGTTCGACGTCGACGCCTCTGGCTGGTGTGCGCGTGCGCGGATCGATGCAGTGAACCTGCAGCCGCGCCGAGGCCGGTGCTCCGTTGCCCGGCAGGGATGAGCCTGCATCCGGCTGCGTTCGCAATGCAGTCCGAGCGCTCGTCGAATCACTGGCTTGGATTCGATTCGAATCGACGGAGGGTGCCGGTTCGCCGGCACTGCTGCGATCGGGCGCGACAGCCGTGGGCGGAACCGTCGGGGACTGCCGGGCGGAAGGTCGCGCGATCCAAAGGACCGCCGCCACGGCGATGACCACGAGCGCGACCAGGAATCGGCGTGACATGAAGTCTCACTCCCCGCTGACGTGCACCACCACGCGCCGCTGGTGTCCCTCGAGCCGGTGCTCGGCGAGGTAGACGCCCTGCCAGGTGCCGAGCGCGAGATGTCCATCGACGATCGGGATCGTCTCGCTGGTGCGCAGCAGCGCGCTCCTCTGGTGCGCGGGGCTGTCGTCGGGTCCCTCGGCGTCGTGCGCGTTGCGCGGATCGCCGTCGGGTGCGACGCGCTCGAGCCAGTCCTCGAGGTCGGCGCGCGCGCTCGGGTCGGCGTTCTCGGTGATCACCAGGCTGGCCGAGGTGTGCTGGCAGAAGACCACGCACAGGCCGCTCGTCACGCCCGATTCGCCCACGCAGCTCGCGAGCTCGCGCGTCAGATCGTGCAGTCCGCGCCCGCGCGTGCGGACGCCGAGGAGCCGTTGCCAGTGCATGCACGCGGCAGTCTATGCCGGGCCCGGGCGCGGCGCAGGCAAGCGCTTTCCACGAGCGGGGGAATCGACTACCCTCTTCGCCCTCGAATCGGGTGGCAGGCCGGCCGGAGACCTTCACGACGTGGACGTCGACAAGCTCAAGATCGATCGCACGCAGAGCACCCAGAAGCGCCGCGGACGCCGGCCGCGCTGGATCACGCCGCTCGTGTGGCTGGCCGTGCTCGGCATCGTCTTCTTCCTCTTCCAGGCGCCGATCCTCTCCTTCGTCGACAGCCTGCGTCTCCCCGAGGTCAAGGTGCAGCGCGTGGTCAAGCGCTCCGGTGCGGCGGCAGCGGTGACCACGGGCGCCTCCTCGAACGGCTACATCGTCGCGCGCACGCGCGCGGCGCTCTCGGCCGACACGCCCGGGCGCATCGTCGAGCTCAACGTCGAGGAGGGCTCGGTGGTCAAGAAGGGCCAGGTCGTCGCGCGCCTGTACGCCGACGAGTACCGCGCGGCACTGCAGCACGCCGAGGCCGATCTCGCGCTGGCGGGCACGACGCTCGAGCGCGTCAAGCTCGAGGTCGGCACGGCCGAGCGCGAGGTGACGCACTCGAAGACGCTGGAGAAGGCCGCGCAGGCCGACGTCGACCAGGCCGCGACGAACCTCGCGCAGGCCGAGACCGAGCTCAAGCGCGCGCAGGAACTGCTCGACCAGCAGGTCGACACGGCGCAGAAGCGCGACCTCGCCCGGCGCGAGTTCGACAGCGCGAAGTCGCGCGTGCCCTGGGCGCAGGCCAACCTCGAGAGCGCGCGCGCCGCGACGGCGCAGTCCGAGCAGCGCCTCGTCGTCGCGCAGGCCGCGGTCAAGGAAGCCGAGGGCCGCATCGCGCTCGCGAAGGCCGCGCGCGACCAGGCGCAGGCGACCCTCGACAAGACCGAGGTGCGCGCGCCCTTCGACGGCATCGTCGTGCTCAAGGACGCCGAGGTGGGCGAGGTCGTCAGCCCCAACTCGCAGGGCGGCTCGAACGCGCGCGGCTCGGTCGTGACGATGGTCGACTTCGCGACGCTCGAGGTGCAGGCCGAGGTGCCCGAGACCACGCTGGGCAGCGTCAAGCTCAACGGACCGGCGCGCATCTGGCTCGACGCCTGGCCCGAGAAGTCCTATCCCGGCCGCGTCGATCGCATCTGGCCCACGGCCAACCGCAGCAAGGCGACGGTCGAGGTGCGCGTGGTCTTCCTCGAGCGCGACGAGCGCTTGCGCCCCGAGCTGGGCGCGCGCGTGCTCTTCGCGGAGAACGAGAGCGCGCCGGCGGCGCCCTCGGAGACCACCGAGGCGGTGCTCGTGGTGCAGAACGATGCCGTGGTGCGGATGGACGGCGCCGACCAGGTCTTCGTGCTCGAGCGCGACACGGTGCACCTGCGGCGCGTCACGCTGGGCGAGGAGCGCGGCGGCCGGCGCGTGGTCGCGAGCGGCCTTTCGGAGGGCGAGAGCGTCGTCGTCGCGCCGCCCGCGGACCTGAAGGACGGACAACGCGTGCGCGTGCAGCGCTAGCGTCGAACGGAGGAGATCACACGTCATGGCCGAACCCCTGATCCGGCTGAAGCGCGTCACGAAGAGCTACACGCGCGGCGGCGAGACGCTCAAGGTGCTCGACGGGCTCGAGCTCGACATGCAGGAGGGCGGGTACTTCGCGCTGATGGGCCCCTCGGGCTCGGGCAAGACCACCCTGCTGAACCTGATCGGCGGGCTGGACCAGGCCGACAGCGGGCAGATCGAGGTCGCGGGCGAGGACCTGACGCAGCTCGACGGCGCCGAGCTCGCCGCCTGGCGCGCCCGCTCGGTCGGCTTCGTGTTCCAGGGCTTCAACCTGATCTCGGTGCTGACCGCGCTGGAGAACGTCGAGCTGCCGCTCAAGCTGACCGGGCTCTCCGGACGCGACCGGCGCGAGCACGCGTTGCACGCGCTCGAGCTCGTCGGTCTCGCCGACCGCGCGCAGCACCGGCCCCGGCAGCTCTCGGGCGGGCAGGAGCAGCGCGTCGCGATCGCGCGCGCGATCGTCAGCGATCCCAAGCTGATCCTGGCCGACGAGCCGACGGGCGACCTCGACCGCGCCTCGGCCGACCACGTGCTGGATCTGCTGGCCAAGCTCAACGGCGAGCTCAAGAAGACGATCCTGATGGTGACGCACGACCCGCACGCGGCCGAGCGCGCCAGCACGATCGTGCACCTGGACAAGGGACAGCTCGGGAGCATCGAGCACAACCAGCGCGCGGGCGCGAAGGCCTGAGGTCGCCGATGCCCCCCTTCAAGCTCGTCTGGCGCAACCTGCTGCGCAGGCCGCTGCGCTCCGTGCTGACCGTGCTCTCGCTCTCGATCGCGGTCTTCCTGATCTGCGGCCTGCGCACGATGATCACCACCATCGAGGCGGGCGTGGCCAACGCCAACCCGCGCCGCCTGGACGTGATGTCCAAGAGCGGCCTCTTCGTCGAGTTGCCGCTCAGCTACCAGAAGAAGCTCGAGCAGGTCGAGGGCATCGAGAAGACCACCAAGTTCCAGTGGTTCGGCGGCTACTTCCAGAGCCCGAAGAACTTCTTCGCGCAGTTCGCCATCGACCCCGAGACGATGTTCGACATGTACCCCGAGTGCAAGGTCTCCGCGCAGGAGATCGAGGCGCTGCGCCGCACGCGCACGGGCTGCATCATCGGCTCGGGCCTGGCGAAGAGCTTCGGCTGGAAGGTCGGCGACAAGATCCCGATCATCGGCGCGCTGCACCCGCATCCCGACGACAAGGCCTGGGACTTCGAGGTCGTCGGCGTCTACCACTCGGAGACGCCCAGCTTCGACAACCGCACGATGTTCTTCCGCTGGGACTACTTCGAGGAGACGCTCAAGGCCGGCGGCGTCCCGCCCGGCGTGGGCGTGTACGCGCTGCGCGCCTCGCCCGGCGCCGACGTCGAACGCGTGATCTCCGAGGTCGAAGAGCGCTTCCAGGACAGCGAGCAGCGCGTCGACTGCGCGACCGAGGCCGAGTTCCAGCGCCAGTTCCAGACCATGTTCGGCAACATCCCGCTCTTCCTGGGCTGGATCGGCTCGGGCGTGCTCGTCGCGATCCTCGTCGCGGCGGTCAACACGCTGCTGATGTCGATGCGCGAGCAGACCAGCGACGTGGGCGTGCTCAAGGCGCTGGGGTTCGCCGACTCGACGATCTTCTCGCTCTTCCTGGCCCAGGCGATGTTCCTGTGCCTGCTCGGCGGGGGACTGGGGATCGTGGCTGCGCTGCTCACGCAGCACCCGATCGAGTCCGCGCTCGAGGCGATGTTCCCCAGCTACAAGGTCACGCAGGAGACGCTGCTGCTCGCCGGCTCGGTGACCGTGCTGCTCGGACCCGTGGCGGGCTTCATCCCGGCGCTGCGCGCGCGCGGACTGCGCGTCGTCGAAGCCCTGCGAGGGGAGGGCTAGCCCCATGCTGGTTCCGTTCAGCTACAGCCTGCGCAGCCTGTTCGTCCGCCGCAGCGCCACGCTGCTGACGATGCTCGGCATCGGCGCCACCGTCGCGATCGTCTCGGGCGTGCTGGCCCTGCAGCAGGGCTTCAGCCACATGTTCACCGCCGGCGGCCGCGACGACGTGGCGGTCTTCCTGCGGCCGGGCGCCACCAACGAGGGCGACAGCCAGTTCAGCCGCGACCGCGGGCTGAAGCTGATCAAGACGATGCCCGAGATCCAGGACGGACCGCAGGGACCGATGGCCGCGATGGAGGCCTACCTGGCCGTGCTGCTGCCGCCCGTGCGCGGCGGCCTGACCAACGTCCCGCTGCGCGGCGTGCAGCCGATGACCTTCACGATCCGCAAGGACGAGATCCGCGTCGTGCAGGGGACGAACTTCACGCCCGGCCACGACGAGCTGATCGTCGGCTCGCGCCTGGTCGACCGCATCGAGAACTGCCACATCGGCGACGTGATCACGCTCAACAAGACGCCCTTCCGCGTCGTAGGCGTGTTCGAGCACGCCGGCCAGTTCGGCGGCGAGATCTGGGGCGACCTCGACCGGCTGCTGACCGCGATGGGGCGCTACGGACCCAACCGCGTGATCGCCGAGCTCAAGCCGGGCACGGATCTGGGCGCGCCCAACCCGACCGATGTGATGTTCAAGGACGATCCGCCGGAGCCGGCCGACGGGTCGATCGCCGCGCGCCTGCTCAAGGACACCGAGGTGCCGGCGAAGGTCTACACCGAGAAGCAGTTCCTCGCCTCGCAGACCGTGATGCTCTCGTTCATGCTCGGCGGCCTGAGCTTCGCGCTGGCGCTGATCATGGGCGTCGCGGCCGTCTTCACGGCGACGAACACGATGAGCTCCGCCGTCGCCTCGCGCACGCACGAGATCGGCATCCTGCTCGCGCTGGGCTACCGGCCCTTCCCGATCTTCCTCTCGTTCCTGTTCGAGGCACTCGTGCTCGGACTGCTCGGCGGAGTGGTCGGCTGCCTGCTGACGCTGCCCTTCAACGGCATCCAGGCCGGCACGATGAACTTCCAGACCTTCACCGAGATGGCCTTCGCCTTCCGCGTGACGCCGCTCGTGCTCACGATCGCGGTCGTCTTCTCGCTCGTGCTCGGCCTGGTCGGCGGCGCCTGGCCGGCCTGGCGCGCGGCGCGGTTGAGCCCCACCGCGGCGATGCGCCGCGAGTAGCCGCCGCAGGGCTTTTCACGCAACCCGTTCGCGCGGCGGGGTAGAGCTGCCGCACGGTCCCGATCGCAGCGGATATCCTGCTCGGGCCGAGCCGCCGCTCGCGCGCCGCATCGCCGCTCATGCTGCACCCGCGACCCCGACTTCCCGCGCTCCAGGGCCTCGCGCTCGGTGCCCTCTCGTGCGCCGCGCTGGCGGGCTGCGCACCCGAGCGCTACACGCGTTCGGCCGACCGCGAGGTGGGCCAGATCCTGCACACGAGCACCGAGCGCACGCTCGGCGCGCGCGAGAGCACGGTCGAGCACCCCAAGCCCGCCGCGGCGGCGCCCGGGGCCGCGCCGGCCGCGCCGCGCGTCGAGCTGCAGCCCGTGCGCGTGCTGCGCCTCTCCGAGGCGCTCGCGACCGCGGTCGAGTCCAACCGCGACCTCGTCGCGCGCAAGGAGGCGCTCTACCTGACCGCGCTCTCGCTGACCGGCACGCGCTACGCCTATTCGCCGCGCGTCACGGCCGCGCTGAGCTACCTCTTCGCGGGCGCGAACGACGCGCCCGAGGCGCACACGCTCGGACTGGACGCGAGCGTCGCGCAACTGCTGCCCTGGGGCGGCAGCGCCTCGATCGACGCGTCGAGCGGCTTCAACGGCGGCAGCACGAACAGCTTCGGCTCGACGCTGGGCATCCACCTGACGCAGCCGCTCCTGCGCGGCGCGGGACACGAGGTCGCCTGGGAGGCGCTGGCGCAGGCCGAGCGCAGCCTGGTCTACGCGATCCGCGACTTCGAGCTCTTCCGCGAGGGCTTCGCCATCGACGTCGCCTCGCGCTTCTACGACCTCGTGCAGCAGAAGCAGTCGCTGGAGAACCAGCGCCGCAACCTGGAGAGCTTCGTCTTCGGGCGCAAGCAGGCCGAGGCGCTCTTCAGCGTCGGCCGCGTGCCCGAGCTCGAGGTGCTGCGCGCCAAGCGCAGCGAGCTGACCTCGCAGAACAGCCTGATCGAGGCCGAGGAGGGCCTCAAGCTCTCGCTCGACCGCTTCCGCATCTTCCTCGGGCTGCCCGAGACGCAGCCGGTCGACGTGCAGGACGAGGAGCCGGCCTTCGTCGAGGTCGACTACGACGTCAGCTCGGCGATCGAGGTCGCGCTGGCCAACCGCCTGGACTGGCTCAATCGCCAGGAAGAGCTCGAGGACGCGCGGCGCGGCGAGCGCATCGCGCAGAACGGCCTCCTGCCCGACCTCGCGCTCGACCTGGGCTACACGCTGGCCTCGACCGGCGAGCCGAGCTTCACGCAGCAGGGCTTCGGCGCGCACTCCTACAGCGCCGGTCTCTCGCTCAAGCTGCCGCTGCAGCAGGTCGAGGAGCGCAACGCCTTCCGCTCGGCGCAGCTGGCGCTGGCGAGCGCGACGCGCTCGGTGGCGGAGTTCAAGGACAACCTGATCGTCTCCGTGCAGAGCACCTTCCGCGAGCTGGCGCGGCGCAAGCAGAGCCTGGAGATCCAGACCGAGCTGATCGCGGACCAGAAGCGCAACGTCAAGATCGCGCAGCTGCTCTTCGACCAGGGCAACAACTCCAACCGCGACGTGGTCGAGGCGCAACAGTCGCTGCTCGACGCGCAGAACGCGCTGATCCGCGAGAAGGTCAGCTACGAGATCGCGCGCCTGGGCCTGCTGAAGGACCTGGGCATCCTCTTCATCGACGAGAAAGGCATGTGGAAGGAATGAAGCGCGCACTGCTCGTGCTCGGGCTGCTGGTCGTGCTCGCGGCCGGCCTCAAGCTCTTCGGCGGGGCCACCTCGCCCGGCGCGGCGTCGGCGCTCGCGGCCGAGGCGAGCACGGGCGTGCGCCGCGCGCCGCTCGCGATCACGATCAGCGAGAGCGGCTACGTCAAGGCCAAGAACTCGGTCAACCTGCAGCCGCAGTTCGCGGGCGAGGGCACCATCACCTGGCTCGTCAAGGAGGGCAAGTCCGTCGAGAAGGACGAGGTGCTGGTCGAGTTCGACAAGACGCAGCTGCAGACGCAGTTCGACGACCGTTCCAACCAGCTGCGCCAGTACCGCACCGAGCTCGCGGCGGCGCAGGCCGAGCAGGAGATCCAGAAGCGCGAGAGCGCGGCCGGCGTGGAGAAGGCCGAGTTCGAGCTGCAGGTGGCGCGCATGAAGCTCGAGCTGTTCGAGAAGGGCGAGTCGCCCAACGAGCTGCGCAAGAAGAACCTCGCGGCCGAGAAGGCGCACTCCGAGCAGAAGCGCGCGCAGGAACGCTTCGACAAGGTGCCCGAGCTGCGCAAGGAGGGCTTCCTGACCAAGATCCAGGAGGAGGAGGAGCGCATCGCGCTGCGCGAGAAGGAGATCGAGGTCGAGAACGCCGACAAGGAGCTCGAGCTCTACCAGACCTACACGCACCCGATGGGCCTCGCCGAGCGGCAGAACGCGGTCAAGGACGCCGAGCGCAACCTGGAGAACACGCGCGCCCGCGCCGACATCAACCTCAAGGAGAAGGAGGGCCGCATCGCCGAGAACGAGGGCAAGGTGCAGTCGATGCAGGCCCAGCTCGCGCAGCTGGAGAAGGACCTCGGCTTCATGACCATCAAGGCGCCGCGCGCGGGGATCGTGCACTACGGCGATCCGGCCGAACCCTGGATGCACGACTCGATCAAGCTCGGCAACCGCATCAGCCAGGGCAACACGGTGGTCACGCTGCCCGACCTGCGCGAGATGCAGGTGCTGATCCAGGTGCACGAGGCCGACATCGACGCGGTCAAGCTGGAGCAGGCCGTGGTGGTCACGCTGGAGTCGATCAAGGAGCGCACCTTCCCCGGCACGGTCACGCGCATCGGCGCGGTGGCCAACTCGAACTGGGGCAACCCGGAGAACAAGACCTTCGAGGTCGAGATCTCGCTCGCGCCCTTCGACGTCGAGCTGCGCGCCGGCACGACCGCGCGCGCCGAGATCCAGGTCGAGACGATCCCCGACGCGCTGCAGGTGCCGATCCACGCCGTCTTCGCCGAGGGGCCGCAGCACTTCGCCTTCGTCGCGTCCGCCGCGGGAGCCGAGAAGCGCACGGTCAGCCTGGGCAAGAGCAACAACCACTTCGTGCGCGTGCTCGAGGGCCTCTCCGAGGGCGAGCGCGTGCTGCTCTACGACCCGCGCGGTGCGGGACAGGCCGAGTCCGCGGGCGCGGCCGCGACGCCCGCCGCGAGCCCGGGCGCGAGCGCGCCGGCGAAGAGCCCGTGAACGAGCGCATCGTCGAGCTCGCCGCGGTGACCAAGGTCTACGGCGCCGCCGGCGCGGGCCTGCGCGTGCTGCACGGCATCGACCTCTCGATCCTGCGCGGCGAGTTCGTCGGCATCGTCGGCGCGTCGGGCTCGGGCAAGACGACGCTGATGAACATCCTCGGCTGCCTCGACCGGCCGACGTCGGGAAGCTATCGCCTCGACGGCGACGAGGTCTCGCGCATCTCCGCCGATCGCCGCGCAGTGATCCGCAACAAGAAGATCGGGTTCGTCTTTCAGAGCTTCAATCTCTTGCCGCGCACGCCCGCGGTGGAGCAGGTCGTGATGCCGCTCGCCTATACCGCGAAGGGGCTCTCCGACCGCCAGGCGAAAAAGCGCGCCGTCGAGCTGTTGTCGAAAGTCGGCCTCGGCGAACGCATCGATCACACGCCCGCGCAGCTCTCGGGCGGGCAGCAGCAGCGCGTCGCGATCGCCCGCGCGCTCATCAATC
>JBGASC010000058.1:14626-34322 GCA_044229935.1 Planctomycetota bacterium | reverse complement strand
CTTCTCGTTGCCGCCGAGCATCTTGCAGCGGATCACGCCCTGCGCATCGAGGATGTAGAGCGTCGGCCAGCCGTGCACGTTCCAGCGCATGGAGATCGGACCGCGCTTGCCCTGCGGCCCGTTCCAGAACGAGCGCCAGGAGATGTTCTCCTTGGCTCGCACGTCCTTGAGCTTCTCGAGGTCCTCGTCGCTGTTGATGCCGACGATCGCGAAGGGTTCGTTCTTGTACTGCTCCACGAGCGACCGCTCGTGCGGGAACATGGCCCGGCAAGGGCCTCACCAGTTGCCCCAGAAGTCGAGCAGCACCACCTTGCCGCGGTAGTCGCTCAAGCGGAACGCGACGCCGTCGAGGTCGACGCCCTCGATCTCGGGCGCGCGCATGCCGACGGCGAGGTTGTGGATCTCGTAGAGCTCGCTCTCGGCCGCGGCGCCGAGCGTCGACTCGCGCGGCGTGCCCGCGTTGGTCTTGACGTCGGCGAACTCGCGCGCGACGCGCTCGTAGATCGACGCGATCCGCTTGTTCGTCGCCTCCACGTCGAGCACCTGCAGCGCGGCGAGCCGCTCGGCGCCGAGCCAGCCCTTCATCCCCTCCTGGTCCTTCGGGTCGCTGTTGACGATGTAGTCGCGCAGCTGGAGGTCGTTCTTGTACGAGTCCGCCAGCGCGCTGCAGGCGAGCCCGCGCACGTCGCGGTGCGGCGATTCCGCGACGAGCTTCTCGAGCAGCGCCCGGCCGTCCTGCGCGAGGCGGCGGCAGAGCTCGCCCATCTCGGGGCGCGCGAGGTGGTGCTTCTCCAGCAGCGCGAGCCACTCGGGCATCGACTGCGGCCCTGTCGCGTTGTCGAGCAGCCACTGCAGGCCGCGGAAGGCGCCGAGGTCGGTCGGGTCCGCCTCGACCAGCGCCCGCACGCGCGCGACGGCGCCCTGCGTGTCGGGTTCGTGGACCTTGCCCTCGATCCTGACCTTGTCGTTCGCCTTCTGGAAGTCGTCGCTGCTGGGGTTGGGGTTGTCCCCCATCGCCTTCTCGAGCGCGTCGAACCAGGCGGTGCTCGCGTCCTCGAGTTCCTTCGCGATCGACGCGACCTGGGCCTCGCGCGCGGAGGGCGCGGGCTTGGCCGCGGGCTGCGCGGGAGCCGGGCTCTTCTGCGCGATCACGGGCAGCGCGGGGATCGCCTCGGCCTTCTTCGGCGCGTCCTCCTGCGGTTCCGGCTGCGCCGGCCGCGCGGCGACCGGGGCGCTCGGCGCTTCCGCCGCGGTCGTTCGTTCGCTGCGGCAGCCCGCGGCGAGCGCAGCCGCGAGTGCGAGCGGGATCCAGGCGTGGTTCATGCGTTCTCCTGCGGTTGGCGAGCGGACTCCGACAGCGTAGCCGCGACCCGTTGCGCCCGCTACGCTGCGCGCGATGTCCGAGAGCGCGATCGTGCTGGCCGAGGGCAACTTCCGCAGCGGCAACGCCAAGACGGCGCACGGGCTCGTGCGCGGACCCTCGCGCTGGCGCATCGCGGGCGTCGTCGATTCGACCTGCGCCGGCCAGGACGCGGGCACGCTGCTCGACGGAACACCGCGCGGCATCGCGCTCTTCGCTTCCGTCGAGGAGGCGCTGGCGCGGCTTGCGCCGCGGCCGCAGTGGTGCGTGGTCGGCGTCGCCACGCACGGCGGACGCCTGCCCGACGAGCTGCGCACCTCGCTGCGCGAGGCCGCGCGCGCCGGGCTCTCGATCGCGAACGGGCTGCACGAGCTCGTCGCCGACGATCCCCAGATCGTCGCGCTCGCGGCGCGGCACGGCGCGCGCATCGTCGACGTGCGCCGGCCGAGGCCGGTGCGCGAGCTCGCCTTCTGGACCGGCGCGGCGCTGAAGCTCGAGCTCCCGCGCGTCGCGGTGATCGGCACCGACTGCGCGCTCGGCAAGCGCACGACGGCGCAGCTCCTCGTCGCCGAGTGCCGCGCGCGCGGGCGCCGTGCCGAGATGGTCTACACCGGCCAGACCGGCTGGATGCAGGGCGGAACGCACGGCCTCGTGCTCGACGCGACGCCCAACGACTTCGTCTCCGGCGAGCTCGAGCGAGCGCTGCTCGCCTGCGTGCGCGAGGAACGGCCCGAGGTCGTCTTCCTCGAGGGCCAGTCGGCGCTGCGCAATCCCTCCGGCCCGTGCGGCGCGGAGCTCCTGCTCTCGACCGGCGCGCGCCACGTCGTGCTGCAGCACGCGCCGGCGCGGCGCTTCTACGACGGCACCGAGGAGCTCGGCTGCGAGATCCCGCCGCTCGAGGACGAGATCGCGCTGCTCGCGCACTACCGCGCCCAGGTGCTCGGCGTGACGCTGAACACGGAGAGCCTGACGCCCGAGGCCGCGCGCGCGGCCGCGAGCGAGCTCGAGGCGCGCCTCTCGATCCCGGTCGTGCTGCCGCTGCAGGACGGCGTCGCTCGCATCGTCGAGCGCATCCCCTTCGCGCGCCGATGAAGCTCGACGCGTACGAGACCTGGACCGAGAGGGTGCCGCTGACGCGGCCGTACACGGTCGCCTACGAGCGCGTCGACGCGGTCGAGCTGCACTTCGTGCGCCTCGTGCGCGGCAAGCACGTGGGCCTGGGCTGCGCGTCGCCGATCCACGAGGTCACCGGCGAGAGCTTCGAGGCCTCGCGCCGCGCGCTCGAGGGCTTCCGCGAGCATCCGATCCCCGTGAGCTGTCCCGCGGCGCGCGCCGCGGTCGACATGGCCGAGCTCGACCTCGCCGCGCGCGAGGCCGGAAGGCCGCTCATCGCATGGCTCGGCGGCACGCCGCGCGCGCTCCCGACCTCGATCACGATCGGCATCAAGGACACGCTCGCCGAGGTGCTCGACGAGGCCGAGGAGTACGCCGGCCGCGGCTTCCGCATCCTCAAGGTCAAGGTCGGGCTCGACGCGCGCTCGGACGTCGAGCGCCTGCGCAAGCTGCACGAGCGCTTCGGCGCGCGCCTTCGCATCCGCGTCGACGCGAACCAGGGCTACGGCCTCGCGGACCTGCGCCGGCTGCTCGCGCTGGGCGCGGAGCTCGGCTTCGAGTTCATCGAGCAGCCGCTGAAGCCCGCGCGCGACGCGGACCTCGACGAGCTCGCGCCCGAGGAGCGCGCCCGGCTCGCGCTCGACGAGAGCCTGCTCTCCCCGGCCGATGCGGTGCGCCTCGCCGCGACCAGGCGCTGCGGCATCTTCAACATCAAGCTGATGAAGTGCGGCGGTGTCACGCCCGCGCTGGAGATCGCGCGCACGGCCCAGACGCACGGCCTCGCGCTGATGTGGGGCTGCTCCGACGAGAGCCGCATCTCGATCGCCGCCGCGCTGCACGCCGCGTGCGCCTCGCCGGCGACGAAGTACCTCGACCTCGACGGGCACCTCGACCTCGCGCGCGACCCGGCGCGCGGCGGGTTCACGCTCGAGGACGGCCTGTTGCGGCTGACGGACGCGCCGGGCCTGGGCGTCGAGCTCGAGGGATCGCGGTGAGACGCCGCACCTTCCTCGCGCTCGCCGGCGCCACCGCCGCCTCCTGCGCGTTGCCGCGCCCGCGCGTCGCGACGCGCTTCGACTGCCTCGTCCGCGGCGGCACGCTCTTCGACGGCCTGGGCAACCCCGGGAAGGAGCTCGACCTCGCCATCCAGGGCGACACGATCGCCGCGATCGGCCGCATCGATCCCGGTCAGGCGGAGCGCTGCCTCGACGCGCGCGGGCTCGCCGTCGCGCCCGGGTTCATCGACATCCACACGCACTCCGACGGCGCGATCCTGGAGTACCCCGACGACGAGAGCCGCGTCTTCCAGGGCGTCACCACCGAGGTCACCGGCAACTGCGGCGGCTCGGCCGCGCCCGGCGACGAGTGGACGGACGTGCCGAGCTACTTCCGCGCGCTCGAGGCCTCGCGCACGGCGACCAACCAGGTGCTGCTCGCCGGCCAGGGCACGCTGCGGCGCGCCGTGTGCGGGAACGCGAACCGCCCGCTCGCGCCCGCGGAGCTCGCGCGCTGCGTGCGATTGCTCGAAGAGGCGCTCGACGCGGGCGCCGCGGGCCTCTCGACGGGCCTGGAGTACGTCCCCGGGCGCTACACGAGCACCGCGGAGATCGTCGAGCTCGCGCGCGTGCTCGCGCGGCGCGGCAAGCTCTACGCCTCGCACGTGCGCAACGAGGAGGCGGGGCTGCTCGAGTCGATCGACGAGGCGCTGCGCATCGGCCGCGAGAGCGGCGCGCGCGTCGAGGTCAGCCACCTGAAGGCCTGCGGCAAGCCCAACTGGCCGAAGCAGGCCCGGGCGATCGCCGCGATCGAGGCGGCGCGCGCGGCCGGGCTCGATGTCTGCGCCGACGCGTATCCGTACACGGCCTACTCGACCGGCCTCACCATCTTCCTCGACGACGCGACGCGCGAGGGCAGCGCCGAGGAGGTGCTGGCGCGCCTCGCGGATCCGGCGCAGCGCGCGCGCATCCGCGCGGGGCTCGCGCCGCGTCTGGCCAGCGACCCGGGCGCGCCCGAGCTCGTCGTGATCGCCTCGACCGCGGCGGCGGACAAGTCGGTCGTCGGCCGCGACCTCGCGGCGATCGCGAAGGAGCGCGGCCTCGCGCCGGAGGAGGCGCTGCTCGTGCTGCTCGAGCAGGGCCGCACCGAGGTCTCCTTCGTCGGCCACGCGATGAGCGAGGAGAACGTGCGCACGGTGCTGCGGCTGCCCTGGGTGATGATCGGTTCCGACGGCTACGCCCTGGCGCCGCGCGGCAAGGCGCTGGAGAAGAAGCCGCATCCGCGCAGCTACGGCACCTTCGCGCGCGTGCTGCAGCGCTACGTGCGCGAGGAGCGCGTGCTCTCGCTGCCCGAGGCGCTGCACAAGATGTGCGGCCTGCCGGCGCGGGAGCTGCGCCTGTCCGACCGCGGCGCGCTCCGCGTCGGCGGCAAGGCCGACCTCGTCGTCTTCGACGCGGCGCGCGTGCGCGAGGAGGCGAGCTTCGAGCAGCCGCAGCGCCTCGCGAGCGGCTTCGTGCACGTGCTGGTCAACGGCGAGGCGGTGCTGCAGGACGGCCGCGCCACGGGCGCGCGACCCGGAAGCGTGCTGCGCCTGTGAGACCGGCGCGCGTCCGCGCTCACCACCACACGACGCGCAGCGCGTTGGTGATGTTGTAGTTCTGCCCGGCGGGCGCAGGACAGAAGCTCGCGTCGGGATCGCGGTAGTAGACCTGGTAGCTGCGCTGCGTCCCGCTCGCGAAGCTGTCGCCCAGCTGCGCCGCGCGCGCGGGGATCGACGGATCGCCGGCCTGCGGCGCGCTGACGCTGCCGGCGACGGCCGCGTGCACGTAGAGGCGCTTGAGCGCGCCGCCGACGCAGCGCAGTCCGTCGCCGAAGAACACGGGCGCGACCTCCTGCGTGCCCTGCAGGAAGATCGAGAGCGCGTGGTCGAGCTCGCCGCTCGAGGCGAGCACCAGCGTCGGCGAGGCGAGCCAGGCGCTGCCGCTCGAGGCGAGCCGCGCGCCCCCGCTCGCGGCGGAGTTCTCGCAGCCGTGTCCGGGAAGGCCGCTGTTCGCGCACGGGCACGCGAGCGTGCTGCCGTCGCCCGCGCAGGTGGAGATCGGGCAGGGCGCCGCGCCGCACGCGCCCTCCGTGCGCGCGACGCTGAAGTAGCCCAGCGATCCGACCTCGAGCACATGGCTGCCCGCCGGCTGCGCGGGCACGTCGCACTGCCCGAAGTCGTTGCGGCCCCAGGCGACGATCGACCCGTCGCTGCGGCGCGCGAGCGAGTGCCAGCCGCTCGCCGCGATCCCGACGTAGCTCGTGCCCGCCGGAAGCGGCGGCACGAAGCCCTGGCCGTAGCCGTTCCAGCCCCACGACACGACCGCACCGTCGCTCTGGCGCGCGAGGCCGTGGCGCCAGCCGGCCGCGAGCTCGACGAAGCTCGTGCCCGGCGCGGGCGCCGGCACGACGCACTGGCCGTAGTCGTTGCGGCCCCACGCGAGCACCGCGCCGTCGCTGCGGCGCGCGAGCGTGAACCACATGCCGGCTTGCACCTCGACGTAGCGCAGGCCGGCCGGGAGCGCCGGCACGTTGCACTGCCCGTAGGTGTTGTCGCCCCACGCGGCGAGGCTCCCGTCGTCCAGGAGACCGAGCGTGTGCAACCCGCCCGCGATCACGCCCGCGTAGTGCAGGCCGCTCGGGGGCGGCGGGACGTTGCACTGGCCCTGGTCGTTGCGGCCCCAGGCGACGATCGATCCGTCGCTGCGCAGCGCGGCGCTGTGCCCGGGGAAGTCGGGCCCGCCGCCGCCGGCCGCGACGGCGACGAAGGCCAGACCCGCGGGCAACGCGGGCACGTTGCACTGGCCGTAGGAGTTGTTGCCCCAGGCGACCACGCTTCCGTCGCTCGCGCGCGCGAGCGTGTGCGTGAAGCCGACCGCGATCTCCTCGTACGCGGCGCCCGGCGCGAGCCGGGGAACGCCGCACGCGCCGAAGGAGTTCTCGCCCCAGGCCTGGAAGTGCCCGTCGCCGCGCAGGACCGCGCTGTAGCGCTCGCCCGCCGCGATCGCGACGCAGTTCGCGGCCGCCAGGGAGGCGGGCACGCTCGATTGTCCGTACGTGTCGTTGCCCCAGGCGAGCACCGCGCCGTCGCTGCGCAGCGCGAGCGAGTGCCAGCGGCCGGACGCGACGGCGACGTAGCTCGTCCCCGCCGGGAGCGCGGGCACGTTGCACTGGCCGTAGAGGTTGCTGCCCCACGCGGCGACCGCGCCGTCGCTGCGCAGCGCGAGCGCGTGCGCTGCACCCAGCGCGACGCGCGTGTACTGGACGCCGGCGGGGAGCGCAGGGACGTTGCACTGCCCGTCGCCGTTGTAGCCCCACACGAACAGGCTGCCGTCGCTGCGACAAGCGCCGCTGTTGACCGCAGCCGCGGCGATCGCCGTGTAGCTGATCCCGGCGGGGAGGCTCGGGACGTCGCATTGGCCGAAGCCGTCGTCGCCCCACGCGACCATCCTGCCGTCGCTGCGCAACGCCGCGTTGTGCGCGTCGCCTGCCGCAACCGCGACGTAGCTCAGGCCCGCGGGCAGCACGGGGATGCTGGTCTGGCCCATCCCGGGCGCGCCGAAGACGCGGACCGTGCCGTCGCTCAGGAGCGCGACGCTGTGCACCTGTCCGCCCGCGGCGCCGACGCAGGTCGTCCCGGCCGGGAAGGCCGGGATCCTGCACTCGCCCTGCAGGCTGTGTCCCCAGGCGAACAGGCTCCCGTCCGCGCGCCGCGCGAGCACGTGGGCCGAACCGCCGGCGAGGTCCACGAAGCTCTCGTCGCTCCAGGCGCTGTCGAAGACCTGCATGCCCCAGCCGACGATGCGCGTCTGCGCGGGCGTGGGCGGACTCGATGCCGCGAACGCGAGCACGAGCGGCAGCGTGCAGCGCGCGGCAGCGACCGACGCGTTCGCAAGCGAACGAAGGAACGAGCGGACGGAGCGGGAGTCGAGCATCCGGGAAGGCCTCCTCCCCAGTCTAGCCGCGTTCCCGCCGGGCGGGTTCAAACGCTGCGCGTGCGGCGGTTGCTCGCGGTCACCAGCAGCGCCCCGACGATCAGGAGCAGCATCGACGCGGAGGCGATCGCGAAGTGCGTCTGGTTCTTGACCTCCTGGGGCTCGGCGACGTTGGCGACGCCGGCGTGGATCACGGTCTTCGAGCTCGTGAAGAGCGGCGAGAACGGGAGACCCAGCTCGAGCCGGCTCGACTCGCCCGGCCCCTCGTCGACGCTCTGGTAGCGCGGCGCGAGCGCGACCACCACCAGCAGCCAGCCCAGGATCCGGAGCGACCAGCGCACGCTGCGGCTCATGCGTTCACTTCCCGCCCGCGCCGGCGAGCTCGCCGAGCAGCGTCTCGATCGCGTCCTCGAGCGCCTTCCCGCGCACGTCGCGGTAGCGGATGCGCCCCTGCGCATCGAGCAGGTAGATCGTCGGCCAGCCGCTGACGTTCCAGGCCTTGGCGATCGGCCCGCTCGTGCTGCCGCCGTCGAAGAAGGAGCGCCAGGTGATGTTCTCCTTCTGCAGCGCCTCGCGCAGCTTGTCCTTGTCGCGGTCGCTGTTGACGCCCACGATCGCGAAGGGCTTGTTCTTGAGCTTCTCCACGAGCGACCGCTCGTGCGGGTACATGGCCCGGCAGGGGCCTCACCAGTTCCCCCAGAAGTCGAGCAGCACGACCTTGCCGCGGTAGTCGCTGAGCTTGAACGCGACGCCCTCGACGTCGCTGCCCGCGATCTCGGGCGCGATCACGCCGATGGCGAGGTCGCGCATCTCGTGCAGCTTGGCCCGGGCGAGGTCCGCGAGCTTGCCGCGGTAGTTCGTCACCTCGGGGAACTCCTTGCACACGCGCTCCAGGCGCTCGATCGCGCTCTGCTCGAGCGCCGCGGGGTCGCGCGTCTCGAGCTCGCGGATGAAGGCCGGATCGAGGAACTTGCGCAGGTTCCCGGCGATCTCGTCGCGCTCGCGCAGGTGGCGCAGCATCGAGGCCGCGTTCGCCTCCTGCAGCGCGAGCGCGTGGAGGGCGCTGCCGCGCGTCGCCTGGCCCCAGGGCTCGGCGGCGAACGCTCCCAGCCAGCGCGCGACGTGCGCGCCGTTCTTGTTGACCAGCATCGCGCAGGTGTCGGCGAGCTCGCGATCCGTGGCGTGGCGCAGGCGCAGCTTCTCGAGGGCCTTCTGTGCCTCGGGCAGGTCCTCGCCGCGCTGGAGGATCCAGGCGAGCACGTGCGCACCGTAGTCCGGCTGGCGCTCGTTCGCCGGCTGCGGGATCGTCTCGACCAGCGCGAGCGCCTCGGCGAAACAGCGGCTCTCGCCCTTGCGCCACTCGCCGCGCAGGGCCGCGACGTCCTCCGGTTTCGACTCGTCGAGGCGGCGCTGGAGCTCGTCGGACTCCAGGCGCTCCTCCTTCTGCAGCAGGTTGAACTGCTGCATCCAGATCCAGCGCGCGACCTCGGGCTCGATCGGGTCGCCTTCGGCGCGCAGGCGGAAGGCGCGCGCGCGCTCGATCAGCGCGCGCAGCCGTGCGCACCAGGCGCGATCGTTCGTCACGCGCTCGGCGCGCGTCGCCTCCTGGACCTTCTCGTTGTAGGCGTTGGAGGCGCTGCCCCACTCGGTGCGGAAGGCCTCCCACTCCGCGGCGAGGCCGTGCGGGGCCTCGAGCACGGGCGGTGACTGCGCGGGTTTCCCCTCCTGCGGCAGGGCGAACAGCAGCAGTGCGATCGCGATCATGGGTTCAGTCCTTGCGCACGGCGGCGAGCACGCAGCGCGTCGCGTGGCTCTTGTTGAGCGTGTAGAAGTGCAGCCCGGGCGCGCCGCGCTCGAGCAGGTTGCGGCACTGGCGGATGGCGTGCTCGATGCCGGTCGCCATCACCAGCGCCGGGTCGTCCTTGACGCGCGCCAGGCGCGCCGCGAGCTCGGGCGGGATCGTCGCGCCGCACATCTGCGTGAAGCGCTCGACCTGCGCCACGTTGGTGATCGGCATGATGCCCGGGATGATCGGCACCTTGATGCCCTGCTCGCGCATGCGCCGCACGAACTCGAAGTAGTGGCGGTTGTCGAAGAAGAGCTGCGTGATCAGGAAGGCCGCGCCCTTCTCGACCTTGACGCGCGCCCAGCGCAGGTCGTCCTCGAGCGAGCCCGACTCGACGTGTTTCTCGGGGTAGCACGCGCCGCCGATGTCGACGTGCCAGCGTGTGGCGAGGAAGTGGATCAGGTCGGTCGCGTGCGCGAAGCCGCCCGGCACGGGCTTGAACGAGCCCTCCTCCTTCGGCGCGTCGCCGCGCAGCGCGAGCACGTTCTGCACGCCGCTGTCGACCAGGCGGTCGACGATGCCCGAGAGCTCCTCGCGCGTCGTGCCCACGCAGGTCAGGTGCGCCATCGTGCGGATGCCCAGCTCTCCCTGCAGGCGCGTGACCATCTCGATCGTGCGCTCGCGCGTGCCGCCGCCGGCGCCGTAGGTCACGGAGACGAAGTCGGGCCGCCAGACCTCGTTGAGGTCCTGCACCGTGTGCATCAGCCCCTTGGCGCCCTCGTCGGTCTTGGGCGGGAAGAACTCGAAGCTGAACAGCGGCCAGCCGCGGTTGATGACGTCGCGGATCCTCATCTAGTCCTCCCGGATCTTCTCGAAGGCGGCGCGGTAGCGCTCGGGCAGCGGCAGGCTCTTCTGCGCGGCGAGGTCGACGCAGGCGGTGATCATGCGCGCGTCGACGCACTCGCGCCCCTCGACGTCGAAGCGGTAGCGCAGGCCGATCGAGCTCGTGCCCAGGCGGAAGCAGGTCACGCGCACGCGGGCGCGGTCGCCGAAGCGCAGCGGGCTCCTGAAGTCGACCTCCGAGTGCACGAGCGGGAAGCCGACGCGGTCGACCGAGAGGATCTTGTAGTAGCGCTCGTCGACGTGGCGCTCCCAGACCTCCTCGAAGACCTCGTGCAGGTAGTCGTAGATGCGCGGGAAGTACACGATCCCGGCCGGATCGACGTGGCCGAAGCGCACCTGGACCGTCGTGGTGAAGGCGGACATCGGCGCGAGTGTACGGCCCGCGCCGCGATTTTCACGCACCGGAGCGCGAGGGCGCGCCGAACAGCTCCGGCCAGCTCGCGCGCGCGAGGCTGACGACCTCCTCGGCCAGCGTCTCGAGCAGCGCGCGCCCCTCCGCCGCGCTCGCCGCGGCGGGGTCGCCGCAGTAGGCCGCATCCGCGCCTGCCTCGCGGAAGCTCGTCACGCCGGCCTTGGCCTTCTCGATCAGATCGATGCGCACCTTGGGCAGCGCGGCGTGCGCGCGCACCGAGTGCGGCTCCGCGGCGAGCACCAGGCTCGTCTCGTAGCTGCCCGCGTGGCAATCGCCGCTCTGGAACTCGACCCCGAGCTTCTCGGCGAACTTGCGCCGCGTGACGTCGGCGAAGACGGCCTGCACGCGGTCGGGATGGCGCTCGGCGCGGTCGAGCAGCGCGTTGCGCAGCGTGCGCACGTTCTCGGGCTCCAGGTGCGCGTTGACGACCACGAGCTGGCGGATGCCTTCGAACTCCAGCGCCGAGAGCAGGTCCTCGACCAGCGCGAAGTACGTGCCCGAGCGGATCGAGAGCCGGCCGGGGAAGCCCTGCGTCCAGTTGGTGATCGCATAGGCGATCGGCGGCAGCACGAGCGCCTGCACGCCGAGCGCCTCGAGCTTCTCCGCCGCGCGCCGCGCCTGCGCGAGAGCGATCGTGACGTCGGTGTCGAGCGGGAGATGCGGCCCGTGCGGCTCGGTCGCGCCGGTCGGCAGGATCGCGATCGTGCGCGCGTGGAAGAAGGCGCGCGCTTCGGGCGAGGTCAGCTTGGCGAGGTCGGTCATGCGTCGGCGCGATCCTACGCTCTCTGGCCCAGCGAGGGGAATGCGCTCCACGCGCGCGCTCCGCGGCGCGACAATGCGGGGCGTGGTACCCCGCGACGAACTGCGCCTCCCGCGTTGCACGCTGCGCCGCTGGCGCGAGGACGATGTCGACTCGCTCGTGCGCCACGCCGACGATCCCGCCGTCGCCGGCAACCTGCGCGACGGCTTCCCGCACCCGTACACGCTCGAGCACGCCGCGGCCTGGATCGGTCGCGCTGCGCTGCAGGAACCGCTGCACGCCTTCGCGATCGAGGTCGAGGGCGCCGCGGTCGGCGGCATCGGCGTCGAGCCGCTCGACGACGTCTGCCGCCACTCGGGCGAGCTCGGCTACTGGCTCGGCCGCGCGTTCTGGAACCGCGGCATCGCCACGGAAGCGACGCGGGCGATCACCGAGTACGCCTTCCGCGATCTCGAGCTCGTGCGCGTGCAGACCGGCGTCTTCAGCTGGAACCCGGCCTCGATGCGCGTGCTCGAGAAGTGCGGCTTCGTGCGCGAGGGCCTCCAGAGGCAGGCCGCGTTCAAGCACGGCCGCTTCGGCGACATCGTGCTCTTCGCGAAGCTGCGCGCCTGACGATCGCCGAACATCCGTGCCCGCTACGGTTTTTCACCGAACAACCGTGGCGGGCATGGATGTTCATGGACCGGGCACGCCGCTGAGGTAGTGCTCCGGACTGCCCGCGAGGACTCCGGAACGGTCGAACGGGAGCGTCCACAGGTTCCCCGGGGAACCCCAACGCAGGACGAAGTGACCTCCGTCGCGCAACTCCGCACTCTGGCAGACGCCCCAGGCATCCAGGACCTGCTCCTGCGTCGTGCGCCCAGGAACGAACTCGCTCAGCCGCTCGTCCGGAACGGGCAGGAACGCGAGCCGGTCCAGGTACCAGCGATGGAACTCCTCGTACTCCTCCTGGCTCTCGAACGTCCCCATGTTGCCGTGCCAGCACCGGCTGAACGATTGCAGCACGCCGTCCTTCGTGAAGGTGAAGCCCCAGCCGCGCCAGTCGTCCCTCCAGCGCCGCCGTCGGGATCCATCTTCAAACAGATGCGGAGCCTTCTCCTCCACGAAGGGCCCGATCGCGCGCTCGATCTCTGCGGCGGTCGTCTGACCAGGCCGGAAGCGGGTGATCGTCTGCTCGTTGGCGAGCGTCTCCTTCTTGGAGTACCCCGAGCGAAGGTACTCGTCGTCCCATCGATCCCATTCCGTCTTGCAGCCAGCGAGCAGGAGCGCGAGCGCGGCGAGCGGCCAGCGGATGCGTGGAAAACCGTAGCGGGCATGGATGTTCATGGAAAAACCGTGGCGGGCACGGATGTTCACCGATTCCGCCGCGCCTCCAGCTCCTTCTTCAGCTCCTTGCGCGCGACCTTGCCGCGGTCGTTCTTCGGGAGCGACTCGCGCCACTCGAACCAGCGCGGGTACTTGTAAGGGGCGAGGCGCGACTTGACGTGCGACTTCAGCTGCGCGGCGAGCTCGTCGCACGCGCGCACGCCCTCGCGCACGACGACGAACGCGAACGGCTTGACGAGCTGCTCCTCGTCCTCCGCCCCGAGCACGCACACCTCCGCGACCGAGGGATGGTCGAGCAGCACGTTCTCGATCTCGAGCGGCGAGACCCAGATGCCACTGACCTTCAGGAGATCGTCGTCGCGACCCTCGTAGAAGTAGTAGCCCTGCTCGTCGCGGCGGAAGATGTCGGCGGTCGTGCACCACTCGCCCTGGAAGGTCTCGCGCGACTTCTGCTTGTCGCCCCAGTAGCACAAGGCCGTCGACCCGCCGCGGATGCGCAGCTTGCCGGGCTCGCCGGCGCCGACGGGCTTGCCGTCGGGCGAGACGATCTCGGCCTCGTAGCCGGGCACGATCCGCCCGAGCGAGCCGAGCCTCACGTCGCCCGGGTAGTTCGAGATGTAGATGTGGAACATCTCCGCCGAACCGATGCCGTCGAGGATCTCGACGCCCGTGCGCGCCTTCCACTCCTCGTAGAGCTTCGCGGGCAGCGCCTCGCCAGCCGAGAGGCACACGCGCAGGCTCGAGAGATCGGCCGTCTCCATGCGCGGCGAGCGCAGCATGTTGTTGATCATCGTCGGCACGTGCGTCAGGAACGTCGGCCGGAAGCGCGCGATCTGGTCGAAGAGCTCGTCGGCGGTCGCGCGGCCGGGGAAGAGCACCACGCTCGCGCCGACGCGGAAGGGGAACATCAGGTTCGTGCCCGTCGCGTAGCCGAAGAAGAGCTTGGGCACGGAGAGGCACACGTCGCTCTCGCGGTAGCCCGCGACGCGCAGCGCGTAGGTCTCCGTGTTGAACGCGAAGTCGGCGTGCGTGTGCACGCAGGCCTTCGGAGTGCCGGTCGAGCCCGAGGTGAAGAGCCAGCCGGCGAGGTCGTCGGGGCCATTGGGTTCCATCTCGGCCAGCGTCGAGCGCGGATCCTCCGCCGCGAGCGCGTCCTCGAAGCGCGTGAAGCCGCCCGCGTCCGGCCCGACCACGAGCGCGTGCTGGCAGAGACGGCTGGCGCGGATCGCGGGCCCGATCTCGGGCAGCACGTCGGCGTGCGTGATCACGACGCGCGCCTTGGTGTAGGCGAGGTAGCCCGCGTAGGTCTCCTGGTGCAGGAGCGGGTTGACCATCGCGAACACGCCGCCTGCGCGCAGGAGGCCGAACCAGGCCTCCGCGAACTCGGGGATGTCGGGCAGCACGACCAGCACGCGCTCCTCGGGCCGAACGCCCAGCCGCCGCAGCGCCGCCGCGACGCGCGCCGCGCGCTCGGAGAGCTGCGCGAACGTGCGCGTGCTGTCGCCGCAGCGGATCGCGACCTTCTGCGCGCGCCCCTCGCGCAGGTTGCGCTCGAGGTAGTAGTCGCACAGGTTGAAGCGCTCGGGAAAGGGCGCGACGGCGGAGTGGATGTCGGGGGCGGGCATGCGGCCGACAACTGTACTGTCCGCCGGCTGCCGGGGAATCGCAGGAATCCGGGCCTCGTCTGCATCCGTTTTCGCGCCGCCGGCATGATGCTCCCGAAGCCATGTCCCCCGAAGCCCGACGCACCGAAGCCCTGCTCGAGCACGCCGCGTGGATCCGCGAGCTGGCGCGGGCGCTGGTGCGCGATCCGCACCGTGCCGAGGACGTCGCGCAGCAGACGCTGGTCGCCGCGTGGAAGCACGCGCCGCTCGACGAGCGCGGGCTGCGCGGGTGGCTGACGCAGGTCGTGCGCAACTTCGCGCGGGTCGAGGCGCGCTCGCGACAGCGGCGCGATCGCCACGAGCCGCGCGCGGCGCGGCCCGAGGCGCAGCCCTCGGCGCACGAGGTCGTCGAGCGCGTGCACGTGCAGCGCGAGCTCGTCGCGGCGGTGCTCGAGCTCGACGAGCCGTACCGCACGGTGCTGCTGCTGCGCTTCTACGAGGGCAAGCCGCCGCGCGCGATCGCGCGCGAGCTGGGCCGACCGATCGCGAGCGTGCGTTCGCAGCTCGCGCGCGGGCTCGCGCTGCTGCGCGCGAGGCTCGACGCCACGCACGGAGACCGTTCGAGCTGGGCGCTGCTGCTCGCGCCGCTCGTGCGCCCTGGAATGCTGCTGACCATCCCTCTCGCCGGAGCCATCGTGATGAATGCCAAGATCCAGATCGCCGCAGCGCTCGTCGTCGTCGCCGGCGCCGCGCTGATCCTCACGCTCTCGCAGGGCGGGGCGCAGACGCCGCAGCCGGAGCTCGCGGAGGCGGCGAGTGCGCCGCGTGCGTCGGCGCTCGAGACGCCGCCGGCGCCGCGCATCGAGAACGGCGCCGAGGCGCCGCTCGCGCGCACGGCGGTCGAGGCCGCGAAGCCCGCGCCCGTGCCGTCGGCGGCGGCTCCCGCCGCGGTCCTCGTGCGCGGACGCGTGCTCGGCAGCGACGCGGCGCCGCTGGGCGGCGTCGTGGTCGAGCTGGCGGCCTCCTCGCCGGTCCTGCGCGCGACGAGCAGCGCCGACGGCAGCTTCGAGCTCGACGCGCAGGGCCGCACGGGCCGCGTGCGTTCGGCCGACGCGCGCTACGAGACGGTCTTCGCGGGCGTGCTCGAGCGCGGCACGCGCGAGCTGCAGGTCGTGGTCGCTCCGCGCGCCTCGTGCTCCGGCCGCGTGCAGGATGCGCAGGGTTCGCCGCTGCCCGACGCGATCGTCAGCGCCTGGGTCTCGCCGAACCTGCGCACGCGCTTCGCGCAGTCGCTCGACCAGGCCGAGAACGTGCCGTTCCGCGAGACGAGCGACGAGCAGGGGCGCTTCCGCCTCGAGAGCCTGCCGCTGTGCGAAGACATGTGGATCGGCTGCGAGCTCTCGGGCTACCAGGGCTGGAGCGCGCGCCTCTCCGACGTCGTCGGGGACGATCTCGCGATCACGCTCGCGCGCATCGGCTCGGACGAGCGCGCCGTGCGCGGTCGCGTCGTCGACGCGGGCTCCCATCCCGTCGCGGGCGCGCTGGTCGCGCTGGGGCTCGACACGACGACCAGCGACGAACACGGCGCGTTCGCCTTCAAGCTCGACGATCCGCACTCGATGACGCGCAGCTGGAAGGAGAAGCCCTCGCTCCTGCGCGCGGCCAAGGCCGGGCACCTGCCGGCCGAGTTCCAGGCCGAGCGGCGCGAGGGCGCGCCGAGCTGGCCCGACTTCGTGGTGCTGAAGCTCGGCTCGCAGCCGCTCTCGATCTCCGGCCGCGTGCTCGGCGCCGACGGCAAGCCCTTCGAGGGCGCGCTGGTCTGGGTCGCGAACACGACCACGCTCGGCTACGGCGAGCAGAACCTGCTGCAGATCGAGAGCCTGCTCGGCGGAAGCGAGGAATCCTGGGCCAAGGTCGCGAGCGACGCGCGCGGCCGCTTCGAGATCCGCGGGCTGCTCGATCATCCCTACACGCTCGTCGCGCTCGATCCGCACACGCTGCGGCGCGCGATCGCGCGCGAGGTCGCGCCGGGCACGAGCTCGAACGAGCTCGCCTTCCGCGCCGACGGCGTCTACCCGCGTCTGGCCGGACGCGTCGTCGACGCGCAGGGACACGGCGTCGCCGAGGTGCAGGTCACGCTCGAGGCGGGCGTCTTCGAGGCGCACAGCGGCACCTACCGGATCATGTCCAGGACGTTCCCGCTCGACGGGCCGCTGACGAACGCCGAAGGCGAGTTCGAGCTCCACGACGTGCCGCTCGAGGGCGTCGGTCTCTCGTTCTCCTCCGACACGATCATCCCGCGCGGCATCGGCTCGTACGGATACCGCGACGACGGCACCAGCAGCACCTCGCTGGAGAGCTTCGTCGGCTCGCACGCCGAGACGCTCGAGATCGTCGTCGAACGCCGCGCGCACGTGCAGCTGGAGCTCGTCGATCCGTCGGGCAAGCCCGTGTTCGCGCTGCTCGACGAGCACGAGAAGCCGGTCGAGATGAGCGTCTTCATGGGCACGAACCGCTTCTTCTTCCAGGAGGTGCCCTGCGTCGAGGGACGTTCGCACGTCGTCTCGACCACCGAGCGCGCGCGCTGGCTGGTGCTCTCGCGCGACGGCAAGGAGACGCAGCGCGTGCCGATCACGCCCGTGCCGGGCGAGACGCTGCACGTCAAGCTCTGACGCGGCGCGCTACCAGACGACGATCTGTCCGCTGGTGATGTTGTACGTGCCGGCGGGGCACCAGAGCGGATCGGGGTTGCGGTAGTAGGCCTGGTAGTAGCGCACCGCGCCGCTGCCGGGGGTGACGCCGCCGCGCTGCGAGATCGAGAGATCGCCCGCGCCCGGGTAGCTCGACACGCCGCCGCTCGAGGGCTTGACGCCCAGGCGCACGAGGTGGCCGCCCGTGCAGCGCACGCCGTCGGCGAAGAGCGCGCCTGCGCTGATCTGCGCGTCGCCCTGCAGGAAGATCGAGGTCGAGAGGATGCTGCTCGCCGTCAGCACGAGCGTGTCGGTGCCGCTCGAAGGATCGAGCGCCGTGCTCCCGCCCGCCTCGAGCCTTCCACCCTCGCGGTGCACGGAGTTGGCGCAGCCGCGGCCCTCGGCGCCGGCGTTCTCGCACGGGCAGTGCGTCGTCACCTGCGCATCGATCCCGTCCGCGGCGCAGAAGCTCGTCGCCGGACCGCAGGCGTCCAGGCGCGCGAAGTCCTGCGCGAGGATCCCGCCGGCCTGCTGGAACCCGCCGGTCGCGAACAAGGCGCGCCCGCGGCCGTCGTCGAACGCGAGCAGGGTGCGCGAGAACGGCGCGCCGTCGAGCCCGAGGCCCGTCGTGGTCCAGCTCGTGCCGTTCCAGCGCGCGAGCCCGCCGTTGGAGGCCGGACCGCGGCTCGCCCACAGCGCCGGGCCGGAGCCCGAGCCGTCGTCGAACACCGCGAGCGTCGTCGAGTACGCGGCGGCGATCTGCGTCCAGCTGGCGCCGTCGAGCCGGTACACGCCGCCGTTGGTCGCCGCGAAGAGCTTGACGCCGCCGCTGCCGTCGTCGAACTCGCACAGCGCGTAGACCCAGGCGAAGCTCGGCAGCCCGGGCACCGGCGACCACGCGCTTCCGTCCCAGCGCGCGATGTTGTACGAGGTCACGCCGTTGACCGTGTTCCAGACGCCGCCGGCGTAGAGCGCAGGCCCGCTGCCGTCATCGTGCACCGCGAGCGCGTACACCGTCGGCGGATTCGATCCGACGATCACGTTCGGGAGCGCGTGCCAGGCGCTGCCGTCCCAGCGCGCGATGCAGGTCGCGCTCTGTCCGCCCGCGCTGAAGTAGTAGCCGCCCGCGTACAGCTCGGCGCCGCTGCCCGCGTCGTACGAGCACAAGGCGTGCACCCAGGTCTCTCCGGGCGCGTCGCCCGCACCGGTTCCCAGCGCCGTCCAGCTCGTGCCGTCCCAGCGCGCGACGTTCTTCGCGCTGACGCCGCCAGCCTGCGTGAAGTGACCGCCGACGTAGAGCGCCGCTCCAGCGCCGTCGTCGTGCACGCAGAGCGTCTCGCCCTGCAGCTGGTTGAGCCCGCCACTGCCGCCCAGACCGGAGCCGAGCGCGCTGAAGCTCGTTCCGTTCCAGCGCGCGATGCGGTTGGCGGCCGTACCGCCGGCGTGCGTGAAGGTCCCCGTGACGAAGAGCGCGGGCCCCGCGCCCTCGTCGAAGGTGCACAGTCCGAGCCCGGGGCTGTCGAGCCCGAGCTCGGGCCCGAAGTTCGCGAACGGCGCGAGCGTGCTCGTCCGCCGCACGTACGGCCAGGCCTCGATGGCCGCGTAGAGCGTTCCGTCGCTCGCAGCCGCGAGCGCGTCGACCGTCGGGTTCGAGTTGAACATCGTGCCGAACACCGCGCCCCAGGCCGTCCCGTTCCAGCGCGCCGCGCGCGCGGCGGGCAGCATGCCGGCGTTGTTGAACTCGCCGCCCGCGACGAGGTACGTCGAGCCCGCCACGGTCCAGGTCGCGAGCGCGTGCGCCGGCAGGTCGAGCCCGTTGTTGCCGACGCCCGACCACGACGCTCCGTTCCAGCGCGCGATGTGGTTGCCCGGCTGGCCGCCAGCGACGCCGAAGTCGCCCGCGGCGAAGAGCCGCGCGCCGCTGCCCTCGTCGTAGACCGCGAGAGCACGCACCCAGTTGTCCGTTCCGCCGCCGACGGTCGACCACGCGGCCCCGTTCCAACGCGCGAGGTAGCTCGCGCTCGCGCCGCCGGCCTGCGTGAACTCGCCGCCCGCGTACAGCTGCGCGCCGCTGCCGTCGTCGAAGACGCACAGCGTGTGGATCGGCGCGTCGGTGCCCGCACCGAGCGCGCTCCAGCTCGAACCGTCCCACCTCGCGATGTTCGACGCGCTCGCGCCGCCCGCGAGCGTGAACGAGCCCGCGGCGAAGAGCGCCGGCCCACCGCCGTCGTCGAAGGTGCACAGCGCGAAGACACGACCCTGGATCCCGCTGCCGAGCGCGCTCCAGCCGACGCCGTTCCAGCGCGCGATCGACGCCGCGTTCGCGTAGCCCGCGCGGGCGAAGTTGCCTCCGACGAAGAGCGCCGGCCCGCTGCCATCGTCGTGCTGGAGCAGCGCCTCCACGGAACCGTCCGTGCCGCTGGAGAGCACGGACCAGGCGCTTCCGTTCCAGCGTGCGACGTGGCTCGCGGGAAGTGCGCCGACGTCGGTGAAGTCGCCGCCGATGTACACCCCCGCGCCGAGCGTGGATGCGGTCACCTCGGCGAACGCACGCACGGGCAGGTTCGTGCCGGGGCCCTCGAACCCGCGGGTCCAGCCAGGGCATTGTGCCCGGGCGGCGGGCGCGCACATGAATCCGAGGACGAGCAGGACGGGAATGGGATGCGGTCGCACCGAGGCCTCCGGGGGAGCGGGGAATGCCAGTGTATCCCGTCCAGCTCTCGCGCTGGACACGGCGCCGCACCGATCCCGGGACGAACCTGGAGCGCGGGG
>JBGASC010000058.1:0-14613 GCA_044229935.1 Planctomycetota bacterium | reverse complement strand
CGGGCACCTCGCCCGGCCCGCACCCCGAGCGCCTCACCAGTTGACGATCACACCGTTGGTCACGTTCCAGGTCTTGCCCGGAGGATCTGGACAGAACGCGGCCACCGGATCGCGGTAGTACGTCTGGTACCAGCGTGCACTGCCGGTGACGATCGGCGTGCCCAGCGCGGCCGCACGCGCGCTGATCGGGAGGTCACCCGCGGCGGGATAGCCGGCGACGCCAGCGACCGCGCTCTTCACGCCGATGCGCAGGAGCTGACCGCCAACGCAGCGCACCCCGTCGCCGAACACGACGCCGCTCGCGAGCGCCGCATCGCCCTGCAGGAAGATGCACGTGGCGCTCGGCAGCATCTGCGCCGCGTGCAGCACGAGCGCATCGGGAGCGGTCGTGCCCGTCGCGGCGAGCGAGGCTCCGCCCGCGACGCTCGAGTTCGCGCAACCGTGCCCCGGCGCGCCGCTGTTGCCGCACGGACAGGGCGTCGACTGCGTGCCGTCGCCCGCGCAGAAGAGCGTTCCGCTCGCGTCGGTCTGCACGGTCAGCACCGCGAGCCCGCGCGAGAGGCAGCTCATCCACAGCTCGTATCCGCCCGGGATCGTGCGCACCTCGAGTCCTGCGATCTGCGCGTGCGGCAGGCCGCCCCACTGCGGCGATCCGCTCGGCACGGGGCCGGCGAAGAAGCCGGAGTTGGCGCCGTCGTACCAGCCCAGGCCCGAGGTCGGGTTGCTGCCGTCGCCGAAGTTCGCGAACCACACGCGGCCGTCGGGCGTCACCGCCAGCGGCGCGATCTGCGTGCCGTGCAGCCACGGCGTCGAGGGCGGGAAGTAGGTGTGCAACCCCGTGTTCGCGTCGAGGCGGAACAGCCCGTGCGTCGCGCCGACCCAGGCGATCCCGTTGCGCCCCGCCGCGACCGTCGTCAGCACGTCGCTCTGCGGGTCGAGCTCGACGAAGCTCGTGTTCGCCCAGCTCACGCGGTACGTCCCGTCCGTGCGCACGACCTCGCCGTTGGCGCAGGCCCACACCGTGCCGGGACGATCGAGGTCCTTCTGGATGTTCGCGCCCCAGCCGAGGATCGGGACGCTGCTCCACGAGGTGCCGTCGTGCACCTGCAGGCTGAAGTACTCGCCGATGCGCCACAGCCGTCCGAGCGAGTCCTCGACCATCCCCGCGCTCGTCGTGCCTGCCTGCAGCGTGGTCCAACTCGCGCCGTCGTACTGCGCGATGCCGTTGTACATCGGGTTGACGGCGAAGGCCTGCAGCGAGGGTCGCCACGCAACACAGTCGCTGCTGTCGGTCGGGAACGGCCAGGAGATCCCCAGCCCGTACTGCGCGTCGTTGACGCCCGTCCAGCGCACGCCGTCGAAGATCTCCATCCCGCCGATGCCCCCGCCCGCGTTGGCGCAGGCGTAGACCTTGCCCGTCGCCGCGTCGATCGAGAGCCCGTTGTTGAAGAAGTCGTACTGGCTCGTGTTGGTGACGCGGTAGCGCTGCCACACCCCGGTCAGCGCATCGCGCTTCGCCGCGCCCCCGATGCCGCAGGCCCACACGTTGCCCGTCGCGTCGATGCCGAGGTCCTCGGTGTACGCACCCTGCCGCCACACGCCGAGGTTCTGCCAGCTCGCGCCGTCGAAGCGCCAGATCTGGCTGTTGCCGTCGGCGAGCAGCGCTTGCTGGTTGCCGAACGCGCGCAGCGCCCACACGGGCGGATTCACCGCCGGGAGCGAGGGCAGCGGCGGGTTGATCCACGATCCGTCGGGGCGACGGCAATCGAGCACCTGCAACGCGAACGACGGGCCGGTCAGGCGGTACATCCACGTGTTGCCCTGCGCGTCGGTGCAGGCCTTGCCCGGCAGCGACCAGGGCGCGTTCGTGCTCTGCGTGAAGTTCGTCCACGCTTGCGTCGTGCTGTCGAAGCGCGCGATCTGCCCGCTCGCGAGCTGCACGGACCAGACGAAGTACCCGCCGCCCGGCTTGGGCTGCACGGCCACCGAGCCGTTGCCGTAGCCCGCGTAGGAGCTCCACAGGTTGCTCGCGGGATCGAAGCGCCGCAGCCCGCCGCCGCCCCAGACGGTCGCGTAGGCCGAGAACCACAGCGATCCGTCGGGCGCGAGCTCCACGCCGGTCGTCCAGCCGCCCGGGAGCGGCGAGTTCGACGCGTCGTACTTCACGAGCGAGCTCGGGCCGACGCTCGGGTTGAACTTCAGCGCGCCGCGCCCCGTGCCCATCCAGAGGTTGCCCTGCGCGTCGGCGACGATCTCGCTGACGCGGCTGGTGCCGGTGTCGTTGGGATGACCGATCACCGGGTAGTCGACGTTCGAGACGTTGACCCAGCGGTTCTCGGCCTGCACGAACTTCGCGAGACCACCCTCCTCGAAGCCGGGGTCGTACCCGCCGATCCAGGGATCGCCGTCGGCGCCGAGGTAGAGCGCATCGCAGTAGTCGCCCTGGATGCCGGTGTTGGTCGGACGGTAGTAGCGCCAGGAATACGTGCTCGATTGCGCGCTCGCGCTGGCGGCGCCGAAGAGCAGCACGGTGCCCGCACACGTGCGCGTGAGGAACGAACAGAACATCGAGGACCTCCAGGGGAAGCGCCGCCTCACGGAACGGCAGCGCGGACGGTGGACGAGGACATCGCGCGATCCGCCCGCGGTCCTGGACTCCGCGAGCGCACCCGCCGCATCTGGTTCGAGTCTGCGCCGCCGGAACTTCACTGTCGATGCGTCCATCGTCCGGCTCCGATCCGGACTTCGGCCGAGCGACGCGCGGGGCCGGGCTCAGCAGCCGCCGGCTCAGCCCGGCGCATGCGGAGGCTGCGGCCCCTCGACACCGCCCGCCGCCCCGCGCCCGATCTCCGCGCGCAGGTGCTCCAGCAGCGGCACGAAGTCGCGCTCCTCGATCGGCAGGCGGTGCTCGACGCACACGACCTCCGGCCTCTGCCGCGTCCGTCCGAGCCATTTCGCGAGCGGCACCGCGTGCGGCGTCCGCCCTGAGCCGCCACCCCACCCGAAACCGCTGGCGCTCGCTCCCTCAGGGAACGAGGCCGCGCTTGCGTACGACCCGAAGCAGCTTCCCGGTCTTGCCTGAGTAGAGAGCGACACAGCCTGGGCTTGGCTTGTCGTCTCCACACGTGGACCCGATCGCGTAATCACCGACGGCATCGCCGTCGATGTCGGCTAGCGCGACAATCGTTCCGGCAAACCTCCCGGACTCGGTACTGCTCGACCCCTCCGGCGTGGTCTCTTCGGGCGCATGCGTGCGCAACAGCGCCAACGTCCTTCCCGAGAAGATCTCTGCGCTTCCCCAGAGCGGGATATCGAACGCGGCTCCGATTTCGTCGACACCGTCACCGTCGAGATCCGGCAGCCGCGCGACAGCCACACTCTCGCCGCTACTGGGTTGGAAGGCCTGGAGGATGCGGATCGTCCGACGAGAGCGTGATGAGCAGAGAGCGAGCCCACTCGGTTCATCCGCCGGCGGCATGCTGTCGGCGAGCAGAGGATCCGTGACTCGCTCCTGATGGTTGTCCCGAAGCACGAGGACGTCGTCCCAGCCATCCCCATCGGCGTCGGGAACGATCGCGACGGGTCCGATCACATTGCGCACGTCGAACACGACCTCGAGCGGGCGATGCACTCCGCTTGTCAGCAGGACCAGCGAGGGTGGCTGCTCCCACCCCAAGGACTGCGTGTAGCTCGCGACGATCTCGACGGGCTCGTGCCGTCGGAAGGAACCGCAGGCAAGTCCCGCTCCGAATTCGAATCCGAACCGGCCGGCCAAGCGAGCGATCTGTGCGCCGCTCCCGCAGGAGAACACCGTCAAGGTGTTCGGCTCCTGTCGCCTGTCCTGCACGATCAGGTCTGGAACCTGGTCGCCATCCCAGTCCCCGACCGCGATGGAACCGAAGAACGCATCCGCGGAGTACTCCGGTACATCGAATCGGCGGATCACTTCCAGCGTCCGGCCAGACCGAACGCACAAGCCTCCATCCCTCGCGCAACTGCAGGCGGCAAGGTCGTTCGCACCGTCGCCGTTGAGATCGAAGCCGAGGGAGAAGATACGGCTGGTGGCTCCAGTGTGCAGGCGCGCAACCACTCGCCCAGTCTTCCCTGACACGACCCAGATCCACTCGCGTCGGTCATCGAGCGCGAAGTCCGCGCAATGATCACCGTCGACATCGTTGAGCGCGCAGATGTCGCGGCCGAGGCCGTCGGGGATGTCGATCTCCCTCGGAACCGCGAGACTAGACTGGGCGGAGATTCGACAGCTCCCGAGCAGGCCCAGGATCGCGACGACGAGTGCCAACCACGCACACTGCACGCTGCTCTTCATCGGAACAGATCCCGCTTCCAGATCGAGTACAGCTTCTGACCGCTCTTCCCCGAGTAGACCGAGACGCAGCCTGCTCCCGCGCGGTCGTTGCTGCCGGATGAACCGATGGCGTAGTCCCCGACTCCGTCTCCATCCGTGTCGCCGAGCGCAGCAAGCTGGACCGCGAACGAGCCGGCCTGCGCCACGTTCGCAGCGGTCGCCGGTTGCCGAACGCCCACGTGTCGACACAGCAGGCTCCCTGTCTTCCCTGAGTAGACGTTGACCCAGCTCTCCGGCCACCCATCACAGGCCACAGCCAGTTCACGAACGCCATCGCCATCCAGATCGTCGAGGAGCGCTGTTCGGAGAGCGTCGCACTGGCCGACCTCGCTCAGCGCGAGCTCTCGTACGGTTTCTCCAGTCCGACTCGAGCGGATCTGCAGGGTCCGCTGGATCTTCTTCTCGCGCGGAGTTCCTCTCCACGCATCGACCTCGGGCGGCTCGAATCCGCTCGTGTCGAGCTGAGCCGCGAGTACGTCGTCCCAGCCGTCGGCGTCCACATCGGGTGCGGGGCCCAGGACCAGCGCAACCCCGAACTTCACGCGAACGGTCGTGAGCGTCTGCGGCGGTCGGCTCGAGCCCGACCAGAACAGTCGCATGCAACCATTGCGCTCGGCTCCTGTCCCTGGATTTGAACCGGCCAGGATCTCGGGATGTCCATCGTGATCGAGGTCCGCGCAGGCGAGCAGCGCTCCCAACCCCGTATTGTCGCGACCTCGAATCTCGTGCAACAGTTCACCGCTCGCACCCGAGTAGATCAGCACGCCTCCCCAGGGCGTCGAACTGATTCCGAACGCAACATCCGGCTTCCCATCACCATCCCAGTCTCCCGCGGCACACGCGCTCCCATTGGCCAGCGAGTGAGCGAACGGAATGATGCAGCGCCGGATCTCGCGCAGGGTTCGACCGGAGAGCAGCCCGAGCTCGCACGTCGAGTTCACGCGTGCCCCGACCGGGAGTACGGGCCGCCACGCGATGAGGTCCCAGATCCCGTCTCCATCGACATCGCCGCCGAGTCCTGCGAGAGCGAGCGGTGCCGCATCCTCGTGCACGAGCACCTTCCCGCTCTTGCCGGAGACAACCCAGGCGTTCCCGGTGCCGTCAGCGAGCGCGAAGTCCGCGCAATGATCACCGTCGACATCGTTGAGCGCGCAGATGTCGCGGCCGAGGCCGTCGGGGATGTCGATCTCCCTCGGAACCGCGTGACTAGACTGGGCGGAGATTCGACAGCTCCCGAGCAGGCCCAGGATCGCGACGACGAGTGCCAATCGCGCACACTGCACGCTGCTCTTCATCGGAACAGATCCCGCTTCCAGATCGAGTACAGCTTCCGGCCGCTCTTCCCCGAGAACACGCTCACGCATCCCGGGAACACCCCATCGATTCCGCCGTTCGATCCGATGGCGTAGTCGTCGACGCCGTCGCCATCGACGTCGCCAAGGCACGCTGAACTCGCACCGAAGCGGCAGGCATCGGCACAGCAGGCCTCGGCCTCGTTGATCTTGCAGAGGACCCTGTTGGTCTTGCCGGAGTAGACGAGCGTCTCACCCGACACGAATCCTGTGTACGCCACGAGGTACTCGCGCACGCCGTCACCATCGATGTCCGCGATCTCGGTCCCGCTCACGCCATCGATGAGGTTCGTCGCACCGACCTGGATCTCGGCGAGCTCCACGCCGGTCTTCCCCGACACCAGCAGCGCCCGTCGGGCCACCGGGTTCGGCAGGTAGACCTTCGGGTTCGCGAGCTCGGTGCCCATCGCGAGGGCGACATCCGGGGCGCCATCGCCGTCGCGATCGCCCACGAAGGCGAACTCTCGCGAGCCGTCGCAGTAACGCGTGAGCAGGGGTATCAGGGCCGGATGATCGACATCCTCCAGGCGCCAGAGGATCACGTGCGAGCTGTCGTAGACCGATCCAAGCACACGATCCGCGCGCCCCACTCGAACTGCGGACTTCACGGAGGTTCCGATCGCGTGCGCATCCTTCGATGGCTCGCCCGTTGGAACCCCACGACACGCGCACAACCGCGCACCGTCCTTTCCCGAGAGGACCAGGATGCACGCACCGCTCTCGTCGCGGGCGCCGATCGCGACATCAGGCACGCCGTCGCCGTTCCAGTCGCCAGCAGCAGTCGGCGCAGCCCCGTCCGCCACGCGGAAGCCGTGAGGAATCTCGAGCTCGCGCAGCACGTGCAGATCCGTCCCCGATCGAAGGAGCAGCTGAAACTGGCGTCGAGCATCACCGTGCCAGTCCACGAGATCCCAGGCGCCGTCCGCGTCGATGTCGGCGAAGAGCGCAGCGGCCCTGCTGTGCCGGCTGGAGTCGCGATCGCCCTCGACCTTCGCCAACGGCCTGCCGGTCTTGCCGGAGAGGACCCACAGCCATCCGCAGCCGTCGTCGAAGGCGAAGTCCGCGCACGTGTCCCCATCGACGTCGTTGAGCGGGCACAGTCGATCGCCGATCCCGTCGTGGACGATCGGGGTCGACTGCGCGTCGGCGCGCGAGGGCAGTGCTGCGAACGAACCGACCAGGAGCGCGCGGCACAGGAACGCGAGCCGCGCGGCGCGAGCGCGTCGCCTCGATGCTGTTCCGGGGGCTTCGGACTTCATGGCCAGCAGCCAACCCGCCGCATTCCGTCTGGTTTCGTGCCGAGCTGCGGAAACCGGCGCGCTCACCCTCTTCCCGCTACCCCGCCGCCCCGCGCCCGATCTCCGCGCGCAGGTGCTCCAGCAGCGGCACGAAGTCGCGCTCCTCGATCGGCAGGCGGTGCTCGACGCACACGACCTCCGGCCTCTGCCGCGTCCGTCCGAGCCATTTCGCGAGCGGCACTCGGTCACCGCGTGCGGCCAGCGCGCGAGGTAGTCTCCCACCTCGCGGCCCGAGTCGATCACGTGGCCCGTGTCGATCGCCGACGAGAACACGTCCGGGCTCCCGATCTCGTCCAGGAGCCGCGCGAGCACCATTGGCGCGGTCAGCGCGGCGCAGCGCAGCGGGCTGAGCGGCTCGATCAGGACGCGCACCTTCCTCTCGCGTGCGATCGGCGCGACGAAGCGGAAGAAGCTGCGCGCCTCGTCGAAGGGATCGGCGCAGATCGCGGTGCCGTAGCCGGCGATCGTGAGCACGCGCGGCACGCCGAGCTCGGCGGCGAGCTCGATCGTCGCGCGCACGTGCTCGTAGGCCGCGCTGCGCACGGCGCGCTCGGGATGGATCGGGTGCACCTCGTGCAGCCGCCAGGCCTGCAGCGTCACGATCGGGAGGCCCGCGTCGCGCACGCGCCGCGCGCGGTCGTCGTCCCTGTGCGCGACCTCGAGCGCGAGCGCGTGGCCGCGCGCCAGCGCGAGGCGCTCGTCGAGCGTCGCGGCCGGGAGATCGTGCTCGACCCAGGCGAGGAGCGGGTTCACCGCGCCGAGTATAGGGCTCGCGCGGCTCAGCGATCGAGGCCGAGCTCCTTCGCGAGCGTCGCCCACTCCTCGGGCGCGAGGACGAGCGCGCCGTGCTGCTCGCCCGGCTCGTCCGCGACCTCGATCGCCAGGACGCGCTCGAGCTCGGCCTCTGCGAGCGGCAGCGTGCCGGCCGGATCCAGGCGCACGGCGCGCAGCTTCGCGTGCAGGCTCGCCGGCGCGGGGCACTCCAGGCGCAGCTCGCCGTGCGCGTCGAACTCGTTCGAGGACGCGAACTCCGGAAGCCAGTGGAGATCGGACTCGTCGCCGGCGCGTTCGAACGCGAGCAGCCAGCGCACGTCCGCACGGCGCGCAGCGGCCGGGACGTCGAGCGCGAGGCGCAGCGCGAGCGCGGGCGAGAGCACGACCGTGTCGTCGTGCGCGCCGCAGCGCCCCCTCCAGAAGCGGCAGCCCGGAGCCCAGACGCCGATCTCGTGCTCCTCGCCGTCGGACTTCCACTCGATCGCCCCGTCCTGGAACCTCGTGCGGTTCCAGTTGTCGTATCCCCAGGTGACCAGCAGGCCCGTCTCGATCGGACGCCGCGCCCGGTCGACGACGTGCAGCGTGACCACGCGCGGCGGAGGCCGACCGATCGATGCGGGATCGCCCGAGGCACTGTTCGATCCCGCGAGCGCGATGCGCAGGAGCCGCGGATCGCGCGTGCGCTCGCCGGGACGGACCACGACGCCGTCGACCTCCGCGATCGGCGGCTGCGACGGATCGGTGCCGCCCAGGCGCACGCGCCAGGTTCCGGGCGCGAGGTGCCAGAGCTCGCTCTCGACCTCGCCCGGACCCTGGCCCATGCCGACGAACTCGCGTTCCTGTTCGCCGGCGCTGGTCGCCGTCCAGACCGCGGCTTCGGCGAGGCGTCCGTCGATCACCACGCTCATGCACAGCGAGCCGCAGCGAGCCAGCACGAGATCGACGGCGGCTGCGGCGTGCGGTTCGCAGGTGAACGGCTTCGCGCCGGCCGGGAGAGAGAAGCCCGTGCGCTCGGCGGTCAGCTGCAGGCGCTCGCCGGGATGACTGCCGTAGAGCGCGAAGCTGCCGTCGAGTTCGGACTCGACCGCATCCACATCCGGCATCAGCTCGGTCGACTCCACGCCGTCGTCGACGCGCAGCCGATGGGCCGTGACCCAGGCGTGCGCGATCGGACGCCCCAGATCGTCGCGCACGTGCCCGTGCACGAGCGGCGTCTCCGGCGCGAGCACGATCGCGCCGAGATCGCGCACGGGGCCGCTGCCGAGCGTGTCCAGCGCGAGCACGGCACTCGCCAGGTGCGCATCCGGGCCCTGCAGGCGCAGGACGGCCTTGCGACGCGCGGGTTGCGGAGCAGGCGCGTCAGCCTCGTCGTCGGCGGGGACGGGCTCCTGGAGTGTCTCGAGCACCAGCACGGCGCGACCATGCGCATCCGTGTGGACGCGGTTCACGACCTCGACATCGACCTCCGTCTGCCCGGCGGCGCCGTTCGTCTCCGACCAGGTGGTCCACGCGAGCGCGCGGTCGGCGAGGTCCTGCCCGCGATCGTCGACGGCGTGCAGCACGAGTGCGCGCAGCCTCTCCGGCAGCGTCAGCGCGACCTCGGCGCGCGCGCCGGCAGGCGGCGTGCGCACGCGAGCCTGGAACTCGGGCCCACCGTCGAGGCGCGCAACCACGAGCAGCCAGGCATCCGGCTCGACGCGCGGAAGAGCAGAGCGGCCGTCCTGGAGCACGAACTCCGGCAAGTGGCGACCGTCGGGGTCCACGGCGACGCGGTGGTCCGCAACCGACAACACATAGACACGGATCCATCCGTCGAGCGCGAGCTCCGTCCCGTCAGCGGCGACCAGGCGCAGGTCCAGGGCGCCTGCATCCGGCAGCACGAGGTCGATCGAGTCCGGCACGGCGGCGTCGTGGCCGAAGCGCCGCACGACGGGCTCGGCGGCGGCCTCCTCGACCTCCACGCTCCAGCTGCAGTCGCGGTGGACAGCATCGTTCACCAGCCATTCGAGGTTCGGCACGCGCACTTCGCCCGCCGCGTCGCTGGTCGCGCGCCAGAAGGAATCGTCGGGCTCGCGCAAGACGATCGGGATTCCCGCGAGCAGCCGACCCGAGGCCGAGAGCGTGCGCACGCGGCAGGTGCGCGTCGGCAGGAGCTCGAGCGTGTGCTCGGGCGCCGCATCCGCATCGAGGATCTCCGCGCCGAAGAGCTCGCCCTTGCGCGCACTGACCAGCAGCGCGCGCCGCGGAGGATCGAACCGCACGCGGCCCTGCGCATCGCAGGCGACCGGTCGTCCGCGCGCGCGCAGCTCGGCCTCGACGTCCTGCACCTGGCTGCCGTCGGGCGCGCGTTCGCGGTACCACTCCCAGTCGTCGAGCTCGAGCACGAAGACCTCGGCGCCGGGCACGGGCTCCTCCGTTCCGGCGCGCTGGAGCTGCAGCAGGATCGTGTCGGGGAGTTCGCGCAGAGCCTCGAAGCTCGCCGCGAGCTGCGGATCCCCGCTCGCACGAGCCGAAGGAGAGGGCTCGGTGCCGCGCGCGAGCTCGACCTCGCTCGCCCCGCGATCCTTGCGGGCCGCGGTCGCCGTCGGCCCAGGCCGCTGCGCGGACGGCTCGAGGCGCGAACACCACACGGTGAACCCCGCGAGGAGCACGAGAACGACGGCAATCGAGCTGCGGCGCGGCATGACCGGGAGGGACCGCGATAGTAGCGGGCCTCGGCGCGGTCACGGAGAGGCGGAGCACGCGGGACGACGGCGCCGCTCCAGAGTGCGCAGCGCCACCGCAGGAGTTCGCTGCGCACAGCGCGCGCGCCGGCTGCCGACTTCGCGGGCCGCGCGCGGGCCGGAGGATCGCGAAGCTCGAGCCCGGCGCCTCGATCCCGGCGCCGGAGGTTTCCATGCAACTCGCTCTCCCGCGCACCTGGTTCGCGCTCGTCCTCGCCGGTCTCGCGAGCTCCTGCGCATCCGTTCCGAAGGCCGACAAGCTCGCCGATGCCGAGGCCAAGCGCTTTGCGGCGCGCCCCGACAAGTGCGGCCTGTACGTCTACCGCGACGAGTGGATGGGCTCGGCCATCCGCATGCAGGTCGACCTCGACGGCAAGCCCCTGGGATCGACCGCGCCGAAGACCTTCCTCTTCGCCTGGCTCGATCCGGGCGACCACACGCTCGTCTCGCACGCCGAGCACGACTCGCAGCTGGTGATCGAGGCCAAGGCCGGGACGCTGGTGTACATCTGGCAGGAGGTGAAGATGGGCCTGTGGTCGGCCAACTCGATGCTGCACGTGAGGAGCGAGGACGCCGGACAGAAGGGCGTGCGCGAGTGCGAGCTCGCGGAGACGGCGCACTGAAGAGGGCGTTGGCCGCCCGGCGCCCTGCGGATCAGGGGATCAACAGCGTCGACCCGCTCGTCCTGCGCCCTTCGAGCGCCTCGTGCGCGCGTGCGGCCTCGGCGAGCGGGAAGGTCTGCCCGATGCGGCAGTTCAGCACGCGCTCGCGCGCGAGGCGGAAGACCTCGCTCGCCGCGGTCTGGTACTCCGCGTCGTCGCCCGCGTAGTGGAACAGGCTCGGCCGCGCGAGGAAGATCGAGTTCTTCGCGAGCAGCGCGATGTCGAAGGGCGCGATCTTGCCCGAGCTCTGCCCGTAGCTCGCGAGCGTGCCGCGCACGCCGACGCACTCGATCGAGCGCAGGAACGTGTCCTGCCCGACCGCGTCGTAGACCGCGGAGCAGCCCGCGCCGTTCGTGACGCGCTTCACGCGCTCGACGAAGTCCTCGGCGGGCACGATCACGACCTCGTCCGCGCCGTCCTCGCGCGCCGAGGCGGCCTTCGCCGCGCTCGAGACCGTGCCGACGACGCAGAGGCCCACATGCTTCGCCCACTGCACGAGCAGCGAGCCGACGCCGCCCGCCGCCGAGTGCACCAGCACCCACGAGCCGCGCGGCGGCGCGACCACGCGGCGGATCAGGTACTCGGCCGTCAGGCCCTTGAAGATCAGCGCGGCCGCGAGGCGCTCGTCGACGCCGGAGGGGAGCTTCACGAGGCGGTTCGCCGGCAGGTTGCGCTCGGCCGCATACGCGCCCATCGGCCGCGTCGCGTAGGCGACGCGATCGCCGACGGCGAGCGTGCTCACGCCCGGGCCGAGCTCGCGGACGATGCCCGCGCCCTCGAGTCCCGGCACGTACGGCCACTGCGGCGGCGCGTACAGCCCGGTGCGGTAGTAGACGTCGATGAAGTTGAGGCCGACGGCGGACTGCTGCACGCGCACCTCGCCGCGTGCGGGCGGCGCGAGCTCGAGCTCCTCGCTGTGCAGCTCCGCGGGGGCGCCGGCGCGGCGGACGAGGATGGCGCGCGTCTTCGTGTTCATGGAAGGCTCCTCGGCGCGGACGGGCGCCGCGCGCGCACGCGCTCAGCTCCCCTTGCGGGCGGCGACCAGGCGCTTCTTGAACTCGTCGGCCGTCGCGTAGCGATCGCCCTTGTCCGCCATCAGCCCGCCGGCGATCGCGCTCTCGAGCTCGCTCGGAACCTCGACCTTCGGCGCGCGCACGCGCATCGCGGGCGGAGCCTTCTCGAGCTTGGACTGGAAGACCTCGATGAAGCTCTTGCCCTTCCAGGGGATCACGCCGGTCGCGAGCTCGTAGAGCACGGTCGCGACGTTGTAGACGTCGGACTGCACGTTGGGCGACTCGCCGCCGAACTGCTCGATCGGCGCGTAGAAGGGCGTGCCGATCAGCGCGGTCTTGTCGCCGAGGTGCTTGGCGGTCCACAGGCCGGGCGTGATGCCGCCGTCGACCAGCACGATGTGCGGCTTCTTCTTCTCGTCGATGTGGATCGTGTGCGGCTTGATGTCGCCGTGCACGAGGCCGGCGGCGTGGATCGCGGCGAGCCCCTCGAGCAGCTGCTTGCCGATCTCGATCACCGTCGCGGGGTCGCAGACATGGTGCGTGCGCTGCCACTCCCGCAGCGAATGGCCGGAGGGCATGTCGGTCACGAAGAGGATCGAACCGTCCTCGAGCGCGTGCACGTCGCGCGCCGCGAGCACGTGCTTGGAGTCGACGCGCGTCCAGGCGCGCAGGCTCTCGCCGAACTCCTGCGCCTGCTGGCGGTTCTCGAAGAGGGCAGCGGGGAAGACCTGCACCTCGCAGACCGCGTTGCGCTTGGCGTCGTCGACCTCGAAGGTGGTCGACATCCCGCCCTGGCGATGCGAACGGCGAATCTTGTATTGTCCGAGCAGATCCTTGCCGGGCGCCAGATCGAACAGTGTGAGCGATTTCGAACTCATGGGGACGCGCAGTCTATCCCCCAGCGCCCCGAAGTCGACATGCGGAGATCGCCCGGCGTTACTGCGCGAGCTCGCGCGGGTATCCTGAGCTTGCCTGGCATCCCGCTGTTTCTCCTCGAGGTTCTACTGATGCGACTCGCTCCCTTCGCTGCGACCCTGCTCGCTTCCCCGCTCCTTGCACAGGCCCATCCGCCCGGCACGGACTGGATCATCCCCGCGGGTACGGTCGTCACCTACGACACGAGCTTCGGTCCCGTCGACGCGCACAACGTCGTGATCGGAGCGGGTGCGACGCTGCGCGTCTACGGACCGCGGCCCTTCCGGCTGCGCTCGACGCGTCTGGTCCAGATCGACGGCACGCTCGATCTGTCGGGCTTCTTCGCGCCGGACGTGAACTGCCTCAACTGCTCGGGCCAGCAGTCGCCCGGCGGACTCGGCGGGCCCGGCGGCGGCACGGGCGGGATCGCCAACGCGAACACGACGACCTGGACTCCCGCGGGCAGCGACGCGACGGACGCGATCGGGAATCCGGGGATCGGCGGGCTGGGCGGGCACACGGCGTTCCGCCTCTCCGCGGACGACGTGCGTCGTCCCGGCGGCGGCGGCGGCGGCGCCTTCGGGCCCGATCTCCCGCTCGTCAACCCCGACCCGAACAACGTGGCGAACATCGGGCGCCTCGCGCACGACGGGTTCCTCGGGACGTTGAACGCCAACGACGCGGTGCTCGGCCTGGGCGTGCAGCCGCAGGGCGGCGCGCACGCAGGGCTCGCCTTCGTCAACGCGAACCCGCTCGACGACTTCTGGGGCCGCGAGGTCGATCCGTTCACGGGCGTGATCACCTTCGGCGAGCTCGCGCAGCTCCAGGCTGGCCGCGGCGGTGGTGGAGGCGGCGACAGCATCACCTCGGACGTCTACCCGCCGACGTTCCCGTTCACGGTCGTCGGACCGGAGCGCGGCGCGGGCGGCGGCGGCGGCGGCGGGCTCGGCATCGTCAGCGCGCTGCTGGTGCGCTTCGGCGCGAACGGACACGTGCGCTCGAACGGCGGACACGGCGGCTCGGGCGAGAACTCGCTCTCGGGCGGCATCACGCGCATCGGCGGCGGAGGAGGCGGCGGCTCCGGCGGCCTCGTGCTCCTGCAGGCGCGCGTGATCGACCTGCGCCTGGCGGGCGCGCAGGCGATCGTCGCGCTCGGCGGCGCGGGCGGCCACGGGCAGAACGACTTCCTCAACGCGACCTGCGCCGGCGGCAGCGGCGGCCCCGGCCTGATCCAGCTGCACGTCGCGCAGCGCTCGCAGATCCTGCTGCCGCCCTCGACGCAGCTCGACGAGCTGACGCTCCCGCCGGCGCACGTGCTGCTGCCGGAAGTCCTGCCCTAGCAGGCACTCGCGACCGATTCGTGCCCGGACAGGCTGCGGGCGCTTGACTTATGTGCCGACTGCATATATGCTCTAGGTACAGAAGTCGCCCATGAGCAAGCACCCGCAGCCCCCCGCCTCCGCCGACGACGAGAACGCCTTCCTGGCCGCCTACGACGCGGCCGAGTTCC
>JBGASC010000057.1:0-34467 GCA_044229935.1 Planctomycetota bacterium | reverse complement strand
GTGTGCAGCTCGACGAAGAGCGCGCCCACCGCCTGCGCGGCCTCGACCTGGGGCAGGTCGGGATCGATGAACAGGCTGACCTCGCTGCCGACATCCGCGAGCGCGGGCACCGCGCGCAGCAGGCGCCGTCTCTCGCGCAGCACGTCCAGGCCGCCCTCGGTGGTCACCTCGCGGCGCTTCTCGGGCACGATGCAGACCGATTGCGCGCGCGTGCGCAGCGCGCAGGCGACGATCTCGGGCTCGAGCGAGAGCTCCAGGTTGAGGCGCGTCGCGATGCTCTGCCGCAGCCGGCGCACGTCCTCGTCCTGGATGTGGCGTCGGTCGGTGCGCAGGTGGCAGGTGATGCCCTGCGCGCCGGCGCGTTCGGCCGCGAGCGCCCAGGCGACGGGGTCGGGGAAGCTCTCGCGGCGGGCCTGGCGGACGGTGGCGACGTGGTCGACGTTGACGTGCAGTCGGGGCATGGTGTCGAGGCGATTGTAGCGTCCGCGACCCGCGCGCTCGCCACTGCTTTTCGTGTACGCTCTGGCCGTGCGCATCATCGCCGGCGAGTTCCGCGGACGCAGGATCGCCGCTCCGGAAGGGGAGCGGACGCGTCCGATGCTGGACCGCGTGCGCGAGGCGCTCTTCGCCACGCTGGGCGAGCGCGTCGAGGGCGCGCAGGTGCTCGATCTGTTCGCCGGGAGCGGCAGCCTCAGCTTCGAGGCGCTCTCGCGCGGCGCCGAGCGCGCCGTGCTGATCGAGCGCCATCCCGCGGCGCTGGACGTCCTGCGCGCCAACATCGAGCTCCTGGAGCTGGGCGAACGCGCCTGGCTCCTGCGCGGCAGCGCGCTCGACCGCACTCTGTGGGTGCCCGCGCCGCGCAAGGGGCGCGCGGGGCTGCGCGAGCGCCACGATCTGGTCTTCTACGATCCGCCCTACCCGCAGCTGGAGGATCCGCGCACGCGGCCGGAGCTGCTCGCGGCCGTCGACGAGCTCGTCAGCGAGCGTCTCGCGAGCGGCGGAACGCTGGTCTTCCACGTCCCGGCGCACGGCACGCAGTGGGTGCGGCTCTCCGCGCCGTGCGAGCGCGAGGAGCGCACGTACGGCTCCTCGGCGCTGCTCTACCTCAGGCCGGTCGCGCGATGAACCGGATCCGCGGACGACTGCTGGTCGACGGCAAGCTGATGACCGGCACGATCGCCTGGGAAGGCGAGCGCATCGCGAGCGTCGAGATCGAGGGCGAGATCGGCGGCGCCGAGCTGCCGCTGGTCGCGCCGGGCCTGATCGACCTGCACGTGCACGGTTTCGGCGGCTGCGATCCGCTCGAGGACCTCGCCGGCATGGCGCGCGCGCTGGCGCTCGCCGGCACGACCAGCTTCCAGCCGACGCTCTTCCCGGCGCGGCCCGAGGTGCTCGGCCCAAGCTGCCTCGAGCTGCAGTCGCGCGCGCGCTCTCTCGCCGCCGGCAGCGGAGCGCGCGTCGTCGGCGCACATCTCGAAGGTCCGTTCGTCAACCGCGCCTCGGCCGGCGCGCTGCCGGTCGAGGACCTCGCGCTGCCCTCGCCCGCCGCGCTGCGCGCGATCCTCGGGCCGGCCGGCGGCGACGGACGCGGCGTGCGCACGCTGACGCTCGCGCCCGAGCTCGCCGGCGCCAGCGAGCTCGTGGCCGAGCTCGCGCGCTGCGGCGTGCGCGTCTCGCTCGGTCACAGCCTGGCGAGCGCGGCCGAGGCACGCGCCGCGGCCCGCGCCGGCGCGGCGGGCGTGACGCACCTCTACAACGCGATGAGCGGCGTGCACCACCGCCAGATGGGGCTCGCGGGCTTCGCGCTGACCGACGGCGCGCTCTTCGCCGAGCTGATCGGCGATCTCGTGCACGTCGGGCCGGAGGCGATCGAGCTCGCGCTGCGCGCGCGCGGGCCGGGCGGACTGTGCCTGGTCAGCGACGCGCTGCGCGGCGCGGGCACGGGCTGCGAGCGCTTCCATTCGCACGGCCGCGAGCACGTGCTGCGCGAGGGTGCCGCGTACTACCCGCCGGCGCGACCGGGCGAGGCGCCCCGGCTCGCGGGCTCGGCGCTCTCGCAGCTGGAGATGGTGCGCCTCCTCGTCGCGCGCGGCGTGGTCGGCCTGCCCGAGGCGCTGACGATGGCGAGTTCGACGCCGGCGCGCGCGCTCGGGCTGGAGCGCGAGCGCGGCGAGTTGCGCGCGGGCCTGCAGGCCGACCTGATCGTGCTCGCGGGCCGAGAGCTCGAGCTCGCGCAGGTCTTCGTCGCCGGCCAGCGCATCGAACGCGCGCGCGGCGCGACCTGAGCCGCGCCGCGCGTTCCCTGCGCCCGTCGCTCAGAGGTGGCCCGCGCCGCCGCCGCCACCGCTGCTCGAGCTCGGGCAGTTGACCATGTTGGCCGTGAACGGGAACACCTCGACGTCGCCGGGCTGCGACTTGTCCGCGAGCGACACGTTGTGGTCGAGGTCGATCAGCTTCGTGATTGAGGACCAGGTGTTGGCCGCCAGCGTCGAGTTGCCCTTCCAGGCGAAGCGCTGCAGCCCGTAGACGTAGTCCGAGGTCGCCGGCAGCGTGTAGCCCGGGTACTGGATCGCATCACCTGTCGACCAGACGTGCAGCAGCTGGTCCACCGCGACGCCACCGGCGGAGCTCGCTCCATTGACGTACCCGCCGCCCCCGATGTCACCGACGCGGTAGACGTCGATCAGCGGGAGGCCGCTCGAGAGCTGGAAGCGCAGCGTGCGCGCCTCGTGCGAATGGCCGAGCACTCCGGGGATTCCCGGACCCCACATGGTCTTCTCCGCCGTCAGCAGGTAGCGCGTGCAGCTGGTGATGTCGGAGACGGGATTGGAGTAGGTCTTCGTCGCCGAGAGGTAGGGCATGATCCGCAGGAGCTTGAGGGTCGCGGGCAGGATCGCTCCGGTCGGGCTGAGCTGCACGGAGAAGAGCGCGTTGTTCGCGGGCGGCGGCGGGCCGGGCGGAAGGAAGGGCAGCAGCCAGGCCGGCCAGGGCGTGCTCGTGTGCGCGGTGTCGCGCAGCCAGACGCTGAAGACCAGGAGCTTCCCGAAGGCCCCGCTCTGCGAGTACGGGTCGTCGTAGACGTGCAGGCCCCAGATCCGATCGCCCAGCGGCGGCAGCCCCGCGACCAGGTTCGATCCGAACGGATCGAAGCTCGCGATGAGCTTGGCCTTCGTGCCGTTGTCCTTGAAGCAGTAGATGATCCCGTCGTCCAGGTTGCTGACGAAGAACTGCTGGTGCACGCGGTCGAAGCAGATGTCTCCCAGGCCGACGCCACTCGCGTTCGGAAGCTTGTTGTCGTTGATCGCGGGCGGACCCGTGACGATCCACGGATCGATGCTGCCGTCGCAGCCCTCGAGCTTGTACACCGCGCCGCCGCCGCCTGGGCCGAACGGGAAGCTGCCGTACGCGCTCGTCGCCGCGACGAAGATGTTCGGGGCGGGCTGGTTGTCGATCGCCGTCGCGAACACCGGGCCGAGGTTGGCATAGGTCCATGCGTCCGGCGCGAGCGGGTTGGGCACGTCGTTGGAGAACATCGGCGCGAGCCAGTTCGTGCCCGTCGGACCGCCAGTGCGCGCGTCGACGAGCTTGACGCAGGCGCCGGCCGGGTTCGGCACGCCCGGGAAGACCAGATCCGGGCAGAACGTGGCGACGACCTCCCGGGCGCGCGCGGGGAACGGCGCGGGCTTCTCGATCTGGAAGCACATCCCGATCGGCGTGGTGCCCGTGCAGAACGTGCCGACATGCCCCGCGCCGGAGGGCTTGTAGCGCTCGATCTTCCCGCTCGCGTTGCAGCTGACGTAGATGTCGCCGCCGGGATCCTGCGCCAGCCCGAGGACGTTGGAGAGCGTCTCCGAACCAGTCGGGGCCTCGATGCCCAGGTAGCTGCCCGATGCGCTCGAGTAGCGCAGCACCTTCCCGTTGCCGAACGAGGTGACATAGAGCTGTCCGCCCACGACGAGCACGTCCTCGGGCGAGTTCAGCGTCCCCGAGCCCGGCGCGACGAAGTTCACGAAGGCCGTCCCGTTCTTCGGGAGCTTGCGCACCGCATGGGCCGACCAGTCGCAGGCATACAGGTTCCCGGCGAGATCGAAGTCGATGCCGGTGGGCGCGCTGAGCCCCTGGGAGATCTGCGCCACGATCGTGCCCGCGTCGAGGTCGTAGCCGATCACCTTGCCCAGGCCGATGTCGCTCACGTACAGCCGGCCCGTCGACGGCTCGAAGGCCAGCCCCACGGGCGACTGCAGCGTCACGCCCGCGGGCAGGACGAAGCTCGTGTCGCGCGTCCCGTCCGGGAAGTAGCGCCGCACGCTCCTCACGCTGCCCTGCGCGGTCAGGTAGATCATCCCGTCCGGTCCGAGCTTGACCATCACGGGGAGGTCCAGCGCGCTGGGGAGCGAGGGGATCAGCGTCGTCACCGGCGCTCCCGCGGGCCAGGGAACCTGCTGCACGCGGTCGCCGCCGCCATCCGCGAAGAGCAGGACCTGGGCGTGCGCGGGGAGCGCGCCCAGGAACACGGCCACCGGTCCGACCATCCGCCTCGTCCACACGTTCATCCAGGTCCGTCGCATGTCAGCCTCCAGGGGTTCGGGCCGACGCGTTCGAGCCGGCCAACGGGTTCGCGGTGACTTGCACGGCGGCCCTCGCGGCGGACGGGAAAGGGCTCGAATCCCGACCCTCCAGCTCCGCGAGCATCCTGCCGATAGGCCCGGGGTCATGAAGCGCTGGCTGCGTGCGTCCCTGCTCGCCACCCTGGCCGTGATCACGGTCCGGTTCGCGTCCTCGCAGGAGCCGTCCGCCCCGCCGCTGGTCACCTGGCAGGAGCTCGTCGACCACCCCGCGCGCCATCTCGGGCAGCGCCTGACGCTGCGCGGGCAGTTCCGCGAGCGCGTCGCGAGCTGGAGTCCGTACCTCACGCGCTTCGGGCCGGGCGAGTTCGGCGCCTTCCAGCTCTGGAGCGACGAGCAGTTCCCCTGGGTCGAGGCCGAGTACCAGCTGCCGCGCATGCGCCTGTTCGCGCGCCGCGGGCAGCTCGCGGAGTGCGTCCTCGGCAGCGCGGCGACCTACTCGCGCTTCGAGCTCACGGTGGTCGTGCGCGAGCTGTTCCTCGACCTGCCCTGGATCGAGGTCGAGCGCGCCACGCCGCTCGCCGAGGAGATCTCGGAGGGCACGAACATCCACGCCGCGCGCGGGCTCGAGCTCGCCGGCAAGGAGAGCTACGCGCTCGCGGTGCAGGAGTTCGAGCAGGCGCTGGCCGGCGCGCTGCCCGAGCACGCGCGCGCCGAGCTCGTGCGCCTGCGCGACGAGGCCCAGGCGCGCGCCAAGGCCAAGACCCGGCACTGAGCGGCAGCGCCGCCGCGGCGCTATCGTAGGGACGCGTCGAAACCGCTCGTCCGTCCCCCGCGAAAGCCAGTCGATGATGCGCCTCTTCGGTCCGCTCGCGATCGTCCTGTTCCTGGGTTGCACCAACGTCCACGCACGGCCGCAGTCGGGCGACGCGCAGCAGCCGCCGGCCGAGGCGCCGAAGAAGCCCGACGCGCCCGGTGCGAAGAGCGGCGAGGCGAAGGAGGCGAAGAAGGACGGCGCGAAGAGCGCCGACGACATCGTCGAGACGCGCAGCGTGACGCACCACCAGATCGTCCTCGGCGGGCAGACGATCCCGTACACCGCCACCGCCGGCACGCTGCTCCTGCGCGAGGAGGACGGCAAGAAGCGCGCGTCGGTGTTCTACGTCGCGTACACGCGCGACGACGCCAAGGACCCGGCCGCGCGGCCCGTGACCTTCAGCTTCAACGGCGGCCCGGGCTCGTCCTCGGTCTGGCTGCACCTGGGCGCGCTCGGCCCGCGGCGCGTCGACCTGGGGCCGGAGGGCTTCGACGCGCGCCCGCCGTTCCGCCTGGTCGACAACACGGAGTGCTGGCTCGATCTCTCCGACCTCGTCTTCATCGACCCGGTGACCACGGGCTACAGCCGCGCCGTTCCGGGCGAGAGCGACGCCGCCTACCACGGCGTCGAGGGCGACGTGCAGTCGGTAGGCGAGTTCATCCGCCTGTGGACCACGCGCGAGAAGCGCTGGGCCAGCCCCAAGTTCCTGACCGGCGAGAGCTACGGCACGACGCGCGCCGCGGCGCTGGCGAACCACCTCGAGTCGCGCCACGGGATGTACCTGAACGGCATCGTGCTCGTCTCGGCCATCCTCAACTTCCAGACGGCCGAGTTCGACCCGGGCAACGACCTGCCCTGCGAGCTGTACCTGCCGACCTACGCCGCGACGGCCTTCTACCACAAGAAGCTCGCACCCGATCTGCAGCGCGACCTGGGCGCGACGCTGGCCGAGGCGGAGCGCTTCGCCTCGGGCGAGTACGCGCTCGCGCTGCGCAAGGGCGCGGCGCTCTCCGACGCCGAGCGCGACGCGGTCGCGACGAAGCTCGCGCGCTTCACCGGGCTCGCGAAGGAGTACGTCGAGCGCACGAACCTGCGCGTCGAGATCAGCCGCTTCTGCAAGGAGCTCGAGCGCGGCGAGCGCCGCACCGTCGGCAGGCTCGACAGCCGCTATGAGGGCGTCGACCGCGACGCGGCCGGCGAGACGCCCGAGACCGATCCGAGCATGAGCCCGATCCTCGGGCCCTACAGCGCCGCGCTGAACCACTACCTGCGCGTCGAGCTCGGCTACGAGAGCGACCTCGTCTACGAGATCCTCAGCGGCCGCGTCTTCCCCTGGAAGTTCGACAACGCCGAGAACCGCTACCTCGACGTGGCCGAGCGGCTGCGCCAGACGCTGGCGCACAACCCGGCGCTGCGCGTGTTCGTCGCCTGCGGCTACTACGACCTCGCCACGCCGTATGCGGCCGCGCACTACACCTTCGAGCACCTGGGCATGGAGCGCGAGCTCCTCGCCCGCGTCAGCTTCGGCCACTACGAGGCCGGGCACATGCTCTACGTCCACGGGGCGTCGCGCGAGCGCTTCAAGAAGGACGTGGCGGCGTTCTACGCGCAGGCGCTGGGGCGCTGAGGCCGGCGGAGGGGCGACACGGGCCTCGCACCGCGGCCTTCCCTTCTGCAGACTGGGAAATCCCGGGTCCGGCCCCGACCCGGCGAGCTCCCGAGCGTCCTTCTTCTGCCATGCTGCTGGAACTGTGCATCGAGAACCTGGCGCTCTTCGAGCGCGCGGACGTGGCCTTCGGGCCCGGCCTCAACGTGATCACCGGCGAGACCGGCGCGGGCAAGAGCCTGCTGATCGACGCGCTCGAGCTCCTGCTCGGCGAGCGGCCGCGCGCCTCGCTGGTGCGCAAGGGCGCGCGCGAGGCGCGCGTCGAGGGCCGCTTCGTCGTGCCGGCGCGCGCGCTGGCCGAGGAGCGCGTCGCGCTCTGGCTCGCGGCCAACCTGCCGGCGCTGCTCGAGGAGTGGAAGGCGGCGCGCGAGGAGGAGCGCGAGCTGGTGCTGGCGCGCACGCTCTCGGCCGAGGGCCGCACGCGCGCCTGGATCAATCACCGCCCGGCGACGGCGCGCGTCCTGCGCGAGCTCGCCGCGCAGCTGGTCGAGATCCACGGGCAGAACGAGCACCAGCAGCTGCTGGTCGAGAGCGAACAGGCGCGCCTGCTCGACGAGTTCGGCGCGCTGGGGCCGCGCGTCGCGAGCTACCGCACCGCGCGCGCGGCCTGGATCGCGCTCACCGAGGAGCTCGCCGGCTTCGAGGCGCGCGCCCGCGCCCGCGTCGAGCGCGAGGACCTCTTGCGCTTCCAGGCGCGCGAGCTCGAGGGCGTGCGTCCGACGCTGGAGCAGCACGCGCAGCTGCGCGAGGAGCGCGAGGTGCTGCGCCACGCCGCGGGCATCGCGGCCCAGCTCGGCGCGCTGGTCGAGGAGCTCTCGGAGTCCGAAGGCAGCGCGCTGGAGCGCCTGCAGCGCGCCGAACGCGTGCTCGGGCAGTGGGAGACGAAGCTCGCGGCCGCGGCGCCCTGCGCGGCGGAGATCCGCGAGGCGCTGGCGCACCTGGAGGAGGGCGCGGGCGCGCTGGCGAAGCTCGTCGCGGGCAGCGAGGCCTCGCCCCAGCGCCTGGACCAGATCGAGGAGCGCCTCGCGCGCGTCGAGGAGCTCGAGCGCAAGTACCGCACCGACGCGGCCGGCCTCGCCGCGCGCGCAATCGAGGTCGGGCGGGAGCTCGCGGCGCTCGGATCGCACGAGACGGACCTGGCCGGGCTGCGCGAGCGCACGGCGGCTGCGCTGGTCGCGCTGGAGCGCGCCGCGAACGAGCTCGGCAAGGCGCGCCGCGCGCTGCGGCCCAAGCTCGAGAAGGCCGTGCGCGCGAGCCTCTCCGAGCTCGGGCTGGAGCGCGCGCGCTTCGAGGTGCGGATCGAGCCGCGTGAGCGCCCGGAGCTCTCCTCGCCGAACGCCGACGAGGCGCGCACGCGCGAGCTCGCGGAGCTGCGGCGCTTCGGCAGCGACGGCGCCGACGAGATCGCCTTCCGTCTCGCGGCCAACCCGGGCGTGGACGCGCAACCGCTCGCGGCTGTCGCCAGCGGCGGCGAGGCGGCGCGCATCATGCTCGCGCTGCGCACGGCGCTCGCGCTGCGCCAGACGATCCCGACGCTGGTCTTCGACGAGATCGACGCTGGCGTGGGCGGGCGACTGGGCCCGAAGGTCGGCGAGCACCTGCGCGCGCTGGGCGAGCACCACCAGGTGCTGTGCGTCTCGCACCTGCCCGCGATCGCGGCGCTGGCCGCGCGGCACCTCAAGGTCGAGAAGCGCGTGCAGGGCGGGCGCACGCGCACCAGCGTGGTCGCGCTCGAGGGCGACGCGCGCGTCGACGAGGTGGCCGACATGATCGCCGGCGGCGCGGCACACGCGACGGCGCGCGCCGAAGCGCGACGGCTGCTCGGGTGCTGAGGCCGGGCAGCCGCCGCTTCGACACTTCAGGTGCTCACTTCAGGCCGGCGAGCGCCTCCTCCAGCGCCGCCTTGCGCGCGCCGCTGGCCTTCTCGATCAGCGTGCGCAGCGCGAGTTGGTGCGCGCGCGTGAGGGCTTCCTCGGCCTTGCAGGCGACCTCGGGCACGACGCCGGTGCCTTCCCAGTTGGTCTTCGTGCGCGGGTTGATCGCGCGGCCCATCGGCACGAAGACCTCGAAGCCGGCCGCGATGCGCTGCGGGCCGCCGGGGTTCGCGCCGCCGCCGGTGGTCTCGCCGACGAGCGTCGCGCGCTCCTGGCACTGCAGGTCGTAGGCGAACTCCTCGGCGCCGGAGAAGGTCTTCGAGCTCGTCAGCACGTAGACCGGCTTGTCGAGGTAGCGCTTGCCCGGCACCCAGCCCAGCGTCCAGAACTGGCGCGTCTGGTCGCGCGGCCGGAAGTAGAGGTCGTTCAGGTGCACGTCGTCGCCCTCGAAGAAGTAGCTGCAGAGGAACTGCACCATCTCGGGGCTGCCGCCGCCGTTGCGGCGCAGGTCGATGATCAGCGCGTCGCTGCTGGCGAGCAGCGTCATGCTGCTCGTGGCGAGCTCGGCCGCGAACTCCAGCGGCGCGAAGGAGCGCAGGTCGAGGTAGCCCACGTTCCCCGCGAGACGCTCGAGCTTCTCGAAGCCGCAGTTGCTGCTCAGGAACCGCTCGCGCGCGGCCGGGCCTGGACCGCGCTCGCCCTCGCGCGGGGACTCGCCGACGAAGCGCACGCGCAGGTGCTTGTCGTGGCAGATCGACTGCAGGTCCTCGGTCAGCTGGCGCGCGAAGGCCCGCGCGCTGCTCAGAGCCTCGTACGTCCCGGCCGCCTTCCGGCGCGCGAGCTCGTCGGACATCTTCTGCGCGAGCTCGGGGAAGACGTACTGCTCGGCGAGCACGCTGCGGACGTCGTCGAGCACGCGCCCGCGCTGTCCGGCCTCGAGGGCGACGTCGGCAGCTTCGGCCGCGAGGAAGGGGGATTGCGTCGGCGCGAGCGTCGCGGACGGCGCGGACGAGAGCCAGAGCGAAAGCAGTGCGAGCACGGGACGGCACAGGGGCATCGGACGGATCTCCGGATCGGTTCAGGGAGCGGGGACGGCCTGCAGCCCGCGCACGAGCAGCAGCGCCAGGTCGTCGATCGCGCGCTCGACCTCCTTGCGCGAGCCGAGCTCGCGCGGGGAGAGCGAGTAGGGGAGCAGCGCGTTGGTCGCCAGCACCAGCGTGCGCGCCAGCGCCGGGGCGGAGCCGCGCACGAAGCGTCCCTGGCGCATGCCGTCCTCGAGGGCTCGCGCCAGGATGGCGGCCTCGGCCTCGAACCAGCGCTCGCGGCGCTCGAGGTAGGCCGGGCGCAGGTGCGCCATCAGCTCGTCCAGGCTCTGGTAGTGGTCGTTGACGCCGTCGAAGCGGTGCAGGACGCGCAAACGCAGCATCGCGACGAGCTTCGACGTCGGATCCCCCGGAGCGCTCTCCTCCTGCTCGAGGCGGACCAGCAGTCCTTCGACCAGCTTCTCGATCGTGGCGAGGAAGAGCTCCTGTTTGTGCGGGAAGTAGAGGTAGAGCGTGCGGCGCGAGAGGCCGGCCTCGCGCGCGACGTCCTCCATCGAGGTCTTGCGGTAGCCATGGCGGGCGAGCTGGGCGCGCGCGGCGTCGAGGATGCTCTCGCGCGTGGCGCTGGGGCTGAGGGTGGTGCGCATGGCGGGCCAATTTACGACTGCACAGAAACTGTGTTTGTGTGAATCACGAAAAGCCGCGCGGTGGGCGCCGGGAGCGGGTGCGTCCGCTAGGCTGTTCGGCTCGCATGCCGCCGCCCGCCCTGCTCGAACCGCTGCGCTTCGAGCGCATCGTCCTGGAGAAGCTCTGGGGCGGTCGCGCGCTGGAGCGCGTGCTCGGCCTCGAGCTCCCCGGCAGCGGGCCGGTCGGCGAGACCTGGGAGATCTCCGACCGCCCCGACCACAACTCCGTCGTGGCCCAGGGCGGCGAGCGCGGCACCCGCCTGCGCGACCTCGTGCGCCTGCACGGCGAGGACCTGCTCGGGCGCTCGCGCCCCGCGCCCGACGGCAGCTTCCCGCTGCTGGTCAAGTTCCTCGACGCCTCCGAGCCGCTCAGCCTGCAGGTCCACCCGCACGCGCGCACGCGGCGCGCCAACGAGGAGACCAAGAGCGAGTGCTGGTACATCCTCGACGCGCGTCCGGGCGCGCGCATCTGGCTCGACCTCGTCCCGGGCGTGACGCGCACGCAGCTCCAGGCGCACGCTGCACGCGCCTCGATCACCTCGCTGGTGCGCGAGTGGCCCGTCCACGCCGGCGATTTCGTGCACGTGCCGGCCGGCACGGTGCACGCGCTGGGTGGCGGGATCACGCTGGTCGAGATCCAGGAGAACGCCGACGTGACGCACCGGCTCTACGACTGGGATCGCTGCGCAGCCGACGGCAAGCCGCGCGCGCTGCAGGTCGAGGACGCACTGCGCGCGACGCGCTACGACGCGCCGCCGCTCGAGGGGCCGCGCACGCCGGGCCTGCAGGAGCTGCGAGCGGGACTGCGCCATGCCGAGCTGTGCAAGAGCGAGGAGTTCGCGGTCGAGCTCTTCGAGTCCTCCGTTCCCTTCGAGCTCGACACGCAGGGCCGCGCCGAGGTCCTGGTCGTGCTCGCGGGCAGCGGCCGCATCCAGAGCGAACACTCCGACCGACAGCTCGCGCGCGGCGAGAGCTGGCTGGTCCCGGCCGCCATCGGCCGACACCGCATCGAGACACGGGAGCCGCTGCGGCTGCTCCTGGCGAGGGCACCATGAACGCACGACGCAAGCACGATCCCGCCGACGGCGCCGACTCCGACATCGTCCCGGGCGGACGAGTGCCGCCGGCGGATGCGGCGGAGGGCGGCGAGGCCGCGGAAGCGGGCGAGTTCCCCGGCGAGCCGGCTGCGCTGCTCGTGCGCCTGAACAAGTTCCTCGCCTCGCAGGGCGTGGCCTCGCGCCGCAAGTGCGACGAGCTGATCCTCGGCGGGCGCGTCAGCGTCGACGGCGAGGTCGTGCGCGAACTCGGCGTGCGCGTCGATCCCGCCGCGCAGGAGGTCGAGGTGGACGGCCAGGTCTTCAAGGCGCAGGGCGCGCGCCGGCGCTACTACCTGCTCAACAAGCCCAAGGGCGTCGTGTGCACCAACGAGGAGCGCGAGACGCGCCCGCGCGCGGTCGACCTGATCACCGATCCGCGCAAGGGCCGCATCTTCACCGTCGGGCGCCTCGACGAGGAGAGCGAGGGCATCATCCTGCTCACCAACGACGGCGAGTTCGCGCAGCGCGTGATGCACCCGCGCTACGGCGTCGAGAAGACCTACGAGGTCGAGGTCCACGGCCGCATCGAGGACGAGGCGCTCTCCAAGGTGCGCGGCGGCGTGCACCTCGCCGAGGGCCGCACGGCCGGCGCGCGCGTGCTGATCAAGAACCGGCGCAACGAGAGCTCGCGCCTCTCGGTCTCGATCCGCGAGGGCATGAACCGCGAGATCCGGCGCGCCTTCGCGCGCGTCGGCCACAAGGTCCTGCACCTGCGCCGCGTGCGCATCGGCCCGATCACCGACCGCGGCCTCAAGCCCGGCCGCTGGCGCGAGCTCGAATCGGCCGAGGTGCGGCTGCTGCTCTCCGGCGGCGAGGCGCCGGCGCCCGCCGGTCGCCCGCGCCGCAGCGGCGATCGCCCGCCGCGCAAGCCGCGCTCGCACTCGGGCAAGCCCGGCATCGCGCGCCGCAGCGCGCTGGTCGAGGAGCGCCTCGCACAGCGCGTCTTCGTCGAGAAGCCGCGTCCGCCGCGCACGGGCGCGCCTCAGGCCGGCAAGGGCGGCGCGAGGTTCGGCGACAAGCCCGCCGGGCGTTTCGGCCCGAAGCCGGGTGCGAGGTTCGGGGCCAGGCCCGGCGCGAAGTTCGGCGCGAAGCCCGCTGCGCGCTTCGGCGCGCGAGCGGAGGCGAAGCCCGGCGCGAGCTTCGGGCCGCGGTCCGGCACGGGCTCCGGCGGCGGTCGCAACGCGCCGCGGCGCGGGGGCGCAGGTTCCCGACGTCCGGGCGGAGGCGCGCGATGAGCCGCGCACGCGGGGCGGGTGCGGCTCGCAAGCGCGCGCACATCGAGAGCTCCTTCGAGAAGGGCGGCGCGCGCATCCACGAGCACACGCTCGAGAACGGGATGTGCGTGCTCCTGGCCGAGCGCCACCTCGACCCGGTCGTCGCCGTGATGCTCTGGTACCGTGCCGGCGCGCGCAACGAGACCGAGAAGGAAGCCGGCGTCTCGCACTTCCTCGAGCACATGATGTTCAAGGGCAGCGCGCGCTTCGGCAAGGGCGCCGTCGACCGCGTCACGACCACGCTGGGCGGCACGAACAACGCCTTCACCACCGCCGACCACACCGCCTACTGGTTCGAGTTCGCCTCCGACCGCTGGGAGGCCGCGCTCGAGGTCGAGGCCGATCGCATGCGCGCGCTGCTGCTCGACCCGGCCGAGTTCGAGGCCGAGAAGCAGGTCGTGCTCGAGGAGCTCTCGCAGGGCGAGGACGATCCCTGGCGCGTGCTCTCGCAGGAGGTGCAGGCCGCGCTCTTCGCGCGCCATCCCTACCGCCGGCCCGTGATCGGCTACGCCGACACGCTCAAGGCGCTCAGCGTGGCCGAGATGCGCGACTTCTACGAGCGCTTCTACCACCCGGGCAACGCCGTGCTGGTCGTGTGCGGCGACTTCGAGCCCGCGCGCGCGCTCGAGATCGTGCGCCGCAACCTGGGCTCGATCCCGGCCGGCGTGCCCTACCTGCAGGCCGACGCGTTCCGCTCCGAACCGGTGCCGCCGCGCGGCGAGCGGCGCCTGACGATCCGCTGGGACGACTCGGCCAAGCGCCTGTGCATCGCCTGGCCCACGGTCAAGCTCGGCACCGATGCGGACTGCCTGCTCGACCTCGTCTCGACGCTGCTCAGCGGCGGGCGGCTCTCGCGCCTGTACCGGCGCCTGGTGATCGAGGAGCGCGTCGCGACCAGCGTCTCGACGCACAACGACACGCGCGTCGAGAGCGGCTGCTTCTGGATCTTCGCGGAGTGCGCGCAGAACGTCGCTCCGGAGAAGCTCGAGCGCGTGCTCGACGAGGAGCTCGCGCGACTCGCGCGCACGCCGCCGGGCAAGGCCGAGCTCGAGCGGGCCAAGCGCATGATCGCCGCGGGCGAGGCGCACGACGCCGAGAGCGTCTCGGATCTCGCCGAGGACCTGGGCGAGTTCGCGATCGACGCGGACTGGCGCCTGGCGCTGCGCACGCTCGAGCGCATCCAGCGCGCCCGCGCGGCCGAGGTCAGCCGCTGCGTGGCCGAGCTGCTCGGCCCCGAGCGACGCGTGCTGGGCTGGTGCCTGCCCGAGGAACGGCCCGCGCCGCGCAAGCACGCCGCGCGCAGGAAGGCGCGATGAGCACGCCCGGCCTGATCGACGCGCGCGCGACGAGCGTGCCGCGGCTGGTGCTCCCGATCGAGCGCTTCGTGCTGCGCTGCGGCGCGGTGCTGCTCGTTTCCCGGCGGCCGGAGGCCAGCGTCGCCGCGGTCTCCGTGCACGTGCGCGGCGGGCCGGCCCTGGATCCCGCCGGGAAGGAGGGCACGGCCTTCCTGACCGGCTCGCTGATCGACCAGGAGACCTCGCGCCACGACGAGGAGAGCCTGGCGGCGCTGCTCGAGCCCGAAGGCGGCGAGATCGGCGGCGACGCGGCCGGCCTGAGCGGCTCGATCGTCAACGCGCGCTGGGAACTCCTGCTCGAGCTGATGGCCGAGGTGCTGCTCACGCCGGTCTACCCGCAGGCGAAGGTCCAGCTGCACCGCCAGCGCCTGGTCGACCGCCTGCTCGTCGAGCGCGACGACCCGCGCGTGCAGGGCGGACTCTGCTTCCGCAAGCTCGTCTACGGCGACCACTGGCTCGGTCGCGCGACCTACGGCACGCGCGAGAGCGTCGCGCGCATCCGCGCGCGCGACCTGCGCGAGCAGCATCGGCGCCACTGGGTCGCGCGGCGCGGCGTGATCGCGGTCTGCGGCGATCTCGATCCGGAGGCGGTGCGGCGACGGGCCGAGAAGCTCTTCGCGCCCTGGAACCCCGGCACGCCGCTGGTGACGACACCGCCGCAGTTCCCCGAGCGCGCCGTGCGCAGCGCGCTGTTCCACTCCAAGCGCGCGCAGGTGCACCTCTACCTCGGCCACCTCGGCATCGCGCGCAACCACCCCGACTACGCCACGCTCGTGGTGATGGACCACGTGCTCGGCACCGGTCCCGGCTTCACCAACCGCATCTCCCGGATCCTGCGCGACGAGCTCGGGCTCGCCTACAGCGTCAACGCCAACATCCACGGCTCGGCCGGCGTGCTGCCGGGGATGTTCACGGCCTACATCGGCACCTCGCCCGCCAACGTCGAGACGGCCGTGCAGGGCTTCCGCCGCGAGATGCGCCGCATCCAGGAGGAACTCGTCGACGAGCAGGAGCTCGAGCTGGCGAAGAGCTACCTGATCGGCTCCTTCCCGCTCGGCTTCGAGCGCGCTGCGCGGCGCGCGAGCTACATGGTCTCGGCCGAGGTGCACCAGTTCCCCGCGGACAACCTCGAGCGGCTGCTGGCGAGCTTCGCCGCGGTGACGCGCGAGGACGTGCAGCGCGTGGCGCGCGAGCATCTCTTCCCCGAACGCTGCGTGCTCGCCGCGGCCGGACCGCTCTCGAAAGCCGAGGTCGCGCGCCTCGCGCACATCGGTCGTTCCTGAACGCGGGGTGACTACGGCCTTGACCGCACGCGGGACGGCCGAACTGCTCATGGAGCGGAGGGGGTCATCGGGCGGACAATCTCCCTCGCCATGCAGCTCAGCACCAAGCCTTCCCGCTCGGACTCCAGGATGTCCGACGGATCGCGAGCGCGGGCCCTCGGAATCGAGGAACTTCGCGCTCTCCTGGCCCCGCACGTGGCTCCGTGCATCTCCCTCTACCTGCCCTCGCGCCGCGGAGGCACGGCCGAGGATCGCAACCGCTTCGAGGCGCTCGTCAAGCAGGCGAGCACGCAACTCTCCAAGACGATCAAGAAGGACAAGCTCGAGGCGCTGCTCGATCCGCTGCTCGCGCTCTCGACGCCTGCGTTCTGGCGCGAGGCCACGGAAGGCCTGGCGTTCTTCCGCTCGCAGGACCACTTCGGCTTCTACCGCCTGCCCGTGACGGTTCCCGAGCAGGTCTTCGTGGCCGACTCGTTCCACGTGCGGCCGCTGCTCGACTTCCTCGGCACGAACCAGCACTACTACCTGCTCACGCTCTCGCAGGGACAGGTCGCCTTCTTCAAGGGCAACATCAGCGGCCTGGTCAACATCGACCTCGCCGACCTGCCGCGCTCGCTCGAGGAAGCTCTCGGCCCGGCCGAGCGCGAGCGCCAGAAGACGACGCACCAGGCCTCGCGCGGCGGTGCGCGCTCGATCACCAGCGGCACGAGCATGTCCGACTCCTCGCGGGACGAGGACATGGCGCGCTTCTTCCGCCAGATCGACACGGCCGTCTACCAGGCGCTGAGGGACGAGAAGGCGCCGCTGGTGCTCGTCGGACCGGAGCGCGACGTGCACGTCTACCAGCGCATCAACCGCTACCCGGGCCTCGCCCCCGAGGTCGTCGACGGCAACCTGGCCAAGGCCTCGACCGCCGAACTGCACGAGCGCGCCTGGCCGATCGTCCAGCGCCTCGTGGGCGAGAACGAGCAGCGCGTGATCGACCGCTACCAGCAGCTCGTCTCCAAGGCGCGCGCGCTGGACGAGATCCGCGCCATCGCACAATTCGCGATCGCAGGCCGCGTCAGCGAGCTCATGCTCGACAAGGACGCCGCCGTGTACGGGAAGATGGACCGCGCCAACGGCACCGTCGAGCTGCACGGCTCGAAGGCCAGCGCGGTCGAGGAAGACGTTCTCGACGACATCGCCGAGGCGGTGCTCCTGCGGGGAGGCGAGGTCTACAGCCTGCCCAGGCAGCGCATGCCTTCGAAATCGCCGATTGCGGCAACGCTGCGTTGGTGAGCGGCCAACGCAGCGCGCGGACGGACCCGCCGGCTGGCTTGGCGGTGAATGGCAATCCGTCCGCTGCGGGGCGGTAGGGGCTTCGGCCTCTGCCGCCCCGGCTTCTTCTCGGGCGTGCGCGTGATCGACGGGGCAGCCGCCCGGGGCGCGGGGCGTTCACGCTCCATGCGGGTTGTTCGAGGTGGAGGTGTGCGGTGCGGACAGGACTCGCCGCAATCCCTCGACCCTTCGCTCGCCCCGCGACAGGCTTCTGTCAGCATGGCCGCGCCCTGAGATCGTCGAACCGGATCGGGGCACGCGACCCCCCTGACGTCTACGGCCACCAGGAAACGCGCCCAGCCTGCGTCGCATTGAACGTGCTGGTCGCAGGACAGCCACCGAGCACGAGCGGGTCGCGATAGAAGGCGAAGTAGTAGTAGGCCACTCCCGGTTGCAGCGCGGTGCCCAGCGTGGCGGAGCGGGCCGAGACGCTCGGGTCGCCCGCCGCGGTGTCGGGCGCCGTGATGCTGCCGCTGATTGCGGTCTTCACATAGAGGCGCCTGAGCGCACCACCGACACAGCGCACGCCCTGGCCGAAGACCACGCCAGCGGGGATGAGGGCGTCGCCCTGCACGAGGACGGTCGTAGCGCTCGGAAGCTCACCCACGGTCGTGAACGTGAGCGAATCCTGCGAGAGGTAGGCGATGCCGCTCGCCGTGAGCAGCGCGCCGCCTGTGCCTGCGGAGTTGTCGCAGCCGCGGTCGAGGGATGCGGTGCCGTTGTTGCAGGGGCAGGCGGAAACGCCGTCGGATGCGGGGAGGCAGAGGGTCTCGAAGCCAGAAGCCTGACGGTCCCGAAGGAACGTGTCTTCGACCACGTTGGTGTCACCCTGCACTAGGTTGCTCGCGATGCTGGTAAACACAACATATCTGCCAGAAGTAGAAACGGACGGGAATTGGCTCGTTCCGTTCGGCATTCCCCCGTTTGTTCCAGTAGATGTGAACGCGAGCGTTCCTGCCGTTCGATCGGAAACAAAGATTCCTCCGCTTGTGACCGCCGGAACGAGGTTCGTGGCGCCTGAGGCAAAGGCAATGAATCTCCCATCCGCGGAGATGGATGAACCGAAGCAGCTTCCATTGGCGGGCGCTCCATTGGACGAAGTACTGACGCACTCGGTCGTCCCTAGACGCAAGTCACGTACGAAGACATCCCAGAATCCGTTGACGTCACCTGGCACCAGGGTCGATGCCTCGCTCGTGAATACAACAAACCGACCGGAGTCCGAGATCGATGGCCAGGAGGAGTGCCCATTGCCCGACACTCCGGTGCTGGAAAGACTGACCATGCTTGTCGAGTGCGATTGCCGGTCGCGCACAAACACATCGAGCTTTGCGTTGTTGTCACCCGGGACGAGGTTGCTCGCGATGCTGTAGAACGCCACGTAGCGCCCGTCAGCAGAGATAGCCGGAGCTTGACTGTCCCCATTGCCATCTACACCCGTGCTCGAGACGCTGACCCGCTCTGTACTACCAAGCAAACGATCGCGCAAGAAAATATCCACGCATCCATTGGTGTCGTACGGATCAAGGTTGCTTGCGGCACTCTGATACGCGACAAACCGTCCACCAGCAGAGACCGACGGGAACTCGCTCATTCCATTGCCCTGACCCGCGAGAGAGCTCACGCTCACTCGCTCCGTGATTCCGAGCGCTCGATCGCGAAGGAAGACGTCCGCTACTCCGTTTGAATCCCCAATGACGAGGTTGCTTGCTGAACTGTTAAAAGCAACGAACCTACCGTCGGAGGTCATCGAAAACCCATAAGTACCGCTGTTGTTGTTGGCCTGCAAGCCAGCAGAGTCAACGCTTACGCGTTCGTTGACCCCGAGCAGGCGATCTCTGACGAAGATGTCCGACGAGACGTTTGTGTCTCCAGGCACGAGGTTGGATCCGCCACTGGCAAACACGACGAAGCGACCGTCGTCGGAAAGGAAACGGCCGGATTGTGACCCGCTGACCTGACCGTTGGCCTGTGATCCGTTCCAGCCGACGTTGGCCCGCTCGGTCACTTGTCCTGTGCAAGGGACGGCGAGGACTATCGGCAGACTCATGGCAAGGAGGTGTTTCATTGTCGCGTGCTGTGCAAGAGTACTTGGACTGCGCACTTTGCCGCATCGTCGCCGCATTTCTCCGATCGTTCGAAGCAACGTCCGGGAAAACCGGTGACTGCGCAGCTCATGGGAATCCCTGTGGTTCTCTCCAGCCTACCGTTGATACGGAACGAGCGCAATTGACAGCATCCCTGTTGCACTTCCACCCAGGAACCACCCCTTCTCTCGGAGGACATTCCGTGAGTCTCGCAACTGCTCGTTCCCGGCTTGCTTCCCTCTCCCTTCTCGCGATTGCCGTGCTGATCGCGGCAATCACCTACACGCGGGCACAGCCGCAGACCCCTCCAGCGGGGGTCACGCTGTATGTCGACTGGAACGTCCCGCCGGGCGGAACCGGTGACGGTTCCAACTGGGCGAACGCCATCTCCTCTCTCGATGCTGCGATTGCCATGGCCCCCTCCGGTGCGCACTTGTGGGTAGCCGAAGGGGTCTACGCACCGGCCAATCAGACGACGGGCTTCCTCATCACGAAGCCGCTCAAGCTGTTCGGCGGCTTCTACGGCGACGAGTCGAGCCTGCAGGCTCGCCACGGTTCGTTCCAGCAGACGATCCTCGAAGGTGATCGCGCTGGGGACGATCCCCTCTCCTACACGGACAACGCCTTCCACGTCGTGAGCATCGACGGCGTGATCGGCACCAGCACGGGTCCAGGAGTCAGGATCGATGGGTTCCGGATCGCGCATGGACTCGCCGGCACTGCCTTGGGACTCGACGGTGCAGGGATCTGGTCGCACTGCTCGGACCTTGATCTTGCCAACTGCAGCCTGGATCACAATTACGCCCATGACGGCGGAGCGATCTGGTTCACCGGCGGCTGCTACGAGCCTGCGGACCCTGAGTTCTCAAACCCTGGCACGCAACTCTCGAACACCCCGAACTTCCTGCACATCAGCACATGCGAGTTCTTCGACAACCATGCCGACCACCGGGGCGGCGCACTGTTCGGCCAGCGACTGGATGGCTGGGTCATGAACACGAAGTTCCTGACGAACAAGTCGGATCCGTACGGGCTGGGGGGCGCCGTCTTCCTCTGGCGCATGCGGACCGCGGACCACTTTGACTTCACGAACTGCGTGTTCTGGGAAAACTACTGCAAGGGCACTTTTCGGAAGGGGGGAGCCATGCTCTTGGACGAGTACTCGGCGAGCCCGGGTGAGGCAACCCAGTCGAACATCGTCAACTGCACCTTCGCAGGCAATTGGGCAGACTGGGATGTCAATCAGGTCTGCCCGGATGGACAGGCGATTGTCGTGAGCAGCAACTCGACAGTTGGGATCTACAACTCGATCCTGTGGTGGAATCACAACCTGGCGCAAGGCCAGTGCACTGCGAGCTTGCCGATCGCGGGCCCTGCAGTCGTCACGTATTCTGATGTCGAGTTCGGCTGGGGAGGAGTCGGGTCGAACAACATCTCTGCCAACCCACTCTTCACCGCCGGTAGCCCCCCGCCGACGAGCTTCGTAGGCGGATCGCCTCCGCCCAACTCCGTGCTCCCGCTGCTCGTGCTTCGCAAGGCGAGCACCACGGCGCGCGGGTCGCAGTGCATCGACGCGGCCGACTACGATCGTCTGCCCTCGGACGTCGCCGACCTCGACGACGACGGCGACTACGTCGAGGTCACGCCGCTCGACCTGCTCGATTCCAGCCGCTTCGTCGATCGCCACAACTTCGGCGAGGATCCTAACCAGGGAACGGGCTCCAGCGGCGTCGACTACACCGACATGGGCGCCTACGAGCGCACCTGGCCTTGATGCACCTGCGCCCGTGGGGTTGTCTCCACGCTCCTCGCCTGCGGGCGCCGCCGGCCGGGCACGCTTGGCCCGGTCGGCGGCACCGCGGACGCGCTGCGCGGTCCGCAGTCGGTTGCGGAGCGCGAGCAACGCTTCGATCCGGTGAAGGGGGTCTCTCGCTCGTTTCCTGAGCCTCGCCTTCAGCGACCCGCCTGCGCCGCCTGCGGCTCGCCGTAGATGAAGTCGTCCATCACCGCGACGTCGTGCTGCGCATCGTCGTCGGGTCCGAGCGCGACGGTGCCGTACTCGATGCGCACGCGCGCCACGACGGGCTCGTCGAAGGCGACGCCCAGGAACGACAGCCCGCGATCGGCGATCGGCACCGCGTACTTGCCGAGCGAGTGCCCGTCCGCGCCGAAGTACTCGAAGGCCGTGTGCTCGGTGCCGACGTCCGTGTACACCGCGCCGAAGCCGCGCACCAGCGCGGGCGTGTCGGTGCCCGGCACGCGGAACGTGAGGTCGACGACGTTGCTGTCGATCGGCGAGAAGAGGCGCTCGCGGCTGAACGTCTTGAAGCGCTTCGTGTAGCTGGCGTTGACGTTGCCGAAGTACATCGGCGTCTTCGCCGCGTTGGTGCTCGAGGCGCTCGCCATCACGCCCTTGCCGGGCGTCGAGAGCAGCGCACCTCGCGCGCGCGGCGCGGCCTTGGCGTTGAAGAAGTCGCCGGGGAGGAAGCTCGGCGCGGCCTGCTCGTCGGGGACCTTGTCCCAGTTGATCTCGCGCCGGCCGCTCGCGTGTGCGGCGGGTGCGCCGCCGTTGTCCTGTCCGAGCAGCGCGCGGTAGCGCTCGACAGCGTTGGAGATGTCACCCGTACCGGTGACGACGGCAGGACCGGAGGCGGGATGGCTGGCGAGCGTGTCGCAGGCGGGGAGCAGGGCGAGGCCGAGGGCTGCGAGAACGCACGGCAGCGGACGAGCGGTGTCCATCGAGGTTCCTTTCGTGGCGGGGGGACGCGGAGGAGGGGATTCGCTCCGGCTGTCCGCCGCGAAGGCCGGGATTTCAGGCGAAATCCCCGTCCGCGCCCGCGCCTCAGATGTGGATCGCGCGAGCGTCGACCGCGAGCGCGGCTTCCTTGATCGCCTCGCTCAGCGTCGGGTGCGCGTGGCAGGTGCGCGCGAGGTCCTCGCTCGAGGCGCCGAACTCGATCGCGGCGACGGCCTCGCCGATCAGCTCGCTCGCGCGCGCGCCGAGGATGTGCACGCCCAGGATGCGGTCGGTCGTCGCGTGCGCGAGGATCTTGACGCGGCCCTCGGTCGCGCCGAGCGCCTTGGCGCGGCCGTTGGCGAGGAAGGGGAACGAGCCCTTCCTGTACTCGATGCCCGCCGCGCGCAGCTCCTCCTCGGTCTTGCCGACGCTCGCGACCTCGGGGCTGGTGTAGACCACGCTCGGGATCGCGTCGTAGTTCACGTGTCCGTGCCCGGTGGCGAGGATCTCGGCCACGGCCACGCCCTCGTCCTCGGCCTTGTGTGCCAGCATCGGCCCGCGGATCACGTCGCCGATCGCGTACACGCCGGGGATCGCCGTCGCGAAGCGCTCGTCGACCACCACGCGGCCGCGCTCGTCGAGCGCGAGGCCGATCGTGTCCAGGCCGAGGCCCTCGGTATTGGGCTTGCGGCCGACGGCGAGCAGCACGCGCTCGCACTCGATCGGGTCGAGGCCCTGCGCCTGGACCACGCAGCCGTCGCCCTGGGTCTTCGCGGAGGTCACGCGCACGCCCAGACGGAACACGAGGCCCTGCTTCGCGAGGCTCTTCTGCGCCTCGGCAGCGAGTTCGGCGTCCATGCCGGGCAGGATGCGGTCGAGGTACTCGAGCACGGTCACCTTCGCGCCCAGGCGCGACCAGACCGAGCCGAGCTCGAGGCCGATCACGCCCGCGCCGATCACGACCAGCGACTTCGGCACGCGCGGCCAGGCGAGCGCCTCCGTGCTCGTGCCGATGCGGTCGCCGTCGAGCTCGACGCCGGCGAGCGGCGCGACGCGGCTGCCGGTCGCGATCAGCACGTGGCGCGCCTCGAGCTCCGTGCTCTCGCCGGACTGCTCCACGACGACGCGCTCGGGCGCGGCGAAGCGTCCGCGGCCGACGTAGCGCGTGATCTTGTTCTTCTTGAAGAGCGAGTCGACGCCGCGCGTCAATTGCGCGACGATGTCGTCCTTGCGCTTGTGCATCGCGGCGAGGTCGAGCTCGACGCCGCTCGTGCGGATGCCGTGGCGCCCGAAGCCCGAGCGCGCCTCGTGGTAGAGCTCGCTCGACTCGAGCAGAGCCTTGCTCGGGATGCAGCCCACGCGTACGCAGGTGCCGCCGAGCGCGGGCTCCTTCTCGATGCAGCCTACGTTCAGTCCCAGCTGCGCGGCGCGGATGGCGGCGACGTATCCGCCCGGTCCGGCGCCGATGACGACGAGGTCGTGCGTGTGCGCGGACATCAGACCTCCAGCAGCAGTCGCGCGGGGTTCTCGACGCATTCCTTGATGCGCTTGAGGAACGTGACGGCCTCGCGGCCGTCGACGAGGCGGTGGTCGTAGGTCAGCGCGACGTACATCATCGGGCGGATCACGACTTGCCCGTTGCGCGCGACCGGCCGCTCCTGGATCGCGTGCAAGCCGAGGATGCCCGACTGCGGCGGGCTGACGATCGGCGTCGAGAGCAGCGAGCCGTACACGCCGCCGTTGGAGATCGTGAACGTGCCGCCCGTGAGCTCCTCGAGCGTGAGCTTGTTCGACTGCGCGCGCGCGGAGAGCTCCGCGATCGCGCGCTCGATGCCGGCGAAGGAGAGCTGCTCGGCGTTGCGCACGATCGGAACGACGAGTCCCTTGCCGCCGCCGACGGCGATGCCGATGTCGCAGAAGTCGCGGTAGACGATCTCCTCGCCGCGGATCTCGGCGTTGACCTCCGGGATCGCGTGCAGCGCCTCGATCGCGGCCTTCACGAAGAAGGACATGAAGCCGAGCTTGACGCCGTGGCGCGCGACGAAGGCCTCCTGGTGCTCCTTGCGCAGCTCGATCACGGCGCTCATGTCGACCTCGTTGAAGGTCGTCAACAGCGCGGCCGTGTTCTGTGCTTCGACCAGGCGCTGCGCGATGCGCTTGCGCAGCGGCGTCATCGGAACGCGGCGCTCGGCGCGAGCGGAGGCGGGCGTCGACAGAGGTTCAGGAGCGACCGGAGCTGACGCAGCGGCCGGGGCTGCCGTCGGAGTCGCCGCCGCGTTGCCGCGCGCCTCGACCGCGCGCTGCACGTCCTCCTTGAGCAGGCGTCCGCCCGGACCGCTGGGCGTCGCATCGGCCGGCGTGAGGCCCGCCGTCTCGAGCGCGCGCGCTGCGGCCGGCATGACGCGCGTCTCGCGCGCGGCGCTGGACGCGACCGTCGCTGCAGCCGCGGGCTTCGCCGTGCTCGGCGCCGCGGAGGCAGGTGCCGGCTTGGCTGCGCTCAGCGCGGGAGACGTGCTCGCGCTTGTCGCCACGCTCGCCGCGGGAGACGGGCTGGCGCTCTTCGCAGCACCCGCCGCGGGAGCCGCGCTCGCCGGCTTCGCAGCCGACACCGCGCCGGCCTCGAGGTAGCCGATCACCTCGCCGACGAGCGCCTTCTCGCCCTGGTGCTTGAGCACGCGCGTGACCTTGCCGCTCGCGGGCGCGGGCAGCTCGACGGTGATCTTGTCGGTCTCGATCACGACCAGCGACTGCTCCGCGGCCGCGCTCTGGCCCTCGGGCACGAGCCACTCGCCGATCTGCACCTCGGTGATCGATTCGCCGACGGCGGGGACCTTGAGTTCGATTGCCATGGGTCGGGTGCTCCTGTGCGTCGCGCTCGCCTCAGGCGAGCGGTCCGAAGGCCTTCTGGAGGATCTCCTGCTGCTCGAGCTTGTGCGCGGCCTGCGATCCCGTCGCGGGGCTGGCCGCGGCCGGGCGCGTGATGCCGCGGAACGGATGCGTGCCGGCGATCGTCGCGCCGAAGCGCACGAGGAAGTGCCGCCACGCGCCCATGTTCTCGGGCTCTTCCTGCACCCACACCACCGGCGTCGCCGGCGCGTAGGGTGCGAGCGCCTCGGCGATCCGAGCTTCCGGCAGCGGGTAGAGCTGCTCGAAGCGCAGGATCGCGACGTCGTCGCGGCCGAGCTTCTCGCGCTGCTCCTCGAGCTCGTAGTAGAGCTTGCCCGTGCAGGCGAGCACGCGCTCGACGCGCGCGCGCGGACGCGAGCCGCTCGGCTTCCAGGCGTCGGGCAGGATGCGGCGGAACGAGCCCTCGGAGAGCTCGGCCAGCGTCGAGACCGCGCGCGGATGGCGCAGCAGGCTCTTGGGCGACATCACGATCAGCGGCTTGCGCAGCTTGCGCAGCACCTGGCGCCGCAGGCAGTGGAAGAGCTGCGCGGGCGTCGTGAGGTCGACGACCTGGATGTTGTCGTCGGCGCACTGCATCAGGAAGCGCTCGAGGCGCGCGCTGGAGTGCTCGGGGCCCTGGCCCTCGAAGCCGTGCGGCAGGAGCAGCACGAGGCCCGAGAGGCGGCGCCACTTGTCCTCGGCGCTGACGAGGAACTGATCGATGATCACCTGCGCGACGTTGTTGAAGTCGCCGAACTGCGCTTCCCAGATCGTCAGGCCCTCGGGGCAGTCGAGCGAGTAGCCGTATTCGAAGCCCAGCACGCCCGGTTCGGAGAGCGGGCTGTTGTGGATCTCGACCGGCGCCTGGCCGAGCTCGAGGTTCGCCAGCGGCATCCACGCGCGGCCGTTCGCCGCATCGTGCAGCACGGCGTGGCGGTGGCTGAACGTGCCGCGCTGGCTGTCCTGTCCCGTCAAACGCAGGCGCACGCCCTGGACGGCCAGCGAGGCGTACGCGAGCGCCTCGCCCGCGGCCCAGTCCAGCGCGAGCTCGCCGTGCGCCATGCGCTGGCGCGCCTCGAGCAGCGCGCGGATCTTCGGGTGCGGCTGGAAACCCGCCGGCACCGCGGCGAGCTTCTCGCACAGCTCGCGCAGCGTCTCGGGTGCCACGGCCGTCGAGACCTCCTGCGCGTCGGCGTCGCGCCCGCCGCTGTAGCCCTGCCAGTGCGTGCCGAGCGAGTCGGGGCGCTGCGACCACTCCGAGCTGCGCGCGCTGTCGAGCTCGCGCTCCAGGCGCGCCTTGGTCTCGGCCTCGACCGCGTCGGCCTCCTCGCGCGTCAGCCCGCCGAGCGCGAGCAGGTGCTCGAGGTAGCCCTCGCGCACGCTCTTGCGCCGGCGGATCGCCTCGTAGAGCTGCGGCTGCGTGAAGGCCGGTTCGTCGCCCTCGTTGTGCCCGCGGCGGCGGTAGCCGTACATGTCGACGACCACGTCGCTCTGGAACTCGGCGCGGAAGCCCATCGCGAGCTCGAGCACCTGCGCGACGGCCTCGGGATCCTCGCCGTTCACGTGGAAGATCGGGATCTGCAGCATCTTCGCCACGTCGGTGCAGTAGACCGACGAGCGTGCCTCGCTCGGATCGGTGGTGAAGCCGATCTGGTTGTTGACGATCACGTGCAGCGTGCCGCCGGTGCGGTAGCCGGGCAGCTCGGAGAGGTTGAGCGTCTCCATCACGATGCCCTGGCCGGCGAAGGAGGCGTCGCCGTGGATCAGCACGCACAGGCTCTTGCGCCGCTCCTGGTCGCCCAGCCGATCCTGGCGCGCGCGCGTGCGGCCGAGCGCGACGGGGTTGACGAACTCGAGGTGGCTGGGGTTGAAGCACAACGAGAGCGAGAGCCGCCCGCCGCTGGAGGTCGTGAACTCGATCGTGTGGCCGAGGTGGTACTTGACGTCGCCGCGGCCGCGGAACTGCTCGGGATCCTGGTCGGCGAACTCGCGGAAGATGCGGCTGGGGCTCTTGCCCAGGATGTTCGCCAGCACGTTGAGGCGCCCGCGGTGCGCCATGCCGAAGACCACGTCGTGGATGCCCTGGTCCGCCGCGCGCTCGATCGCGAGGTCGAGCAGCGGGATCAGGCTCTCGCAGCCCTCGAGCGAGAAGCTCTTCGCGCCGAGGAACTTCTTCTGCACGAACTCCTCGAAGACCACCGCGTCGGTCAGCCGGCGCAGGATGCGCAGCTGCTCGCCGCGCGCGAGGCGGATGTGGTTCTCCGAGCGCTCCATGCGCTCCTGCAGCCACATCTTCTTCTCGAGGTCGTCGATGTGCATGAACTGCACGCCGATCGTGCGGCAGTACGTGTTGCGCAGCTTGGCCAGGATCTGCCGCAGCGTCAGCGTCTCCTCGCCGCCGAAGCTGCGCGTCGAGAACGTCCGGTCGAGGTCGTCCGCGCCAAAGCCGTAGTAGTCCGGGTCGAGCTCGCGGAAGGACTCGCGCGGCAGGTCGAGCGGATCCAGGTGCGCGATGCGGTGTCCGCGCACGCGGTAGGAGCGCACGAGCATGTCGAGCCGCTCCTGCATCGCGGCGTCGGTGCTGACCGCCGCGCGCGCACCGGCTGCGGAGGCGGCGCCGTTCGGCGAGGCCAGCGGCGCGCGCAGACCGGGTCTCACGCTCGCGTGACCGTTGGTGTCTGGCCAGCCGACGAAGTACGCCTGCCACTCGGGCGAGACGCTGGCCGGGTCGCGGCGGTAGTCGGCGAAGAGCTCCTCGACGAAGGCGAGGTTGGCTGCGTCGGGTCCGGAATCATCGGGGCGCATGGGCTTGGTGGTCCCCGGCGGTTGGGCGGAGCGGCGGGCCGGGAAAAATGGCGGGCCAGTATAGGGTCCAGGGAGTCTGGACCCTTTGACTGTGCGCGGCCGGTGCGGAAGGGGGCGCGGCAGAAGAGGTTGGGCCTCGAGCGGGGTCAACGCCGCGGCCGGAGCCCCAAGTTGCATGAGGCCAACGGCTTGCGGCCGCCGCGCACAATCAAGGGGGCCAGGATCCCCTCAGGCCACGCGCCCCGCCCCGCGCGCCAGCCGCCACAAGAGCAGCAGGCCGACCAGCGCGCTCGCGCCGCTGATCGCGAGGCCAAGGCGGAAGCTCGCGGGCTCGTAGCTGAACTCGATCTCCGACTCGCCGGGGGGGACGGGGACCGCGTTGAAGGCGTAGTTCGCGCGCAGGAGCGGGACCTCCTGCCCGTTGATCCGCGCCTTCCAGCCCGGGTAGCGCGCCTGGCTGATCACGAGCCAGCCGGGGTTCTTGCGCGAGAGCTTCATGCGGTAGAACTCGGGCTCCTCCTCGAGCATCGTCGGCGTCGAGCCCTCCGGCTCCTCGGGTGCGACGGTGTTCAGGCCGAGCTTGCGCGCGAACTCCGGGTCGTCCTGGACGATCGTGAAGCGCGCGAACTCCTCGGAGGGCACGGTCTCGACCGCGTCCCAGCGGAACTTGTTGGCGACGAAGGTGGCCTCGTTCTCGATCCAGACCATCGACTTGCCGTCGTCGAGCACGAAGTAGACCTTGACCGAGTCGGCCAGCTTGATCAGGCGGCCGGCGTCCTTGCTGGCGGGCCTGGGCTTCGCGTTCGCGACCGTGCCCGGCTCGTCGATCAGCGCGGTCATGTTGCGCGGGTCGAAGAGCGGCGTGCGCAGGATGCCCAGGCACTCCTTCTCGTCGGCGGCGTGCACGGCGCCGCCGACCACGTGGAAGATCGGCAGCGCGTCCTTGTAGCGGTAGAGGCCGTACTCGCCGATCTGCTTCACGAGCTCGAAGTGGTCCTGGTTGCAGGAGAAGTCGAACCACAGCTCGCCGGCGAGCGCGTCGGGGCCCAGGCGCGCCTCGCCCTCGCCGTAGGCGCGCAGGTTGAAGCTCCAGGCGTAGACCGTGTCGCCCGAGCGTCCGTCCGCGGTGGAGAGCTCGATGCGGTAGTGCTTGCCGAGCGACTCCTTCTCGGGCGCGAAGCGGAAGACGACCTCGCGGCCGGGCGGATTGGGTCCGCGGTCGAGCGGGAAGCGGCGCTGCTCGCGCGAGTAGATCGTGGCGCGGATCTCGTCGGTGCTGGTCGTCTGCTCGGTGACCAGGCGGCCGCTCTCGACCTCGAAGAGCTTGAGGCGGAAGGTGTGGTTCTCGGCGCGCGGGTAGGCGCTGAGGAAGAGCTCGACCGCCTGCAGCCCGTTCTCGTGGCAGGTGAAGCTCTGGCTCACGTCGCGCCCGGGCAGGACTTCGTGGCGCACGAGCTGCGCGTCCTTGCTGCGCGGCATCGCGGAGAGCCCGCTGTCGAGGAAGACCCAGTTCCACTTCGCCAGCACCCACTGCGTGCCCATCATCTTGAGGGCGCGCTCGCTGCCCTTCAGGATCGGGCGCCAGTTGTACGTGTCGCCGAAGACCGTGCGGTAGAGCGCGTCGAAGTCGCGCACCCACATGCCGTCGTAGTTCGAGAGCAGGTTGATGCGCCAGGCGAGGTTGGCCATCGGAGGGATCGAGTCCTCGCCCAGGATCGCGACGCGCTCCTCGCCGACGACGGACTTGAGCGCCGCGAGCTGCGGCGTCTCCGGGTAGAAGAAGCGGTCCTCGCAGACCGGCTCGTAGTTGCGCCAGTGCCAGCCGGTGGGGAGGAAGACGATCGGCAGGAAGCCGAACGCGGCCAGGTTGCGCCAGCGCGGCCGGTTCAGGAGCAGGAGCGCGGCGGCGAGCAGCGCGCCCAGCGCGAAGTAGCGCACCACGACGGCGATCCGCTCGGGCACGTAGGCCGCGAACTTGTCGTGGTTGGGGCTGGGGACCGAGGAGAACTCGCTGATCAGGCGGTCCGCGCCGATCAGGTGCACGACCAGGAAGGCCAGCGCGGCGAGCAGCAGCGCCAGCGCGCCGAGGAAGGCCGGCTTCTCGCGGCGCTTGACGATCTCGTCGATCGTCAGCGCGGCCAGGCAGGCGAGGCAGAAGAGCCAGTCGCCCTGGCTGCGGTTCATCGGCGCCATGTCGAGCGTCGGGAACAGCTCGAACCAGCGCGAGAGGCCGAACAGGTTGTAGGCGTAGCAGGCCCACAGCGCGCCGGCGATCCAGAAGAAGCGCGCATAGCGGTTACGCAGCACGAAGACCAGCGCCAGCGCGGCCAGGAAGCAGACCAGCCCGTTGATGTGCGCCGTGTTGACGAGCTCGAAGTTCGGCGGCGGGATCGAGTAGTCGAGGATGTACGGGCTGGCCGGGTTGCCGAGGATGTTGGGGAACATCTCCAGCGGCCAGAAGTGCGGGTCGAGCGGCGTCTGCACCTGGCTGCGCTGCTCGAAGACGCGGCTGTTGTGCAGGTACTCGAGGAAGGGCAGCACCTGGAAGCTCGCCATCCCCGCGGCGAGCACGGGACAGACGAGCAGCGAGAGCGCGAGCGGCAGGAGACGACGCAGCGCGCGCGGTTCGTGGCGCGTCTGGAGCCACGTGCCGACCAGACGCACCAGGCTGTACGCGCCCACGAGCAGCATCCCGAAGTAGAACGGCTCTGGATTGCCAGCCAGAGCGCCGGTCAGGATCACCAGCGCCAGCGCCGCGAGATCCCAGCCGTAGCGCTTCCCCGCGAGGTGCTTCTGCACCGCTCGCTCGACGAACAGGAATCCGCCGGGCACGACCACCAGTGCGCCGACGTGCGGGAACGTCAGCAGCAGCACGTTGTGGCCGGAGAACATGAAGGCCGTGCCTCCGACCAGTGCCGCCGCGTGTCCGACGCGGATCTGGCGCAGGAAGAGGTAGGTCAGGAAGCCCAGCGAGAAGAGCTTGAGGAACGAGACGGCGATCAGCGCGGCCTTGACGCCGAGCAGGTAGTAGGGGATCGAGTAGGGCGAGACCACCGCCGACTGGTAGTTGGCGAAGTGCGGGCAGCCCGTGCCGTTGAGCGGGTTCCAGAGCGGGAAGCGGCCGGCCGCGAACTCGTCGCGGTTGAACATGCGCCAGGGCTTCATCTCCGTGACCGAGTCGGAGAGCAGCGCGTTGCCCGAGACGTGGCCGGGCTCGACCTTGATCAGCGAGAAGTCCTGCAGCAGGTCGGCGGCGGAGAGGTGGCAGTCGGAGTAGCGCGCGATCGGCGTCCAGAAGAACGCCAGCAGCATCAGCGAGAGGATCGCCGCGGCCTGCGCCGGCTCGTTGCGGAGGATTCGTCCGAGGAGGCCCATCTCAGTGCTTCAGGCTCGGGAGGCGCGGGAGTACCACCTTCGCGAGCTCGTGGCAGAGGAAGTTGTGCCCGCCCTCGTTGAGCTGGCCGTTCGTGTAGAAGTCCTCGACGCGCGCGCCGGCGCGGATCGCCTTCTCGAGCATCTCCAGCGCCGAGAGGCGCGCGATCTTGTGCTCGTTCGCGGCGTCGATCAGCATCGTCTGGTAGCCGCGCACGGCGGCCGACTGGTTGCGCACGGCCTTCTCGCCGGTGATCGGGAAGAAGATCAGCCGGACGTGCTGCTCGTCCATCTTGTCGTGCAGCTGCACGACGAGCTCGCAGTACTCCTTCCATCCCACGCGGCGCGTGCCGCCGACGTCGAAGCCGTCGGCCGCCGGCGCGAGGCGCTCCTCCGCCAGCGTGGCCGCGCGCCAGGTCCAGAAGCTGCCGTCGAGTACGTCGTGCAGCCAGGAGCCGACCTGTGCCACGCGCGCGCGCTTGAGCACGCCGGGCAGGAGGCTCGTGCGCTCGCGGTAGTCGGGGAAGCCGTGTCCGCAGTTGTCGAGGATGCGCCTGGAGTCGCTGCAGCCGCACGGCGCCGCGCGCGTCTCCATCTCGCCCGAGTAGGTGCAGAGCAGCAGATCGGGCTGGAAGCGGTGGACGTCGACGTTCCAGCGCTCGCAGCCCTGGCGCAGCGTCGAATCCTGCACGGCCGCGCAGAGGATCTCGGCGTGCTCGCCCTTCTCCTCGATCGCCTTGCGCAGGAGGAAGGGCCAGCTCTTCTCCCACGGGACGCCGACGCCGAGCGCCTCGTTCGAGCCGAGGATCGCGATGCGCACGACGCCGGGCGTGCGCTCGAGCGGCACCTCTTCGCCCCGGAAGCCGGCCGAGTTCAGGTGTTCACCCGGCGCCCAGGGCACCGCGGCGCCGGGGATCGGCTTCCAGATCTGCAGGCGGTCGCGCTCGTTGAACGTGCGTGCGAACAGCTCGTCGTCGCGCTGGCGGCTCCAGATCACGTCGCGCACGGCCGCTGGTGGATAGCGGAACCCGGCGATGCGCAGCGCCACCTCGCCGAGCACGGCGAAGGCGAGCAGCATCGCCAGGGCGAGCAGAATGGTTCTCCTGAGCCAGGATTGGAGGGCCATGACGCCGCTGGGCGGCTGGGACAATCGACGGGGGGTTACCTAGAGGTTGCCAAATGCAGCGCGCTGCGCGAGCCTGAAGCCGTGAAATCCGCGCTCTTCGCCGCCTGCCTTTCGACCCTCGCTGCGGCGGGATGTCGCGCCCTCGCCGTCCCGCCCGTGCAACCCATGGACCTCCACAGCCACGCTCGGCCCGAATGCGTCCGCGTCACCCACGCCAGCCTCGACCTGCTGCTGGACTTCGACCGGCGCGAGGCGCGCGGCAGCGTCCGCCTCGATCTCGAGCGTGCGGACCGCGCCGCGCCGCTCGTTCTGGATGCGCAGGCCCTCGCGGTCGAGTCCGTCGCCGGCAGCGACGGCAGCCCGCGCGCCTTCGAGCTGGGGCCGGAGGACAAGCTGATCGGCTCCGCGTTGACGATCGCCCTGCAGCCCTCCGACCGGGCGGTGACCGTCCGCTACCGCACGACCGCCGCGACGCAGGCGCTGCAGTGGCTCGCGCCCGAGCAGACGCACGACAAGCGCAAGCCGTACCTCTTCACCCAGGGCCAGTCGATCCTGACGCGGACCTGGATCCCGCTGCAGGACTCGCCCGGCGTGCGCATGACCTACGACGCGACGATCCGCTGCCCGGCGGGCCTGACCGCGGTGATGAGCGCGGAACAGCTCGGCCGGGGCGCCGACGGCGCCTTCCGCTTCCGCATGCCGCAGCCGATCCCCTCGTACCTGATCGCGCTGGCCTGCGGCGAGCTCGCCTTCCGCCCGATCTCGGCGCGCTGCGGCATCTGGGCCGAGCCCGGACAGGTCGACGCGGCGCGCGCGGAGTTCGAGGACACGGAGACGATGGTGCAGGCGGCCGAGAAGCTCTTCGGCGAGTACCGTTGGGGACGCTACGACCTGCTCGTGCTGCCGCCCTCGTTCCCCTTCGGCGGCATGGAGAACCCGCGCCTGACCTTCGCCACGCCGACCGTGCTCGCGGGCGACAAGTCGCTCGTGAGCCTCGTCGCGCACGAGCTCGCGCACTCCTGGTCGGGCAACCTCGTCACCAACGCGACCTGGCGCGACTTCTGGCTCAACGAGGGATTCACGGTGTACTTCGAGGGCCGCATCATGGAGGCGGTCTACGGCAAGGAGCGCGCCGACATGGAGCGCCAGCTCGCGATCGGCGAGCTCGAGCGCGGGATGAAGGAGCTCGAGCCCTGGCAGCAGGTGCTGCACATCGACCTCGCCGGCAAGCACCCCGACGACGGCTTCTCGGACGTTCCCTACACCAAGGGCGCGCTCTTCCTCGCGCGCCTGGAGGAGCTCTGGGGCCGCGAGCGCTTCGACCGCTTCCTGCGCGCCTGGTTCGACGGGCACGCGTTCCGCAGCGTGACCAGCGAGGAGTTCGCGGTGTTCCTCAAGCACAGGCTGCTGGACGGCGACCCCGCGCGCGCCGCGCAGATCGACCTGGTCGAGTGGCTCGAGCGCCCCGGGCTCCCCGCGGACGCGCCGCGACCGACGACCGCGACGCTGGCGCGCGTCGCGCGCGAGGTCGAACGCTGGCAGGCGGCGCACGACCCGGCCGCGCTCGACGTCACGGGCTGGATCACGCAGCACTGGCTGCACTTCCTCGAGGGCATCGCGCCCGGCCTCGACGCGCGCGGCATGCAGGCGCTCGACGCGCGCTTCGGCCTGACGCGCTCGGGAAACTGCGAGATCCTCGACGTCTGGCTGCGCCTGGCGATCCACTGCGACTACCGGCCGGCCGATGCGCGCCTGGAGGAGTTCCTGCTCGGCGTGGGCCGGCGCAAGTACCTCGAGCCGCTCTACAAGGAGCTCAAGCAGACCACCGCGGGTCTGGCGCGCGCGCGAGCGATCTACGCGCGGGCCCGGCCGGGGTACCACTCGGTCTCGAGCGGCACGATCGACGAGCTCCTGGGCTGGAAGGCGGGCGGCTGAACGCGTGGAGGTCGTGATGGAGCATGCCTGTCCGCACTGCCGATCCGAGAACACGCAGAGCGCGCGCATGGCACTGCTCGAAGGAACGCAGATCGGCGAGATGTCCGGCTGGTCGCTCGGTGCGGCGCTGGGCGCGAGCATCTTCCCGGGTTTGGCCGGCAGCCGCGGCAGGATCGTGCTGCGCAGCGGTCTCGCCAAGCGCTTCGCTCTGCCCCCGGTGCCGGAGGCGAATCTGATCGGGCTCCTCGCGGGTTGCGTCTTCCTCGGCCTGGGCGTGCTCGTCGCCACGTACGGGAGCCGGGACTCGAGTGTCGCCCTTGTCTTCGGCCTGCTGCTCGGCGGAGTCGGGGCCGTGCTGCTGGTGTCCGCGATCCGCGAAAACGCCACGCTCACGAAGCGGCGCGAGGAATCCGCTCGCGCACTCGAAGCCTTGAGCGGCACGTGGGTCTGCCACCGCTGCGGCCACGAGTGGTCGCTCGCGGCGCCGGGCGGCTGAACGCGCTCAGCCCGCCGCGACCAGCGTGCGCAGCGCGGCGCTC
>JBGASC010000004.1:0-176183 GCA_044229935.1 Planctomycetota bacterium | reverse complement strand
GACGATCACGCAGGCCGGTTGCAGTCCCTTCTCGACGCGGTGCGCGCAGAAGTGGCACTTCTCCGCCGCGCCCGAGTCCTCGTTCAGGTAGATCGCGTCGTACGGGCAGGCCTGCATGCAGGCGCGGCAGCCGATGCAACGGTGGTGGTCGAGCAGGAAGCCGTACTGCATGGGGGCGCGACATGATGCCGACACGAGCATTCCTCGTCACGCGCGCGCCCGGTAGAACTGCCACATGCACCTCGTCAGCGAGCTCCTCGGGGGGGTCGAAGGCCTGCAGCACGCCTTCGGTTCGGCCAGCGAACCGGTTCCGGAGCCCTTCGTCGGCCTGTGGCCCGCGCGCTTCCCGTCCTGGAAGCAGGTGCACGGCGTGCGCATCGCCGAGGCGCGCGCGCCGCGCGAGGAGCTCGGCGAGTGCGACGGCATCGTGTGCTTCGCGTCCGCGCAGCCGATCGCCGTCACCAGCGCGGACTGCGTGCCGATCCTCGCGGCGCGCGAGGACGCTCGAGCCGTGGCCGCGCTGCACGCCGGCTGGCGCGGCACGCTCGCCGGCGCGAGCGGCGAGCTCGTGCGCGCGCTGGTCGCGCGCGGCGAGGATCCCGCGCGCTGGCGCGCCGCGATCGGACCCGCGATCGGGCCGTGCTGCTACGAGGTCTCGCCCGAGCTCGCCACGGAGTTCGCGCGCGCCTTCGCCGCAGCGGGGGAGCGCCTCGCGGTGCCGCGCGAACGGCACCTGGACCTCGCCGCGATCAACGCATGGCAACTGCGCGCCGCGGGCGTGGGCTCGGTCGAGCTGCTGCGCCAGTGCACGCGCTGCGCCCGCGACGAGCGCGGCGCGCCGCTGTTCGCCAGCTACCGGCGCGAAGGCCGCGGGCTGCAGCAGCGCTCGGCGATCGTCGCGCGCTGACGGCGCGCGCTCACCAGGCCACGCGCACGCCGTTCGAGACGTTGAACGTCGCGCCGGGGCAGAATCCGGCCACGGGGTCGCGGTAGTAGACCTGGTACCAGCGTGTCGCGCCGCCCGGGATCGTGTCGCCCAACTGTGCCGAGCGCTGGCGCACCGGAAGGTCGCCGGCGAGCGGCGCGCGGGCCGCGCCGTTCTGCGCGTTCTTCGCGTACAGGCGCTTGAGCGCGCCCGAGACGCAGCGCACGCCGTCGCCGAACAGCGCGCCCTGCGCGGCGATCGAGTCGCCCTGCAGGAAGATCGAGAGCGAGCTGGGGAGCTCGCCGCTGGTGTCGAAGCGCAGCTGGTCCGGGCCGGTCGTGCCGCTGGCGTACAGATGCGCGCCGCCGGTCGCGGCCGAGTTCTCGCAGCCGCGTCCGGCTGCCCCGCTGTTCGCGCACGGGCAGGCCGTGGCGAGCGAGCCGTCGCCGGCGCAGAACTCGTGGAAGATCGCGAAGCGCTCGCGCAGGAAGATGTCGCGCGTGCCGTTGAGGTCGCCGGGCACGAGGTTGGTCGAGACGCTGTCGAAGGCGACCAGACGTCCGTCGGCGCTCAGTGCGGGATAGAAGCACACGCCGTCGCCCTGCTGGCCGGCGTCGCCCACGCTGACGCGCTCGGTCAGGCCGCTGGTGCGCTCGTGCAGGAAGATGTCCTCGGCACCGTTGGTGTCGCCGGCGACGAGGTTGGAGGCGAGCGAGAAGAAGACCAGCGTCCGTCCGTCCGCGCTGAGCACCGGGTCGTAGCAATCCCAGTCGGCCTCGACGCCGCTCGAGTCGACGCTGCAGCGCTCGAGCGCGCCGCTCAGCATGTCCTTGACGAAGACGTCGATCTGCCCGTTGTTGTCGCCGGGGACGAGCGTCGAGGCGCGGCTGTCGAAGGCGATGAAGCGCCCGTCGGCCGAGAGGTAGGGATCGTTGCTGGGCTGCAGCGCCTGCGTGCCGGTGGCCGAGACGCTGACGCGCGTGGTCGTCCCGGTCGAGAGATCGTGCACGAAGACGTCGGTCAGCCCGTTGGTGTCGCCGGGCACGAGGTTGGTCGCGTCGCTCTCGAAGGCCACGTAGCGTCCGTCGCCCGAGAGGTTGGCGTCGCTCGAGTCGCCGTTGCCCTGGCTGCCGTCGGAGGCCACGCTGACGCGCGTCGTGGTGCCGAGCAGGCGATCGCGCACGAAGATGTCGCGCTGCGCGTTGGTGTCGCCGGGCACGAGGTTGGTCGAGAGGCTCTCCCAGGCCACGAAGCGGCCGTCGTGCGAGATCGTCGGATAGCGGTTGCCGCCGTCGTCGATCGCGCCGCCAACGCCGACGCTGACGAGCTCGGTCGTCCCGAGCAGCGTGTCGCGCACGAAGATGTCGGGCTTGGCGTTGGTGTCGCCGGGCACGAGGTTGGTCGCGTAGGAGAAGAACGTCACCCAGCGCCCGTCGGCGGAGAGCTCGGGCTCGAGCGAGTCGTCGTCGCCCTGCGCGCCGTTCCAGGCCAGGCTGACGAGCTCGGTCGTGCCCGTCGCGATCTCGCGGCGGAAGACGTCGGCCTTGCCGTTCGCGTCGCCGGGCACGAGCGTGGTCGCCACGCTCTGCCAGGCGACCCAGCGCGCGTCGAGCGAGATCTCCGCGTAGAGCGAGGGCGCGTCGGCGGGAACCCCCGACGTGCTGCGGGTCAGCAGGCTGGTGGTCTGAGCCGTCGCGGGCGATCCGGCGCAGCATGCGGCGAGCAGGGCGAGGGGGGCCGGGCGCATCGAGCCCAGTCTAGTCGCAATTCGCGCCGGCGTGGACAAGCCTCGCGCGCAGAGCGATCCGCGGGCTCAGCGCGCGCTCTGCACGAGCTGCTCGAGGCGGTCCAGGCCGAGCTTCAGGTTGTCCATCGGCGGCCCGAACGAGAAGCGCATCCACTGGCGGTAGGGCGACTGGCTGCGGCGGCGCTTGCCGGGGTTGACGTCGAAGAACTCGCCCGGGACCGTCAGCACCTTGCGCTCGAGCGCGCCGCGGAAGAAGGCCATCGCGTCGTTCAGCGGCGCGGGCAGCTTCTCCAGCGAGCCCCAGGCGTAGAACGTGCTCTCGGGCCGGCGCGCGAAGCGCACGCCGAGCTTCTCGAGGCGTTCGACGAGCAGGTTGCGCTTGGCGGCGAAGACCTCGCGCAGAGCGCGCGTCTCCTGGTCGGCGCGTGCGGGCTCGAGCACCGCCAACGCCGCGCGCTGCGCGATGCGCGAAGGGCCGCCGTCGATCGAGCTCGCGGCGCGCGCCAGCGTCTCCATCAGCTCGGCGGGCCCGAGCGTCCATCCCACGCGCCAGCCGGGATAGCGGAAGCTCTTGGTCAACCCGTCGACGAGCAGCACGGGCTCGCGCTCGATGTCCTCGACGTACGCGGCCGCGCTGACCGGGCCCGCTCCGGGCTTGCCGTCGCTCGTGTAGAGGAAGTGCGAGTAGAACTCGTCGAGGATCAGCGTCGTGCCGCGTGTGCGCGCGAGCTCGACCAGCGCGGCGAGCTCGGCGCCCTGGATCACGTTGCCGGTCGGGTTGCAGGGGTTCGAGACGAGGAAGGCCGAGAGGCCCTTCTCGTCGATCTCGTGCGCGATGCGCGCGACCGGTAGCTGGAAGCCGTCCTCGGGCCGCGCTCGGATCGCCACGGGCTGCACGCGCGCGAGCTGCAGCGCGAACATGTCCTCGTAGGCGGTGTAGTCGGGCAGCTGGTAGCCGACCTGACCCTCGCCGAGTGCGGCGAAGATGCGCGTCAGCGCGAGGCGGCCGCCCTGCGCGACGCACACGTTCGCGGCGGTGTATTGCGTGCGCTTGCCCTTGCGGAAGAGCCGGTTGTAGTGGGCTGCGATCGCCGCGCGCAGCTCGGGCGTGCCGCCCAGCGGGCCGTAGGCGTGGTCCTCGGGCTGGAGCTCGATCGACACGTGCCGCGGCGGCGCGCCGGCCATCGGGCCGACCTCGGGCTGGCCCTGGCCGAGGTTGCACCAGTCGGGGTGCCCGTTGACGAAACCGAGCTTGCTCGCTTCGTGGACGACCCAGATCACGCCCATGAAGGGCACTTCGCGGAAGGCTCCCGGCGCGGTTCCTGTGCTCATACGAGTTACGAGTGTGGCAGCCGGGCGTGGCGCCCGCCAGCATGGACCTTACGTTTGAGCACGCCCGCATCCGATCCTTCCGAGCCCCCGGAGCCCCACATGAAGTTGAAACTGCTGATCGCCGCCGTCGTCATCATCGTCGGCTTGTACTTCCTGAAGACGCAGCTCGACAAGAAGAAGGAGTACATCGCGGACGTTCCGGCGGCCGCAGTGCCGGGCGCCGCTCTGCCGAAGCCGGCGGACAATGCAGCGAATCCCGCCGACGCGACCGGAAAACCTGCCGTGGGCGAGGTGCGCCAGAAGTTCACGGTCGGCTTCCTGCCGGTCACCTGCCACCTCACGTGTCCCGTGACGAGCTGGATCACCGAGCACAGCGACAAGGGCACGGTCTTCGAGACGCAGAAGTTCGGCGACTTCCCCTCGATGAAGGAGGCGCTCATCGCTCGGAAGATCGACGCGACCTTCATGATCACGCCGCTGGCGATGAAGCTCGCCTCGGACGGCGTGCCGGTGAAGATCGTCTACCTCGGGCACCGCGACGGAAGCGCGATCATCGTTCCCGCCGACAGCCCGATGAAGGACTTCGCCGACCTGAAGGGCAAGATCGTCGCGATCCCCAGCCGCTTCTCGAACCAGAACCTGCTCATGCACCGCATGATGAAGAAGTACGGGATGAGCGACGACGACATCACGCTCAAGGAACTGCCGCCGCCCGAGCACCCGACTGCCCTCGCGGCGAAGGCGATCGACGCCTACATCATCGGCGAGCCGCACGCGGCGAAGGCCGAAATTGCCGGCACTGGCCGCGTGCTCTACCAGTGCGGCGATCTCTGGCCCGAGTTCATCTCCTGCGGCCTGGTCGTGCGTGAGGAGCTCATCCAGGAGAAGCCTGCGCTCGTCGAGGAGCTCGTGCGCGGGATCGCGGCCTCGGGCAAGTGGCTGGACTCGGACGTGAAGACGGGCGCCCAGCACCGCCTCGACGCGGCCAAGGTCGTCGGCAACGTCTTCTACAACCAGAAGCCCGAGCTGCTCGAGTTCGTGCTCTGCAAGGACACCAATCGTGTCAAGTACACCAACCTGAAGCCGACGCGCGAGCGCTTCGACGAGATCATGCAGCTCGCCTACGAGATGAAAGTCCTCCCGCGCATGATGAAGTTCGAGGACTACTGCGACACGAGGTTCGCGCCGGACCTCGAGACGCTCGCGCTGCCCTGCGACCGTCTGCCGGCCTTGGCCGAAGCGGAGGCCGCCAAGAAGTGAGCAGCTGGCCGTTCGTCGCGACGGCGCTCGCCCTCGCGGCGGTCTACATCTCCTGCCGGAGCAGCGGCCTCCGGGGCAGGCTGTGGCTGTTGCTCGGACTGGGTGCGCTGATCGTCTCTACCGGCCAAGTGGCGCGCGAGCTCGATCCCCTCGTGAGCCTGTGGCCGTTCTCGACCGCGAGTCTTGCCGTGGCCGTGATCTGCCTCGCCTCCTTGTCGCGGGGCTGGCTGCCCAGGATCCTCCTCCCCCTGTCGGTGGCGGTGATCTTCGTCTGCTGCTGGCAGCTCAGCTGCGAGCTCACGAGCTACCTGTCGAAGCAGCGCGACGGCACGATGCGCCTGATCGAGGTGTTCCCCAAGCCGCTGGCGGTGCTGCTCGAGGTGCGTATCCCGCTGAGTGACGGGGTCATCCTCAGGTTCGCCGTCGCCAGCCTCTTCCGCATCGCCTGCGGTTTCGGGCTCGCATCCGCCATCGGCATCCCGCTGGGCTTGTGGATGGGCTGGTCCACGCGAGCCTCGCTGGCCCTGAACCCTCTGATCCAGGCCATGCGCCCGATCTCCCCGATCGCCTGGATCCCGCTGGCGATCCTCTGGTTCGGCGTGAAGGACACGTCCGCGATCTTCCTGATCACGCTGGCGTGCTTCTTCCCGATCGTCACGGGCACCATGACGGCGGTGCGCGGGATCCCGCTCGTATACGTGCGCTCAGCGCAGAACTTCGGGCTCCAGGGCTTCGAGCTGTTCCGGCGCGTGGTGTTCCCCGCCTGCTTGCCGCAGATCATCACCAGCCTGCGTCTGGCGCTCGGCATCGGCTGGATGGTGATCGTCGCGGCCGAGATGATCGCGGTCGATTCGGGCCTCGGCTACCTGATCATGGACTCGCGCAACGCGAGCAACTACGAGCGCGTGATCGGCGGGATGATCGTCATCGGCCTGCTCGGCGTGGCCCTGGACTTCTGCGTCCGGCGCCTGGAGAAGTTCGACGAGGTGCGCTGGGGCTTCCCGAACGAGCGCAACGAGATGGCCACCGAGGCGCTGCGGATGATCCGCCAGGTGCCGCACCGTTGAGGGCACCATGTCCGTACCGCAAACTGCCGCCGCCATGACGCAGTCCACGATCGAGGCCCGCCCGGGCGCGACGCACAAGGTCGTCGTCCGCGGCGTCAACAAGGTCTTCCCCCGCAAGCAGGGCGAACTGGTCGTGCTCGAGAACATCGATCTGTCGATCGCGCCGCACGAGTTCGTCTGCCTGCTCGGACCCTCGGGCTGCGGGAAGTCGACGCTGCTCAACATCATGGGCGGCTTCGACCGGCCCACCTCGGGCACGGTCGAGATCGACGGGGAGCCCGTGCTCGGCCCCGATCCGCGGCGCGTGTTCGTCTTCCAGGAGTACGGCATCTTCCCCTGGGCCTCCGTCTGGGACAACGTGGCGCTCGGCCTGCGCAAGCACTCCAAGGACGAGCAGCACAAGATCGTCCAGCACTACGTCGACCTCGTCGGGCTCAAGGGCTTCGAGAAGACCTATCCGGGCGAGCTCTCGGGCGGCATGAAGCAGCGCGTCGCGGTCGCACGCGCGCTCGCGGTCTCGCCCGACATCATCTTCATGGACGAGCCCTTCGGCGCGCTCGACTCGCTGACGCGCCTGTCGATGCGCGTCGAGCTGCTGCGCATCTGGCAGGCCGAGAAGATGACGATCCTCTTCGTCACGCACGACGTCGACGAGGCGCTGCAGCTCGCCGACCGCGTCGTGGTGATGTCGCCGCGGCCCGGACGCATCGCGGAGATCGCCTCGGTGAGGCTCTCGCACCCGCGCGACATCGGCAGCCCCGAGTACGGCCGGCTCAAGAACCGGCTCTACGAGCTGCTCGGCGTCAGCCACTCGATCTGAGCGAGGGCTCGCGCCGCACCGCCGCGGGGGAACGGAACTTCCTTCCGTGCCCGGCCCGGGATGGCCCACTGGGGCAGGCGAGTTCCCGGTCCTCGTCTCAAGATTGCAACTTCCCAGGTGCGACAGGGACGCAGCACCTAGGAGTTCCCAATCATGCCCCGCGTCCCGTACCCCCTGGCCGCCGCCGGCCTCGCCTTCCTGAGCTCGTGCCTGCACACCGCTTCGAAGGCCTCTTTCTCGCCTGGTTCAGCGCCCGGCAGCGCGCCCGAGGCGGCGTCCGCGACCTCCGAGACGCCTGGGCGGATCGACGCGGCGCCCACTGAATCGACGGCCTCGGCCGGAGCTACGCCCGCACCGGAAGTCAATGCGACATCCAACCCGCCCGCCGCTGCGGTCGAGCCGAGCCCCGAGCCGGGGAGCGACGCCGCGCGCGAGGTGCACCTGGGCGACACCTACATCGCTCCGCAGCCCGAGGAGAGCTACGGCCTCTCGGGCGGCTGGGGCGGCGTGCGCAGGTACCTGGAGGAGCACGGCCTCACGCTGGGCTTCCAGGCCTACCTCGAGGGCAACAGCGTGCTCGACGGCGGGCTGCGCCGGCGCACGTCGCTGCACGCCCTGTACGACCTGACCACGACCTTCGACCTCGACCGCATCGCGGGCTGGAAGGACGCGCAGCTGGTGATGGAGGCCTACGTGATCGGCGGGCAGAACCCCTCGGAAAACGTCGGCGACACGCAGTCCTTCTCCGACATCTCCGGGCCCGAGGTCTCCGAGATCGCGCAGCTCTACTGCGAGAAGTGGTTCGCCGATCGCACCTGCCGGCTCAAGCTCGGCAAGATGGACGCGAACAGCGACTTCGCCGCGCCGGCGAATGGCATCGAGTCGATCCACTCGTCGGCCGCGTTCAGCCCGACGAACTTCACGATGGTCACCTATCCCAACCCGGCGACGGGCATCCTCGCCGGCTGGGTGCCGAACGAGAGCTGGTACCTCAACCTCGCGCTCTACGACGGTGCGACCTGGGCCGGCTACAACACCGGCACGCTCGGGCCGACGACGTTCTTCGGCGATCCCGCGGATCTCTTCTGGATCGCCGAGGCCGGCCGCCGCTGGAAGCTCGGCGAGAACGAGCTGGCCGGCGGCATTTCGCTGGGCGCGTGGCGTCACACCGGGCTCTTCACCGACACGGGCGGCAACGACGTGCACAACACCAGCGCCTGGTACGCCACGCTCGACCAGGAGCTCGGCCGCGCAGCCGAGGGCGAGAGCGGCGGCACGAAGTCGGGCTTCCTGCAGTTCGGGCAGGCCGACGAGGACGTGGCCGCGATCGATCGGCACCTCGGGCTGGGCTTCAACTGGGCCGGCCTGTGCGCCGCGCGAGCCGATGACGCACTCGGCTTCTACGTCAGCCAGGCGCACTTCAGCCGCGGCTTCGGGTTCACGGCGGACGAGACCGCCTGGGAGCTCGACTACAAGTGCCAGTGTTGTGCCGGCGTCGTGTTGCGGCCGGACCTGCAGTACATCGCGAACCCGGGCGGCGACGCGAGCGTGGACGACGCGCTCGTGTTCAGCCTGCGCTGCGAACTCGACTTCTGATACGACGGACGACCCCGCGCGGGGCAGACAGATGACGGCACCGCCCGCGGAGTCGCACTCCGCGGGCGGTGCTGTTGGTGGGGGAGGCCGAGCCGATCAGGGCGCCGGACGAACGTGCAGCTCCTGCACGCCGTCGAGGGCCGGCAGGTCCAGATCGAAGCGCGCCGCGACGGCACGCTTGGGGCGTGCGACCGGGGCGGCCGTGCTGGCCGTGACCCTGCGCGTGAACACGACGCTGCCGTCGGCGGCGAGGCCCTCGACGAGGAAGCTGCGCCGCGCCAGCGTCACCGGCCACTCGACGCGCGCCTCGAAGACGAGGTGCTGGCGCGGCGTCACGGCGACGTGCGCGTCGCGCAGGAAACCGGCGTGCTCGACGCTGGTCTGGACGGGAGCGGGCGGGACGGAACCGAGGGCGCAGAGGGCGAGGGTCAGCAGCATGGCGTGGTGTCGGGTTCGCGCGGGCGGGCCGCACGGATGGTTGCTCGAACTCTACCACCGCATTCGCCGTCAGGCGTCCTTGCCACCCCGGGCCGAACGCGCGGAAGGCCGACTTTCCTACGACGTGAGGCTCGATCCGTCCCTCAAGCCGATGCTCGCGCGCGCACGACATCACACCACTGAACGGCCCGCGGCGCGGGCTGCCCCGACGTCCGCGTCCGATCCCCCGAGCCTGCCGTACCCCACACTCGCGATGAACCAGAGCATCCGTTCCCAGCTGTTGCGCTTCTCCGTCCTCTCTGCCGCGCTGGCCGTCGTCGTCGGCGGTGTCGGCTTCTTCGCCGCGCGCAAGCTGCACGCGGGCGAGGAGGAGCTGCTGGTCAGCGTGCAGGCGATCCAGAACCACATGCAGGGCGACATGATGCACGACGCGCTGCGCGGCGACGTGTACTACGCGATGCTGTGCGCATCGGAGGGTCGCAACAACGCCGCGGAGATCCGGAAGGACATCGAGGAGCACGCCAAGTCCTTCCACGACGTGCTCAGCGCCAACGAGAAGCTGCCGCTGGGCAGCGAGGTCGCGCAAGCCATCGCCGCAGCGCGCCCCGACGTCGACGCCTACATCGCGCAGGCCGAGCGCGTCAGCGATCTCGCCTTCCACGACCTCGAGGCCGCGCACGGCGAGCTCAAGACGTTCCAGGCCGCCTTCGACAAGCTGGAGACGAAGGAGGAGCAGCTCTCGCAGCTGATCGAGAAGGTCAGCGCGCGCTCGCAGCAGGGCGACGACACGGCCTACCTCCTGGCGCGCGTGGGCATCCTGGTCGCGCTGGCCGCCGGGGCGCTCGTGATCCTCGGCGTCGGCCGGCGCATGGGCCGGCGCGTCGCGGCGCGCACCGCGAGCATCGCGCAGGCCACCGAGCGCATCGCGCGCGGCGAGCTGCAGGCGATCGGCGACCAGGGCGTGCAGGACGAGCTCAAGGCCGTCGAGGACGCGCTCGACCGCACCACCGGCACGCTGCAGCTCCTGATCAGCGAGACCGAACAGCTGACCGGCGCCTCGCGCGCGGGCCGGCTCTCGGAGCGCGCGCACGCCGAGCAGTTCGAGGGCAAGTACCGCGAACTGTGCCAGGGCATCAACGGCATGCTCGACGCCACGCTCGAGCCGATGCACGAGTCGATCGCGGTGCTGCAGCGCGTCTCGGCCGGCGACCTGAGCGTGCAGGTGGCCGGCGACTACGCCGGCGACCATCGCCTGATCGCCGACAGCCTCAACCGCACGATCGACGTGCTGCGCGCGCTGCTGGCGGAGCTGACCGGCCTGATCGAGGCCAGCACGCAGGGCAAGCTCTCCGAGCGCCTGCACGGCGAGAAGTTCCAGGGCAGCTACCGCGAGATCTGCGAGCAGGTCAACCGCATGCTCGACGCGGTGGTCAAGCCGATCGAGGAGGCGACCGCCGTGCTCGAGTGCGTGGCGCGGCGCGACCTGACGGCGCGCGTTCGCGGCGAGTACCGCGGCGACCACGAGCTGATCAAGCGTTCGCTCAACACGGCCGTCGCGGAGATGCAGCGCGCGATCACCTCGATCGGCGAGAACGCCGCCGCGCTGAGCGAGTCCAGCGGCACGTTGACCAGCGTCAGCAAGGATCTCAGCGGCACGGCCGAGAACGGCTCGGCCAAGGTGCAGCAGGTCTCCTGCGCGGCCGAGGAGATCAACAAGAGCGTGCAGACCGTCGCCACGGCGGCAGGCCAGATGACCAGCGCGATCCAGGAGATCTCCAAGCAGTCGGCCGAGGCCAGCCGCGTGGCGAGCAACGCCGTCGAGGTGGCGCGCGAGACCAACCAGACCGTCAAGCGCCTGGGCGAGGCCAGCGACCGCATCGACGCGGTGGTCAAGCTGATCACGGCCATCGCCGGCCAGACCAACCTGCTCGCGCTCAACGCGACCATCGAGGCCGCCCGCGCGGGCGAGGCGGGCAAGGGCTTCGCCGTGGTCGCCAACGAGGTCAAGAACCTGGCCTCCGAGACCTCGCGCGCGACCGAGGAGATCGGCCAGAAGATCGCCTCGATCCAGGAGGAGACGCGCACCGCCGTGGTCGCGATCGCGCGCATCGACGAGGTCATCGCGCGCATCAACGAGATCAACACCTCGATCGCGGCCGCGGTCGAGGAGCAGACCGCGACCACGCAGGAGATCTCGCGCAACGTCGAGGAGGTCGCGCGCGGCACCGGCGAGATCGCCGAGGGCATCAGCGGCGTCGCGCAGCTCGCGCAGTCGACCTCGAGCGGGGCCACCCGCGCCGGCGACACGGCCAGCGAGTGCTCGATGATGGCCTCCAGCCTGCGCACGCTGGTCGATCAGTTCCGCTGCGAGCCCGTCGGCTCGGGACGCTGACGACTCGGGCTCAGCGCCGCGCGAAGGGCGCGGCGTGCACCAGGAAGCCGCGCACCAGCTCGTCGAAGCGCCCGGGCGCGTCGAGCATCAGGAAGTGCGAGACGCCGTCGAGCACCTCGTACTGCACCTGCGGCGCCAGCCTGCGCACGAAGGCCTCGTAGTCCGCGTCCCAGAACGGCGAGCGTGCCAGCACCAGCAGCAGCGGCACGCCGATCGGCTGCTCGCGCCACAGCGCGGGATCGAGCGTGCCCTCGAAGCTCGAGAGCATCACCTGGCGCGGCGTCGCGAGCATCGTCGCACGCACGCGCGCGCGGTCGGCCGGCGACTTCATCGGCGCGAGCATGCCGTCGACCGTCCTGGCGGCCCATTCCTTCCAGCCGTCGCCGTGCAGCGGCGCGACGAAGGCGCGTCCCTCCTCGGGCGAGGCGAAGAAGGACTTCAGCGGCCCGTCGACCAGCACCAGCCCCGCGACGCGCTCGGGATGCAGCTCGAGGAAGCGCCGCACCGTCACGGCGCCGTTGGAGTGCCCGACCAGCACCGCGCGCTCGACGCCGGCCTGCTGCATCACGGCCAGGATCGATTCGGCCAGGAAGTCGACGCCGTACTCGCGGCGCGGCTTGTCGGACGCGCCGTGCCCGGGGAGATCGATCGCGATGCGCCGCCACGGCTGCAGGCTCTCCATCTGCTTCGACCACACGCCGTGGTCGCCGCACCAGCCGTGCACGAACACCAGCGCCTCGGTGCCGCCGCCGCGGTTCTCCCAGACGACCTTCGCGCCCTGGTACTCCAGCGTGCGCAGGCCGTCGGGCTGCGGCCGCTCGCCGCTGACGCGGCAGGCGGGCGCGAGCAGGGCGGCCAGACCAAGGAGCGCGAGGACGAGCACGGTGCGCAGGCGATGGGCGCGGATCGGGAGCTGCATGCGGCGCGGATCCTACCGCAGCGCCGGCGTAAGATGCGCGGACGCATGCCCGAGCTCCCCGAAGTCGAGACGACCGTGCGCCTCCTGCGCCCGCACGCCGAAGGCCGGCGCATCACCTCCGTGCGCGTGCACTGGGAACGCACGCTCGGCGGGCAGAGCGCGGCGGAGCTCGAACGGGCCTGCGTCGGCGCGCGCATCGCCCGCCTGTGGCGCCGCGCGAAGTACATCGTCGCCGACCTCGAGCGCGGCGGCCGCGGCGCCGGCGCGCTGCTGGTGCACCTGCGCATGACCGGGCGCCTCTACGTCGAGCCCGCGAGCGCGCCGCGCGACCGCTTCGACAAGGTCGAGCTCGGGCTCGAGCGCGGCCGCGTGCTGCGCTTCCTCGACGTGCGCAAGTTCGGGCGCCTTCGCTTCGTCGCGGATGCCGGGAGCGAGCTCGCGGAGCTGGGGCCCGAGCCGCTCGAGCGCGCCTTCACGCCACAGTGGCTCGCGCGCGAGCTCGGCGCACGCACGGGGCGCATCAAGCCGCTGCTGCTCGACCAGGGCTTCCTCGCCGGGATGGGGAACATCTACACCGACGAGTGCCTGCACGAGGCCGGGATCCACCCGCTCGCGCGCTCGGACCGCATCGACGCGGCGCGCGTGAAGCGCCTGCACGCTGCGATCCGCTCGACGCTGCGCGCGGCGATCGCGCGCGAGGGCTCGAGCTTCGACACGTTCTACCGCACGCCCGAGGGACAGCCCGGCAGCTACCAGGACCAGTTCCGCGTCTACGGCCGCGACGGGAAGCCCTGTCGCGTCTGCGGCGAGCCGATCGCGCGCATCGTCGTCGGCCAGCGCGGCACGCACCTGTGCCGGCGTTGCCAGAAGCGTTGAGCGCGCGGCCCGCTCCTGGCCGGGCCGGCGTTCAGTCGCACACGAGCTGCTTCCCGCCCCGCACGATTCGAAGCTCGCCCGTTCGCCGGAGCTCGTCAGGCACGATCCCGAGAACCGCTCCCGTTGCATGCCGTCAGCTCATCCTGTATAGTGAACCACATGGTTCTGTATTCCCAAGCCCACTTCGATGCCGCCTTCGGCGCGCTCTCGGACGCCACCCGACGCGGCGTGCTGGAGCAACTCGGGCGTGCGGACGCTTCGATCACGGCCCTCGCGGAGAGGTTCCACATGACCCTCACGGGCATGAGGAAGCACATCGGCGTCCTGGAGCAGGCGGGGCTCGTCACCACCGAGAAGGTCGGGCGCGTGCGCACCTGCAGGCTCGGCCTGCGCGGACTGCAGGAAGAGGCGGCATGGATCGAGAGGTACCGCCAGCTCTGGAGCGCACGCTTCGACGAGTTGGACAGCGTTGTCGAGGAATTGAAGCGGAAGGAGAAAGTCGATGGTCGATCGAAGAGACGGTGAGGCCACTCCCACGAAGAACCTCACGAAGGTGGAGCGGAAGTCCGAACGCGAACTCGTCGTCACGCGAACCGTGAACGCTCCGGCGCGCCTGGTCTTCGAGGCGTGGACCAAGGCGGAGCTGTTCCGCAGGTGGTGGGTGCCCAAGTCGTATGGGCTGAACCTGATCGCCTGCGAAATGGATGTCCGCGTCGGGGGGCAGTATCGCCTGGCGTTCCTTCACGAAGGCTCGACGATGGAGTTCTTCGGCACCTACCTCGAGGTGGTGCCGCACTCGCGCCTGGTGTGGACCAATGAGGAGGGGGACGCGGGCAAGACCATCACCACGGTGACCTTCGAGGAGAAGGCCGGCAAGACGTTGTTGGTCGTGCACGATCTCTATCCCTCGGCCGAGGCGGTCGACACCGGATCGACGGGCGCGATGCCCGAGACGCTGGACCAGCTCGAGGAGCTACTCGCCAGCCTGGGATCGAGCACAGGGACACGCTGACGCAGCCGATCCATCGACCGACGAAGCGTGCGGCCGTCACCACCTGCTCCGGGCACATGGCCTGGAGGCTTCGCGTGCGCACGGTCGGGAACCAGATGCCGTCGCGTGCGACAGGACGGCGTTCGTGAAGTCGCACAGCGCAGTGCCGATCGGGACGGCTCCGGAAGCGGTGCTGTGCCGATCACGCGCCTTCGAGCTCGAGCACGAACGAATCCCGGCGGTGGAAGTCGGGCTCGCGGCCCGTGTGCGCGAGCGCCCAGTGGCTCCGCGCGCCGCCGGCGTGCTCGAGCACCGCCGCGAGCGAGGCGACGCGCGCCTCGCCGCGTTCCCAAGCGCATTCGACGCGCAGCAGGTCCTCGCACGCGGACACGTCGATGCGCGGCGCGGTCGCGAGCAGGAGCTCCGCCAGCCCCGTGCGGTAGCTCTGCAGCCCGAATGCGTTCCAGTCGCCGGAGGGGGAGACGTTGAGCTCGACGTAGGGCGAGCCCTCGTCGCGATCGCGCGCCAGGAAGGCCTCGAAGACGGTTCCGTTCCACAGACCCGTCCGGCGCGCAGGTCGAGCCGAACGCGGCGGCACGCGCAGACTCTCGATCCTCCCGCGCAGCTCCCAGACGACGCGCGAGCCCTCGATCCCGGCCCGCAGCGCGAACCCGCGCGTGCGATCGTCGGCCGCGAACGGCCGCAGCTCCCTCACGCCGCGCCGGCGCGCGAGCGCCAGAGCTGGTCGATCTCCTTCACGGCCGGCCACTGCTCGGCGCAGATCGCGAGGTAGATCGTCACGTCCTCGGGCGGGTACTTCTTGTCGAGCTCGGCGACCGCGCCGGGGATCTTGTCCGCGGCCGGCTTGTGCGTCTCGACGTCCTCGATCATGCCCTGGTCGTGCTTGACGCCGGTGGCGTCGAGGAAGCCCGTGACGAGCTCCTTGCAGTTCTTGATCAGGTACGCGCCGAGCAGCTCGTAGGCGAGCTCGGCGTTGCGCGAGGTCTCGATCAGGCGCTTGGCGCTGCGCGCGCGCTCCTGCATCGAGAGCTTGCGGATCGACTGCGGGCGGAAGCGCAGGAGCTTGGCGACCTCGCCGTCGAGAGGGCCGAAGCCCTGCTGCTCGAGACTCTGGTAGACGGCCAGGAAGCGCTCGGGCTTCATGCGCTGGATCTGTTCGAGGACTTGCATGGGGGGCTCGGCTTTCCGAAGGGGCGGAGAGTGTAGCGGTTGCGCTCGCGGGCGTGGAGGGGCTACACCTTGTCCACCCTCATGGACGAACCCCAGCGCTCCGAACCGCTCCCGGCGCGCCCCGTGCGGGGCCGGCACTACAAGTACTTCGACCTCGTGATGGCGGCCTTCGTGGCCGTGCTCCTGTGCTCGAACCTGATCGGGCCGGCCAAGACCTGCCAGATCGAGCTCCTGGGCGCGACGCTGGTCTTCGGCGCCGGGAACCTGTTCTTCCCGATCTCGTACATCTTCGGCGACGTGCTCACCGAGGTGTACGGCTACGCCCGCACGCGCAAGGTGATCTGGGCCGGCTTCGGCGCGATGCTCTTCGCCACGTTCATGACGCAGGTCGTGCTGCGCATGCCGCTCGCGGCGAGCGAGTCGTACAACGCGGTGCTGCAGCCGGCGCTCGAGACGGTCTTCGGGAGCACCTGGCGCATCGTGGTCGGCTCGATCATCGCCTTCTGGGCCGGCGACTTCGTCAACGGCTTCGTGCTGGCCAAGATGAAGGTCGTCACGCGCGGGCGCTGGCTGTGGATGCGCACCATCGGATCGACGCTCGCGGGGCAGGCGGTCGACAGCCTGATCTTCTACCCGCTGGCGTTCTACGGCGTGTGGGAGACCGGCACGCTGGTCAAGGTCGTGGCCTTCAACTGGTTCTTCAAGGTCTCGATCGAGGCGCTCTTCACGCCGCTGACCTACCTCGTGGTCAACTTCCTCAAGCGCGCCGAGAACGAGGACTTCTACGACGTCGACACCGACTTCACGCCCTTCTCGCTGAAGGACTGAGCGCGCGCATGCTGCACGAGGCCCTGAGGCGCCTGGGGAAGCACTCGCTGATCTACGCGCTCGGGCCCGCGGCGCAGAAGCTGATCGGCTTCCTGCTGCTGCCGCTGGTGACGGCCTACGTCGGCAGCACGGCCGACTACGGCGTGGGGGAGATCGCGGCGGTGACGCTGGCCGTCGCGGCGCAGCTCGCGGGCATCAACCTGCTGCACGGCATGACGCGCTTCCACGCCGAGTACGAGAGCGAGCGCGAGCGCGCCGCGCTGGTGACGACGACGCTGCTCGTCCTGTGCGCCTCGACGAGCGTCGCCTTCCTCGCCGCGTGGCTGCTGCGCGAGAGCGGGGCGCGCCTGCTCTTCGGGGATTCGCGCTACGCGCCGGCGCTGGTGCTGGTCGGCCTGATCCTCGTGCTGCAGACGATCGCGCAGGTCGGCCTGCGCTACCTGCAGATCCTGCAGCGCTCGGCGGCCTACGGTGTGCTGACGACGACGAAGACCGTGCTCGAGGTCGCCTCGAAGGTCTGGTTCCTCGTGCCGCTGGGCCTCTCGTACATGGGCCTGCTCTACAGCGTCGCGCTGGGCGAGGGCCTGATCGCGCTGGTGCTGTCGGTCTGGATCGTGCGACGGCTGGGCCTCACATTCTCGGGCGCGATGGCGCGGCGCCTGTGGCGCTACTCGGCGCCGCTGTTCCTCTCGGGCCTCCTGATGTTCGTCCTGCACCAGGCCGACCGCTGGTTCGTGCTCGCCTACGGCGGCGAGGGCGCGGTCGGGGTCTACGCGCTGGGGTACAAGCTGGGCGCGGCGGGCAACGCCGTGGTCTTCGAGGCCTTCGGCCTGATCTGGTTCCCGTTCGTGTTCGCGCTGCGCGACGAGGGCGAGCAGCGCGAGCTGTGCCGCCAGGTCGCGACGCTCTTGATGGCGCTGCTCGCCTTCGTCGCGCTGGGGATCGCGCTCTTCGCGCGCGAGATCGTGGCGCTGATGGCCGATGCGAAGTACGCGGAGGCCTGGCGCGCGCTGCCGCTGGTCGCGGCGGGCTACCTCTTCTGGGCGCTCTACCAGATCGTCCACACCGCGTTCTACCTGCGCGAGCGCACCGCGCTCGTCGCCTGGACCACGGCCTTCGCGGCGCTCTGCAACCTGGGGCTCAACGCGCTGCTCGTGCCGCGCCTGGGCTGGATGGGGGCCGCCTGGGCCACGCTGGCGACCTTCGCGCTGCTGGCGCTCTGTGCCTGGCGCCTGGCCGAGCGCCTCTGGCCCGTGCGCTACGAGGCCGGGCGCATCGCGGGCCTGCTGGCGCTGGCGGCGGGCGCGTGGGCGGCCGGGATGGCGCTGCTGCCGGAGTCCGGGCTCGCGTGCTGGGCGGGCAAGCTCGCCCTGCTGCTCGGGTTTCCGCTGCTCGTCTGGCACGGAGGCTTCCTGAATCGCGCCGAGCGAGAGATGATCAGGCGGACCCTCCTCCCCCGTCCCTGAGCGATTCGAGCCCCCGTCCCTCATGGAGTCCTTGAGCGATCTGCGCGCCAAGGTGCAGCAGCCCGTGCGTCGCTACAACGATGTCGCCGGCCTGCTCGTCGGCGATCATCTCTCGATCCACGTCACGCGACTGTTCGTGGTCTGGGGCATCTCGCCGACCGTGGCGACGCTGGCGATGCTCGTGTGCGGCCTGGCGGGCTCGGTGCTGATCCTCTTCGACGGCGTCTGGGCCGTCGCGGGCTTCGCGCTGGTGCTCGGCTACTACGTGCTCGACTGCGTCGACGGCGAGGTCGCGCGCTACCACCGCATCGAGAAGCTGATCTGGGGCTACCACGACTTCCTCTTCCACCTCTACGTCAAGGTCGCCTTCTTCACCTCTCTCGGCATCTACGCCGCGCGCTGCACGGGCCAGACGTGGATGTTCTTCCTGCCCTACGCGGCGCTGATCGGCGTGCTCTTCCAGAAGTTCCAGAACGAGCTGACGAACCTGCTCGTCTGCCGCTACGTGCTGCTGCGCGGGCGCGCCGAGAGCGAGCAGTTCGTCGAGCAGCTCGCGGGCGAGGTGGCCGAGGAGGAACCCGCGGCCGACGGCTGGCTCGAGAGCGAGCAGCAGCCGACGCGCTTCGGGGGCTTCCTTCCGCTGATGCGCGCGGCGCTGACGAACTTCGATCTCGCGGTGCTGCTCTTCCTCGTCGCGGCCCTCGCCGACCTGTTCCTCGATCCCTTCGCGATCTGGACGCTGCAGGGCAACTGCAGGATCGCGCTGGTGCTGTTCTACGGCTTCATCCTCCCGCTCGACTTCGCCGATCGCCTGTGGTCCTATCTGCGGGATCATGGCTTCGAGAGAGACGCGAGGAGGCTTCTGCGCCGTGCGCACCATTTCCGTGTCCGTCGTTGAGGGCGCGCGCCGCGTCGCGGCGCTCGCGCTCGTGTCCGCGGCCTGCGCCACGCCGGCGCGGGCGCAAGACGTGGATCCGATCAGCGCCGCGCTGGCCGAGCCGGCCGAGGTGCGCTTCGACGCGAACGACGGTTCGCTGCACGCGAGCTACGGTCTCGATTCGCTCTTCGACGCGGTGCTGTGGGTGCGCAGCTCGCCCGACGAGAAGTTCCGCGCCGCGAAGCCGGGCGAGGTCGTCTTCACGCCCAGCGTCGCGAGGGGCGCGGGGCTCGAGCAGCACTGGAAGCTCGCGCCCGCGCCGAACGCGGGCCTCGCCGAGCTCTCGCTCGTGCTCGAGTTGCACGGCAGCGCCGAGGCCTTCGCGGCCGAGACGCGCGGCCCCGCGCAGCAGCGCTTCCCGCTCGTGCGCACCAGCGTCGGCCAGAGCCGCAACCTGCGCAACAACGCGGTCTACGACCGGCACTGGGACTGGATGCTCTGCGGTCCGGACGAGGGCGCGACGCACGTCACGCTGCTCAAGCGCCAGGCCGATTCGCTGCGCTTCTCCTGGGAGAGCCACGGCGAATCGATCGAGCTCGTCTTCCGTCCGCTCTACTTCCAGAAGCAGCGCAACCTGCCCGACTACCGGCCCTGGTCCTACCGCGTCTGGCGCGACTCGGTCGGCGGCTGGTGCTCGTGGTGGGCCTACCGCGACGCGATCGACGCGCGCTCGCTCGGCGCGACGGTCGACGCGCTCGCCGCGCAGCACATGGCCGACTTCGACTGCCGTTACGTGCAGCTCGACGACGGCTACCAGACCGGCATGGGCCAGCCCGACGGCTGGCTCTCCTGGAACGCGCAGAAGTTCCCCGAAGGCGCGGCCGGCGCGGTGAAGAGGATCCAGGCGGGCGGATTCGTTCCCGGCGTGTGGGTCTACTCCGCGTTCAACGACCAGGCCTTCGCCGAGCAGCACGCCGACTGGTTCGTGCACGACGAGGCCGGCAAGCTCGTCAAGGGCCCCTGGGTCAACTACGCGCTCGACGCCAACAAGCCCGCGGCGCTCGATGCGATCGTCACGCCGACCTACGCGGGCCTGAAGGCGCTCGGCTTCCGCTACGTCAAGGTCGACTCGCTGCGCCACCTGCTCTACGACGCCTACCACCACGCCGGCGCGTGGCTCGCGAAGGAGAACGCCAGCGCCGACTCGACGCTGCGCGCGTACCTCGGCGCGGTGCGCAAGGCGCTCGGCCCCGAGACCTACCTGCTCGCCTGCTGGGGCGTTCTGCCCGAGGCGATCGGCATCGCCGACGGCTGTCGCCTGGGCGGCGACGGCTTCGGTCTCGCGACGCTGCAGCAGTACAACTCGTGGAACGGCACGGTCTGGCGCAACGATCCCGACCACTGCGACCTCGTGCCGCGCTGGAAGGACGCGCAGGCCAAGGGCGAGGCCGCGCTGGCCGAGGCGCGCAAGGACGCGATCCTGCGCCCGACGCTGGTCTCGATGGCCGGCGCGATGCTGATGCTGAGCGACAAGGCCGAGGTCTACGCCGACGCGCGCAACCTCGAGGGCGCCAAGCGCGCGCTGCCCGTGCTCTTCAGCGTGCCGGGCCAGCTCTACGACTTCGACCCGCGCAAGACCGACAAGCTCGCGGCGATGCAGCGCACGGAGATCCTCTCGGGCAAGGATCCCAGCCCGATCGATGCCGAGCAGCAGGGCACGCTCGCGCCCTGGTGGCTGCAGGAGATCGACAAGCCCTTCGAGCACTGGAACGTGCTGGCGCACTTCAACGCGACCGGCGCCGACATGCCCGCGGCCAACGTGCGCTTCGACGACCTGGGGCTCGACACCGAGGCCGAGTACGTCGTGTACGAATTCTGGTCGAAGCATCTCGTCGAGTGCTCGCGCTCGGGCTTCGTCGCGCCCGCGCTGGAGAAGGGCGGCACGCAGGTCTTCGCGATCCGCGCGAAGCTCGACCGGCCGCAGCTCGTGTCCACCTCGCGCCACATCAGCCAGGGCGCGGCGGAGATCACGGAGCTCACCTGGAACACGGGCAAGCTCGCGCTCGAGGGCGTCAGCAAGCTCGTCGCGGGGGACAGCTACGAGATCGTGCTGCGCGTGCCGCAGGGCTGGAAGCCGACCGAGGCGCGCATCGGCGTGTCCGTGGTCGAACCGAAGGTCGAGGGCGAGCTCGTGCGCATCCACCTGGAGACGCCGATCTCGCAGCCGATGTTCTGGACGATCTCGTTCCAGAAGCCGTGAGGCGCGGGCGGCTCATCGGCTGGCACCGGTCGGGCTACGTGCTACCCTGGATTGCATGAGCAGCCTGCTGTCACGCATCACTGTCGACCCCGAGCAGTGCGGCGGACGTCCTTGTGTCCGCGGCCAGCGCGTTCGTGTCACGGACGTGCTGGAGCTCCTGGCCGCCGGCGAGACGACCCAACAGATCCTGGCCGAGTATCCGTACCTCGAATCCGAGGACATCTCCGCCTGCCTCCTGTACGCGGCACGGCGCATCGACCACCCGACGATCGCTGCGTGAGCACCGTCGTGCGCGTGTGGATCGATGCGCAACTTCCTCCTGGACTGGCCCCGAAGCTCGAGTCCACGTTCGGGATCGAGGCTCGACACATATTCGAACTGGGGTTCGTGCAGGCGCGTGACCTGACGATCTTCCGTGCCGCGGGTGCGGCGTCGGCCATCGTCATCACGAAGGACTCGGATTTCGTGCGCCTACTCGAGGCACACGGGCCGCCACCTCAGGTGCTGTGGATCACGATCGGGAACGCCGGGAACGAGGAACTCTGGGATCTGCTCGAGCGGCATTGGCTCTCGATACGGAAGCTCCTCGAGGCGGGCGAACCACTGGTCGAGATCGGTCGTTCGGCCTGACGCTCAGCCGTGCGCGCTCGTCGCGCCCTGTCCCGCGCGAGCCTTGCGCTCCTTCGCGCGCTCGGGGTGCGGGACGTAGAACGGGCCGATCGCCAGACCATCGAGGTGCCCGAGCAGGAACGCCCGCACCGCGTCGTGCGGCGAGCAGACGATCGGCTCCTCGTGCATGTTGAAGCTCGTGTTGATCAAACACGGGATGCCCGAGAGCTTCTCGTACTCGCTCAGGATCGCGTGGTACTCCGGGTTGACCTCGCGGCGGATCAGCTGCGGGCGCGCGGTGCCGTCGACGTGGACCGCCGCCGGGCAGTTCGTGCGCATGAACTCGGTGCAGTCGAAGGTGATCGTCATGAACTCGGCGGCGTGCTCGGCGCCCTCGAGGTTGACGTAGCACTTCTCGCGCGCCTCCCAGAGCGTCACGGGCGCGAAGGGCATGAACTCCGTGCGGCCCAGGCGCTTGTTGAGCCACTGGTTCACCTCGGGCTCGCGCGCGTGGTAGAGGATCGTGCGGTTGCCCAGCGCGCGCGGGCCGTACTCCATGCGGCCGCCGAAGCGTCCGATCACCTCGCCGGCGTGCACGCGCTCGGCGATCTCGCGCACGAGGTTCGACGGGCGCTCGTAGGCGAGGCCGGCGCGCTTGAGCTCCTCCTCGATCTCGGCCGGCGTGTAGCTCGGGCCGAAGTAGGCGTCGTGGTAGGTGGGGAGCTGGCGTCCCTGCGCGCTCCACAAGAGCGCGAGGCCGGTTCCGCAGCCGCCGTCGCCCATGTTCGGGTAGACGAAGGTCTGCTCGACCTCGTCGATCTCGTGGATGCGCTGGTTCATCTTGACGTTGGCCGTCACGCCGCCGGAGAGCACGACGTTGGCGCAGCCGGTCTGGCGCACCCAGTGGCGCACGAGACGGCGCGCGAGCACCTCGAGCACGTACTGGTACGCCGCCGCGACGTCGATCATCGGGAAGCGCGCCGCGAGGTGCCGCGAGAAGTGCACGTTGAGGTTCTGGTAGAGGCGGAAGTCGCCCTCCTCGCCGAAGTCGACGCGGCTGAGCAGCGCCTCGGCCAGCACGCGCGGGTCGCCGAAGGCGGCCAGGCCGACGATCTTGCCCGCGTGGCGGTCGGCGGTGAACCCGAGCGAGCTCGTGACGCACTCGTAGAAGCTGCCCAGCGAGTGCGGGAAGCGGATGTTGTGCAGGCGGCGGATCTTGCCGTTCTCGCCGAGACTGACCGAGCCGGCGAGGCCCGAGCCGTAGCCGTCGAGCGTGACGATCAACGCGCGCTCGAAGCCGCTCGCGAGCCAGGCGTTGGCCGCGTGCGAGAGGTGGTGCTCGGCGCGCTTGAGCTTGTGCGCGAGGCCGAGGCCGGCGAGACCTGCACGGAGCTCCTCGCTCCAGCGGCGGTGGTCGTTCGAGGCGCGCTCGGCCCATTCGCGCGAGGCGGCCAGCGACATCGCGCGCGAGGCCGCGTCGCTCGCGCCGCCGATCTCGTAGAAGAGCTCCTTCAGGAAGCCCTTCGACTTCCTCTGGTTGGGCTGCGAGAGTCCGTGCACGGCGGCGCTGCGCGCCGGCACGCGCTCGGTCGCCTCCTGCAGCAGGATCTCGAGGTTCTCCGGCGCGAAGCCGCGCGACCAGCGTTCCTCGGCGTCGAGCGCGTCGCGCATCAGCTGGCTCTCGACGTCCCACTCCAGGAACGGGTAGGCGACGACGTCGATCTCGTCGGGGTTCGTGCCCGTCGCGTTCAGCGCGGCTTCGATCGCGCGCGCGGGGAAGCCCGAGGTCTGCTTGACGCGGTTGAAGCGCTCCTCGCCGGCAGCGAAGAGCACGCGCCCGTCTTCGACGAGCGATGCGGAGGCGTCCTTGTCCAGAGGGGAGATGCCGAGGATCTTCACGCGGTTGGGTGGGCTGGGGCGGTCAGTCGTTGGCGCAACTCCACGGCCGTCGCGCTGACGCCGCCGAGTTCGCCGAGGAAGAAGGCCAGATATCGGCGGATGTGCGCGAGAAACTCGTCCCGATCCCGCGCGGTCCGGACGTAGCTCGTGTGGCCCGGCACCAGCGAAGGACTGTGCAGGGCGAACGTGAAGACGCGCAGGCCGCGCTCGAGGAGCGCGCGCGTCAGGCGCTGGTTGTCCCGCAGGGAATAACCTTCCGGGCTGAGGTGCAGGCGCTCGACCGCGGAGAGGCGCGCGAGGATCCCCGGCAGGCGCAGGGCGCGCAGCGATTGCCCCAGGCCGTAGCTCGCCGGCGAGGCGGCCCAGCCGACGAAGGCGCCCGTCGTCGGCAGCGAGACCAGGCCCGCGCGCTCGTCGATCCAGGACGCGTCGCTCGTGAAGCGCGAGTAGTCGGGCCCTCCGTCGGCGCGCAGGTCGAAGGCCGGGCAGAACGAGAGGTCGCAGGCGAAGCCGAGCTCGGCGAGGATCTCGGCCGTGTGCGGCCCGAAGCCGTAGCGGCCGGCCTTGTAGCTCCTCGGCCGCACGCCGAGGTTCGTCTCGATCGCGGCGACGAGCGAGGCGAGCTTGGCGCGCTCCAGCTCGCGCGGCAGGTTGCCCGGGTACGAGTTGCGCGCGTTGACCTCCTCCTCGAAGGGCGGCGAGACCCAGGGGTGCAGGTGCGCGCCGATCTCGCAGCGGCCCGAGGCCTGGATCGCGCGCAGCGGCTCGAAGGCCGCGGCCTGCGTCGCGATCGGATGATCGATCACGTAGACGGGCCTGACGCCGAACTCGTCGCAGACGGATTGGAAGTCGCCGACCGCGCGCATGTGCGTCACGCCGGTGTTGGCGCGGTCGAAGGGCGCGTGCCAGTCGAACTCCTCCTCGGTGTCGACGACGACGAGCAGCACGGGCGGCGCCGAGGCGGAGAGGCGCAGCAGCGCGGAGGGAGCGGGGGGCGTGAGCGCGCTCATCGGGGAGGTGCATCCTAGACAGCGGAGCGAGGGTGGCGCACGCGTCCGTCCGGGACGTCCGGTGCTATCCTCTCGAGGGAGACGCTCGCATGTCGACCAAGCTCGCGCAGATGCCCGTTCGCCGTGCCTTCTGGGTGATCGGCGGCATCGTCGGGCCGCTCGCGTGCCTGGGCATCGAGGGTGCGGGACACCTGTGCCGCGAGTCGTTGTTCGATCCGATTCCGACTCGGTGGCACGCGCTGTTGATCCTGCTCGTGCCTGTGGCGACCTTTCTCGCTTTGCGCGCGATCGACCAGCCCGCGCGACGCACACGCTGGCTCGGGATCCTGTTCGGGTGCTCGACGTGTACGACGCTGCTCTACAGCATCCCGTTCGTGCCGTTCCTGCCGCTCTCGATCGTGATGGTCGTGTGCATGGGGATCGGCCTGCTCGGGCTCGCACCGCTTGCAGCCCCGGCTGCATTGCTGAGCATGGCCGCGGAGTTCCGCACGCGCGCCGGCGAACCGGGCGAGACGAGGCTGCCGCGAACCTGGACTGGATTCCTCGGCTGCATCCTGTTGCTCGGACTACTGGACATCGGACCGGTGCGCACGATCCTGAAGGTGCGCGGTCAGTGGACGGACCTGACCGACGAGGCCGGCGCACGGTGGCTGCGCGAGCATGGAGACCGCAGCATGCTCGAGGAGCTGGCGAGAGGGACGAAGGGCTTCCGTCCCGTCGCCTTCTTCGTCCGCACGTGGGTCCACATCGGGCCCGGTTTCGTGCGCGACAACTGGTCGCGCTTCACGGGCGAGCCACTGCCGTATTCGCTGGTCGAGCGCTCGAACGACTGAACCAGCGATATGGAGGCCCGCACGGATCGCGCACGCTCCCGTCGGGCTCCCTGCGTCACCTCGCGATCGCGCTCGCGCGCATCGCCGCTCCGCGGCCGCACCGACCCGCGCTCAGGCTCACCGGTGGCCGCGATCCGACCGCAATTGGCCAGGTCGTTGCCCGGATGAGGAATGAGGCATAGCATGGATTCCACGCACGACGAACCACGCTCGCTCCAACCCTTTTCGTCGAGGTCTGCCATGAGCACTCGCATGCTTCTCGGTCGATGTGAATCGTCCCGCCCGATCGCTTCCACCCTGATCGCCGCACCGGTCCTGCTCCTGGCAGCTTCCGCCCGCGCCCAGCAGCCGTTGTACGTTCTGCATGGTCAGTTCAGCGGCGCCGGCGCGGGCCTGGTCGGCAGTGAGCTCGGGAACTCGGTGGCTGTGCTCTCCGATCTCAACGGGGATGGGATCCCCGAGCTGGTTTCGGGCGACACCGCGCAGAGCTACTACGCTCCTATGGCCGGGCACGCCCGCGTCTTCTCGGGTGCGGACGGGGCCGTGCTCTTCGACTTCACCGGCGACGCTGCATACGAGAGCTATGCCTCCAGCGTCGGAAACGCGGGCGACGTGGATGCCGATGGCTTCGACGACGTCGTGGTGAGCTCCGCCTACGTCGGGTCGGGCGACACCAACGGCGCAGCCCAGGTCCGATCCGGTCACACCGGTGCCGTGCTGCGCACGTTCCTCGGCGAGCCTGTGAACGTGGGCAATGCTGTCTCGACCGGAGTCGGCGACGTGAACAGCGATGGCCACGGCGAAGTGCTCGTGGCCCTGCCCTACAGCAACGTGGCCGGCGCGAGTTCGGGGCATGTCCTGGTCTACGACGGCGCGAGCGGGAACCTGCTTTACGACATTCCCGGCCCGGGACCGGGAGCGTATTTCGGGATCGTCGTCGACGCCGCGGGGGACATGGATGCCGACGGCAAGCCCGAATTCGTCGTGGCCTCGGTCGGTCCGACGCGCGTCTACTCGGGGGCGACGGGAAGCCTGCTCCTGAGCTTCACGACGAACTCGACCTCGGGGAACTCGGCGATGGTGCGCGCGTTGGGCGACGTCAATGGCGACGGCAAGGCCGACCTGGTGGTGGGCGCGGGAGACGATACGCAGGCGCCGGGCGGAGGCCGCGTGGACGTGCGCTCCGGCAGCAACGGAACCGTGCTCTACTCCGTCTACGGCCAGACGCCCTCGGGTGAACTCGGCTGGACCGTCGGCAGCGGCGGAGACTACGACGGAGACGGTCACGCGGACTTCATGGCCACGCAGTACTACGACCCGGCCGCGGGGCCGAATCGCTCCAGCGTCGCCCTCTACTCCGGCGTCGACGGCCACCTGCTGCGCAAGTTCCTCGGCACGGAGGCTGGCGATGGCTTCGGCTACTGGATCGGCATGCTCGGGGATGCAAACCAGGATGGGCTCCCCGACGCCTACTCGACTGCCCCGTACTCGAACCTCTCCCGCGGGGCGATCTACGTGCTCTCCGTGGGGGCTCTGATCTCGAACTACTGCTCTGCGTCGACGAACTCGACGGGCTCCGCCGCCGCGATTCACGCCACGGGCCACGCGAGCCTCGCTGCCAACGACCTGCTGCTGAACGCGGACCACCTGCCCGCGAGCCGGCCCGGGCTCTTCATCGCGAGCTCCACGCAGGGGCAGGCGCCGTTCGGGAACGGCGTGCTCTGCCTGGGTGGACAGATCCAACGGCTGCTCCCCGTGCAGTTCTCGAGCCCGAGCGGCGTGCTCGCTTCCGCGCTCGATGTGACCCAGGGTCCGTGGCCGACCTTGATCCACCCCGGCACCACGTGGAACTTCCAGGGCTGGTTCCGGGATCCCGCCGCGGGCGGGGCCGGGTTCAACTTCAGCGACGGACTCTCGGTGACGTTCCTGCCCTGAGCCGCGAGCGCAGCGCCGTGCCCGCCCGCCTTCCGGCCGTCCGCACGCTCGCGCGCGAGCTCGTCGCCGAGAGCGCGGCGCTCCCGCGGCGCACGGTGCCGACCCTGCGCGTCTGGCGGCGCTCGGCGAGCGAGCGCATCCGCGACTGGCCCGCGCGCGACGTGCTGGCGCTGGCCGAGGCGCTGATCGCGGCGGGGATCGAGCGCTTCGTCGCGTACGAGCTCGTCGAGCGCCACCGCGCGGCCGCCGCGGCGCTGGGTGCGCGCGAGCTCGAGTCGCTCGGCCGCGGGATGAGCTCCTGGGACGAGGTCGACGCCTTCGCGGTCCTCCTCGCCGGCCCGAGCTGGCGCGCGGGGCAGGTCGAGGACGCGGAGATCCGGCGCTGGTCGCGCTCGGAGGACCGCTGGTGGCGCCGCGCGGCGCTGGTCGCGACCGTGCCGCTCAACATGAAGTCGCGCGGAGGCACGGGCGATGCTCCGCGCACGCTGGCCCTGTGCGACGCGCTCGCGGAGGACCGCGACGACATGGTGGTCAAGGCGCTCTCCTGGGCGCTGCGCGAGCTGCTCGAGCGCGACGCGGCGAGCGTGCGCGCGTTCGTCGCGGAGAACGAGGTGCGACTGGCCGCGCGCGTGCGCCGCGAGGTGCGCAACAAGCTCGAGAGCGGGCTCAAGTCGGGCGGCGCGCGCCGCCGGCGACCGGCCTAGGTCTCCTCTTCCTCTTCTTCTTCCTCGGCCTCTTCGGCCTCGGCGCTGCGCTGGTCGATCTCTTCCTGCGTCGCTTTGCGCACGCTGGCGATCTTGAGGTCGAAGGTGATCTCCTCGCCCGCCAGCGGGTGGTTCGCGTCGAGCGTGATCGCCTCGGGCGCGATCTCGACCACGCGCATCTCCATCTCGCCCTTGACGCCGCCGCCGTCCTCCTCGGCGACCTCGATCGAGACCCAGTCGCCGGGCACGATCTCGGCGTCCTCGGGGAACTCGCTGCGCGGCACGGCGACGATGCCGTCGGGGTTGAACTCGCCGTAGGCATCCGCCGGGGCGAGCGTGACCACGACCTTCTCGCCCACGTCGTGGTCGGTCAACTGCGACTCCAGCTTGGGCGGGATCTCGGAGTTGCCGTGCAGGTAGGTCATCAGCGCGCCCGCCTTCGAGGTCTCGATGACCTCGCCCTTGGAGTTGCGCAGCTCGTATTCGAGCTCGACCAGGCAGCCGTCGGTGATCTTCACGCGTGCGGGTTCAGACTTCGGTCTTGGCGGGGGCCGGTGTCCCGAGCGCGGGCGCGGGGGCGGCCGGCTCCGAGGACGTTCCGGTGGGGGCGAGGTTGCCCAGGTTGACCTGCGCGGGCCAGGTCGGGAGCGTGTAGTTCGTCTCCGGCTTGCCGTTCTTCTCGCGCACGAGGTAGGTGTAGCCGTGCAGGCCGGCCTCGTAGCGCGCGTAGATCAGCGCCGACTCCTCGAAGGTGATGCGGCCCTCCTCGAGCGAGTTCTCGACCGAGCGGCGCAGGTTCGAGAGCAGGTCGCTCTCGAAGTACTCGACGTACTCGAGCACGTCGTGCACGCGTTCGCCGCGCAGGACGTGCGTCAGGCGCGCACGGCCGCCCTCGTCGAGGTCGACGTGCACCACGTTGGTGTCGCCGAAGAGGTTGTGCATGTCGCCCAGGATCTCCTGGTACGCGCCGACGAGGAAGAAGCCCAGGTAGTAGGGCTCGTCCTTCTTGAGCGGGTGCAGCTCGAGCGTGCGCTTGACGTCGCGCAGGTCGATGAAGCGGTCCACCTTTCCGTCCGAGTCGCAGGTGATGTCGGCCAGGATCGCGCGGCGCGTGGGCTGCTCCTGGTGGCGGTGCAGCGGGAGGATCGGGAAGAGCTGGTGGATCGCCCAGGAGTCCGGCACGGACTGGAAGAGCGAGAAGTTGAGGAAGTACGTGTCCGCCATGTCCCGCTCGAGGTTGGCGAGGTCGTCGGGCACGTAGTCCAGCGAGCGCGCGATGCGCAGGATCTTCTCGCAGGTGCGCCAGAAGAACTCCTCGACGCGCGCGCGTTCGCGCATGCCGACGTGGCCGACGTTGAAGAGCACCATCGCCTCGTCGCGCAGCTGCACGGCGTCGTGGTAGGACTCCTGGTAGTTCTTGGCCGAGACGTTCTCGCAGACCGTGGCCAGGTTGTGCACGACCTCGTGCTCGTTGTCCGAGGGCATGGTCGGCACGCCGGCCGAGCTGAACTCGGAGGTGCCCAGCACCTCGGTCACCAGCACGGCGTGGTGCGCGGTCAGCGCGCGGCCGGACTCGGTCACGATCGCCGGCTGCGAGATCTCCGCCTCGGCGCAGGCCTGCGCGAGGTGGTAGACCACGTCGTTGGCGTACTCCTGCATCGAGTAGTTCATCGACGACTCGAAGTTGGTCGAGGAGCCGTCGTAGTCGACGCCCAGGCCGCCGCCGACGTCGAACCAGCGGATCTTGCAGCCCATGCGCGTCAGCGAGACGAGCGTGTAGGTCGCCTCGCGCAGCGCGTTCTTGAGCGAGCGGATCTCGGGGATCTGGCTGCCGAGGTGGAAGTGCAGCAGCTCCAGGCAGTCGAGCATGCCCTCCTTCTCGAGCACCTCGACCATCTGCACGATCTCGCGCGTGGTCAGGCCGAACTTCGAGCGGTCACCGCCCGACTCCTGCCAGCGGCCGGCGCCCTTGCCCGAGAGCTTGCAGCGCACGCCCATGCGCGGGCGGATGTCCAGCTGCTTGGAGACGCGCAGGATCGTGTCGACCTCGCTGTACTTCTCGACGACGATGATCGGCGTGATGCCGAGCTTGGTCGAGAGCAGCGCCATCTCGATGTACTCGTCGTCCTTGTAGCCGTTGCAGATCATCAGCGACCCGCGTCCGGCCATCAGCGCCACGACCGCGATCAGCTCGGGCTTCGAGCCGACCTCCAGGCCCATGTTGTGGTTGGCGCCCTCCGAGAGCAGCGCTTCGACCACGTGACGCTCCTGGTTCACCTTGATCGGGAAGACGCCCCGGTAGGGCGCCTCGTAGTTGAACTCCTTGCGCGCGTTGTTGAAGGCCTCGTTCATGGCCCGCACCCGCGCCCGCAGGATCCCGTCGAAGCGCAGCAGGATCGGTGTCGACACGCCTCGCCGCAGGATCTGCCCCAGCAGCTCGTACATGTCGATGCCCGGCCTGGTCGGCCGGTCGGGTCCTTCCGGGCGAACTTCGACGTTGCCCTTCTCGTTGATCTGGAAGAACCCGAGACCCCACTTGGAGATGTTGTAGAGGTTTTCGCCGTCTTGGTGAGTCCACCTGGCCATCAGAGGCTTGCTCCGTCGGTCGAGGGAAAGGATCGTGGCTGAGATTTCTACCGTCTCCGGGGCGGCGCGGGGCCGGTCAGCGGCGATTTTTTCGACGGCGCGGCTCCCGGCGCCCGCGCCGGACGCAGCGCCCGGACACGAACGAGCTCGGCTGCGCGGATCGCGCAGCCGAGCATGAGCCTCGCGGCCGGGAGCGGGAGCGGCGTCGCGCTCAGCGCACCGTGATCTCCACCGTCAGGTCCTGCAGCCCGACGAAACCGCCGCGCACGCCGTGGATCGCGCTGAGCTCCCAGGTGAACACGGCGTCCTGGATGCCGGTCTCGTCGGCGACGCCCTGCTGGGCCTTGGCGAGCGCCTCGTCCAGGGCCGCCTGCAGGTTGCCGTCGATCGAGGTGCCGCTGTAGACCGGCGGCGCGAGCTGTGGTCCGCGGGCGCGCTGCAGCGGACCGATGGGATCCTGGGCGCGCGTGGGAGCGAGGCCGAGGACGAGGACGGGGATCGTGACCAGACCGAGCGAGACGAGCGTCTTCACGGGAGCCTTCCTTTCGGCGCGCTCGGAGGGCCGGGAGCCGGCCGCGGGGATGGCGAGACGCGCTAGACCCGAGAGGGGGAACCCGCACGCGGATCGAACGTGCCGCCGGCGACAAGTTCGTCGCGCGCACGGAGCGGGTTGAGCTCGAGGTCGCGTTCGTCGCCCGCGATCGTGCGCAAGCGCTCGAGGAGCCGCGCAGGCTCGCCCTCGCGCAGCCAGGCCAGGCGCTCGGCTCCCAAGAGCTCGCCCGCGGTCCAGAACTGCAGCAGCTGCTTCACGCGCCCGACCGTCCCCAGGCGCCGGAAGCCGCCGCGTTCGGCGAGCTCGTCGGCGTAGTCGAGCAGGAAGCGCGCGGCGTCGCAGGCGCGCACCGAGCTGCCGCGGAAGATCCACGGATCGCCGAGCGCGGCGCGGCCGACCATCGCGTAGCGGCAGCCCGTCTCGCGCCGCAGCCGCTCGAGGTCGGCGTGCACGCGCACGCCGCCGTTGCCGCAGACGGGGATCGCGACGCTCGCCGCGGCGCGCGCGAGGCGTCCCCAGTCGACCGCCTCCTGGTAGCCCTCGGCGCGCGTGCGGCAGTGCACCGTCAGCATCGAGGCACCGCCCGCCTCCGCGGCGCGCGCGAGGTCCTCGAGCAGGAGGTCGTCGTCGTAGCCGGCGCGGATCTTGGCCGTCACCGGCAGGCTCGGCACGGCCTGGGCGCAGGCGCGCACGAGCTCCTCGACGCGTCGCGGCTCGCGCAAGAGCGCCGAGCCGGCGCAGGTCTTGAGCGCGCCCTTGGCCGGGCAGCCGAAGTTGAGGTCGACCAGCGGCGCGCCGACCTCGGCCGCGCGCACGGCGGTCTCGGCCAGCAGCTCGGCCTCCGAGCCCATCATCTGCAGGCCGACCGGCGCCGGCCAGCGCCGCGGGCCGAGGTGCTCGCGCAGCGTGCGGCGCGGCAGCGGCACCTGGATCACGCGCGCGAACTCGGTGAAGGCGCCGCCCAGCGCCGCGGGCGGGTTGCGCGCCAGCACGAGGTCGCGGAAGCACGGCTCGGTCACGCCCTCCATCGGCGCGAGCAGGTGCGGGGCCGTGAAGGGCAGCGCGTGCAGCATTCGAAGAGTGTAGCTCGCTCTCGCAGTGCAGGCGGGCGCGGTAGCATGCTCCGTCCGATGCGTCCGCGCTGGTTCCTCGTCCCCTTGCTGCCGCTCGCGGCGCTCGCGCTCTTCCTGGCGCTGCGCCCCGAGCCGCCCGCGCCGGCGCCGCTCGAGCAGCCGCCGCAGGAGGCGCCGTCGCCCTCCCAGTCGCGCACGCCGGTCGGCGAGACGCTCGAGACCAGCGCGGCGGGCGAGCCGACGCGCAGCGCAGAGTCCTCCGCCTCCGCCGCGAGCGACGAGGAGATCGACTCCTTCGGCGGCGGCAAGATCGTGTCCGAGATCGACGCGGACAGCGCGCCCGTCGTGCTGCAGGGGACGCTGCGCGACGAGAACACGCACCTCGCGCTGCCCGAGTTCCGCCTGGAGTTCGAGGTCGTCGGCGACGGCCAGGGCTCCCAGCGCCGCACGCACGCCGTCACCGACGCGCAGGGCCACTTCCGCTGCGAGGAACCGCTGCTCGTCGCGCGCTCGCTGGTGCGCTTCGTCGACCGCGCGGGCCACAAGCGCGTGCCGCCGCCCTGGACGCTGGAGCTCGCCACCGTGCGCAAGGGCCAGCTCGAGCTCAGCATTCCGTGGGGACCGACCTACGCTGTCGCCGCCGCGCCGCGCGAGGTCGATCTCTCCGCCGTCGAGGTGCGCCTGTGCGCCAGCGACACGCGCAACAAGGGCAAGAACGACTACACCAGCGAATGGGAGCCCGTGCACGCGGGCGAGAAGCCCTGGGTGCGCTTCGCGCCGATCCGCGGCGCCGATCGCGTCGAGCGCCTCGAGGCGCGCAGCAAGGACGGCCTGTGGTGGGGCCGCGCGGAGGCGCGCACCGCAAGCGGCCTCGCGCCGGGCGTGACGATGCTGGTCTTCGAGGAGCGCGCCGTGCTCGACGGCAGCGTCTGCGACGCCGCGCACCACCCGCTCGCCGACATCGACGTGCGCCTGGACGCGCACGACGCCGCGGGCACGCCGGTGCGGCGCAACGCGCGCACGGGAGCCGACGGGCACTTCCGCTTCGAGCACCTCTCTCCCTGCACCGGCACGCTGCGCGCGAGCTCGCTGCGGCACGTGCCCTTCGAGCAGGGCCTGACGCTGCTCGGCGGGCAGGAGGCGCGACCCGAGCTCGTGCTCGCGCCGCTGCCGATCGCGGGCGCGATCCGCGTCGCGGTCGAGAGCGAGAGCGGCAACTACGAGCCCGCCTTCAGCCTGCGCCTGACGCTGGAGAACGACCTCAACGCCGCCGCGGGAGGCGAGCGCTTCGAACGCCACGTGCCCGGGAAGTGGTCGCTCGAGAACGGACGCCGGGTGGCGCGCTTCGAGTTCGCGGATCTGCCCGAGCAGGGCTACCGGCTGCAGGTGGAGAAGGACGACTTCTTCAGCTGGGATCCGCTGCGCCTCTCCGTGCGCCCGCCAGCCGACGACGTGCGCATCCGCATCGCCGACGGCGTGCCCAACGCGGGCTACGTCTTCCGCTTGCGCGACGCCGACACGGGCGAGACGCTGCCGGCCTTTGGCCTCACGCTCGAGTTCCCCGGCAGCCGGATGACGCCGCGCAGGCTCGACGGGCACTCCGACGCGATCTTCCTCGGGCACGTCCCGCTCGACCGCCCGCTCTTGTGGCGCCTGGACTGCGGCGGCCACGCGCCGGCGATCGGCACGCAGGCTGCGTTCCAGGTGGTCGAGACGCGCGGCGCGAGCGAGGTGCGCGTGTGCGAGCTCGAGCTGCGCGCGGGCTGGGGCGAGTACTACCAGTTCCTCGACGCGCGCACGCGCAACGCGCTCCCCGGCGTGCACGTGCTGCTCGACGGCAGCGACGCGGGCACGAGCGACGCGCGCGGCTGCGTGCTGGTGCGCGCGCACGGCCAGCCGCCGCGCATCGAGTTCACCCGACCCGGGCAGGGCATCGAGGATCCGCGCCCGGTTCGCACGGGCAAGCGCAACGGACGCGCCTTCGAGGTGCTCGTCGCGCAGCCGCCTCCCAGGAAGCCGCCCCCGAAAGGCAACCGCTGACATGAACGGAATCGAGCTCCTGCGCCTCGAGCGCGTCCCGCAGGCCTGGACACGCTTCGAGGCGATCGACATCACCGGCGCGACGGAGCGGCTGCGCGGGATCGCGCGGCGCACGCCGCTCGTCCCGGTCCCCAGCGGCGACGCGCGCATCGAGCTGCGCGCCAAGCTCGAGAACCGCCAGGAGACGGGCGCCTTCAAGGCGCGCGGCGCCTGGAACCAGATCGCGCAGCTCGACGACGCGCAGCGCCGCGCCGGCGTCGTCTGCGCCAGCTCGGGCAACCACGGCAAGGCGCTGGCCTGGGCGGCGCAGCGCGCCGGCGTGCGCGCGACGATCGTGATGCCGGCCAACGCCTACGCGAACAAGATCCAGGCCTGCCGCGACTTCGGCGCCGAGGTCGTGCTGACGCCCACGCGCGAGGAGGCCGAGCGCGAGGTCGCGCGCCGCGTGGCGCAGGGCAGCGCGCTCGTGCATCCGTACGACGCGGCGCGCACGCTCGAGGGCGCCGGCACGCTGGGCCTGGAGATCGCCGAGGATTGGCCCGAGCTCGACGTGCTGGTCGTCCCCGTCGGCGGCGGCGGCTTGATGGCCGGCGCGACGCTGGCCGTGCGCCGCGTGCTCGGCGAGCGCGTGCGCCTCTACGGTGCGGAGCCCGCCGGCGCCGCGACGCTGACGCGCGGCCTGGAGCGCGGCGCGCCGGTCGAGCTCGCGCAGATCACCAGCCGCGTGCAGGGCCTGACCCCGCCCTACTCGGGCCAGATCAACATCGACATCGCGCGCGCGACGCTCGACGGCGTGTTCACGCTCCCCGACGAGCGGATCTTCGCGGCGCAGAAGCGCCTGGTCGCGCTGGGCGAGACGGTCGAGCCCGCCGGCTCGGCCGCCTGCGCCGTCGTGTTCTCCGGCGCGCTCGCTCCCTCGAGCGGCACGCTGCGCGTCGCGGCCGTCGTCTCGGGCGGCAACCCCGATCCGGCGCAGATCCAGTCGGTGCGCGACGAGCTGGCGCGGGAAGGCGCGCGGGCGTGAAGCGCATCGTGCTGATGCGGCCCGCGGGCCCGCGCAACGTGGGCATGATCGCGCGCGTGTGCCTCAACTTCGGGCCGTGCGAGCTGCGCATCGTCGCGCCCGAGCGCCGCTCGCTGCTCGTGCACCCCGACTTCGAGCAGATGGCGCACGGCGTGAAGGAGATCGAGAGCCTGTGCGTGATCGTGCCCGACCTCGTCACGGCCCTCGAGGGCAGCACGCACGTGGTCGGCTTCTCCGGCCGCACGCACGACGACCGCCTGCGCCAGGACTGGCGCGAGCGCCAGACCGAGCTCAGCGCGCGCGCCAACGACCCGGAGGAGCGCGTGGCGCTGGTCTTCGGCAGCGAGGCGATGGGCCTGGAATCGCAGGACGTCGCGCTGTGCCACGAGCTCGTGCACATCCGCACCGCGGGCGAGCACACCTCGCTCAACCTGGCGATGACGGTCGGCATCGTGCTCTCCGACCTCTACAGCGCGCCGGGCCACCGCGTGCGCGAGCGCGGCTTCCGCCCGATCCGCGCCGAGGCGCGCGAGTACCTCAAGGCGAACCTGAAGCACGTCTTCGGCGACAAGGTCGCCCGCACGAGCGCCGCGCGGCGCGACATCCTGGCCTCGATCGAGCGGGTGTTCTCGCGCGCGGAGCTGGAGGACCGCGACGCGCGGGCCTGGCACCTGATGCTGCGCGCGCTCGGCAGCACGTTGACGCCGGTCGACCTGGGACTGCCGCAGGCCCCGCCGCGCGCGCGGCACAAGCTGCTCGCGGAGAAGGCGCAGCAGAGCGGACGGGCGAAGAAGGACGGTCGCGGGCGGACGCCGAAGAGCTGAGACGCTCTCAGCCGCGCTCGAGCTCGGCCTTGGCGGCGCGCAGCGCGGCGCGCGTGCCGCGCCTGAGCGCGAAGCGCGTCCAGGGTCCGAGCATCCAGCCGGCGAGGCGGCTCTTGAAGCGCAGGGCGTTGGTCACGGTCCAGAGCGTGCCGCCCGCGTGTTCCTGGTAGCTCCACGAGCCGCCGCCGCCGGAGAACAGCGGCGAGCGCACCTCGGTCAGCACCACGCTCGTGCGCAGCGGACGCTCGAAGAGCTTGTACTCGAACACGCCGCGCACGCCGCCGGCGAGCTCGACGCGCACGCGCGGCAGCGGGGCGCGCTCGAGCACCTCGGCCGAGCGCACGCCGCGGTCCCAGCTCGCGCGGCGGGTGTAGTCCTGCGTGAAGTCGAAGACCGCCTCGGGCGGCCGCGCGACGACGATCGACTCGGTGGTGCTGACGAGCATGCGCCTCCGAGTCTAGCCGGCGCGGGACGAAAGCGTTCGCGCGGTGGAGCGCGCGGCGCACTCCGTCTACAGTGGCCGCCTTCGCGAGCGGCCGAGGCGGCGCCGCGGAGCACCCATGGCCGACGCGCAGACGCCGAAGAAGAAGGTCAAGCTCTCCAGCGCCTGGCGCGAGGCGCGCGAGCTCGTCGCGGTGCACAGGAAGCGCCTGGCGATCGGTCTCGTGCTGATGCTCGTCTCGCGCCTGGCGGGCCTGGTGCTGCCGGCGACCTCCAAGCAGCTGATCGACGAGGTGATCGGGCACCACAAGACCGAGCTGCTCTGGCCGCTCGCGATCGCAGGCGGTCTGGCGACGCTGGTGCAGGCCGTCACGGGCTACGCGCTCTCGCAGATCCTGGGCGTCGCCGCGCAGAAGGCGATCAACGACGTGCGCAAGTCGATCCACGAGCACCTGCTGCACCTGCCGGTGAGCCACTTCGCCTCGACGCAGACCGGCGTGCTGATCTCGCGCGTGATGAACGACGCGGAGGGCCTGCGCAACCTGGTCGGGACGGGCATCGTGCAGCTCGTCGGCGGATTCGTCACGGCCGTGCTCGGCTTCGGCGTGCTGCTCTACCTCAACTGGAAGCTGACGCTGATCGTGCTGGCGGTGCTGGTCGTCTTCGGCGCGGTGATGACGGTCGCCTTCCGCAAGCTGCGCCCGCTCTTCCGCGAGCGCGGGAAGATCCAGGGCGAGGTGACCGGCCGCCTGGGCCAGACGCTCGGCGGCATCCGCGAGGTCAAGGCCTACACGGCCGAGGACGCCGAGCAGAAGAGCTTCACCGGCGGCGTCGACAAGCTCTTCGACAACATCCGCCGCTCGATGACCGGCGTCTCGGCGACGACCTCGATCTCGACCGCGATCGTCGGCGTCGTCGGCGTGGTGATGACGCTCGTCGGCGGGCGCGCGATCCTCTCGGGCGAGATGACGCTGGGCGACTTCGTGATGTACCTCGTCTTCGTCGGCCTGGTCGTCGGCCCGGTGGTCAACATCGCCGCGATCGGCACGCAGATCAGCGAGGCCTTCGCCGGCATGGACCGCCTGCGCGAGCTGCGCGAGGTCGCGCGCGAGGACGCCGAGGATCCCTCGCGCGAGGGCTGCCCCGACCTGCGCGGCGAGATCCGCTTCGAGGACGTCTCGTTCGAGTACGACGCCGGCAAGCCCGTGCTCGAGCACATCACGTTCACGGCGCCCGCCGGCTCGACCACCGCGCTGGTCGGCACGAGCGGCGGCGGCAAGAGCACGCTCGCGGGCCTCGTGCTCGCCTTCCACCGCCCGCTCTCGGGCCGCATCCTGGTCGACGGCCGCGAGCTCTCGAGCTTGCGCCTGCGCGACTACCGCGCGCACCTGGGCGTGGTGCTGCAGGACAACTTCCTCTTCGACGGCACGATCGCCGAGAACGTCGGCTTCGCGCGGCCGCGGGCCTCGCGCGCGGAGATCGAGGCGGCCTGCCGCACCGCGCATTGCGAGGAGTTCGTCGCGCGCTTCGAGAAGGGCTACGACACGGTCGTCGGCGAGCGCGGCGTCAAGCTCTCCGGCGGCCAGCGCCAGCGCGTCGCGATCGCGCGCGCGCTGCTCGCCGATCCGCGCATCCTCGTGCTCGACGAGGCGACCTCGATGCTCGACAGCGAGAGCGAGGCGCTGATCCAGGAAGGACTGCAGAAGCTGCGCCAGAGCCGCACGACCTTCGTGATCGCGCACCGCCTCTCGACGATCCGCTCTGCAGACCAGATCCTCGTCGTCGAGAAGGGCCGCATCGCCGAGCGCGGCACGCACGCGCAGCTGCTCGCGCTGGGCGGACGCTACAAGGAGCTTTACGAGCGCCAGCACAGCTACGAGACGAACCGCTTCGTCAACCCGGGCGAGGACTACGCGCCCGCTCGCGTGCATTAAGGGTCTCCTATTCGCGTTGCGGCACGCGAGGCGCGCCTCGATTTCGCGCGCGGGAATGACGGAAACGTGTGCGGCTCCGCGGCACCCGCAATGCGCGGGGAGGCGTAGCCTCGAACCCGAACGCCGACAGAGCGGGCCGAGGGTCCTGCGTTCACATCCGCGCTCGGCGCGTGCTGCGGCGAACTCGTGGAGACAAGACCATGAAGCTGGTACGAAACGTTTCGGGTTCTCTCTCGCTCGTGCTGTGCACGGCGCTCGCAGGCGCGCAAGGCACGCTCGATGACCGCTACCTGATGCAGGTCGACTCGGCGAACTCGCAGGTTCAGTACGAGATCGACTCCAACCTGGGCCTGTGCACGCTGAGTCCGAGCGCCAACGGCAGCCTCGGCGGGAACCTCTGGCTGCGCCTGCAGCCCGGCGCCTTCCCGATCTCCAGCGGCCAGTACGACGGCGGCGACTGCAGCTGCCAGCCCGACCTCGTCGGCACGATCCCCAACACGCTGCCGGGACTCCCGCCGATCCTCGAGGTCGAGCTCTCCTCGCTCGTGATCGCGCCACGCTCGCATCCGTTCACGCTCGACGGGAGCGGTGCCTTCCTGGCCGACTCGTCCTTCGACGTGGACAGCGGCCGGCTGGTGTGCCGCGTGCTCGGCGGGCCGAGCGTGCCGGTCTCCCTGGTCGGAATGAGCTCGGACGGCGCGCGCTCGCACGGAACCGTCTGGATCGATGGCACCGGCGTGCACGCGGTGCGCGAGGTCGCGAACGCACTGACGGTGGACGTGCCGCAGCTGGGGCTGAGCCTGCGCATCGCCATCCGGGGCCAGGTGCGCTCCGACATGGGCTTCCCGGTTCCGACGCGCTTCTGTCCGGCCACGGCGAACTCCACCGGACTTCCCGCGCGCCTGGATTTCGCGGGCACCTCGAGCGTCTCACGCAACGACGGACGGCTGCTGGTCAGCCAGTGCCCGCCGGGACGCACGGGCCTCTTCCTGGCCGGCGACCAGCAGGGTCAGGTGGTCTTCGGCAACGGAACCCGCTGCGCCACCGGCACGGTGCTGCGGCTGGCTGCCGCGCAGGTCGACGCGACGGGCGCGGCCGCGCAGCGGCTCGATCTCCAGGCTCCTCCGGCGGCGCGCAACGTCGTCGCCGGCTCGCACTGGAGCTTCCAGTTCGCCTATCGCGATCCCGCCGCGGGCGGAGCGTCCGTCAACATCTCCGGTGCGCTCGCGATCGCCTTCGTGCCCTGATTCCCGGCCTTCGCCCCCGGCGCGAGCCCCGCGAGTGCGGGGCCCGCGTCCGGCACGGGCCCGATCGGGGCGAGGCTCACGCTTGCTGCCCCGCCGGGGCTCGTGGATCATGCCCCGCATGGTTCGACTCGACCGCATCTACACGCGCTCCGGCGACGACGGCTCGACCTCGCTCGGCGACGGCACGCGCGTCCTGAAGCACAACCTACGCGTCGAGGCCTACGGCACGATCGACGAGCTCTCCTCGATGCTCGGCCTCGCGATCGCGCACGGCGTGCCCGAGCCGCTCGCGAGCGAGCTGCGCGCGATCCAGAACGACCTCTTCGACGTCGGCGCCGACCTGTGCGTGCCGGGCGAGGCCGGCGAGCGCTTGCGCCTGACGCCGGTGTACACCGAGAAGCTCGAGCAGCTGATCGACCGCGAGAACGCGAAGCTCGCGCCGCTGAAGAGCTTCATCCTCCCCGGCGGCCGCGCGGTCGCGGCGTGGATGCACGTCGCGCGCAACGTCTGCCGACGCTCCGAACGCCTGGTCAGCCAGCTGCTCGTGCTGCCCGAGGAGCAGGGGCGCGTGAACCCCGAGGTGCTCAAGTACCTGAACCGGCTGAGCGACCTGCTCTTCGTGCTCGCCCGCGTGCTGAACGACGAAGGCAGGGCCGACGTGCTCTGGAAGCCCGGGCAGCGGCGCAGCTAGCCGCTCACCTGCTGCGCTTGGCGGTGAACACGCCGTCGGGCTGGATGAAGTCGCAGCCGGTGACCTTTCCGGCCTCGGTCTTGAACCGGATGCTGAACCCGCTCATCCCCGCGAGGTCGAACGTGTCGCGGCGCCTGGGAACGAGCGTGTAGGTCGGCTGCCCCGGGACGCTCGCGGTGAGCTGCTCGCCCTTGAGCGCGACCGTGCAGACCAGCCCTTCGAGCGCGTAGTTGCCCTCGAAACGCGCGAGGTACTTCGGATCGCGCAGCTGCGCGTCGCTGCGGCGCTTGAAGACGAGGTCGTCGACCGCCGGATCGACCGAGACGCGCAGGCCCTCGACCTCGCCGTCCATGCCGGTGACGAACATCACCTTCTGGTCCTCGAAGGTGTGGTCGGTCTCGTCGCGCGTGACGTTGAACACGTCGTAGTGCCAGTGCTCCAGCGGCCCGGGGATGCCGTTGTACTCGAGCTTCAGCTTCTCGCTGGCGAGCGCGACCTGGATCACGCCGTAGCCGGGATGCTCGTACTCGCCGGCGAAGTCCGCGAGGGGATGCGAGGGCGTCGTGCCGCTCTTGCGCTCGCCCTTCTTCTTCTCCTCGCCGGCCTTCGCGGCGTCCTTGCCCGCGTCGCGGCGCGCGAGCGCGAGCTTGTTCCAGTCCTTGGTCTCGAGCTCGAGCAGGCGGTCGGTCGCGTGCTTGACGACGAGGTCCGGCAGCGGGGAGGCGTTCATGTTGGTCAGCACCACGAAGCCCAGGTCGTCCTGCGGCAGCAGCGCGACGAGGGCCGAGAAGCCGTCGATGTTCCCGCCGTGGTGCACGCGCAGGTGTCCGCGGTAGACGTCGACGAACCAGGCCAGCGCGTAGCCGACGGGCACGGTCTCGGGCTCCTCGGGCGAGGGCGAGCCGAGGTTCATGCGCGGCGTGTGGATGTCGGCCAGCGTCGAGCGCTGGATCAGCTGCTTGCCCTCGAAGGCGCCGTGACCGAGCTGCAGCGCGACCCACTTCGCCATCTCGTTCGCGCTCGAGTTGATCGCGCCGGCCGGTCCGATCGTCGTGATGTCGCGGAAGGGCATGTGGTGCAGCTTCTCGTCGACGAGCTCGCAGGGCTCGGCGAAGTCCGCGTCCTTCTGCGAGTCGCGGACCGAGAAGTTGCTGCGCTGCATGCCGAGCGGCGCGAAGACGCGCGAGCGCACCAGCTCCTCCCAGCTCCTGCCGCCGACGCGTTCGGCGAGGTAGCCCGCCGTCAGCAGCATCAGATTGTTGTACTGGAACTCGGTGCGGAAGTCCTTGCTCTCGGGCAGGTAGGGCAGGCGCGCGACGAGCTCCGCGCGCGAGAGCTTCGAGTTGTACCAGAGCAGGTCGTGGCGCGGCAGGCCGCTGCGGTGCGTGACGAGGTCGCGCGGCGTCATGCGCTCGCTCGCGAACGGATCGTGCATGCGGAACTCGGGCAGCCAGGTGCGCACGGGCTTGTCCCAGTCGAGCTTGCCCTCGTCGACGAGCGTGCCGAGCACGAAGGTCGTGAAGGCCTTGGTCGAGGACCCGATCGCGAAGAGCGTGTCGGCGTCGACGGGCTTCTTCGCGTCCGTGTCGCGCAGGCCGAAGCCCTTGGCGTAGATCACCTGGCCGTGCTGCACGATCGCGACGGCGCAGCCGGGCACCTTCCACGCCTCGCGCGCGGCGTCGAGCCACGCGTCGAAGCCCTCGAGCGCCGCCGCGGAGTGCTTCGCCGCGCTGCCCGCGCGCGCGAGCGAGAAGTGCAGCGTCGCGCCGCCCTGGCGGAAGTCGCCGGCGATCGCGGCCGCGTCGGGCGAGAGCTTGCCGAGGAAGGTCGGCTGGCCCGGGACGTCCGCGATGGCGAACTCGACCCGGTCGGCCTCGACCACGATCTTCTCGAGCGGGAGGTCCTTCGCGCCCTGGGCCGGGATGCTGATCGTGCCGCTCCACGCCTGTCCCTGGCGCGCGAGCTCGACCTCGACCTCCAGGCGTGTGCCGGGCACCTCCACGGCTCCCGTCCAGTGTCCGGCGGGATCGGCCGCCGGGTTCTGCGGCGCGGCGAAGGCGCACGCGGCGAGGAGGACGAGGAGCACGAACGACGACGAGACGATCCGGGCGAGGATTCGGGTCATGGGGGAGCGCGTGGGGGGCCGTGTCGGAGGAAAGCCGAGATCGAGCGCGCGAGCTACGCCTCGCGCACGTGTCCGTTTCCAGCTCGCGACTAGTGTTTGTCGTCCGAACCGGGCGGAGCGCGGCGCGGCGGAGGCTTGGGCGGGTCCTGGGCGAGCGCGCGCACGCGCGCGTCGGGATCGTGCACGGCCATGCGCTCGAGCTCGGGCCTGGCCGGCTCGTATCCGAGCTTGCCCAGCGCGCGCACGGCCGCGAGGCGCAGCGGCGCGTACGGATCCGCGAGCCGCTGCGCGATCGCCTCGGCCTGTTCCGCGCGGCCGAGCTCGCCCGCGGCCCACACCGCCGCGCAGGCGACGCGCGGATCGGGGTCGTCGATGCCGCGCCAGGGCTCGAAGGCGCGCTCGGCCTGGCGCGAGCGGATCGCCTGCACGAGGTGGTAGCGCGTCTCCGCCCGCAGCAGCGGATCGCGCGCGCCCAGCGCGGCCTCGAGCTCGTCGGCCTCGGCGATCAGCCCGCCCTGGAACATCGGAAGGTGCGGGCGCACGCCGCCGACCAGGCGGTGCAGCTCGTCGGTCGTGTCGTAGAACGTGCCCGTGCCGGAGTCGTAGCGGAAGAGCGTCCCGCCGATCCGCGCCAGCGTTCCGCGGATCTCCACCGCGCCCTGCGCGACGATGCCCTCGCGCGTCGGCCGGTCGAAGCGCGTCAGCTCCTCGGCGCTGAACGTGCCGCTCTCGCCGGTGCGCTGGAACGTGCCCAGCCAGCCCTCGCGCTCGTCGCGCCAGGGACCGTCGAGCAGCGCGTTCCAGGTCAGGTCCGAGCTCGGCGCGGGCGAGGCGAGCAGCGCCTCGATCGCCTTCTCGAAGGCTGCGCGCTCGGCGGCGTGGGCCGCGCCGGTCGCCGGTCCGTCGAAGCCCGTGTGCAGGGCGGCCAGCGTTCCGTCGCGGTTGACGAAGAGCGCGCTGGGGAAGGCCGTGATCGCCTCGAGCACGGGGAAGGCGCGCGCGGGCTCGCTCTTCCCGGCCGTGCCGCCGAGCAGCACGCGGAAGCGCGCGCCGTGGCGCTCGGCCATGCGCCGCGCCTGCCGCGCGTCGCGCTCGAAGTCGCCGGAGTACTCGAAGCACAGCTCGGTGATCGCCAGGCCCTTCGGCCCGTACTTCGCGTCGAGCTCGGCGAGCAGCTGCATCTCGTCGTGGCAGTTGGGGCACCACGAGCCGCCGATCGAGATCAGCATCGGCTTGCCTTCGAAGAGCGGCTCGGCCAGCGCGCGCTCGACGCCGTCGAGATCGGAGTAGGCCAGCTGCGCCAGCGGGAAGCGCGCGAGCGGCGGTTGCGCCGTGAAGCCGCCCTCGGTCGTCGCGCCGGAGCTCGACTTGCCGCTCCACGTGCCCGTCGAGCCGCCCATGCGGCAGGTGCCCGCGATCGCGTCGTCGGTGCGCCGGCCCTCGAAGCGGAAGGCGAAGAACCCGTCGAACTCCGAGAGCAGGAGGTGCGCGCCGTCCCACGTTCCCGCGAGGTAGCGCAGGTCGCCGGTCGGCGTGCGCACGCTCGCGCCGACGCCGCCCGCGTCGAGCGGGGCGAGGTGCAGTGCGCCGCGGGTCTCGCTCCCGCCGACCGCGATCGTGATGTCGAAATCGGTGAGGTAGAGCCGCGGCAGGTGCGCGGGAGGAAAGCGCGGCAGGTCGCCGGCCTGCGCGCGGAACTCGAGCGCGGTCCATTTGTCCTTGCCGCTGCGCTTCTTCCACTCGCCGACGAGCGCCTTGCCGTCGTCGGCGAGCCGCGCGGTGATCTGCGAGTCGTAGTGGGGGAACTCGAGCACGAGCTCGGGCGCCTTCCAGCGGACGACGGGCACGGTGACGTGCTCCGCGCCGTTCTGCACCTCGGCGCGCAGCGCGCCGTCCCCGGTCGAGAGCACGAGGTCGAAGGGCACTTCGGAGTCGACAGGGCCGAGCGCGCCGCGCCAGTGGCCGAGCGCCGGCTCGCCGGCGAAGGCGAGCGCGAGGAGACAGCTGAGCAGCATGCCGAAGAGGCTACGCGGAGCGCCCCTCGCGCGCTAACCTCCGCCGGTCATGGATTCGTGTGCGCGGCGCGTGTTCGTCTCGGGGATCGTGCAAGGCGTGGGCTTCCGCCACTACACCAAGCTGCGGGCGCGGGAGCTTGGCCTCGCGGGCTGGGTGCAGAACCTGCCCGACGGCCGCGTCGAGGTCTGGGTCGAGGGGCCGGAGACGATCGTCGAGGAGATGGTCGACTGGCTGCGCATCGGCCCGCCAGGCGCGCGCGTCTCGGCCTTCGAACAACGCGAGGTGCAGCCGGCCGCGCACGAACGCTTCGAGGTCCGCCGCTGATCCCCGAACATCCGAGCCCGCCACGGTTTTTCATCGAACATCCGAGCCCGCCAGGCGAGGTAGCGCGCGCTCGGTCCGCCGCCGGTCGCGGGCGGCGGGGGCGTGTCGCCCTGGAAGCGCAGGAAGGCGGGCGCGTCGGGATCCAGGTGCGCGAGCTGCCGCATGTCGTGCGGCCCGCGCGCGAGCGAGCCCCAGGCGATCATCAGCAGCACGCCGGCCGCGAGCCCGGAGGCGACGAGCAGCGCCTCGCGCGTCCAGCTCCGCCGGCGCAGCGTCGCCGTCGACCGCGCGAGCCGCGCGTCCCAGTCCGGGGGCAGCTCGGGCGACTCCTCGGGTATGCGCACGCGGCCGAGGCCCACCTCGAGCTCGTTCGCGAAGCGCGCGCAATCCGTGCAGCCGCGCAGATGCGCTTCGAGCGAGCGCTGCTCGTCGGGTTCGAGTTCGTCGTACAGGCGCAGGGCCAGGAGCTCGCGGATCTCGTCGTGCTTCATGCGTCGTCTCCTTCGGGTCGGTAGTGCGTCAGCCTGGCCTGCAGCTTGAGCGCGGCGCGCGCGAACTGCGTGCGCACGGTCTCGCGCGAGACCCCGAGCGTCGCCGCGATCTGGGTCAGCCGCAGCCCGCCCTCGTGGCGCAGGAGGAAGACCGTGCGCTGGCCGTCGGGAAGCTCGGCGAGCGCCGCCTCGAAGCGCGCCGCGAGCTCCGTGTCGCGCGCGCTCGCCGCGGGCGCGGGCGGCTCGCGCTCGTCCTCCAGCGCCGCGGCGCGCGGGCGGCGCCGCAGCTCGTCGATCGCGCTCGAGAGCGCGGCCTTGCGCAGCCAGCCGCGCGGTTCCTCCGGTGCCCCCGTGCTCTGCATGCGCTTCCACAAGCGCACGAAGGCCTCCTGCGCCGCGTCCGCGCCCAGGTGCTCGTCGCGCAGCACCGAGCGGCACAGCGCGAAGACCTCGCGGCGATGGCTCGCCACGAGGGCCTCGAACTCGGCGGGGGAGAGGGCACCCATGCGCGGATCACTCGGCGATCGAGACGGCGCGCAGGACGATCTCGCGGTCCTGCAGCGTCTCGCCCTTGAACTCCCACACGGCCGCGCCGTCCTCGCGCTTGTCGAAGTTGCCGCCGACGATCGTGCCGGGCAGGTGCACGCGCAGCGTGAAGGTCTCGTCGGCGAGGTCGTTGGTCTGGTCGAAGGCGGTGAAGCTCCACTCCAGCTGCGCCTGGATCGCGTAGCGGTCGTCGAGGAACATGGTCGTCTCGCTGACCGCGCGACGCAGCGCGGCGCGCAGCTCGCCTTCGATCGCCGCGAGCTTCGCGCCCGCTTCCTGCTCCGCGTCCGCACGAGCCCACTGGCGTTCCTTCGGCGGCGTGCACAAGAGCGCAAGTACCTCGCGCAGCCGGAAGGAGTCGACCTGGCTCGCCAGCGCGCGCTCGGCGTGCGCGCGGATGTCGGCCGCAGCCGAGGGCGCGAGCTGCGCCCGGCCGAAGGTGTACTCGGCGAGCAGCGCGTCGTCGAGGTGCGCCAGCGTCGCCTGGTGCAGCGCCGTGACCCCGGTGGCGAGCACGCGCTCGAACTCCTCCGTTCCCAGCTCGAGCCCGTGCTCGTCGGCGCGCTCGATCTTCTGCACGAGCTCGTCGGGGAGCTCGCGCTTCATGCGGCTCCACGCGTCGAAGCGCTCGTACTCGCGGGCGCCGTAGTGGCGCTCGAAGGTGTAGAGCTTGCGCGTTCCGCGGCGTTCGACGCGCAGCTCGCTCGTCCGCGCGAGGTAGGCCGTGCTGTAGGGGTCGGTGACCGGCGCGTAGGTGCGCGGGATCGCCCCGACCGAGGGGAACTCCGCCGCGAGCACGAACTCGAGCTGCTTGTCCTTCTCCTTGGGCAGCCAGGCGCGCAGGTCCTCGCTGCTCATCTGCGTGCGCAGGTCGAGGAGGTAGTCCGGCAGGTCCGCGCTCACGACCTTCCACTCCTCGCCCGACGGGATCGGGTAGCCCTCGGCGAAGTCCTGCGACTGGCCCTTCGCGGTCACGCGCACGCGGCACGTGCCGTCGGGGCGGATCGTGATCTCCTCCTCGTTCTCGAGGCAGGCGGGAAGGACGAGGAGCGCGAGTGCGGCGAGGGCGGGGAGCTTCATGGCGGTCGGTCCGGAGGGTCGTGCGGGTCTTCATCCTCCCAGACGCTCGTCCGCCGCCGAACGGGGGACAAGAAAAGGGGCGGCCCCCCCATGGACCGCCCCACCGTTGAGTCCCCGCCCCCGGAGTGCGGGGGACGGGCCTGGCCCTCTCTAGAACTCGTAGCCGAGAACGAACAGGGCCTGCATCGCCGGCGAATCGCCGCCCAGGCCGACCAGCGGCGCGAAGTCGAGGTGCACGTTGCGGCTGGGCCGCCACTGCACGCTCGGGCCGAGCAGGAAGACCTTCTCGTACTCCCCGCGATCGGCGTGCGTGTCGATGTACTCGATCTTGAGCTCGGCTCCGAGCGAGTAGCGCTGGTCCTCGAGCGTCTTGCTGACGCCGGCGGTGAAGCCGTAGTCGTTCTCCAGCGAGCCGCCGAGCTCGCGCTCGAAGTACAGGTTGGTGCCCCAGTGCCAGGACGAGGAGAACTCGTCGCCCAGGAGCAGCTTGAACTCGGCCACGTCGGCCTCGGCGTCGCGGCTCTTGTACTCGCCGTACAGCGTGGGGTTGCCCCAGAGCTTGCCCCAGTCGGCGAGCGCGTAGCGCAGCTCGACGGCGTTCTCGTTCTCCATCGCGCCGTCCTGGCCGGACTTGTTCTGGTCGAGGTACAGGTCGAGCTGGAAGCGGCCGGGCAGGCCGACCTCGAACTCGTACTGCGTGCGCACGTCGGTCTTGCCCTTGTGGCGCGGGATCGTCGGGCGCACCCAGTACTCGAACGAGAACGTGCCCGGAGGCCGGACGTAGATGCGCGTGAACGGGAAGCGCCGGTGCGCGGTCCATTCGGGCTGGCCGTAGGGACCGATGCGGTCCTCTTCGCGCAGGTCGGAGACCGCGCGGGAGCTGACCACGGTCTCCTCGGGGAGCGTGTTGCCGGTCTGCGGCGCGTGCTGCTTGTCGGCGGGGTTGGCGATCTGCGCGGCGGCTGGGAGGCCGAGCAGGACGAGGCTCGCGGCGTTCGTGCTGAGCGTCGTGAGGCGCTGGCAGTGCATGGGTCTCTTCTCCTGGCGGGGTTTCGCGCGCGTCCGAGTCGTTCGGTCGCGCGTGCGGCGGAATCTACCGGGAGAATCGCGCTGCGTTGCCGGCGAAGTCGAGCTCGCGCGCGCGCGTGCGAGCAGTTCGCGGAGCGGCACGCACTTGCGGCGAACAGGAAAAGAGCGCGGGAAAATCGCTGTCGGGCCCGCGCGCGCTTGCGTTGTCGTGCGCCGCAACGAGGGCGGGCGGGACCGTGCCCCCTCCGGCACGACCCCGCCCGCGGAGGAAAGGAAGCGGACTACTTGGGCTGCGCGTCGGCGTGGTGCGGCGCCTGCTCCAGCTCCTCGCGCAGCGCCTGCATCTGCTGGCGCATCTCCTGCATCTGCGCGCGCATCTCGTCCATCATCGCGCGCATCTCCTGCGCGTGGGCCGCGCCCGGCGCGCGGGCGGCGGGGGGCAGGGCCGGAACCGGCTGCGCGGCCTGGGGCGCCGGCTTCGGCGCGACCTCGCCCATCCACCACGAGCCGCCCGGGGCGCCGGCGGCTCCCCCGGACATCCCGGGCATGCCGGGCTCGGCGATGCTCGGCGCGTCCGGGGCCAGTGCGGGAGCCGGCGTCGCCGGCAACCCCTCGGCGGGCGAGGGCGCGACGAAGACCTGGGCGCCGTCGCCGCCGAACACCTGCCAACGCCTGGCACCGGATCGCGCCGAGGCGCGCGCGTGCTCGGCCTGCTCGAGTGCCTGCTTGCGGTAGACCTGCGCTTCGTCGAGCGCCTTCTTGCGGTACGTCTCGGCCTGCTTGCGCGCCTGCTCGCCGAGCTTGCGCGCCTGTTCGCCGGCCTTGCGGGCCTCCTCGGCATAGGCGCGCGCCTGGTCGCGTGCCTGGGCGCTGTGCGTCTCGATCTCCTGGCGCTGCTCGGGCGTGAACCACTGGCCTTGCGGCGTGCTCCAGCTGAACGCGCGTGCCTTGGGCGCGCCGCGCGAGCGGTCGCGCTCGGCGAGCTGCGCCTCGAGCTCGCGCACACGTGCCTCGAGCTCGCGCACGCGCTGGTCGTTCGATGCAGGAGCCTGCGCCGCGAACAAGGAGGCGAGCGGACGCATCTGCCCGTCGATCTCCGCCAGCGCCTTCCCGTCGGATCCATGCACCCTGAGCCTCTGGCCGGGGCCGACCGTGATCGCCTGCCCGTTGCCGAGCGAGAGCACGCGGCCGCCGAGCGAGCCCGCGCGCGCGCTCGCGACGCCGCCGGCCTGGGCGCGCGGCGTGCACGAGTCCTGGCACGTCCCGGGCGTCGTCTCGCAGCGCACCTCGCACTTGGGCGCGTCGCCCGAGCACGCGGGGCCGCTGCCGAAGGCCTGGGCTTCGTCCTCGATGTCGCCGAAGACGAACGCCTCGGCGCTCTCGGGGAGCTCGACCTCCTCGACGGCCATCTCCTCGGGCTCGTCGGTGTCGACGTCCATCTCGTCGTCGGCATCCGCCTCGTCCGCGTCGTCGTCCGCGTCGACGGTCTGCGCCTTGGCGAGCGGCGCCGGCGCCGTCGACGGTTGCGCGGGCTGTTCGGCGGCCGGGGGAGTCTGCCCCAGGCGCGGCAGTCCGCTCTGCTGCGCGGTGCAGGCGCTCGACCCGGGCAGGCCGAGCGCGATCAGGAACGAGAGAATCGAGCTGTTCATGGGATCTCCTTGGTTACTGCGGGTGCGTGGACGTGTTCGGTTCGGTCTCGGCATCGGCGACGTCCGCGGGGGTGTCCGCGGTGTCGGCCTGGTCGTCGAGCGCGGAGAGCGCCTGCAGGCTGCACTGCAGGATCTGCAGGCGATCGCGCAGCTCGCCCAGACGCTCGTACCAGCTCGGGTCGAGCTCGCGCTCCTCGGCCGCGTTGGCGAGCGCGTCGAGCTCCTGCTCGAGCAGCGCGAGGTCGCCGGCGAGATCGTCGGAGACGGCGGCCGCGACCGTGGCGCCGATCGCCGCACGCTCCGTTGCGGGTTCGGGCGTGCTCGCCAGCTGCGGCACGCTGCGGCGCGGCGTGGCCGGGCCGGGGACGGCGGCGACCGCGCTGCCCAGCGCCAGCACGAAGATCGCGAGCGCCCAGGGCGCGCGGCGCAGCGCGAGCGGCGCACGGCGCTCGTCGAGCAGGCGCTCGACGCGGCGCGTCAGTCGCGCGCCGCGCGCGGCCATGCCCGGCACGGGCAGCGGCTGGCGCAGCGCGACCACCCAGCCCGCGACCTCCGTCAGGCAGCTCGCCAGCGAGAGCGGCTCGACGCCGCGCTCGAGCGCCCAGCGATCGGCGAGGAACTCGGCCTCGTCCTGCAGGCGCACGCGCGCGAGGCGGTTGAGCGGCTGCAGGAAGAAGAGCGACTCGACGGCGCGCGCGGCGGTGAACCAGAGCGGATCGCGTCGGCGTGCGTGCGCCAGCTCGTGCGCCAGCATCGCGCGGCGCTCGTCCTCGCCGAGCTCGCGCAGCGCGCGCTCGGGCACCACCACGCGCGGCGTGGTCCAGCCCAGCGTCAGCGGGACGAGCAGCTTGCGGCCGACGTACAAGCGCGTCTGCGCCAGCGCCGGATCGCCGGCGCACAACTCCTCGAAGGTCGCGCACAGCCCCGCGTCAGCGCACGGCGAGAGACCGCGCAGGGCGCGCGCGAGCGAGCGCCACTCGCGCAGCCAGCTCCACGCGGCGAAGAGCAGACCCAGGCTCCAGACCAGCAGGGCGAGCGTGCCCCAGCCCGGATGCCAGGAGCTCGCGGCCGCCGGAGCGCTCAGCACCTCCAGCGGCAGTGCGCGCGCTGCGTGCGGCTCGAGCACGCGCGTCAGCAGCGGCTCGACGGCCGTCTCGACGCGCGCGCCCTCGACCGACCACAGCCACAGCTGTCCGCCGTGCTGTGCCAGCGTCGTCATGAGCGGCAGGAACAGCGCCGCCTTCCAGAAGCGCTCGCGCGCGTGCCCGAGCGTGCGCTCGCCGGCGGCGTGGCGCCGCGTCCAGGCGTCGAAGGCCCAGGCCGCACCGCACAGCACGGTCGAGTGGATCAGGTACGTCCCGATCCAGGCGTACAGCGGTTGTCCGAGGAGTTCAGCGGCCACGGCGCTTCTCCTTCGAGCCTCGCTCGCGCTTCTCCTGCTCGGACACCAGCGTGCGCAGGCGCTCGAGCTCCTTCGCGTCGATCTCGTGCTCCTGCAGGAGGTGGCTGACCAGCGCGGTCAGGTCTCCGGCGAAGAGCTTCGAGGTCAGCTCCGCGACCATCGAGCGGCGCACCTGCGACTCGCTGACCAGCGCGCGGTAGACGAACTGGCGGCCTTCGCTGCGGTGCGCGACCAGTCCGCGCTTCTCCATCTTCGTCAGCATCGTCGCGATCGTGGTCAGGGCGCGATCGCGCTCGTCGCTGAGCGCGTCGAGCACGTCGACCACCGTCGCCTCGCCGCGCGTCCAGAGGACGCGCAGGATCGCGTGCTGCAGATCTCCGAGCTTGTGGGACTCGACCATGGGGGAAACCTCCGGGGCGGGGAACGAGCCCACATCTACTACCGCGGTAGTATCTCGGCTAGAGCGCGCTGGCTTTTTTCGGCGGGCTTACCGGATGCCAGACGCGGCCCGCATCTGGCGCGTGCGCGCGGGAGCGGGTACGAATGACCTGTTCATGTCCCCCCCGGGAGCCGTCCTTCGCGCCCTCCTCCTGTGCTCGCTCGGAGGTTGCGCGCTGATCCCCGAGCACGCCGACGCGCCCGAGCGGCGCATCCGCGGCCCGTTTCCCTCGCGCATCCAGCAGCCGATCGCGCTCGGCCGCCTGGGCTTCCGCCCGCGCGGCACCGACACCGAGCCCGCCGGCCGCGCCAGCCTCGCGCTCGAGAGCGCCTACGCGAACCTGTTCGAGAACGGCTCGGGCCCCGGCGGCCAGGAGGTCGTCACCGACGGCGAGCTGTGGAACAACTCGCTGCTCGTGCGCTACGGCATCTCCGAGCGCGCCGACGTCGAGATCGACCTCTCCGTGCTCTACGGCTCGGGCGGCTTCCTCGACCGCTTCATCGAGGGCTGGCACCGCGTCTTCGGCTTCCCCAACGGCGGCCACGAGGAGCGCCCGCGCTTCGCGTACGACATGCACGTCGCGACCGGCGGGCACACGATCTGGTCCCTCGACGGCTACGAGCCGGTGCTGCTCGACACGCCGCTCGTGACCGTCGAACGCCTGATCGACGAGGGCGAGCACCATCCCAGCCTCGCCCTGCGCGCGGGCGTCGACCTGCCGACCGGCTCGGAGGCGCGCGGCGCGGGCAACGGCGGCTGGGACTGGGGCGTGGGCTTCCTCGCGCAGAAGTCGATCGGCCGCTGGACCTTCACCGGCGCGGTCGACTGGGTCGACGCCAAGCGGCCGAGCTCCTTCGTCGGCAGCGGCGTGCAGGCCTTCGACGGCTTCGACGTGCAGCTCGGCGCGGAGTACAGGTGGAACGACTCGCTCTCGCTGCTCGCGGGCGCGAACCTGGTGCCGCCGGTGACGCGCGACTTCACGATCCGCGAGATCGACCGCGAGATGCTCGGGCTGGATCTGGGCTTCGCCTGGGACACCGGCGAGAGCTCGCAGATGCACCTGGGCATCGAGGAGGACGCGATCTCCGCCTCGGGGCCGGACATCACGTTCCTGCTGGGGTGGAGGACGCAGCTCTAGCGCTGGCGTTTCGGTTCAGCGCTTGCCCGCGGCCTCGTGGTCGACCTCGACGCTGACGTCGCGCGCCTTCTCGCCTTGCCACGACAGCGTCACCTTCTTGCCCTTGCCGCGCACGAGCCAGCGCACGCGCACCTCGGCGCGCGGGCCGATGCCGCTCTCGCGCAGGAGCCGCGCCGGCTCGCGCTCGGCGAGCTCGATGCGCTCGGGGCGCCAGCGATCGGTGCGGAAACCGCCGGCGAGCACGTCGACGTCCTTGCCCGCGATCGTGAAGGCGTCGGGCTCGCCGATCCTCATCGAGGCGGCGCGGCCGGTGCGCGTCGGGATCACGTGCTGGTTGCGGAAGATCGCGTCGATCGCCCTGACGCCGTCGCCGACGTCGCTTACCTCGACGTGCTCGATCGCGACCTTGGGCATGGCGCGCGCGTGCTTGAGGCAGAAGAGCGCGTTGCGGTGCAGCATCTCCTCGACCAGGAAGCTCGGCGGCACGCGGCCGACGTCCTTGCGCCAGCCGCCGATCTCGATGTCGCCGTAGAAGGGGTGCTTGAACGGATGCCAGGGCACGAAGCCCGCGCCGAGCAGCAGGTCGTCGTCGAACTGGTGGCGCTGCTTGTCGTAGGCGCCCGGTCCGCCCTCGGGCTGGCCGCGCGTCTTGTCGGGGAAGTACTGGTCGTCGTTCCACATCTCGTTGGTGAACGAGATCACGCCCAGGCCCTCGTAGCCCCAGGTCGCGAACCCGCCGAAGACCGAGTAGAGGTCCTTCCAGATCACCATGTAGCGGTAGAACGGCAGCATCTTCTCGCCGTCGCGGCCGAGCTCGTCGAAGGCGGCGAGGTCGCTGCGGTCGTACTCGCCGAAGGCCTCGGCGCCCGGGCCGCGCAGGATCATGCCGCCGGCGTTGTGGAAGCTCTGCAGCGCGGCGACGTTGGCGTGGTCGAGCAGGAAGTCCGCGATGCAGCGCGTCTCGGGCCAGTAGAGCGGGTACGGGCCCGCGCCGTACTGCACGAAGTCGGGCTGCCACATCGAGGGCCAGGCGCGGTTCATGTCGTAGCCGCCCTTCTCGTCCTCGTTGATGCGCCCGTCGCCGTCGTTGTCGATGCCCTCCTCGCCGAGCAGGATCCAGTCGCCCTTGATGCCCTTGTCGTTGGGCGGCACGCGGATCATCAGGCGCGGATCGTCGGGGTCGAGGCGGTAGTTGCCCTGGCCGGGCACGTGCTTGCGCATCTGCGTGATCTGCCCGTCGCCGTCGAGATCGTCGGCCGGATCCTCGTCGAAGCGCCCGTCGCGGTCGTCGTCGTGCGGCTGGTAGCCGGTGCGCGAGCTGTGCGCGTCGTGCGCCTCCTCGAACCAGTGCGCGCGGCCGTCGGGGTTCTGCGAGGGCAGGAGGTAGAAGGCGTTCTCGTCGACGAGCTCGGTCGCCTCGGCCAGGCTGCCGTAGTTCTCGAGCAGGTACCAGGCGGTGTAGAGCACCGCCTCGCCGCCCTGCACCTCGTTGCCGTGCACGTTGCCGTCGATCCACATCGCCGGCTTCTCGCGATCGGCGCCCTTCTCGGCGTTGGTCAGCGTGTAGACGCGCATCTCGCGGCCCTCGGTCGAGTGGCCGATCACCTCGTGGTGCATCAGCTTGGGGTACGTCGCCTCGAGCACGTCCATCCAGGCGAGCAGCTCGGGGTAGTCGTAGAAGCGGTTGAACGGGATCTCGACGCGCGGCCGGAAGCCGGTCGGGTTGCCGGGGAATCCGGTCCGGGTCGGGGCGGCGGGCGGCACGCTCGGCGTGGAGCTCGCTCCGCTCGAGGGCGACTGCGCGAGGACGAGGGCCAGAACGAACGCGTGCATCACTTCACCTCCGGGAGCGCCTGGGCATGGCCTGCGTGATCGGTCTCGACCTCGACGCCGATCGCCTTGGGCGCGACGCCGTGCACCAGCCAGCGGTACTCGTGCCGGCCGCGGATCCCGGGCAGGTCCTCGAGCAGGTCCTCGACCGAGCCGGCGAGCAGATGCGCCTCCTTGGGCAGGCGCAGCGTGACGCGCGCGGGGCGGATCGAATCCGCACGGCGCGCGGCGGCCGAGGCGAAGGGCAGGAACGAGCGGTTCTCGACCGCGGCCTTGATCTCCCACAGCCCGCCCGAGAGCGCCTTGGCCGTGCACTCGGTCAGCGTGACGCGCGGGAGCAGCGCGCCCAGATCGAGCAGGAACTCGAACTCCTTCTTCTGGATCTCGATGCGCTCGGACTCGGGCGGCTCGAGGCGCGCGTAGGGCGCGAAGCCGCCGATCTCGACCGCGCCGAGCTCGGGATGCTGGAACGGATGCCAGGCGACGAAGCGCGCGCCCTCGTTGTGCGCGTCGATCCAGCGCAGGCGCTTGGCGTCGTCACCGGGCTCGGGCGCGTCGGCGTCCTTGTCCTTCTTCTTCGCGTCCGCGGCGGGAGGCGCGTCCTTGGACTCGCCGGGCCTGGCCTCGTCCTTCTTCGGCTCGTCCTTCTTCGGGGCAGGCTCGTCGAGCGGCAGCGTCCAGCCCGCGACGTTGAGGCACCACAGGCCGCGCTGGTACTGGCACCAGGCCTGGAACGAGCCGTGCTCGTCGTTGTCGCCCCTGGCCTTCGAGCCCGTGCGCTTGCGGTAGGTCTTGCCGATCTCGGCGTAGAGCTCGCCGTCGGACTCGAGCGTGCCCTCCTGCGGCACGAGCTTCACGCGCGGCGCGCCGTCGGGGACGGTGTGCGGCTTCTCGACCAGGTTGTCCTGCGCGCCGTAGGTCAGGACCAGCGCGATGTCGGTGTGCAGCAGCACGAACTCGCACAGCGCGCGCGCGGGCGGCTCGTCGGTGGCGTAGCGTCCCGAGCGCGCGTCGTGCTCGCGCCAGCCGTGCGGGAAGTTGCGGTTGACCTCCGCGTCGAGCGTCGCGTCCTCGGCGACGCGCTCGTCGTGGTCCGCGTCGCGGCCCTCGGTCCAGAGCTTCCACGTGCCGTGCTGGCCCTTCTTCGGGTCGGCCTTGACCAGCGCGCGCGGGTCGGTCGGATCCTCGATCCACTCGCCCTCGGGCGAGGCGACGCGGATCGTCGTGACCAGGCCGTCGCCGTCGACGTCGGCGGGCGGATCCTCGTCCTCGCGCCCGTCGCGGTCGTTGTCGACGCCGTGGCCGCTGGCGCGCTGCTCGACGAGCGGCGTCGCGAAGCGCGCCTCGGCTGCGTCGGGGTCACAGCGCGGGATCACGTAGATCGTGGTCGCGTCGAGCAGCTGCTTGACGCGCGCGTTCGAGGCGTAGCCCTCGGCCAGCGCGCGCGCGTGCTCCAGCGCCAGCGTGCTCGTCCACACGTACGGTCCGTCGACGTCGGCGACGATCAGGATCGCCGGGCGCCCGCTGGAGCGCTCGCCAGCGAGGATGCGCAGGCCCTCGATCGTGCGCCCGGCGCGCGAGCGGCCGACGCGCACGACGCTGACGAGCTCGGGATGCTCGGCGGCGAGCTTCGTCTGCGCCTGCTGCAGCTCCTCGTGGTTCAGGAGCGGCGCGTGGACTTCCTGCGCGGCGGTGGCGGGGGAGGCGAGCAGCGCGCTCGCGAGCAGGGCGGGGGCGAAGAGCATGCGGGTTCCTCGGAGCGGGGGGGCGGGCGCGCACAGCCTAGCGAGCGTGCCCGCGGAGCAGGAGTGTGTGCGCGCGCGCCGCGGCGCGTTTACGCATCCCGGACCGTCGACGCGCCGAGGAAGCGCTCGATCTCCGCGAGGCGCGCCTCGGCGTCGCGCTCGCCGAGCTCGAGCACGCGCGCGAGGTAGTCCGGCTGGAACATCACCAGCGAGAGGAAGTCGTTCGAGCGCGTCTCGCGCGTGCCCAGGCCGCGCGTCAGGAAGCGGAACGCGCGCGGCAGCTCGGCCTCGTACTCGTTCGCCAGGCGCCCCAGGTCGCGCGAGGGACGCAGGAGCAGCAGATCGACCGGCGCGAGCTCGCCGCGCTTCTCGGAGGGAAGCTCGGCCACGACGCGGTTCATGCGCTCGAGCGTCAGCGCATCGGCGTCGAACAGGTCGAGGAAGACCGCGTTGAAGAGCACGCCCGCCATCTGCGCCAGCGGCGGGTAGCCGTCGGTCGCGGGCTGGCTGGCCTCGGCCGCCGTGCGCGCGTAGCGCGTCGAGATCGCCAGGATGCGCCGCGCGCCCAGGTGCACCGCGGGCGAGAGCGGCGCCGTCAGGCGGATGCCGCCGTCGCCGAACCACTGGCCGTCGACCTCGACCGCGGGAAAGAGCATCGGCAGCGCCGAGGAGGCCATCACGTGCTCGACGCGCAGGCTGCAGGCGACGCTGCGGCGGTGCGCGCGCTCCCACAGGCGGATGTCGCGGCCTTGCACGAACGTGATCGACTGGCCGGTGGTGTAGCTCGAGGCCGTGATCGCGACCGCGCGCAATCCGCCCGTGACGAGGTTCTGCCCGATGCCCGGGATCGCGCCGGAGGGACAGCTGAACTCGCGGCGCAGCAGCGCGGCCAGCGGCGCCGTGTCGACCAGCGAGTAGAGCCGGCGCGTGCGCAGGTGGCCGCCCGACACGAGCTTCAGACCCGTGCGCAGCACGTTCGAGAACAGGTTCAGCGTCCCGACGCGGTACACGTCGGAAGGGTGCAGCCCGTTCCACAGCTCGTGCAGGCGCGCGACGCGCTCGGGAAAGGTCCCGACGTGCGCCGCGAGGTGCACCGCGTTGATCGCACCCGCGGAGACGCCGGTCAGGATCGGCAGCGCGAGGTCGGGACGGTGCCGGGCCAGCGTGCGCAGCACGCCGACCTGGTACGCGGCGCGCGCGCCGCCGCCTCCCATCACCAGCGCGAGATCCGAGCCCGTCGCAGCACTCACGCCGCGCAGGATATAGAGTGGACGAACCGGAGGTCCATGAAGCCGCTGCTCGTGTTGCTGCTCGTGCTCGTGTCCGCGCTGGCGAGCGCGCTCGCCGCCACCTGGTTCGCCGCCGCCTCGCGCACTGCGGCGCCGCTGGAGTCGCTCCCCGCCGCGGGCGAGGACTCCGGCGCCCTGCGCCGCGAGATCGCCGCGCTCGCCTCGCGCCTGGACGCGCTCGAGCGCGCGCGCCCGCTCGAGTCGGGCTTCGAGCGCTCGAACCCGCTCGCGACCGCGCCCTCCGCGGCCGGAGCCTCGGACGCGCACGACCCGCGCTGGTACCTCGACCAGTACGTGCTCTCCTTCGCCGAGTCGCCCGAGGGCTCGGAGTACTTCCGCCTGGCGGTCGATGCCTACGCGGTCGAGCTGCGCGCGCCGATCTGCGAGCTCGTCGGCGACGGCGGCCGCGTCGACGCGCTGCGCGCCGCGCTGTGCGCGATGCTCGGCAAGCCGCGCTTCCGCGGCGACCTCGAGATCGCCGGCGCGCTGCTCCACGCCGTCCGTCCGCCCGCGGGCGACAAGCTCGCGCTGCGCGCGCTGCAGTCGCTCGAGATCGTCGGCGACCTGCGCGCGGAGAGCTCGCTCGAGGGCCTGCTCTTCGCCCTGCGCTCGGCGAGCGTGCGCGAGCGCGCCCTGGCCGTGATCGTGCACCTCGCGGGCGAACAGGCCAACGCCGCGCTCTTGCGCCTGTTCCTGCGCGCCCCCGACGACGAGTGGCGCGCCGCGCTGATCGCGCGCCTGGATGGCGTCGAGCTGGCCGCCGCGCTCGACCTCCTGCGCGCCGCGGCCGGCATGGAGCAGCCCGTGCGCCTGGCCGCCGCGCAGAAGATCGGCGAGTACCCCGAGCCCGAGTTCCAGGGCTTCGTCGCCGACTGGCTGCGCGTCGAGACCGACCCCGCCGTGATCGAGGCGCTGCACGGCGCGCAGAAGGCGCAGCAGGACATCCCCGGCTGGCACGCGATGAAGGCCTGCGGCCCGCCCGACGCCAACCCCAAGCGCGACGATCCCAATGCGTGGGCCAGCGCGAGCGGCGACATGGGCTTGCAGTGGCTCGAGCTCACGTACCCGACGCCGGTGCGCGCGAGCGGCGCGAGGATCTACGAGGTCAACGCGCCGGGAGCCGTCGCCGAGGTCAAGGCCCGCACCCCGCAGGGCGACTGGCGCACGCTCTGGAGCGGAACGGCCAGCGGCAACGGCGCGCCGCTCCTGCTCGAGTGGCCGGCGACGGACTTCGACGTGCAGACGATCCGCCTGGTGCTCGACACGGACCGCACGCCGGGGTGGAACGAGATCGACGCGGTCGAGCTCCTCGGCAACGGCGGCTCGCAGTGGGCCAGGCACGCCAGCGCGAGCTCGAGCTACGCGGGCGGCCGCGGCGCGCGGACCTCGATCGGGGCACAGATCGATCTCGACCAGCTGTTGCTGCGGTCGAGGATCGAACGCTGAGCGTCAGCGCGGCGCGTGAGTGGCGGCCGCTGCGCCGAGCGGGAGCTCGCAGACGAGCTTGTCCGCGTTCACGTCGTACACCTCGAGCGTGGAGCCCCTCGCGCACCACGCGTAGCCGCCGCCGATTCCGAAATCGGTCATCTGCTCTCGCCCGAGTGGAGCCAGGAGCGTGCCCTGCTTGCCGTTGAGCCGCACGCCGCCCTTCGAGACGATCACGTGCGAGCCGTCCGGCGTGAAGCGCGCCTGGATCTGCGTCGGGTTGCCGCCGCCGTAGTCGTACGCCCAGCGCGGCTTGCCCGTCTCGAGGTCCCACAGCCGCACCTCCCAGAACGTGTACGAGGCGCTGAGCAGCGTCCTCCCGTCCGCGCTGAAGCACACGCTGCTGATCTCGAGGTCGCCGAAGAGGTTCTGGTCGCAGTGCGAGAGCTCGCGCGGCTTCTCCAGCGAAGGGAGATCGTAGATGCGCACTGTGCAGTCGCTGGCCCCGACCGCGAGCCGCTTTCCGAGCGGATCGAAGGCCAGGGAATTCCCCCGCAGGGGTGCGATGCTCACGGGGCCGGCCAGGAACTCCCCGGTCTTCGCCGAGCAGACCGCCAGGCGCCCAGCCTCGTCCGCGATGGCGAAGCGTGATCCATCTGCGCTGATGCACGTCGCGCTCCGAGGTGCGGCAGAGTCGGGCTTGTCGGCCGGAGCGAGCGTAATCTCGCGCAGGACGTTCCCGCTCTTGCGTTCGACGAGGCATGCGCTGGGAGACCAGCCGGAGATCAGGAGGCTTGCGCCACCGTCGAGATAGTCGACGGTGCGCTCATTCCTGCTCGTAACGTGGTCCGCGACGTGCGGGGTGATCTCGGCGAGGACCTTGCCGTCCGCGCAGGAGCAGATTCGCATCGGAAAGTTCAATCCGATGGCAGCGATCTCCTTCGCGTTCGGGCTGAACGCCAGATCGTCGATCCAGCTCGCGGAACCCGTGGCGACGGAGACAGGCTTGCCATCGGGGAGCGTGACGATGTGCAGCGTGCCGTCGTCCACGGAGTAGGCGAACAGCTTGCCGTCGGCCGAAACAGCCTGCGCACGCGAGTACGGCGCGGGTTGTGATTGCTGGAGGGCGAGACCAGCACACGTTGCCCTGAACCTGGAAGCGGCCCTTGCCGAGCGAGGAGAGCACCTTCCCGCTCGCGCGGTCCACGCGCGTGCCCTGCGCGCCTACGAACACCACCGACGGATCGCCCGTGAACGCCGCCAGGGTCGGAGCATCGTCGCCGCCGCTGCAGTCGTGGCTCCACAGCACCGTTCCCTTCTCGAGCTCCCACGCCCGAGCGACCCACCACGGGAAGGAGCTCGCCACCAGCGACGTGCCATCGGATGCGAACGCAACGCTGCCGATGGCGAGCTTGCCGGTGAGGTCCTCGTCGCAGAGCGAGAGCTCGAGCGGTGTGCCGTTCCCTGCGAGCGGGAACACGCGCACCTTGCAATCGCCGGAGCCGATCGCGAGCCGTGACGCCGGATTGTCGAACGCGAGCGCGTGCACGGGCCCGGGAACCGAGAGCCGATCGTGCTCGACGACGCCATCGCGCGCGGAATGGACGCGCACGTGGCCGGCCGCATCGCCGAGGGCGAAGTGCTCGCCGTCGATCGAGACCGCGCGCGCGCCAAGCGGCTCGTCCGCGCCGGCATCGAACTCGCCCACCACCTTCAGCGCCTGACGGTCGACGAGCCGCGCGCGAGCACCCGTGAGGAGCAGTCGCGATCCGCCCGCGAGCCAGTCGACCGCGCACGCGGGCTGCCCGCTCTCCGGCCCCGCCGGTGCGCAGGGGAGTTCGGCGAGCAGCCTGCCATCGGGAACCGAGAGGATGCGCAGGGAGCCTCGAGCCGATGCGACGGCGAGCTCCTTCCCGTCCCCCGAGAAGGCGAGTCCGGTCTGGGGATCGCCCTTCGTTCTCGCAAGCTCCGCTGACGGACCGCCCGCGAGCGAGGCGAGGCGCACGCTGCCGTCGGCGAGCGACCACGCGAACGACTTGCCGTCGGTCGTGATGGCCTGGGCGCGAGAGTCGAGTGCCGCAGCGGGGTCGGGCTTCGCCTGGAAGAGGAGCAGCAGCGCGGGGAGCAGCGGGGTCATGGCCACGAGAACCCGCAAGCCTACTCCAGGTTCCGGCTCACTTCGCCGGCATCACGATGCGCAGCTCCGGCCCGCCGCCGACGGCTTGCGGCACGCGGCCCCAGCGCGAGGGATCGTCGTCGGTCGGCAGCCTCCGGGCCAGGCCGGCCTGGCCGACGGTGCGCTTGGCCTCGACAACGAGCGGCTTGTCGTGCTCGACGCCGATGCGGAAGCGGCCCTGCCCGTCGGTCAACCCCGTCTGGCCGAACTCCGAGCTCTCCTCGCGCGCGCTGACGAGCACGCCGGGCGCGGGCGTGCCGTCGGCCTCGACGACGACGCCGGTGAGCCACACTCCGTCCTCGATCACGAGGTCGAGCGGGTGTCCGTCGGCGCGCTGCGCCTCGAAGACGGTGTGGACGAAGAACGTCTCGGCCGGCGGATCCGTGTCGTTCGGCCTGGGCCAGAGCTGGATGCGGTACACGCCGGGCACGATGCCGTGCGCGGCGAAGCGGCCATCCTCGCCGCTCTGCACGTCGCAGTCGGAGAGGCCGGGCGCGGTCGGTTCGATGCTGACGTAGACGCCGACGACGCCGTTGCCCTCGCGATTGCGCACGCGGCCTTCGAGCGTGAGGCCGTTGGGGACGGTCAGCTTGATCCCGGCGCGGCGCTCGCCGGACTTCAGCGAGACGGCCTGCTTGGCCGTGACCTGGTGGCTGTCGCGGCGCAGCTCGACCTCGTACTCGCCGGCGGCGAGCTCGTCGAAGCTGAACGCGCCGCGGTCGTCGCTGCGGCCCTCGCGCTCGGCGACGTAGGAGTCGAGGAAGGCGCCGCCGCGCGTGTCCCAGCGGCCGCGATCGGCGTTGGTGCCGCGCAGCGAGAGCCTGAGATCGGGGAGCGGCTTGTCGTTCTCGTCGACGACGAGTCCGGAGATCGAACCCGCCGGATGCAGCACCACGTCGTCGAGCGTGATCGTGCTCTCGGTCGTCTCGCGCGGGGGGAACTCGTAGACGCAGCTGCCGAAGCCCTGCGCGCGCACGAAGAGCGAGTGCGCGAGGTCGGGGCGCAGGTCGGCGATCACGTAGCGGCCCTGCGCGTCGGTCGTCGCGCCGACCCAGTCGTGGCGCTGCACCGCGCCGAAGTCCGTGCCGCACGCGGCGACGTACGCGCCGGCGATCGGGCGAGCCTGCTCGTCGACCACGCGGCCGCTGGCCTTGCGCGCGGGCTGCAGCAGGAGCTCGAGGTCGTCCGCGCCCTTGTGCTCCGCCTCGGCGGCCTGCGGGAAGTTCTGGAAGCCGTAGCCGGCCGCGCGCACGTAGATCTGGCCGTCGGATCCGCCGTCGAGCGGCAGCGTGAACGCGCCCGAGGCGTCGCTCCGCACGGTGTGCTGCAGCACCCAGATCGTGCCGAGCACCGCGCCCTCGATCGGTGCGCGCGTCTGGGCGTCGAGCACGTGTCCGCGGAACCAGGCCTGCGTCGCGAGCTTGACGTCCTGCGTCAGCGTCTTGCCCTGCTCGGCCTGCAGCTCGAACCAGTTCGAGGTGGGCAGGCCCTGCGCGCTCGCCTCGAGGAAGAGCGGGCCGGGCGGCACCGAATCCAGGCGGTAGAAGCCGCTCGCATCGGTCGTCGTCGACTGCTCGAAACGCGCGCCATCGAGCGTCACGTTGCCGTTGGGGAAGGCGCGCACGTGCGCGTTCGCGACCGGCAGGTGCTGCTCGCCCTGCGTGACGTGGCCTTCGATCGCCGCGCCGAAGGGCAGGTGCACCGTGACGGTCTCGCCCGTGCGTCGCCGGCCGAGCGTCGCGGCGGCGAAGCCCGGCTTCTCGACCGCGATCTGGTAGAAGCGCGCGGGATCGAGCGTCAGCTCGAAGCGGCCGTCGGCGGAGCTCTGCGCATGCCCCGCGACCTCCGTCCGCGCGGCGACGACGAGGTCGAGCATCTGGTAGTCGTACGAGAGCGAGCTCGCGGCGACGATCTGCGCGCCCGCGACCGGACGGTCGCGCGGATCGAGCACGATCCCGCGCAGCACGTTCTCCGGCGCGGGGTTCGCCGCGCGCGATTCCGGCGTCGGGATCTCGACGGCGACGCGCGACTCGCTGTGCGCCGTGTCGAGAGCGGGCGCGCTCTGCGCCTCGTGCGCGGGCTCTGGCGCGAGCGGGCTCGGCGCGGCGGAGTGCACGTCGGGCTCGGGGAGCTCGGGCGCGAGCGGTCCCTTCCAGATCCACAAGCCGAGCGCGGCGACGGCCAGCAGTGCGGCGATCTTCGTCTTCGTTCCCATCAGCAGCAGTCCTCCCGTGATCGATGCGTGCGGCACGTGCGTGAACGGGACGAGCGCGGCCATCCAGCCCGCGCGGCCGCCCTCGTGCTCGCGGTCGAGCCGCTCGCGCAGCTTCGCGACGCCGCGCGAGAGGCGCTGGCGCGCGGCGTCGTGCGAGATCGAGAGGCGCTCGGCGACCTGGATCGAGCCAGGCCGTCGAGGCCAGCGCAGCACAAGCGCTGCGGGCAGGGCTCCTCGAGCGCGAGCAGCGCGCCTCGGCGAGCTTCCTCTGCAGCTCGACGCGCGCGGCGATCTCGTCGAGGCCCTCGACGCGCTCGTTCCGCGCGCCGAGCGGCTCGTGCGCCGCGCGCGGGAGGCGCCGCGGCGCGAGCGCCGCGAGACGTTGCGCGCGACGACGCGCTCAGGGCGCGCAGCTCGAGCGCGCGCGGCAGGCGAGCGTGCAGCGCGGCGAGCCAGGTCTCCTGCTCGAAGCCGTCGGCCGCGCTCGCGTCGCGCACGAGCCCGCGCGCGAGGCGGCGTAGGTCCAGCTCGCCTCGGCCAGCAGGGCCTCGGTGTCCTCGGGGCGGATCGTGCTCACGGCGCACACCATCCTCGGCGCCCGCGGGTGTGACGGGAAGTCGGCGCTTTCCGCGCCGGCCGCGTCACTTCTGCGCCGGCTTCGGCTCGGGCGCGAGGAAGCCGTGGCCGTCGAGCTGCCACTGCGCGTCGAACCAGCCCGCGGCAAGCACGCCGCCGTCGCCCTTCTCGAGCACCTCGGGCCCGAAGACGGTGTAGTCCGGCAGGCCGACGCCCGAGACGAAGTACGGCACGGTCGAGGAGAGGCGCGTGCCCGCCGGTCCGGTGTCTCCGACCAGGCCGAAGAGCTCGGGCAGCTTCGGATCGTCGAGCGTCGGCGGGAAGACGAACAGCGCGCACAGGCCGTCGCCGCTCCACTCGCGCGTGCCGACGCGCACGCGGCCGCGCTGCACCTGGATCGGCGCGCGCGCGCCCAGGCGCTCCTTCCAGGCCAGGTTGGTGTCGGCGTTGCCGTAGAGGATCACGTTGCCGACGATGCCCGCGGCCGAGCGCGAGCCCTGCGCGAGGTACTCGTAGTCGGAGAGCAGTCGCGCGCGGCCGTTGCCGCGGTACCACCAGGTCTGCGCGTCGGCGCGCGCGCGCTCGAGGAGCTCGCGCTGCTCCTCGGGCGAGCCCTGCGTTCCGTACACCAGCACGAACGAGCGCGTGAAGGCGTGCTTGAACGGTCCCGAGCGGTCGGGCGTCTTCGCCTTCCAGCCGGCCTCGGCACCGACCGTGCGGGCCTCGAGCGCGCCCTCGTCCTGGAAGGGCAGGTCCGGGTACGCGCCGGCGAGCACGCGCCATCGGCCGTTCTCGCGCAGCAGATCGACGCCGTCGCCGGCGAGCGCGATCTCGCTGCCGTCGACGACGAGCTTCTTCGAGGGCGCGGGCGGATAAGTCAGGCGCAGGTAGCGCGCGTTCTCGGTCTGGATCACGAGCGCGCGGTCGTTCTCGCGCGTGCTGCTGGTCACGTGCACGGGCTTGCCGTACTGCACGAGCTCGAGCACCGCGAGCCAGCCGTGCGCGGAGTCGATCGCGGGATCGACGCTGGTGAAGTCGATCTGCGTGCCGACCACGCGCGGCTTGGAGGCGCGGAAGAGCTCGAAGATCTCCGGCCAGTCGACGCAGTCGGCGCCCGCGGCGCGATCGCCGTCCCACCAGTGGCCGGCGCCCTCCTGCCAGTGCACCTGCGGCGGATGCCCGGCGGCCGAGAGCGCCTTCTCCATCGTCTGCGCCTCGCGGATCGGCACGTTGTCGTCGGCCGTGCCGTGCAGGATGTAGGTCGGCTGCTGCGCGAGGTTCGCGAGCAGCGCCAGCGTGTCGGAGCTCGCGTCGGCGCCGTGCCAGAAGGCGTCGAGCGCGCTCTGCGGCCGGCCGCCGTAGCTGTCGAAGCTGATCCAGCCCGCGCTCGGCGCGATCGCGGCGAAACGGTCGGCGTCGTTGGCGGCCAGGTGCCAGGTCCCGTGCCCGCCCATCGAGTGGCCGGTCAGGTACAGCGCGCGCGGGATCTCGTTGACCGCGGCGAGCAGCGCCTCGTACGCGTTGGTGCGGCCCCAGTCCTGCCAGTCGAAGCCGTACGAGCGCCGGTTGGTCGGCGCGACGATCGCGAAGTCCTTCTTCTGCGAGTACGAGCTGATCTGTCCCCAGCAGTCGACGCTCGCGCCGTGCAGGCTGAGCACGACGCCGCGCTGCTCGGCGCGCGTGCCGCTGGCGGGCAGCAGCGCGCAGACCTGCACCGAGTCGTCGTCGCGCGCACGGAAGGCGACGCGGCGCGCCGCGCCCTTCGCGCGCACGTCGATCGCGAAGCTGGCGCGGTCGCTCGGCTCGGGACCCGGGCCGTGCTGCAGGTAGACCGGGACGGGGAACGCGCCCGGTTGCACGCCGCCGTCGGGGCGCAGCACGAAGTCCAGCGGCAGCTTCTCGAACGAGAGCGGCGGCAGCGCGAGCGGACGCGGGTCGGCGAAGCTCGCATGCCCGTCGCCGCCGTTGACGCGCAGCTCCGCGGCGCTCGTGCCGGCGTTGACCACCAGCACGGCGCCGGGGATCGTCGCGTCCTTGTCGCCGACGACGAGGTCGCCGAAGGTCGCGTCCCAGCCGGCGAGGAAGAGCTCCTTCTGCGGCGCGACGAGCTCGAGACGGAACGAGCCGCGGATGCCGGCGACGCAGATCTGGTTCGCGCCCTTGGCCAGCGCGATCGGCACGCCGCCGAAGCCGTACTCGTAGGGATCGCCGGTGAAGGGCGTGCCGTTGACCCACAGGCGGCTCGCGCCCGCGAGCTTCGCCAGCCAGACGCGCGGAGCGTCCGACTCGAGCGTGGTCCAGGCGTAGCTCGCGTCGCCGCCGACGCGACCGTCCTCGGGCGCCTCGAACTCCGACCAGGCGCAGTCCGTGCCGTTCTCGCCGCGCAGCACCTCGCCCTTCGCCGGCGGCGGCGCGTCGCGGCGCAGGAGGTGGCGCGCAAAGACCGCGTCGGGGCGCACGGGCCGCCGGCCGGTCTTGTCGACCGCGCCGATCACCAGCCAGTGGCGCGGCACGATTCCGTCGGGTGCGGGGGACGCGAGCAGCGCGCTGGCGAGGAGCGGGAGGAGCATCAGTCCTTCTTCGGTTCGGGGATCGCGGACACGTAGTTCTTCCAGGCCGCCTCGAGCTCGACGAGATCGACGCCCGCGAAGGCCTTCTCCAGCGCGGCCGTGCGCACGGCGAGGCCGGCCTTGGCGCGCAGCTCCTGGTCCTTGGACTTGCCCTGCGCCTCGAGCTTCGCGAGCTCCGCGGCGTAGCCCGACTTCAGCTCGGCGAAGTAGGTCGGCAGGATCTGCGCCCACTCGGGCCGTTTGGCGACGAGCTCGCTCTTGCGCAGGAAGTAGATCAGCGACCAGCCCTCGGCGTAGCAGATGTAGGGGTTGGCGTAGTACTGCGGCTGCTCGTAGCGGATCAGCTCGGAGAGCGGCACGTGCTTCTGCGCGAGGATCGCCTGCTGGATCGTCTTCACGCGCCAGGGGTTGGCGCCGATCGAGCGCACCTTGCCGTCGCGGATCGTCGCGCCGGAGAAGAAGTCGCCGTGGCCCTCGTTGAACCAGGAGTGCGGCGGCAGCTCCCCGGTCGAGTAGTGGATGTACTGGTGGAAGGCCTCGTGGTAGAGCGCGATGAACGTGTTCGCGTCGCTGATGTGGTGCGACTTGTCCTGCACCTCGGCGTCGTAGAGCACGAGCTCCTCGTCGTTCCAGTTCCAGTAGCCGGCCGACTGCGGCGGCCCGCCGTAGGAGAGGTACTCGTCGCGGCTCTTGCAGATGCGCACGGTCGAGACGCTCTCGACGCGCTTCTCGGAGGGGAAGAGGTGCTCGTACTCGATGCGCAGGAGCTCGAGGTCGCGCACGATCTTGCGCACCAGCGGCTGGTCGGGCGTGTCGTAGAGCACGATGTAGTTCTCGGTGTCCTCGACCTTCCAGCCGCGCACCATCGAGAGGCGCACCTCGACGCGGTGCTCGACGCCCTTGAGCGTCTTGCGCGCGTAGAGCTGCTCGACCTTCGAGCGGTCCTGGCCCTCGGGCTTGCCGATGTCCAGGTGCTCGGCCGTGTAGCGCCAGATCTTCTCCTCCTCGGCGAGGTCCTTCTCGTCGCACTGGCCGAGCAGCGCGATCGTGCGCTGGTCGTTCTCGTAGGAGCAGATCCACAGCGCGGGATGGTCGCCCTTGGGCGGCTCGGGGCGGAACTCGCGCACCTTGCAGCCCTCGCGATCCTTGCCGGGCCTGGCCTCGCCGAGCTTCCAGCCGCGCAGGCGCTGCTCGACGAAGCGCTCGAGGCTGTCGATCGGCGGCGGCGCCTTGGGATCGGGCTTCTCGTTCGCGGCCGGCGCACCTTCGCTCGGCGGCGCGTCGGTCCCTCCCGTGCGCGCGGCGCGCTGCGGCGCGCGCTCGATCCAGGCGAAGGAGAGCTCCGGACGCACGCGGCGGCGCTTCTTGGGATCCTCGGGCACCTTCTCGGCGTAGCTCAGCACGATCAGCTCCTCGCTGGGCTGCAGCGGGATCGCCTCGTAGGTGCGCGCGCGCGGGAAGGCGAGCCCGAGCTCGGGCACCTTCTCGGTGGTGTAGCCGCCCTGCGCGGCGGCGAGCGGGACGAGTGCGAGCACGGCGGCGAGCGCGCGCGCGAGGATCGAACCGGCGGGGAGCATGCGCTTGTTGTAGCGCGGGCGCCGCGCGCGGGCCACCGCACCCCTAGAATGGCGCGCACCCCAGCGCATGAGCACCGACTTCTCCGCGATCGCGCTCCCCGAGGCGCTCGAGCACGTCCGCACCGCGGCCGATCGGATCCGTCCGCACGTGCGCCACACGCCGACGGTCTACTCGCACACCTTCAGCGAGAGCTCGGGCGCGGAGGTCTGGCTCAAGCTCGAGAGCCTGCAGCGCACCGGCTCGTTCAAGCTGCGCGGCGCGCTGAACAAGGTGCTCTGCCTCGCGCCCGACGAGCGCGCGCGAGGGCTCGTGGCGGCCTCGGCGGGCAACCACGCGCAGGGCGTGGCGCTCGCCGCGCGCATCGCGGGCGCCGCGGCGACGATCGTGATGCCGCGCGCCACGCCGCTCAACAAGATCCTGCGCACCGAGGGCTACGGCGCCCAGGTCGTGCTCGAGGGCGAGAGCTACGACCAGTCGCAGGCCGCGGCGCGCGCGCTGGCCGACGCGCGCGGCGCGACGCTCGTGCACCCCTTCGACGATCCGCTCGTGATCGAGGGCCAGGCCACGGTCGCGCTCGAGATCCTCGACGAGGTGCCCGCGCTCGACACGCTGGTCGTGCCGATCGGCGGCGGGGGACTGATCGCGGGTGTGGGGCTGGTGCTCAAGGCGCTCGCTCCACAGGTGCGCCTGGTCGGCGTGCAGGCCAGCGGCGCCGCGCCGATGGTGCACTCGTTCCGCTCGCGCACGCGCCAGACGGTCGCCTCGCCGCGCACGCTGGCCGACGGCATCCGCGTCGGCGCGCCCGGCGGGCACACGCTGCCGCTGGTGCTGCGCCTGGTCGACGAGTGCGTCACGGTCGAGGAGCCCGAGATCGCCGAGGCGGTCTTCCAGGCCATGGACAAGTCGAAGATCGTGGTCGAGCCGGCGGGCGCGGTCGGGATCGCGGCGCTGGTCGCGGGCAAGGTGCCCGGCGCGAAGCACGTCTGCGCGCTGGTCTCGGGCGGCAACGTCGACCTCAACCTGCTCGCGCGCGTGATCGAGAACGGGCTCGCGCACGCGGGGCGCTACCACCTCGTGCGCCTGCGCCTGGCGGACGCGCCGGGACAGCTCTCGCGCGTGCTCGCGCTGCTGGGCGAGGCGCAGTGCAACGTGCTCGACGTGCAGCACTACCGCTCGGGCTGGAAGGTCCCGCTCGGATCGGTCGACGTCGAGATCCTGGTCGAGACGCGCCGCGCCGACCACGGCCTGGAGGTCGAGCGGCGCCTCGTCGAGCACGGCTTCGAGCTGAACGGATCGTCGGGCGCGTGACGGGTGCGACAGGTGCGCAGAATCCGCGCTGCGCTCCTGCGCGGGCCCGCGCGTTCGAGTAGCGTCTGGACGGAGGCCCTCGATGCAACCGCTCACGCTCTCGCGTCTCGTCGCCGTCCCCGTGTTCGTCCTGCCCGCGCTGGCGGGCGGCACGAGCTTCACCCCGTTGCCGCTGGGACCGCAGGGCTACGGCTACTTCTCGCCGACCGGCGTCTCGGCCGACGGCCTCGCGATCGCCGGCGGCTCGTACATCGTCGGCCAGGGCAACCAGGCGCGCCGCTGGCGCAGCGGGATCGGCTTCGACTATCCCGGTCCGTCGGTCGGTGCGACCGCCACGTGGTGCTCGGGGATCTCCGCGGACGGGAGCGTCGTCTCCGGCGGCAGCGGTCACGCGCAGTTCGGCGATCTGGAGGGCTGGATGCGCTACGGCGCGAGCGCGGGCCACGTCGGCACGCCGCCGGGCCACGACACGAGCGACTGCACCGCGGTCTCCGCCGACGGCGTGGTGACCGTCGGCTACGGCGGCTTCCAGTCCAACCCGAACCTGTTCCAGGCCGCGTACTACACCGAGCAGAACGACTGGACCAACCTGGGCTTCCTGCCCGGCGGCTCGAACTCCGCGGCGACCTGCTGCTCGGCGAGCGGAGCGGTGATCGCAGGCTGGAGCGCGACGGGCGCCGGCATCGGCTCGGGCTTCCGCTGGACCGCGTCGGGCGGGATGGTCTCGATCGGCAACCTGCCCGGCGGCAACGACTGCGAACCGCGCGCGATGAGCGACGACGGCAGCGTGATCGTCGGCAACGACTACGTCGGCACGCCCTCGCGCGGCTTCCGCTGGACGGCGTCCGGCGGGATGGTCGACATCGGCAGCTTCGCGCCGGGCGCGTACGTCTGGGCCGAGGACGTCAGCGACGACGGCGCGCTGATCGTCGGCATCGGCGACGACGGCGGCGGCAACGCGGCGCTGATCTGGGACGCGGCGCACGGCGTGCGGCGCCTCGCCGACCTGCTCGCGGCGCAGGGGCTGGGAGCAGAGCTCGCCGGGTGGGAGCTCGCCTCGGTTGACTGCGTGCGCGGCACCGGACCGTGGTTCCTCGCCGGCGTCGGCGCGCACAACAACTACTGGGAGGCCTACCTCGTGCGCCTGGAGTCGCTCGAGCCGGCCGCGGGCAGCGCGCTGTGCTTCGGCGACGGCACGCAGGCCGTGCCCTGTCCGTGCGGCAACAACGGCGCGTCCGGTCACGGCTGCGCCAACTCCGCCGACGCGAGCGGCGCGCAGCTCTTCGCCTGGGGCACGCCCTCGGCGGACGATGTCGTGCTCGACGTCGCAGGCACGCTGCCGAACGCGCTGTGCATCTTCCTGCAGGGGAACGCGTTGCAGGCCGCGCCGGTCCCGTTCGGCGACGGGCTCCTGTGCGCGGGCGGCCAGCTCAAGCGACTCGCCTCGCGCAACGCGGTCCACGGCGCGGCGCGCTTCCCCGAGGCCGGCGATCCGTCGATCCGCGCGCGCTCGGCGGCGCTGGGCGATTCGATCGCGAACGGGAGCCAGCGGCACTACCAGGTCTACTACCGCGACCCCGCGGCGGGCTTCTGCCCCGCGCCGCAGGGCAGCACGTGGAACGCGAGCAGCGCGCAGTCGATCCAGTGGTGAGCGCGCGCGACGCTCAGCCGCCGCCCGAGCGCGACGCGCCGCCGGCGGCGGGGCGCTTCGCCGGACCGCGGCCGTTCATCGGGTCGAAGGGCTTCTCCTTGAAGTCGGCCGGCACGTCGTAGATGCCGGCGGGCGCGTCCTTCTCCGTGGCGGAGCGGAGCTCCTCGACCGTGTGCACCTGCGCGCCGTTGAGCGTCTGCGTCTTCTCGCTGCGCACGGGCACGCCGTCGACCTTCTTCAGCTCGACCACGAGGTTCTTGTTCTCGGGCGCGAGCGACATCATCGCGGCGTACATCTCGACGTAGGCCGTCATGTCGGCCTTGATGTCCTTCGAGGCCCAGAGCACCTCGCTCGACACGGCCTGGCCGGCCTGGCTGAGCGTGATGTCGAAGCGCTTGGCGCTCCACGAGCCGAAGGTCTTGGTCTCGTCCTTGGCCTCGACCTTGGCCTGCAGCGCGCGCGCGCCCATCATCTGGTCGACCATCCCGGCCATCTCCGGCGCGACGTACTTCTTGAGGTCGAAGGGCAGCTCGACCGCCATCCAGGTCTTCTCCTTGTTGTCGAGCAGGATCAGCTTCTTCTGGTCGAGGCGCACGATCGCGTTGAGACCCTCCGACTCGATGTGCATGCGGTCCTTGGCCATCCAGACCGTGATCTGCGAGTCCTTCGCCGGCACGTCCTTGCCGAAGGACTTGTAGGCGTCGGTGTGCGAGGAGCGCACGAACTGCAGGTCGGCGAGCGCGGGGCTTCCCAGGAGAGCGAGGGCGAGGAGCGTGCGGGGGAGGTGCGGCATGGGTTCCTTTCGGGTCGCCGCGAGGATACCAGCCGGCGCCGTTCGGCGCGCTCAGACGTCGATACGCACGAAGTCGAGCAGCACGCCGCCGCGCAGGTAGGCCATCCCGATGTCGCCCGGCGCGTGCGCGCCCGCCAGGCGATCGTCGCAGGGAAATTCGCTGCGCTGGCCGTCGCGCAGCTCGAGCAGCACGAAGTGGTGCGTCGAGGCCGAGCTGTTCCGGCCGCCGCCGCTGACCTCGGTGCGCTCGTCCTTCCAGACCGCGACGTGACGTTCCAGCCGTGCGTTCGCGAACTGCGCCGTGCGCTGGCTCGAGCGCACGAGCATGACGATGCCGAAGGCGCACATCGCCGCGGGGACGAGTGCGAGCGGGCCCGCGGCGAGGAACGGGATCGTCATCGCGCCCGCGATCAGGGTCCAGACGACGAGGAAGGCGGTCTGCAGGCCCATCCCGACCAGCGCGCCGCTGCCGCTGGGGGTTCGCCGCTGCAGCTCGTCGAAGCCGGGCGAGCGCTCGGCGGCCGCGAAGCGTTCGGGTGCGACCGCAGCGCGCAGCGGGTTGATCGTCGGCTTTGCGAGCACCGTGCCGCAGTAGGGGCAGTTCGTCCAGCGGTCGTCGGTGACCGGCGCGGAGCACTGCGAGCAGCGGAAGGCCTCGACCATGGGGGAGCGCCCGATGCTACCCGCTCGCCGGGGCGGCATTCAGGCCCCGCAACGCGAGCGGCCCGCGCCAGGGCGCGGGCCGCTCGTTCACGCGAGTGTCTCCGGGCTCACTTGCCGGCGGGCTTGCCGGCCTTGTACTGGTCCAGGCGTTCCTGGAAGTCCTTCTCCTGCTCGGTGCCCTTGACGAGCTCGAGCGCCTTGGTCTGGAACTCGACGGCCTTGGCGGCGTCGCCCGAGTCGAAGTAGACCTTGGCCAGCGTGTCGATCACGTTGGGCTCCTTGCCCTTGGTGATCTCGTTGGCGCGCAGCGCGGCCTTGAGGGCCAGCTTGTAGTCGCGCTTGGCGAGGTCCTTGTTGTCGGGATCGACGATCGTCCAGGCGATCGCGTTGAGGGCCTGCCCCTCGTTCTTCAGCGCGCCGGTGATCAGCTTGTCCGCGTAGGCGTAGCCCGCGTCGTAGTCCTTGAGGTCGAGCAGCATGCGGAACTTGTAGTAGCCGAAGTTCTCCTCGAGCTTGGGCGTCGTGACGAAGGCCTCTTCCATGGCGGCGATCGCGCCCTTGAGGTCCTTCGACTTCATCAGCTTGCTGAGCTTGCCGCCGAGCTCGTTGGTGGCGGCCTCGAGGGCGCCAGCCTCGGCGCGTTCCTTGGCGTACGCGGCGAGGTCCCACTTGCCGGCGATGATCTTGCCGAGCGGCTCTTCCATCTCCATCGGGTGGCCGATCCAGGCCACGTGTCCCGTGCCGTCGACGATGAACGCGGTCGGGATGCCGTTGGAGCCCGAGGCGGTCATCCAGCTCTTGGCCATCGCGCCCTCGTTGCCCTTCTTGCCTTCGGGCACGTCGTCCATCGCGACGACGTAGTTCATCTTGTCGCCCATCTTCTCGACGAAGGGCGCGACGTCCTCCTGCTTGTTCTCCCAGACGCTGACGCCGACGAAGGTGATGTCCTTGTGCGCGGCCGCGAGCTCGGTCAGGTGCGGGATGCTCTTCTTGCACGGGCCGCACCAGGTGGCCCAGAACTCGACCACGTAGAGCTTGTTCTTCTCGAAGCCCTTGACGGGCTGGCCCTTGACCCACTGCTTGACCTGCAGGGCGGGCGCCGCATCGCCCGGCTTGAGCGTCGGCCCTTCGGCGAGGGCGGACGCGGGAACGAGCAGCAAGGACGCGGCGACGAGGAGAGCTTTGAGCATGGGGAGATCCGGGTGGTCTGGGGGGGCGGGGAGACGGGCAGACGCCGTCCCAACCCGCGATTGTAGGGATCGCCCGGGTCACAATCCCACCCAAGGCGTTCGGGATTTGTAGCATCGATCGCCTTGCGCGTCCTCCGCACGAGCCTCCTGCTGCTGCTCTCCGCATGCGCGAGCTGCGCCCGCTCCGCGGACGACTGGCGCAAGGGGCTCGAGGCAACGGATCCCTTCGAGCGCGGGATGTGCGCGCTGGGGCTCGCGCGCGTGGCGCCTGCGGATTGCGGCGACGCCATCCCGCGGCTGCTCGAGCTCGTCGACGGGCGTGACGAGCGGATGCGCGAGGCCGCTCGCGCCGCGTTGGTGTCGGTCGCGCCCGCGAACGTGCCGCAGATCGTCGCGAACTTCACGACGGTCGAAGACGCCAGCCGCGATTTCCGCGCGGCCCTGCGCGAGGCCCTCGTCGCGGCGGGCCAGGACGCGGTCGCGCCGCTCTGCGAGCACCTCGTCGACGCGGGCGTCTCCAACCCGCGCGAGATCGGTTCGATCCTGGCCGAGATCGGCGCGAGCGCGGTCGAACCGCTGCTCGCCGGACTCGTCGACCCGGATCCGCGTCGGCGGGTCGCGGCGGCGTGGACGCTCGGGCGCATGCGGAGCATCGCCGCGCCGGCGGTGCCCGCGCTGCGGCGCACGCTGGCCGAGGACCACGCGGCCGTGGCGCAGCAGGCAGCGCTCGCGCTCGTCGCGATCGCTCCTGCCGACGAGAGCACGCGCAGCGGGATCGAGGCGCAGCTCGCGCGGCGCGCGAACGAGCCCGCCGCAGGCTGGCGCGAGGCGCTGGCGCGGCTGGTGATCGAGCGCGCCGCGCTCGGCCGCGACGAACAGGGCTGCGCGCGGCTGCTCGCGCTCGGAGCGGAGGCGCTCGCGCCGGCCGTCGAGGGCTGCTCTTCCAAGGCCGGCCCCGCGCGCGCGCTGGCGCAGCGCTTCCTGCGCGCGCGCTTCGCCGCTCTCGTGCTCGGCCTGGGCGTCGAGCGACTGGGAGCGGCTCCGCCGCCGGGCGAGCGCGAGCGCTTGCAGTCGGCGCTCGACGACAAGGACCCGGGCACGCGTGCGCGCACGCTCGTGCAGGTCGCCAGCCTGGGCCGCGCGGCTGCGCCCTGCCTCGACGCGCTCGTGGCGCGCAGCCTGGATCCGGACCCGGGCGTCGCACTGGTCGGGCGCCTCGCGCTCGTGCACGTCGTGCGCGGGATTGCGCTCGAGGGGAGCTCTGCACCTCGATGAGGCGCGCGATCGGTTTCGGCCTGCCGTGCCTGGCCGCCTGCTTCGCGTCGATCGGCGCCTGGTACGCCTGGCGTCCGGCGCTGCAGTCGCTGCTCGGAGGCGGCGCGGCCGGGATCCTCGCGTGCGAACTCCTCGCGTTGGCGCTGGTGATCGCAGGCGCTCTCGCCCTGGCGCGGAGCGCGCACGCGCCGCACGCCTTCGACTGGGTGCGCCTGCTGCTGGTCGCGCTGGGCCTGGGCTGGCTCGCCTTCCTCGCCTGCGTCCACGAGTACCAGCGGCTGTGGCTCGAGCTGGCGCTCGGCCCTGCGGCCGGCCTCGTCGCGCTGAGCCTCCTCGTCGAGCTCGCCAGCGCGCGCTGGCGGCCGGGGCGCGCGAAGGCGCTGCGCGTGCTGCTCCTCGCGCTCGCGACCGGGCCGCTGCTCCTCGAGGGCACGCTGCGCCTCGCCTCGCGCGTGCGCCCGTCGCCGCTGCTCGCACGCGAGGAGCTCGCGCCGGGGCGCGTGCTCGAGCAGAACCGGCCGCCGCCGGGGACGCTGCGCTTCGGCGCGCCCTGCAACGCGCGCGGCCACTACGACGAGGAGTTCGAGCACCGGCGCGAGGGCGAGACGCGTGTCGCGCTGATCGGCGACTCGTTCAGCCAGGGCATCGTGCCGCGCGAGCTGCACTACAGCAGCATCGCCGAACGCGCCCTGGGCTTCGCGGTCGACAACCTGGGCGTCGCCGGCATCGGCCCGCTGGAGTACGAGCAGCTGCTGGTGCACGAGGCGCTGCCGCTCGATCCCAGCGCCGTGGTGATCGCGCTCTTCGTCGGCAACGATCTCGACCTCCCGCCGCAGGAGGCCGCGCGCGATGCGTGGCTCGCCTCCTGGCTCGACCGGCGCAACGTGCTCGTCTGGCTCGTGCCGACGCGCCTCTCGCGCATGGCCGCGGAGTCGCGCACGAACCGCGCCGGCGCCGCGCGCGTCGCGGGCGAGCGCGAGCGCGCCGATCCGACGCAGACGCTGGAGCAGCGCTATCCCTGGCTCGGCGATCCGCTGCGGGAGCTCGCGACGATCTCGCCGGAGGGGTTCCTGCGCCTGGAGCGCGCGCGCGCCCGGCAGGCCTGCGGCCTGGGCGAGCCCGAGCTCGCGCGCGTGCTGCGCGTGCTCGAGCGCATGCGCGAGGAGTGCGGCCGCCGGCCCTTCGGCGTGCTGCTGATCCCCGACGAGTTCCAGGTCGAGGACGCGCTCTGGAGCGAGCTGCAGGCAGCGGAGCTCGAGCGCGACCGGCCGCAGCGTCTGCTCGGCGAGCGTCTCGCCTCGCGTGGCATCCCGGTCCTCGACCTCGAGCCCGTGCTGCGCGGCGTCGCACCGCTCGCCGACGGGCGCCGGCACGTCTACCACCTGCGCGATTCGCACTGGAACGCGCGCGGCAACCGCGCCGCGGGCGAGGCGCTGGCCGGGTTCGTGCGCACGCTGCTCGCGGAGCGGCGCTGATCCCGGCGCGATCGGGCGCAACCGTGCGACTCGCGCGCGGTTGCAGGGGCATGCACGCGCTGCTCGTCTGCCTGTGTTCCCTGCAAACGGGCCTGCCGGTTCCGCTGCTCCTGCCCGAGGACCTGTTCCCGCGGCCGGTCTGCTCGGGCGGGATCGAGCTCCGCCGCAGCCTGCACGGTCGCCGCCACGAGAACCTCGGCGCCGCGCTGGCTCCCGCCGGCGATCTCGACGGGGATGGACGCGCCGAGCTGCTCGTGGCGCGCAACGCGTTCGTCGAGGACGGAGGCGAGCTCGCCTTCAGCGGGCGGACGGCGCTGCACGTCGTCGGCTGGTCGCGCCAGCGTCTCTTCACGCTCTTGCCCGGATGCATCGATTCGGAGGACCTCGAGCGTCCGGCCGGGCAATGCCTCGCGCGCGTCGGCGATCTCGACGGCGACGGCCGACCGGAGTTCCTCGCCTCCGCGACGCGGCCGGGAGGCGCGCGGCGCGTCTGGCTGCTCGCCGGCGAGGGCGGCCGCACGCTGCGCGCCTGGCCCGAAGGAGGCTGCGGCGCGAACGGGTTCGGCTACGAGCTCGCGGGCCTGGGCGATCTCGACGGCGACGGGCTTGCGGAGTTCCGCATCGATGCGCGTGCGTACTCGGGCGCGACGCTGGAACCGGCGCCGCACGTCGTCTGCGGCGCGCTCGATCCCGAACCCGAGCGCGCGCGGATCGAGGTGCTGCTCGGCATCCCGCTGCACCGCGTGTGGGCGCTCGAGCGCAGCACACCGCGCGCTCCGCAGCACGCCTTCGTGATCCCCGACGTCGGCGACGATCTCTTCGATCCGCCGGGCGTGCGCCTCTCCAAGCATCCCTTCCGCCTCGTCGACGCGCGCGACGGACGCACGCTGGGCGAGTGGTGCGAGGAACCCGGGGACTTCGACGAGCTCGACAAGCGCCTGATCGGCGACCTGGACGGCGACGGGATCGGCGAGCTGTGGCTGGCGCGCGTGCGGCGCGCGAACCCGCCGCGCGTCGAGGCGACGATCCGCTCGGGTGCCGATGCGCGCGTGCTCGGCGTGCTCTGCTTCCCGCGCGCCGATTTCGGGGCGCAGGTCTGCGTCGTGGGGGACATGGACGGAGACGCTCGCGCGGAGCTGGCGGTCGCGGCGCCGGATTTCGACGGCTACGGCGGCGGCGCGGGCGACGTGTTCCTCCTCAGCCTCGCGCGCTGAGCTCGTCGTCGGCGCGCCCGAAGTGCAGCGCGATCGCGCGCGAGCGGTAGTCGAAGATCGCGCGCAGCTGCCGCGCGATCACGAGGTGCTGCGCGATCGCGCCGAGCGGGCCCAGCGGCGGCGCGTACCAGATCTCGTCCTGCATGCGCGTGCCGCTGCCGTCGCGCTCGAAGCGGTGCTCGTGCCACCACGAGCGGTACGGCCCGCGCACCTGGCTGTCGACGAAGCGCCGGCCGGGCTCCCAGACCTCGATGCGCGAGCGCCAGCGCAGCGCGAGCGGTCCCAGGCGCAGGCCGTAGTCGATCTCGCGCCCGGCGTGCATCGCGATCGGCGGCGGGCTCGCGACCGTGAAGCGCATCGAGGGCGGCGTGATCGCGCCCAGGTTCTCGGCGGCCGAGAAGAAGGCGAAGACTTCCTCGAGCGGGGCCGGGATGCGCGTCTCCTGCCGCAGCACCCAGCGCGGCGGGGCGCGGCGCAGGTACTCGACGTCGGGAGCGCCGCTCGCCCGCTCGATGCGGATCTCCGGGCGCGGACCGACGAGGTCCCGCAGCGCCGGGGCGAGCGCGGGGAAGCGGAACGCATGTCCGAGCTCGAGCGCGCGCCGCGGCAGGGCGCGCTGGCTCTGGAGCACGAGCTCGGCGCGCGCGCCCAGTGCGGCGTGCAGCAGAGGAGCGGGCACGGCCAGCCGCGCGGGTCGCTGCAGCACCGCGGCCAGCGTGCGCGTGAACTCGGCGTTGGTCACGGGCTGCGGCGCGCACAGGTCGAGCGCCCCGCGGCAGCGCTCGTCGGCGAGGGCGCGCACGACGAGCTCGACCCAGTCCTCGAGGTGGATCCAGGGCATCCACTGTCGCCCGCTGCCGAGCCGTCCGCCCAGGCCGAGGCGGAAGGGGACGAGCAGCGGCGCGAGCGCTCCTCCACCCGCCCCGAGCACGAGGCCCGTGCGCAGGGTGACCACGCGCACGCCCAGGTCCCCGGCCGCCTGGGCTGCGCGCTCCCACTCGGCGCACAGCTCGGGCAGGAATCCGGTGCCGGGCGGCGAGCGCTCGTCGAGCTCCTCGTCGCCGCGGTCCCCGTACCAACCGACCGCGCTCGCGCACAGCAGCACACGGGGCCGACGCGGCGCGCTCGCCAGCGCCTCGACCAGCTCGCGCGTCGAGTCGATGCGGCTCGCGCGCAGCTCGGCGCGCCGCGCCTGACTCCAGCGCTGGGCGACCAGGGGCTCGCCCGCGAGATGGATCACCGCCTCGACGCCCTCGAGCGCGCCGGCGAGGGCCTGTCGTCCTCCGGCAGTCCCGACGAGCTCGGTTCCAGCGGGCAGGACCGAGCGCGCACGCTCGGGGGAGCGCACCCAGGCGACCAGCCCGTACCCCTCGCGAACGAGGCGCAGGGCGAGCGCCCGGCCGAGGAACCCGGTCGCACCCGTCAACAGGAGGCGTGCCCCTGTTGGGTGGACGAATTTATGGACATTCGGGCTGTTCATGGACGATTCACGGCTATATTAGGCCAATAGAGAGGCGTTTTATGGAAGCAACGGACGAATTCTTGACGAGTGCCGAGGTGGCGCGACTGCTGGGTGTGGGGCCGACGAGCATCAAGCGCTGGGCGGACTCCGGCCTGCTGCGTTGCGCGCGCACGGCCGGACGACACCGCCGCTTCACCCGCGACGAGGTCGCGCGTTTCCAGCGTCGGCAGCAGGAGGTCCACCCGCCGGATCCGGCGCAGGTCGACGAGTGGATCCGGCGCCTGGAACGCGACGGCGATCCCTACGAGGCGCTCAGCGCCCTGCTCGGCGAGCGCGCGCGCCTGGGTTCCTGGTGGCAGGTGGGCGAGTTGATCGGTGTCGTGCTGATCGAGCTCGGCCGGCGCTGGGAGCAGGGCACGATCACGGTGCTGGAGGAGCACTTGGCGAGCGAGCGTCTCGCGCGCGTGCTCGCCCGGGCCGCCGACGCGATCCCGGTTCCCAGCGGAGCGCCCAAGGCGCTGCTCTCGAGCGTCACCGGCGACGAGCACACGCTCGGGTTGCAGCTCGCGGAGCTGTGCCTGCGCGAACGCGGCTGGCGTGCCCAGTGGGCCGGCCGCTCGGTGCCGTCCACCGAGCTCGAAGCGCACGTGCGCCAAGGCGAGTGCGAGATGCTCGCGCTCTCGGCCGCGGTCGTGTGCCAGGACCGCGAGCAGCTTGCGGGGCTCGTGCGCTCGCTCGGGCGCGCGGCCGAGGAGTCCGGCGTGCAGCTCGTTCTCGGCGGCAGCGGCGCCTGGCCCGAGCCGGGCGGCGAGCTGCCTCCCTTCCACCGCGTGCGCAACTTCCGCGAGCTCGATGAGCTGCTCGGGGAGTCGCATGGTTGAGGCCGCGCCCCGCGCGACGCCCGGCGCGCCGATCCGCATCGGCGTCAGCGCCTGCCTGCTCGGGCAGGCCGTGCGCTGGGACGGAGGACACAAACGCGACCGCTTCGTGGTCGACGGCCTCGGCCCCTTCGTCGAGTTCGTCGGCGTGTGTCCCGAGCTCGAGAGCGGCCTGCCGGTGCCGCGCCCGACGCTGCGCCTCGCGGGCGACATCGACGATCCGCGCCTGGTCTTCGTCGAGTCCGGCGAGGACTACACGGCCGTGATGCAGGCCCACGTGCGGGCGCGCGTGCGTGCGCTCGAGGAGGCCGGCCTGTGCGGCTACGTGCTGAAGAGCGACAGCCCCAGCTGCGGCATGGAGCGCGTGCGGGTCTACAACGCGAGCGGGATGCCCGCGCGCAAGGGCGTCGGGCTCTTCGCGCGCGAGCTGATGCGCCGCATGCCGCTGCTGCCCGTCGAGGAGGAGGGGCGTCTCAACGATCCCAAGCTGCGCGAGACCTTCGTCGAGCGCGTCTTCGCCTACCGGCGCTGGCTGGACTTCGTCGGATCCGACTTCACGCCCGCGCGGCTGGTCGACTTCCACCGCGTCCACAAGTACCTGCTCCTGGCGCACAGCCCCGAGCACTACTCGTCGATGGGCCGGCTGGTGGCCGCTCGCAAGGACCTGGGCCGCGCCGAGTTGCGCGAGCGCTACGGGCTGCAGCTGATGCAGGGCATGGCGCGGCCCGCGACGCGCGGTCGCCACCACAACGTGCTGCAGCACATGGCGGGCTACTTCAAGCGCGAGCTCGCGGATGGTTCGCGTGCGGAGCTGCACCGCACGCTCGAGGACTACAGGCTCGGTCTGGTCCCGCTGATCGTGCCGATCACGCTCGTGCGCCACCACGTCCTCACGCTCGGCGTCGAGTACCTCGCGGACCAGCTCTACCTCCAGCCGCATCCCAAGGAACTGATGCTGCGCAACCACGTGTGAGCGGCATGCAACTCGGACAACTCTTCCGGTCTTGGCAGCGTGCGTCGCCGCAGGCGTGCGGTAGGGTGTTGGGTCGATGAGTCTGGGCGGAGCCTTGCCACTCCTCGGCCTGGGCTGGGGGATCGCTGCCGGCGTGATGCTGGCGCTCTGGTTCGTGCAGCGGCGCACGCGCGACGCGACGGCTGTCGACGTCGCCTGGGCTTTCAACCTCGGCCTCCTGGCGCTCGTGTGCGCCGCGCTGGGCGACGGGCTGCCCGCGCGCCGCGCGCTGCTGGCCGGCATGGTCGTCGGCGCGACCTGGCGCCTGGCGCTGCACTTGTGGGTCGATCGCGCGCGCAAGGGCTCCGAGGACGGGCGCTACGCCGCGCTGCGCGCGCAGTGGGGCGAGCGAGCCGACGCGCGCTTCTTCTGGTTCTTCCAGGCACAGGCGCTGCTCGACGCGCTGCTGGCCGTGCCCTTCGCGCTCGCCGCACTCGACGCGCGGCCACTGGGGGCGCTGGATCTGGTCGCGCTCGCGCTGTGGAGCGTGGGCGTCTGCGGCGAGACGCTCGCCGACCGGCAGCTGGCTGCCTTCCGCGCCGATCCTGCGCAACGAGGCCGCACCTGCCGACGCGGGCTGTGGAACCTCTCGCGCCACCCCAACTACTTCTTCCAGTGGCTGCTGTGGTGCGCGTACGCGCTGCTCGCGCTGGGCAGCGTGCACGGCTGGCTGGCGCTGACGAGCCCGCTCTCGATGCTCGCGCTGATCCTCTTCGTCACGGGGATCCCGCCGACGGAAGCGCAGGCGCTGCGCTCGCGCGGCGAGGACTACCGCGAGTACCAGCGCACCACCAGCGCCTTCGTGCCCTGGTTCCCGCGCCGCAACACGCAGCGGAGGACGGCCTGATGCTCCTGCAGCGCGCCCTGGAGTCGGGCCGGGTACCCGACTTCGCGATCCGCCTCGGCATCCGCTCGCTCCTGCGCCGGCGCCTGCGCGAGCTCGAGCGCGAGGCGCGCGGCGACGATCGCGCGACGCTCGAGCGCTTCGCCGCGCGCATGCGCAGCGGCCCGATCGCGCTCGCGACGCGCGAGGCCAACGAGCAGCACTACGAGGTGCCCTCGGAGTTCTACGCGCAGGTGCTCGGGCCGCACCTCAAGTACTCCAGCGCGCTGTGGTCGGCCGGCACGTCGACGCTGGGCGAGGCCGAGGCCGCCATGCTCGCGCTCACCTGCGAGCGCGCCGGCCTCGTCGACGGGCAGACGATCCTCGAGCTGGGCTGCGGCTGGGGCTCGCTCAGCCTGTGGATGGCCGAGCACTACCCACGCAGCCGCATCCTGGCGCTCTCCAACTCGCGCACGCAGCGCGCCTGGATCGAGGCGCGCGCCGCCGAGCGCGGGCTGGCGAACCTGGAGGTCGTCACCAGCGACATCAACGACTTCGCCACCCAGCGCCGCTTCGATCGCGTGGTCTCGGTCGAGATGTTCGAGCACCTGCGCAACTGGGACGAGCTCCTGCACCGCATCGCGGGCTGGCTCGAGCCGCAGGGCCGGCTCTTCGTGCACATCTTCACGCACGCGCGCTTCGCCTACGAGTTCGAGACCGAGGGCGAGGACAACTGGCTCGGGCGGAACTTCTTCACCGGCGGACTGATGCCGGCCGACGAACTGTTGCGCCACTTCGAGCGCGACCTGGTGCTCGTGCAGCACTGGCGCGTCGACGGCACGCACTACGGGCGCACGGCCGAGGCCTGGCTGGCGAACCTCGACCGGCGTCGCAGCGAGGTGCGCGCGATCCTCGAGCGCGTCTGCGGCGCCCGCCGGGCCGCGGCCTCGATCGAGAACTGGCGCGTGTTCTTCATGGCCTGCGCGGAACTCTGGAGCTTCCGCGCGGGGAGCGAGTGGATCGTGTCCCACTATCTGTTCGAACGACGGGACACGCGGGAAGGAGATCGGACGTGATGGAAGAGACCAGACGAGGGGAACGGGCGCGCACGCGGCTGCCGCTGGCGATGCGGCGCTGGATCGACTCCTGGGCCGGCATGGAGAGCGAAGCTGCGAGCGGGCCGAAGAAGGTCGACTGGGTGCGCATCCTGCCCTTCCTGCTCCTGCACCTGGCCTGCCTGGGTGTGCTCTGGACGGGCTGGAGCTGGACCGCCGTCGGCGTGGCCGCGGTGCTCTACGCCGTGCGCATGTTCTCGATCACGGCCTTCTACCACCGCTACTTCTCGCACCGCACCTTCAGCACGAGCCGTCCGGTGCAGTTCGTCTTCGCCGTGCTGGGCAACAGCTCGGTGCAGCGCGGACCGCTCTGGTGGGCCGCGCACCACCGCGAGCACCACCAGAACTCCGACACCGAGGACGATCCGCACTCGCCGATCCGGCGCGGCTTCTGGTGGAGCCACGTGGGCTGGATCACCTCCAAGCACAACTTCAGCACGCGTCTCGAGCGCGTGCGCGACCTCTCGAAGTTCCCCGAGCTGTGCTTCCTGGACCGCTACGACACGCTCGTGCCGCTCCTGATGTTCGGCGCGCTGTACGGCCTGGGCGAGCTCCTGCACCTGGAGTTCCCGGCGCTGGGCACCAGCGGCTGGCAGCTCGTGGTGTGGGGCATCATCTCCACCTGCGTGCTCTTCCACGCCACGTTCACGATCAACTCGCTGGCGCACCTGTGGGGCACGCGCCGCTTCCAGACCGACGACCACAGCCGCAACAACTGGTTCCTCGCGATCGTCACCTTCGGCGAGGGCTGGCACAACAACCACCACCACTACCAGGGCTCCGTGCGCCAGGGCTTCCGGTGGTGGGAGTACGACTTCAGCTACTACGCGCTGGTCGTGATGAGCTGGCTGGGCCTGGTCTGGTCGCTGCACCCCGTCCCCGCACGCGTGCTCTCCGCGCGCCTCGAGCCGCGGGAATAGAAGCCTGGGAGCCTCGCGTGCGCATCGCCATCATCGGCAGCGGCATCTCGGGGCTGGTCGCCGCACGCCGACTCCAGGCACTGGCCGAGATCGACGTTTTCGAGGCCGGGGCGCACGTCGGCGGGCACACGCACACGCACGCGATCGAGCTCGGCGGGCGGAGCTTCGCCGTCGACACGGGCTTCATCGTCTTCAACGAGCGCACCTATCCCGGCTTCGTGCGCCTGCTGCGCGAGCTCGGCGTGCCCTGGCAGGCGAGCGACATGAGCCTGAGTGTTCGCGACGAGCGCACGGGCCTGGAGTGGAACGGCCGCGACCTCGACACCTTCTACGCGCAGCGCGTGAACCTGCTGCGGCCGGGCTTCCACCGCATGCTCTTCGACATCCTGCGCTTCAACCGCGCGGCCCGCGCGCTGCTCGCGCAGGAAGGCCCCGAGATCGAGCTCGGCGCGTGGCTCGAGCGCGGCCGCTACGGGCGCGCCTTCGTCGAGCACTACCTGGTGCCGATGGCCGCGGCGGTCTGGTCGGCCGCGCCGGGCGAGATCCGCGCCTTCCCGGCGCGCTTCCTGGCGCGCTTCTTCGCCAACCACGGCTTCCTGGAGATCGACGACCGCCCGCAGTGGCTGGTCGTGCGCGGAGGATCGCAGCGCTACGTCGAGGCGTTGACGCGCCCGTTCGCGCGGCGCATCCGCCTGCGCACGCCGGTGCGCTCGATCGCGCGCGACGCGCAGGGCGTCGAGCTCGTGCTGCACGACGGTGAACGCCTGCGCTTCGACGAGGTCGTGCTGGCCACGCACAGCGACCAGGCGCTGGCGCTGCTCGCCGATCCGACGCCGGCCGAGCGCGCGGTGCTGGGCGCGCTGGAATACCAGGAGAACGAGGCCGTGCTGCACACCGACACGCGCCTCCTGCCGCGGCGGCGCAAGTGCTGGGCGAGCTGGAACTGCCACGTGCTCGACGAGCGCGAGCGCACCCTGCGCCCCGACCGCGTCGCGCTGACGTACTGGATGAACCGCCTGCAGGGGCTCGACGCGCCGGTCGACTTCTGCGTCACGCTCAACCGCAGCGAGGCGATCGATCCCGCGCGCGTGCTGCGGCGCATCACCTACCACCACCCGCGCTTCACGCTCGGCGCGCTGGCGGCGCAGCAGCGCTGGAGCGAGATCAACGGCGTGCGCTCGACCTGGTTCTGCGGCGCGTACTGGGGCTTCGGCTTCCACGAGGACGGGTTGCAGAGCGGGCTGCGCGTGGCCGAGGCGCTGGCGCAGCGACAGTCGCGCCGGGAGGTCCACGCGTGAGGAGCGCTCTCTACCTCGGCCGCGTCGAGCATCGGCGCCTGGGCACGGTGCCGCACGCCTTTGGCTACCGGCACTTCCTGCTGGCGCTCGAGCTCTCCGAGCTCCCGCAGGTCTTCGCGCGGCGCTGGTTGTGGTCGAACGAGCGGGTCAACCTGCTCAGCCTGCGCCGCGCGGACTACCTCGGCGCGCGCGAGTGCCCCGATCTCGCCCGCGCCGTGCGCGCGCGCGTCGCCGCGGAGCTGGGCCGCGAGCCCGGCGGCGCGGTCTTCCTGCTGGCGCAGCCGCGCTTCGCCGGCTTCGTCTTCAATCCGGTCAGCTTCTACTACTGCGAGGCCGCGTCGGGCGAGCTCGACGCGATCGTGGCCGAGATCACCAACACGCCCTGGAACGAGCGCCACAGCTATGTGCTCGACGCGCGCGAGCTTCGCGAGGGACGCGTCGAGGCGCGCTTCGCCAAGGCCTTCCACGTCTCGCCCTTCCAGCCGATGCAGCAGGAGTACGCCTGGTCGTTCTCCGCGCTGGGCGAGGCGCTCGACGTGCGCATGACGAACCTCGAGGCCGGACGCGCGGTCTTCGAGGCGCATCTCGCGCTCGAGCGCCGCCCGCTGGACGGTCCGAACCTCGCGCGCGCGCTGGCGCTCTGCCCCGGGCTCTCGCTGCGCTCGGTCGCGGCGATCTACTGGCAGGCGCTGCGCCTGCGGCAGAAGGGCGCGCCCTTCCACGAACACCCGCACGCCGCGGCCGGACGGGCCGGAATGGAGGGCTCGTGACGCCGCCGGAGTGGAGCAACGCCGTCGCGCCCTCGTGCGCCGCGGGGCGCGCGGGCACGGCGCGGGCGGGTTTCCTCGTGCGCCTGGCGCGACGCATGCTGCACGCGCGCCTGGCGCGCCTGGGCTGGGGGCGCGTCGTGCTGCGCGACGAGGAGGGCCAGCAGGGTTTCGGCCCCGAGCCGGTGCCCGGCGCGCCGCACGTGACCGTCGAGGTGCGCGATCCTGGCGTGTACCTCGATCTCGCGCTGCGCGGCTCCGTCGGCGCGGGCGAGGCCTACGTGCGCGGAGCGTGGAGCTGCGACGACCTGGTCGGGCTGGTGCGCATCCTGGTGCGCAACCGCGAGGTGCTGCAGGGTCTCGAGCGCGGGCTGGCGCGCGCAGGCGCGGCCGCGCTGCGCTGGTACCACGCGCGCCGCGACAACACGCGCGACGGCTCGCGCGCGAACATCGCCGCGCACTACGACCTGGGCAACGAGTTCTACCGGCTCTGGCTCGACCCGACGCTGATGTACTCCTGCGCGATCTTCGCGCGGCCCGGCCTGTCGCTGGAAGAGGCGCAGCTCGCGCGCCTCGAGCGCATCTGTCGCAAGCTCGAGCTCGCTCCCGGCCAGCACCTGCTCGAGATCGGCAGCGGCTGGGGCGGCATGGCCGAGTACGCCGCGCGCGAGCACGGCTGCCGCGTGACGACCACCACGATCTCGCGCGCGCAGTACGAGTTCACGCGCGAGCGCATCGCGCGCGCGGGCCTCGCCGGACGCGTCGAGGTGCTCTGCGAGGACTACCGCGACCTCGCCGGGCGCTACGACAAGCTCGTCTCGCTGGAGATGATCGAAGCCGTCGGCGAGCGCTGGTTCGACGCCTTCTTCCGCAAGTGCAGCGAGCTGCTCGTGCCCGAGGGCGCGATGCTGCTGCAGGCGATCACGATCCGCGACCAGCACTACGAGGAGGCGCTGCGCTCGGTCGACTTCATCCAGCGCCACGTCTTCCCCGGCTCGTGCATTCCCTCGCTCGGCGCCTGCGCCGAGCGGATCGCGCGCTGCACCGACTTCAACCTGTTCCATCTCGAGGACATCGGCCCGCACTACGCGCGCACGCTGCACGAGTGGCGGCGCAACTTCCTCGCGCGCGTCGACGAGGTCAAGGCGCTCGGCCACTCCGACGAGTTCGTGCGCCTGTGGGAGTTCTACCTGGCCTACTGCGAGGGCGGCTTCGAGGAGCGCGCGCTGGGGGACGTGCAGATGCTGCTGACCAAGCCGCTCTGCCGCCGCGCTCCGCTCGTGCCCGAGCTCGCGTGAGCCGGCTCGCGAACTTCGTCGGCTTCCAGCTGTGCTGGTTCGCCTGCGTGCTGGGCGCCGCGCGCGAGAGCGGCTGGCTCGGGCCGCTGGTCGTGCTGGCCTGGTGCGCCCTGCACCTCGCCCGCCACCCCGCGCCGGCGCGCGAGGCGCTCGCGCTGCTCGCGGTCGGAGCGTGCGGGCTGCTCGTCGACACGCTCCAGATGCACGTCGGCTGGCTGGTCTACCGCGGGACGCCGCTGGGCGGCGTGCTCGCGCCGGCCTGGATCCTGGCGCTGTGGATCGCGTTCGCGACGACCTACCGCTCCTCGCTCGCCTGGGTGGCGCGACGGACCTGGCTGGCGGCGCTCTTCGGCGCGATCGGCGCGCCGTTCAGCTACTGGGCCGGCGTGCGGATGGGCGCGGTGCAGTTCGGGGAGCCGCTGTGGAGCTCGATCGCCGGCATCGCGATCGCGTGGGGCGTTGCGTTCCCGTCGACCGTCGCGTTGCACGCGCGCCTGCTCGCCCGCCGGACGGGCTGAGCTGCGCAGCGGGCCGAGCGCAGGAGCTCCTCCGCACCCGCGGCGGGAAGGGACTTCCCGAATGCGGAGGTGATGCTCGATTTCCGGTCCGATCGCTGCAACTTCTGGCGCCGCGGGGAGGCGAACGGATCCCCAGCAGGTAGACGTGGATTTCGTACTGCCCCAGACTCCCGACGCCGCGATCGACGCGAGCCCGGCTTCCCATCCCGGACGGAACGGGTCGCCGGCACACCCGTCAGCGCGCCGCCGGCGCTCCTGGCGCTTGTCCATCCCGCCCTGCGGCGTGGACAATGCGCGCAGCGCTGCACAGCACATGGACTCCAGCCCCGATCAATCGGCCGCGCGCGAGCGGCACGCGCGCGACCTGGAGTTCGCGCGGCGGGTCGTGGCGCGCGAACCGGCGGCGCTGCAGCTGCTCGAGCAACGCCTCGCCTGCCTGCCCGCGATGGTGCGCTTCCAGAACCAGCGCCTGGGCGGGGCGCTCGATGCGCTCGAGATCGAGGACGTCGTGCGCGAGACGACGCTGGCGCTGTGGTCCAAGCTCCCGACCTTCGAGGGCCGCTCGACGCTGGAGACCTGGGCCTTCCGCTTCGCGATGCTCGAGGTGCTCAAGGCATTGCAGGCGCGCGCGCGACGGCCCGACTTCCTGGAAGAGCCCGAGCAGCGCGCCGACCACCGCGTGGAGGACGTGCCCGAGGCCTTGCCCTTCGACACGGTCGAACTGCAGGCCGGTCTGCAGTCGCTCAGCAGCGAGGCAGCCGAGGTGATCCGCTTGCGCCACTGGGAGGAGCTTCCCTTCGAGCGCATCGTCGAGCGCACCGGCGTGCCGCTGAACACGGTCAAGGCGCGCTACTACCGTGGCCTGGCGCGCTTGAAGGAGATCCTCGAGCGCAAGGAGAGACGGACGGCATGAACGCGGATGCTCGCTGGAACGAAGACGCCGAGCTCCTCGCGCAGCTCGTCACGGAGGGCGCTGGCGCGGACGACCCGCGCGCCGGCGAGCTCCTCGAGCGGCGCCCGGAGTGGCGCGCGCTGATCGCGCGCGCAGCGGAGGGCGCCGCGGAGGACGGCACGCAGGCGCTCTCGCCGGCGCAAGCCGAGGCCGATCGACGCCTCGTCGCCGAGTGCCTCGCGGCAGCACGATCACCCGCACCGCCGGCCCGCGGCGGATCCGCGACGACGGACGGCGCGCGCCCGGCAGTCGAGCTGCGCCGCGTCGAAGCTCCCGCGCCCCCGCGCGCGCGTCGCTGGCCGCGCATCCTGCTGGCTTTGGCCGCGACGCTGGCGCTGGCCTGGCTCGCGCGCCTGTGGTGGGCGAGCGAGCAAGGGCCGCAGCGCGCACCGGGCACGACGCTGGGCGGTCCGCTAGACTCGCAGCTGCAAGGCCACGTGGCCCCGGACCTGAGCAGCTTCGCATGGGAGATCAAGGGCGACCGCAGCGCTTCGGAGAGCTTCTGCTTCAGCGTCTGGGTCGAGACCCCTGCGGGCGCGCGCGGCGAGCGGCTGTTCCGCAAGACGCTGACCGACACGCAGATCGCGCTCCCGGAATCGGAGCGCGCGCACTGGCCCAAGCGCGTGATCTGGCGCGTCGACCGCATCGACTCGAGCGGCACGACGGCGCTCGGGGCGGAATGGCGCGCCGAGCGCGTGCACTGACCGGCTTCGCGCTCCTGCTGCTGGCGCCGTGCGCCGGGTCCGCCGCCAGCGCCGCGCAGACGCACGCGACCGCCACGCGTCACGCACCGAAGCTGGAGGACTTGCCCGGCATCGCGGGTCGCTTGCGCGAGGCGCTGGCGGGCGTCCCCACGAGCGAGGTCGAGGAGTTCGCGCGGCAAGTGTATTTCGAGGCGGGCTGTCCGCGCCCGCAGCTGGCCGGCGTCGCCTGGCCCGCCTTGCTCGCGGACCTGGGAGCGATCCTGCGCGAGGTGGGAATCGCTCCGAACGTGAAGGCCTACCTCGATCTGCAGGAGGCCTACTTCGTCGCATCCACGCTGGGGCAGAGGGCGAGCGCCCTGGAGATCATCCAGCGTGCGCTGCGAGAAGCTCCGGCGCACGCCGAGGATCGCGCCGATCTCGCGTTCCTGGCCGCCAACCTCGAGAGCGAGGAGGAGCACTGGAGCGAGATGCGCGAGTACCTGCAGCTCGCCGAGGAGGCGCTGCCGGATGCGAAGCCTGGGAGCGGCATCGACCTGCGCGTGAACGCCGGCTGGGCCCGGCTGTGGATCCAGTTCGCGCTGCCCGAGCTCGCGCGCCCCCGCGTGGAGGCCGAGCTGGCGTGCGCCCGGCGGCTCGGGACGCCGTGGGCGAGGTCGCTCGCGCGCATCGACCAGCTGCAGCTCCTGAACTCCGAGGAGGACTACGAGGCGCTGGACAGGATGGGCGACGAGCTGTTCTGCGAGGACTGGTGGTCCTCCGCTTCGCCCCAGGACCAGGGCAGCGCGCTCCTGATCGTGGCGGCAGGCTGGCTCACGCGCGAGCACGACGAACTGGTGCCGCGCGGCGAGGCCGAGTGGCGCCTCGACCAGCTGCGCGGCGCGGGGCGGGTGTCGAACGACCTGCGGGGCTGGGTCCTGCGCCATGCGGCGAGCAGCGCAGCCGACGGTGCCGATTGGCCCCGCGCCCGTGCGCTCTGCGCGGAGCTCGCCTGCGAGCTGGCCGGCAGCGTCGGCGCGCCCGATCGCGTCGAGCGCCTTCGCCCGCACCTCGAGCGCCTGCACCGCTCGTGGGACGAGTTCCTCGCGCACTGGGCCCAGGCCCCGCTGCGATCCGGCGGGCTTCCCTACCTCTTCATCGCCGAGCACCACCAGGTGATCCAGGAGCTGATCGAACTCCAGATCGCGGTCGAGGGCGAGGAGGTGGGCACGCGCCGCGGGCTCGTCGACCTGCTGCAGGCGCAGGTGCTGGGCACGCTCTCGCGCCGCCTGCAGTCGGCGTCCGTGACGATCGAGGATGTCCAGCGCGCGCTGTGCCCTGAGGGAGCGGGCGTGCTGCTCTACTTCCCTTCGCGCGATCGTTCCTTCGTGTTCGCCATCGATGCGCGCGGCGTGCGCCTGTTCCGCCTGCCGCCTGCGCATCAACTGCGTCAGCCCTGTCGTGCGCTGGCGTTGGCCGTGCAGGAGGCCGTCCACTCGCACCAGGGGCTCGACGAACCCGAGCTGCGCGACGCTGCCGCCGCGCTCGCACGCGACGTCGTGCCCGAGGACCTCGCCCGGTGGATCGAAGGCTGGAGCACCGTTCGAGTCATCGGCGCCGACGACGTCGGGTACTTGCCCTTCGAGCTGCTGCCCGCACCGAACGGCGGCACGCGCGGTGCGCGCCAGGCGATCTCCTACTGCGCCTCGCTGCCTCTGGCCGTCGCACTCGAACGCGCGGCCGCCAAGCCCTTCGCAGGCGGTTCGCGCCTGGTGATCGCGCCCGACTCCGACGAGCCCGGAATGGGCCTGGTGATCGAGGCTGCGGAACGCGAGGCGCTGGAGTCGATGCTGCCGGCGCCCAAGGTCGTCAGCGACGGCCCGAGAGCGGATACGCGCGCCCTGGCCCTCGCCCCGGGCGACTCGGTGGCGCTGCTTCACGTGCTCGCGCACGGCCGGCAGGACCGGACGCGCGAGCGGCCGGGCGGGTTGCGACTCGCCAACGGCGTGGCGTGGGCCGAGGATGTCGAGGCTCAGCCCTCGCCGCCGCTCGTGCTGCTCACGGCCTGCGAAGCGGGACGCGCGCCCTTGCGCCGCGGCGACGGTGGACGCAGCGACCTCGCCGCGGCCTTCCTGGTCGCAGGTGCGCGCTGCGTCGTGCTGCCCGCCTGCGATCTCGAGCTCGAGGGCACGCTGCGCGCGGCGCCGCTGGCGCTGCAGCACCTGGCCGCGGGCGAGTGCGCGGCCGAAGCGCTCCGCGCGACGCGTGAGGAACTGGCCGAGCGCGATCCGGTGGCGGCGCTGCAGGCGCATCTCCTGCACGTGGTCGGCGCGGGATCGACGCGGCTCGCGGCGCGCGAGGGAGCCGCCGGCGGCACGCGCGGGCTCTCCTCCGGCCTCGTGCCGGCCCTGCTCGCCTGCGTCGCTGCCGTACTGTGGTTCGCCGTGCGTCGTCGCCGCGCGAAAGGCGCGAGCGGCGCAGTCGATTGACCGCGCCGCTCGCTCGCGAAGACGGGGACGAACCGCGCTGCCTCAGGGCGACGACGACGAGCCCGGCGGCGTCGGCGGGGGAGGCGGGCGGATGATGCCGCCGGTCGTGGTCGAGCCGGCGAAGACCATGTGCGACAGTCCGATCTCGCGATCGATCTGGCCGGTCCAGGACGGGTAGCTGTGCAGCACCGCGCCGCCGCTGGCATCGCGCTCGACGTAGGAGAACTCGATGTCCAGGAAGCGCGGCAGTCCGTGGCCGACGTCCGCCGGCAGCGGGATCGGGATCGACACCTGGCTCGTCGTCCGCGAGTAGAAGTTGTCCACGATGGCAACCGGGCTGACCGGTCCCGGATCCGCGTCGCGCACCCAGATCGTCACGCGCGCTTCGGTCGCGGTGGCCAGGAGCGGCGACGTCGAGTTCCCCCAGAACTCCACGGTCAGCGTGGCCGTGTCGAGCGCGGGCGGCAGCGGCGCCTCGGGATACATCCAGTCGACGTACTCGCCCCAGTTGATCCACGGCTTGACGAACTTGTTTCCGTCGGCGCTCTCCTCGTCGAACACGGCGCCGAACCAGACGCCTGCCGCACCGGAGCTCGCCGGCTGCCCGACGAAGTAGAGGTCGTCGTCCCCGTCGCCGTCGAGGTCGCCCACCGCGGCCACCGGTGCCGAGCCGGAGCTCCACACGCCGGTGAGATCGAGCGAAGGCGCGAGAGAGCCGCCGCCGGGGCCGAAGAACCCGAAGCTGTAGGGGCCGGACTGCTGGTGGAAGAGGACCTGCGCGAAATGGTCGTCCGAGCGCGTGAAGACGAGGTCCGACGTGCCGCTGTTCGTGAACTTCGCCAGCGCCAGGTTCGCGATCCCCCACGGGGCCGCCGCCATGGCGGGTTCGAGCAGGTTCGTCGTGGAGTGCGCGACGGTCAGCGCCTGCCCCGGCGCCGCGGGGTTCTGCGTGACCCAGATCACGTCGTCGGTCGTGCCCGAGACCGGGTAGCGCAGCAGCTGCGGGCTGGCGCAGGTGTTCGCGTACGCGAACAACTGCGTCCCCGAGCTCGACACGACCTTGAGCCCCGTCCCCGTGTCGTAGGCAAAGTCGGGCAGTGCATCGCCGTTCCAGTCGACGCCCGCCATCGCAATCGCGGGGTTCGTGAGGACCAGGGACTTCGACGTGCTGGTGACGATCTGCGAGCCGTTCCAGTCGATCGTCAGCAGCTTGTTGCCGCTGGCCGAGAGCGCGCAGATGTGTTCGACCGGGCTCGTCCCGATGCGCACGGTCTCGAGCCGGCGCGCTCCTGCCCAGACCGCGTTGGCGTAGACGGTGGTGCTGACGAGCTGGCGCGTGGTCGCGTTCCAGCTCACGAGCGCGAGCCCGGCTGTCGAGCTCACCAGCAGCCCGTCGCGGCCCGTCGAGCCGAGGCTGACCTTGGTCATCGCGGTGAAGGGGCCCTGCAGCTTGAGGAAGGACGCGTGGCGTTCGGGCGCGTAGGCCAGGGACACCGCGCTCCCGATCAGGGCCGCCGCATCCGGAACGGTGTCGTCGGTGAACTGGCCCACGCATGCCTGCGAGGCGGTTCCGCTGTAGAAGCTGGCGGCCGGATACGGCATGACCTGGTGGCGCAGATCGGAGGCCTGGCCGAGCGCGGCGAGGCTCGCGGCGCAGAGCACGGTGAGAAGAGGCTTCATGAAGAGGATCCTATCCGCTCCGCGCCGGTCGGGCAGGCCTGCCGGGGCGGAGCAGCACGAGAAAATGGGAACGGACACGCCAGGGACGGCGCCGCGGTAGCCTGCCTGTCGCTGGGGGAGTTGCAGGCGGATCGACTTTTTTCGAGCGGGCGCCGGCCCGCGCTCAGATCGTGAAGTACTTCGCGCTCGGATGGTGGCAGACGATCGCGGAGGTCGACTGCTCGGGGACGAGCTGGAACTCCTCGCTGAGCGTGATGCCGAGCTTCTCCGCGCCCAGCAGCGCGAGCAGCTGCTCCTGGTCCTCCATGCGCGGGCAGGCCGGGTATCCGAACGAGAAGCGGCTGCCGCGGTAGCCCTGCTGGAAGAGCTGCTTCATCTCGCGCGCGTCCTCGCCGGCGATGCCCAGCTCGGCGCGGATCTGCTTGTGGATGAACTCGGCCAGGCCCTCGGCGGCCTCGACCGACAGGCCGTGCAGGTGCAGGTAGTCCTGGTAGCGGTTCGCCGCGAACCACTCGCGCGAGACGTCGCTCGCGCGCTGGCCGACGGTGACGACCTGCAGCGCGACGACGTCGGGCTTGCCCTCGCGCACGTGGAAGAAGTCGGTGATGCAGCGGCCCTGCTTGCCCTGCTGGCGCGGGAACGTGAAGCGCGCGACGCTCTTCGACTCGTCCCTGGGATCGAGCAGCACGAGCGTGTCGCCCTCGGGCACGCAGTTCCAGTACCCGTACGCCGCCTTGCACTCGAGGATCTTCTCCTGCGCGCACTGCTTCGCCAGCGCGTGGTAGATCGGGCGCACGTGCTCCTGGATGAACTTCTGGTACGGCGCGACGGCCTTGCCCTTGCGGCGGTAGCCCCACTGGAACTGGAACAGCGTGACCTCGTTGATGTACGGCATCACGCTCTGCAGGTTGATCGCCTCGACCAGGCGCGGGCCGAGGAAGGGCGCCTGCGGGTACTGGATGTCGCGCGGGGGCGTGGCGAGCTTCGACCAGGCCTTGCTCGCGAGCGGCGCGGGGCGCGCCCCGCTCGCGGGGGCGCTGGCGAGCACGGCCGAGGCGAGCGCGGGGAGCTCGCTCTTTGCGCTGGCCGCGACCGGCCGGGCCTTGGTCTCGCGCGCGGCGGGCGCGCTCTCGCCCTGCACGATGCGGCCGATCACGTTGAGGCCCTCGAAGGCGTCCTGCGCGTAGTAGAGCGCGCCGCGGTAGAGGCGCCGGCAGTCGTCCTCGACGTAGGCGCGCGTCAGCGCCGCGCCGCCCAGGATCACCGGCGTGGTCACGCCGCGACGGTTCATCTCCTCGAGGTTCTCCTTCATGATCACCGTGCTCTTGACGAGCAGGCCGCTCATGCCGATCGCGTCGGGCTTGTGCTCGTGCGCGACCTCGAGGATGTGCTGGATCGGCTGCTTGATGCCGAGGTTGAAGACCGTGTAGCCGTTGTTGGTCAGGATGATGTCGACCAGGTTCTTGCCGATGTCGTGCACGTCGCCGCGCACGGTCGCGAGCACGATCTTGCCGCGCGAGTCGCCCGAGCTGCGCTCCATGCGCGGCTCGAGGAAGGCCACCGCGGCCTTCATCGTCTCGGCCGACTGCAGCACGAAGGGCAGCTGCATCTCGCCCTTGCCGAAGAGCTCGCCCACGGTCGCCATGCCGGCGAGCAGGTCGACGTTGATGATCTCCAGCGGCTTCTTCGTCGCGAGCGCGAGCGCGAGATCGTCCTCGAGGCCGGGCTTCTCGCCCTCGACGATGCGCCAGCGCAGGCGCTCGAAGACGTCGGGCGGCACGCTGCGCGCGGCCTTCTTCTTGACGTCGACGCCCTCGAAGAGCCTGAGGTACTCCTGCAGCGGGTCGTAGCCCTCGCGGCGGCGGTCGAAGATCAGGTCCTCGGCGATCGCGCGCGCCTTCGGATCGATGCGGTGCAGCGGCTCGATGCGAGCGGCGTGCAGGATCGCGGCGGTCAGGCCGGCCTCGGTCGCGTGGTGCAGGAAGACCGAGTTGAGCACGTGCCGCGCGGCGGGGTTGAGCCCGAAGGAGACGTTCGAGACGCCCAGCAGCAGGCCCACGCCCGGCAGTTCCTCGCGCAGGCGGCGGATGCCCTCGAGCGTCTCGAGCGCGAGGCGCCGGTCCTCCTCGTTGCCGGTGCAGATCGTGAACGTGAGCACGTCGAAGAGCAGGTCCTCCGGCGCGAGGCGATAGTCCTCGGTGCAGATGCGGTAGAGGCGCTTGGCGATGCGCAGCTTGTCCTCGGCCGTCTTGGCCATGCCCTGCTCGTCGATCGTCAGCGCGACCACGGCCGCGCCGAACTCCTTGACCAGCGGCAGGACCTGCTCGCAGCGCTCGAGGCCGTCCTCGAGGTTGATCGAGTTGACGATCGAGCGTCCGCCCGTGAGCTCGAGCGCGGCGCGCAGCACCGGCGGCTCGGTCGAGTCGATCATCAGCGGGCAGGCGACGTCGGAGCGGTAGCGCCGGATCACGGAGCTCATGTCCGCCACCTCGTCGCGGCCGACGTAGGCCGCGCACAGGTCGAGCACGTGGCTGCCCTCGCGCACCTGCTCGCGGCCCATCGCGACCATCGCGTCGACGTCGCCCTTGAGCAGGTGCTCGCGGAAGGCCTTCGAACCGTTGGCGTTCGAGCGCTCGCCCACGAAGAGGATCGAGTTGTCCTGCCGCAGCGCGACGGCGGAGTAGATGCTCGTCACGCTGGGCTGGTGCGCCGGCTTGCGCGCGCGCGGCGCGCGCGTGCCCAGGCGCCGCGCGACGGCGGCGATGTGCGCCGGGGTCGTGCCGCAGCAGCCGCCGATCATGTTCAGGCCGTCCTCGTCGACGAAGCGCAGCAGCCAGTCGGCCAGCTCCTCGGGCGTCAGCGGGTAGCGCGTCTCGCCATCGACCAGCTGCGGCAGCCCCGCGTTGGGATAGACCAGCGTGCGCTTGCGGCAGGTCTGGCCGAGCAGGCGCACGTGCTCGCCCATCTCGCGCGGGCCGGTGGCGCAGTTGATGCCGAGCACGTCGATCGGGTACGGGTCGAGCAGCGCGATCGCGGCGGCCATCTCGGTGCCGACCAGCATCGTGCCGGTGACCTCCATCGTCACGCTGACGAAGATCGGCAGGTCGACGCCGGCCGCCTCGCGCGCGGCGAGCACCGCGTTGACCGCGGCCTTGATCTGCAGCGGGTCCTGGCAGGTCTCGATCAGGAAGCCGTCGACGCCGCCCTCGACCAGGCCGTGCGCCTGCTCGGTGTACGAGGCCTTGAGCGCGGCGTAGCTCGCGTGGCCCAGCGTCGCGAGCTTGGTGCCCGGACCCATCGAGCCGAGCACGAAACGCGGGCGCGCGGCGCTGGAGTGCTTCGCGGCCGCCGCGCGCGCGACCTGGGCGGCGGTGCGGTTGATCTCGCGGCAGCGCGCGGCGAGACCGAACTCGGCCAGCACGTGTTCCATCGCGCCGAAGGTGTTGGTCTCGACGGCGTCCGCGCCGGCCTCGAGGTAGGCCGAGTGGATCGCGCCGATCACGTCGGGGCGCGTGACCGAGATCAGGTCGACGCAGTTCTCGTGGCCGAGGTAGTCGCGCTCCAGCTCGAGGTCGGCCGCGTGGATCTGCGTGCCCATCGCGCCGTCGAGCAGCAGCACGCGCTGCTCGAGCGCTTCGCGCAGCGACGGGCGCTCCGCGCCGGGTCGAAGAGGCCTGGGCGTGCTCATGCGACGGAGCGGTGCGGGCGCAGGCCGGTCGCCACCAGCGTCAGGAAGTTCGGCGGATGCGGATCGCGCGCGGCGCGCTGCACGTGCACGCGCTCCAGGCCGGCCTGCTCGAGCAGCTCGGCCAGGCCGGACTCGGTGAAGCCCAGGTGCACGTGGCCGAACTGCTCGCGCACCCAGTCCTCGTTGTGCGCCAGCAGGTCGATCACGAGCAGGCGTCCGCCCGGGATCAGCGCGCGGCGCGCCTCGGCGAGCGCCTTGGCCGGCTCGTGCGCGTGGTGCAGCGCCTGGCTCATCACGACCACGTCGTAGCTCGCGTCGGGGAGCGGCAGGCTCTCGATCTCGCCCTGCAGCGTCTCGATGTTCGTGAGGCCCTTGGCCTTGGCGCGCACGCGCAGCTGCTCGAGCACGTTGGCGCTGATGTCGACCGCGGTGACGCCGTGCGCGATCTCGGCCAGCATCAGGGTCAGGAGCCCGTCGCCGACGCCCAGGTCCGCGTAGCGTCCGCGCGGCGCGATCTGCAGCAGCGCGCGGGCGAGTCCCTCCCAGGTGCGGCCGGGCAGCACGTGCTCGTCGAAGTCCGCCGCGACGCGATCGAAGAAGGCGCGCGCCGCGTCGCGCCGCCGGTCGCGCACGCCCTCGAGGCCGGCGAGGTCCGACTCGAACTCCGGCGCGGCGCGGTTCTCGGCCAGCACGCCGTGCACGAAGGCCGCCGCGGGTCCGGGCGCGAGGCAGTACAAGGAGCGCCGCCCGTGGCGGCGATCGGTGACGAGACCGACCTCCTTGAGCAGCGCGAGGTGCGTCGAGACCCGGCTCTGGCCGAGGTTCAGGATCTCCATCAGGTCCGTGCCGGAGAGCTCTTCCTGCGCGAGCAGGTTGAGCACGCGCAGGCGCGTCTCGTCCGCGAGGGCCTTGAGGAGCCGCGAGGTCGTGGTCAGTCCAATCATGGAATTCGGATGGAATGATATCGGCGTGGAAGGGCTTGGGGCAGCACTCGTAGGCTGGATGAGGGGTCACCCGGTCGGCGGGGAGGGGTATCCTCCCGTCCGTGCTCTCCAACCCCGTCTTCGTCAGGGGCGCGCTGCTCGCGCCGATGTTCGCCCTCCTGAGCGCCGCCTCCGTCACCCTGGTCCAGGACCCGCCGGCGCAGCCTGCCCCCGCACCCGCCGCAGCCGCGCCTGCGCCGCGCGAGATCCCGGCCGAGCTCGCGCCGCTGGTCGAGCAGGCGACACGGCTGGGGCGCGAGCTCTTCGGCAACGACCGCGCCTCCTCGCGCGCCACCGACGCGCTGGCGGCGAAGCTCGGCTCGCTCGAGGACCGCGGCATCGGCGGCTACTTCGCCGTGCACGAGTCGGACGACGCGGGCAAGCCCGTTCCCTCGTGGATCGTGTACTTCACCTCCGACGAGGCGCCGCCGCGCGTGCTCCACCGCGTGCGCGTGGCGCTCGAGGCGCGTGCACCGGAGGTCCTCGACACGCCCGAGCCGCTGCCGCTCGCCGCCGAGCTCGCGCCGCTGGCGGCGGCGCGCGAGCGCGCGATCGAGGCCGGCGCGCCCTACGAGCAGTCGGTCAACCCGGTCGTGCTGCGCGGGCGCGACGCGGGCGTCGAGGGGCTGCGCGTCTACCTGCTCGCGGCGACCGACCAGCCCGGGATCGCCGTGCTCGGCCGGCACGTCTGCGTCGAGCTCTCCGCCGACGGCACCCGGGTCGTCCAGGTGCGCCCGCTCTCCAAGGGCGTGATCGAGATCCCGCTCGCGACGCCGGCGAACGAACGCGTCCACGCGCTGAGCGTGACGCACGTGCTCGGCGACACGCCGAGCGAAGCGCACGTCTTCGCCAGCCTCGCCTACGGGCTGCCCATCTTCGTCGGCACGGCGCGCGGCCTGTGGAAGGTCGAGGCCGGCACGGTGCAGTACTTCGGCACGCCGCCCGCGCCGAAGAGCCGCCTCTCCCTCGCGCTGCGCGAGCGCGACGGCGGCGCGCCGCGCGCGGGGCGCATCCTGCTCTGGCGCGTGGAGATCCCGGTCGAGCCGCCCTGGGGCGCGGGCGACCAGTACGTCGGCGACTACGCTGTTCCCGCGAGCGGCCTCGTGCTGCCGGACCTCGTGCCGGGCCGCTACCGCGTGCTGTGCGACGCACAGGCGCTCTCGGCCGGCGAGCTCGCTCCCTTCGAGGTGCGCGGCGCGACGAGCGAGATCGTGCTCGACGTCGATCCGCCGCGGGAGCGCGAGGCCTGGGTCGACCTCGTCGATGCGCGCGGGGAGCCGTTCGAGACGGCCGAGCTGACGCTCTCCACGCGCAGCGGCGGGATGCGCACGCCCGAGTGGCGGCACCCGCGCGCGCCGCTCGATCCCGAGGGCGAGTACCCTGCGCAGGGCGTCGGCGGCGGGATGAGCTCGACGACCTACGATCGCCCGCCGCGCAAGGTCCGGCGCGGAGCGCACGGCTTCTCGCTCGGGCCCGAGCTCGAGGACGGCGGCCTCTACCTCACCTCGCGCTCCTTCAGCCTGCGCGTCTACGACCACGGCACCGTCCATGGCGCCGTGCCCTGCGACGGACGCGTCGAGCCACGCTTCCGCATGCTGCTGGTCGAGAAGGGCAGCCTGGAGGGCGTGTTCCAGCTCCCCGGCGGAGAGCCCGTCGATCTCGAGCGCGTGCGTCTCTCGACGCCGCTCGAGCCCGACCGCGAACCGCGCCCGGCGGAGTGGTGGCTCGACGTCCCGATCGACATCACGGTCAACGTGCCCGGGTACGAGCCGCTGCGCCTGGAGCACCGCCTGCGCAAGGGGAAGCTCGCGCCGCAGGTGCTCAAGCCGCGGGGCTGAGCGCGCGAGCGGAAACCCTTTCCACGAGCTTGTCGCACCGGACACGCAGGGCCGGCGCTGTTTTTTCGCGTGAGCCGGGGACTGGGGCTCAGCTTGCCTGGGGCACCGGACGATACAGCGCCATCCCCGACTCGCCCGGAGCCCCGTGATCCACCGCGAAACAGCATCCAAGACCGCCACGGCGAACGTGCAGACGCTGGCCGACGACTGCCAGCAGCTCGCGCGCCAGATGCGCTTCTTCGCCCTGGGCGGCGTCAAGGCCGACCCCGTCCTGCTCGAGACGCTCTCCGCGCTGCTCGAGCGCGCCAATGGCGTCTTCCAGGATCTCTCGCGCGGCGGCAGCAGCCCGGCTGGGTTCGCCAGCGCGCCGCCGGAGCGCGCGCTCGCGCTGCGCATGCTGCAGAGCGGCGGGCCGGAGATGACCGATCCGGGCCTGCACTTCAAGAGCGACGACCGGCCGCCGAGCAGCCGCCACATCCAGGTGCTGCGCGGCTCGGAGTGCATCTTCCACGCGCCCGACCTGATCTCGTTCCTGGGCGAGCAGCTGAAGACCGGCGTGCTCGAGATCCGCACCCGCGGCGAGGTCTTCATGCTCGAGCTCGAGAACGGCCAGATCGCGCACCTGCAGAGCAACCAGAACGCGAAGGGCGAACGCCTGGGCGACATCCTGGTCGACATGGGCGTGATCGGGCGCGCGCAGCTGGAGGAAGCCTACAAGCGCAACCCGCGCGGCCGGCTCGGCGAGCTGCTGCTCACCGGCGGCCTGGTCAACGAGCAGCAGCTCTTCGACGCGCTGCAGCGCCAGATCCACCTGCTCTTCCAGCGCCTGACCAACGAGCCGATGGAGCGCTTCGTGTTCTGGCAGGGACCGCTGATCCTGGCGCAGGAGCGCCTGCGCCTGAACGCGACCGCGCTGCTGCTCGAGTGCGCGCGCGTCAAGGACGAGCAGGACGCCGGCGAGCGCAACCCGGGCACCTAGCCCGCGCTGTACGCGGCCCGCGCCGCGCGCTACACCAGGGCCCGCGCGCGCGATGCGTGCGCCGCCCGCATGCCGTCCCACGACTCGCCGTCGACGCAGCCCCTGGCCGAGTTCACGCTCAAGGCGGTCCTCGCCGGCGTGCTGCTGGGCGTGGTCTTCGGCGCGGCCAACGCCTACCTCGGCCTGAAGGTCGGCATGACCGTCTCGGCCTCGATCCCCGCGGCCGTGATGACCGTCGCGCTCTTCCGCGTCGTGCGCGCGCGCGGGACGCTGCTCGAGGCCAACCTCTCGCAGACGATCGGTTCCGCCTCGACCTCGCTCTCGACCGGGATGATCTTCACGATCCCGGCGCTGTTCCTGTGGGGGATGGTGCCCTCGTACCTGCAGGTCGTCGGCCTGTGCTTCCTCGGCGGGCTGCTGGGGATCGCCGCGATGATCCCGCTGCGGCGGCTCCTGATCGTCGAGGAGCACGCCACGCTGCCGTACCCCGAGGGCACGGCCTGCGCGGAGGTGCTGCGCGCGACCGCCGGGGATGCGCGCGGCGCCTCCTGGATCTTCCGCGGCATGTTCGTCGGCGCGCTGATCAAGGTGCTGCTCTCGTTCGTGTTCCTCGTGCCCGACGTGGTCGGCCTCGACGTGCTGCCCGCGCTGTTGCCCAAGGCGAGGCTCGCGCTCGAGATCGCGCCCGCGCTGATCGGCGTGGGCTTCATCCTCGGGTTCCGCCAGTCGGGCGTGTGCGTCGCGGGCGGCGTGATCGCCTCGCTCGTGCTCGTGCCGCTGATCGCCTGGTTCGGCGCGGGGCTCGCGACGCCGCTCGCGCCGGAGAAGACGAAGCTGATCGCGGCGATGAGCGCCGAGGAGATCCGCAAGGGCTACGTGCGCTACCTCGGCGCGGGCGCGGTGGCCGCCGCGGGCGTGCTGACGGTGATCAAGAACCTGCCCGCGATGGCCGCGGCCTTCGGCGGCGTGCTCGCCAGCCTGCGCAAGCGCGGCCTCGCGCGCGGCGCGAGCGGCGAGCGCACCGACCGCGACCTGCCCGGCTGGTTTCCCGTGCTCGGCATCGCGCTGGTCGTGCTCGCCGCGGCCTTCGTGCCCGGGCTGATCGCGGGCGATCTCCCGCAGGGTCCGCGCGTGGTCTGCGCCCTGGCGGTCGGCGTGTTCGGCGTGGTCTTCGTGACGGTCGCGGCGCGCATCGTCGGCATCGTCGGCGTCTCCTCGCAGCCCACCTCGGGCATCGCGCTCCTGACGCTGGTCGGCATCGCCTCGATCTTCGTCGCCAACGGCTGGACGCAGCCCGAGGCCAAGGCCGCGGTGCTGACGGTCGGGACGATCGTGGCGATCGCGGCCTCCAAGGCCGGCGACATCTCGCAGGACCTCAAGACCGGCTTCCTCGTCGGCGCGACGCCCGCGCGCCAGCAGCTGGGGCAGCTGATCGGCGCCGCCTGCGCATGCTGGGCCGTCGCGGGCACGCTCTTCCTGCTCGCGAGCGCCTACGAGTTCGGCGGCAAGGAGCTCGGCGCGCCGCAGGCGACGCTGATGAAGACGATCATCGAGGGCGTGCTCGCGGGCGAATTGCCCTGGCAGCTGATCCTGAGCGGCGCGGGGCTCTCGATCGGCGCGATGCTGTGCGGCGTGTCGGGCCTCGCGTTCGCGATCGGCGTCTACCTGCCGCTCGCGACGATGGCGCCGCTCTTCGTCGGCGGCTGCGCGCGCGCCCTGTACGAGCGCGGCCGCGCCAAGGCCGGCGAGAGCGATCCGGGCATCCTGGCCGCCTCGGGCCTGGTCGCGGGAGAGGCGCTGGCGGGCGTCGTGCTCGCGGCGCTGGTCGCCAAGGGCTGGATCCCCAAGGAGGGCCAGCTGCTCGTCGCGGGCCTGCCCGGGGAGCTGTGCGCCTGCGCGCTGGTGCTCGGCGTGTGCGTGTTCCTGTACGTCTCGCGCCGCGCGCGGAGCTGAGCCGCGGCGCGCAGGCACGCCCTCAGGGGCGCACGCGGAAGCCTTCGCGCCGCGCCGCCTCGGCCAGGCGCGCGTCCAGGCAGACGAACTCGAAGCCGTTGGGGTCGTCACCGCAGGCGACCAGCGCCGCCGCGAGCTGCAGCGCGTCCGCCGCGCGCAGCGTGTGCAGCATCAGGAGCCGCTTCGCGCGCGCGGCGACGACGGCGACCGAGTCGATCACCAGGCTGCGCTCGAAGAGGCCCTCGGCCTGCAGCGCCACCTCCTGCGCCGACTCCAGCTCCAGGGCTCCTTCGCGCACCAGGCGTGCCAGCCCCGAACGCAGCTCGACGTCGCTCAGCACCCACAGCGCGAGATCGGTGTCGTCCTCGGTCCAGCTGCGCAGAGCGCGCGTCGTCGGCTGCTCGACGAAGAGCGGCAGCAGCGCGGAGGAGTCCCAGAACCTCATCGCTCGCCGCGCTCGTCGGCGACGGCGCGCGCCGCATCGGCGGAGCACGCGACCGGGCGGAACGACCAGAAGGCGGCGTCCAGGCGCTTGCGGGGCGCGCGCGCCAGGCCCTCGCGCACCAGGTGCTCGATGCTGCTCGCCGAATCGCGCGCCGAGGAGCGCAGCGACTCGATGCGCGCGATCGGCACGGAGTGCTCGACGATCTCGATCGACTCGCCGCGCTTGACGAGGCGGAGGTACTCGCTGAGGCGGTTCTTGAGGTCCGTGACGGCGACGCGCTTCATGTCAGGCCAGTCTAGCCGGATCGGTCGCGCCAGACCAGCTCCTGGAGTCTGCGTGCCGATTCCGGGCTCGCCGGGCGGCCGCCGCGCGACCGAGGCGGCAAAGGCGCCGATAGAATCCGCAATCATGATGCCCGGCCAACTCGACGTCGACCAGTTCGCGCTGACGCAGCGCGACAACCTGACCACGCTGCAGAGCCACATCCTGACCGGGCAGGCGCGCCATCCCGACGCCACGGGCACGTTCTCGTGGATCCTCTCGGCGATCTCGCTCTCGGCCAAGGTGATCGCGGCCAAGATCCGCCGCGCGCGCATCGACGACGTGCTCGGCGGCATCGGCAGCACCAACGTGCAGGGCGAGAAGCAGCAGAAGCTCGACGTGATCGCCAACGAGACGCTGATGCGCTGCCTGGGCAACCGCGAGGGCGTCGCGATCGTCGCCAGCGAGGAGAACGAGGAGCCGCTGATCATCAAGAGCCAGAGCTCGAAGGACGGCCGCTACGTCGTGCTCTTCGATCCGCTCGACGGATCGTCGAACCTCGACACCTGCGGCGGCGTCGGCACGATCTTCAGCATCCTGCGCCACGACCCGATGGCCGACACGGCCGACGAGAGCGTGCTGCAGAAGGGAACGCGCCAGCTGGCCGCCGGCTACATCCTCTACGGCTCCTCGACCGTCTTCGTGATCACCACCGGCGCGGGCGTGAGCATGTTCGTGCTCGACCCGATGATCGGCGCGTTCCTGCGCGTGGCCGACGACCTGAAGATCCCCCGGAGCGGCAAGACCTACTCGGTCAACGAGGGCAACCGCGCCAGCTTCGAGCCGGGCTACCAGCGCTACCTCGACTGGGCGCAGGCGAACGGCTACTCCTCGCGCTACGCGGGAGCGATGGTCGCGGACGTGCACCGCCTGCTGCTGCAGGGCGGCGTGTTCCTGTATCCGCCGACGAAGAAGGCGCCCGAGGGCAAGCTGCGCCTGATGTACGAGGCCAACCCGATGTCGATGATCGTCGAGCAGGCCGGCGGCAAGTCCTTCGCGGGCAAGCAGCGCATCCTCGAGATCCCGCCCAAGACGCTGCACCAGCGCACCAGCGTCGTGCTCGGCAGCCCCGACGAGGTCGAGCGCGTGCTGGCGCAGCTTTGATCCCCGCCTGAAACGAGCGAGCCCGCGAGGAACTCGCGGGCTCGCGGCGCTGCAGGCGTCGGGGGAGCGGATCGTCAGCGCTTCACGCGGCACGATCCGCCGTGCTTCTTGTGGTAGTCCTGGTGGTAGTCCTCGGCCTTCCAGAACGGGACCAGCGGCTCGATGCGCGTCACGATCGAGCGGCCCTTGTACTCCTCGGTCGTCCCGAGCTGGCGGATGTACTCCTCGGCGAGCTTCTTCTGCTCGAGCGTCGCCGCGAAGATCGCCGAGCGGTACTGCGTCCCGACGTCCGGGCCCTGGCGGTTCATCGTCGTCGCGTCGTGGTTGTCGAAGAAGACCTTGAGCAGCTCGCGGTAGCTCACGACCGACGGAGCGAACGTGACCTCGACCGTCTCCGCATGGCCGGTCTTGTCGGTGCAGACCTGCTTGTAGCTGGGCTTCTCGAGGTTGCCGCCCATGTACCCCGACACGGCGTCGGTCACGCCCGGGATCTGCTCGAAGACGTCCTCGACGCCCCAGAAGCAGCCGCCGGCGAAGTAGGCCTTCTCGAGCTTCACCGGCTGCGACTCGGCCGGCAGCGGCGTGCCGTCGGGGATGAACTTGAGCGCGGCGCCGTTCATGCAGTAGCGCAAGCCCGTCGGTTGCGGGCCGTCCTCGAAGACGTGGCCGAGATGCGCACCCGAGCGCGCGTCGAGCACCTCGACGCGATCCATGCCGTGGCTCGTGTCGCGGCGCTCGATCACGTGCGAGGGATCGAGCGGGCGCGTGAACGAGGGCCAGCCCGTGCCCGACTCGAACTTGTCCTCGGAGCGGAAGAGCGGCAGGCCGCCGACGGCCGAGACGTAGAGGCCCTTCTCGTGGTTCTGCGCGAGCGGGCTCGAGTTCGAGCGCTCGGTGCCGGCGTGCTGCGTGATCTCGATCTGCTCGGGCGTCAGCGTCTTGAGGATCTCGGCCTTGCGTGCCTCGGCGAGCGGCGCGAGGTCGTAACCGGACTTGGAGAGCCGCGGAGCGGTGGGGGTGCTGGCGTGCACGTCGGGGGTCTCCTGGGGCTGGGCGCGGCCGCTGTCGCAGGCGGCGGCCGTCGGGCCGCAGAGCGCGATCAGCAGCGCGAAAACGCGGAGGTTGCTCATGATGGGCGAGTATACGCCGGCCCCCGCGGCCTGTGACGCGATCGCCGCGAGCCGTTCAGTGGTGCGCGTCCGTCTTCTTCTGGCGCTCGTTGAGCAGCTTCTCCTGCTCGAGCAGCTGCGCCATCGGCGGAACGCCCATCGCCTTGCGCTCCTCGTCGGTCGTGCGCGGGTCCGTGTGGTAGAGGCGCCAGGCGTGCAGCACGGGCTCCCACACGAACTGCGTCCCGTAGCGCTGCATCTTGCCCTGCTTCATCATCTGCTTGTCGAGCGCCTCGGCCGCGACGCGGAAGCCGCGGTTGTCGCCGAGTTCGGCGGCCTTGAGGCCTGCCTTCTGCGCTTCGACCAGGTCCGACTCGTCGTTGCTCTGCACGAGCACGAGCGCGGCGTTGAGCTGGTCGCCGGCCTTGTTCGTCTCGGGGTTCTGCAGCAGCTCGCGCACCTTGAGCGCGCGCTCGTGCGAGCGCGCCTCGAGCTCGCGCGCCTCGTCGCCGCTGCTGACGCGCACCGAGAGATCGTCGCGCTGTTCCTTCGCGAGGCGCTGCAGCGCGGAGGAGGGCGAATGGCAGCCGGCCGTGGAGGCGAGGAGGAGCACGAGCGCGATGGCGTGGATCTTCATGATGCGTGGGGAAACGGGCAGCCTAGCCGCCGGACAGCTCTCACGCGAGGCGCACGCGCAGCGCGCCGCCGCGGTGGATGCGCTCGAAGCCGCGCACGCCCAGGCGCCGGCCCTCCGGCCCGGCCAGCCAGGCCTCGACCTTGCCGCGCAGGATCGGCTTCTGCAGCGCGTTCCCCAGGCCCTGCCCGGTGATCACCACCAGCTCGGCCAGGCGCCGATGCCGCGCGGCGTGCAGCTCGCGCCCCAGGTGGCGCAGGGCGGCCTCGGGCGCGAGCCCGTGCAGGTCGACCTCGGGCACGAGGGGCTGCTCGGGAGCCTCCTCGTCCTCGCCCGGTTGCTTGCGTCTCCCGTGTCGCACGGCGGACATGTTACGATGTTCCAACCTCGCAGCCCGCGCTCACCGCGTAGGCTGGAGCTCGTTTCGCGGGCCGACGGCCCGGGAGAGGGTGTCCGACACCCCTCCGTTCTCCACAGACTCCAACGCGCGCGGCCCCGCGGGCCGCAAGGAACCTCATGAAGAACGTCATCCTGGGCGTGGCCCTGATCGCCTTCTCGTTCGGCTGCAAGTCGAACTCGAACAGCTCCGTCTCCGATCCCAACGGCGCCAACATGCCGAAGGCCGAGTGCAACAAGGGTTGCGAAGGCATGAAGGCCAAGTGCGACGGCCAGCAGTGCCCGTCGCAGAAGGCCTCCTGCTGCGAGCAGAAGAAGCCGCAGGGCTGAGCGCGAGCTCCCGAACCACGCAGCCCGTCGCGTGCACCACGCGGCGGGCTGCTCTCGTTTCCGCGGCAGCGCTCGCGCGTGCCGCCTCGTGCGCGCGTCTCAGGGCGACTTCGGCCGCACCTCGAGCACGTGCACCTCGAAGTCCAGCGCCGCGTCGGGCGGGATCATGTCCTCGACGCCCTTGGAGCCGTAGGCGAGGGCGGGCGGCACGTGCAGGCGCCGGCGACCGCCCGGGCGCATGCCGAGCAGGCCCTGGTTGAGCCCTTCGAGCGGCGCAGCGCCGAGCACGAACTCCAGCGGCACGCCGCGGTCGAGCGTCGAGTCGACGCGCGCGCCGTCGGCGAGCCAGGTGGTGTAGTCGCACACCAGCGTGTCGCCCGCCGTCGCCGCGGGGCCGTCTCCGACGAACAGATCGTGCCAACGCACGCCGCCGCTGGTGACGCTCTCGCCGCGCTCGACGGCGGAGGGCAAGCGCTCGAGCGAGAAGTGCTGGCAGCTCGCCGAGCCGAGCAGCAGGAGTGCGCTCGCGGCGACGCGCCTCATCCGTCGACTCCGACGAGCTCGAGCTCGAACACGAGCGCCTTGTCCTCCGTGCCGGCGGGGCCGTCCTTCTGGAAGCCCAGAGCGGCCGGGATCTCGACGCGCGCCTGCGCGCCGGCGCGCAGGCCCACCAGCGCGCGCTCGAGTGCGGGCAGGAGATGCGGCGGCGCCTCCGAGCCGAGCACGATCGCGAGCGGCGCGTCCCAGCCTTCGGTCGAGGCGAAGGCGCTCTCCGCGTCCTGCACCTTGCCGCTGTAGCGCAGCTCGACGCGCGCGCCGGCGTGCGCGGGAGCGCCGCTGCCCGCGCGCGTCACGGTCAGCTTGAGACCATCGCCGAGATCGACCGCGGTGCCCGGCGCGAGCTCGGCGGGCGAGAGCGCGGGCGGCGTCTCGCTCGGCTGCTCGGGTGTGTTCGCGTGCGCCGTCGCGGACGTGCCCGCCGCGACCTCCGCGGGCTTCGAGGCGTCCTGCGCGGCGTGCTTGCTGCAGGCGACGAGCGGCGCGGCGAGCGCGAGGAGGCAGAGCGGAAGGCGGCGCATGCGCCCATACGGTACGACGGGGCCCGGCCGATTGCACGAGGGGCCGCTCGCGCGCGCTCAGCCGCCGCTCAAGGCCTGGATGATCTGCACTTCGTCGCCTGCGCCGAGCGCGAGCGCGAGCTCCCGCACCTGCGCCCCGTTGACGAAGATGCGCATGTGCGGCCGCAGCTGGTCCTGCTCGTCGATCATGCGGAAGCGCAGGCCGGGGTAGCGCCGGTCGAGGTCGACGAGCAGCTCGGCCAGCGTGCGGCCGTTGGCCTCGACCTCGCGCACCGTCGTGTACGAGAGCAGCGGGCTGGGAACGATCACGCGCATCGCTCGCGCCCTCAGCGCACAGGGACCGCGCTCTCGACGGCGTAGATCTCCGGCAGGTGGCGCGCGATCGCGCCCCAGCGCGAGCCCTCGTCGCGGCTGGCCCAGACCTCGCCGCTGGTCGTGCCGAAGTAAAGACCCACCGGCTCGCCCGCGTCGGCGCACATCGCCTGGCGCTTGACCGTCCACCACGCGTCGCGCGCGGGCATGCCGCTGGACTGCCGCTGCCAGCTCTTGCCGCCGTTCTTCGAGACGAACACGGCGGGCTTGCCGCCCGGGCTGGTGCGCGGCCACACGCCGCTGCCGTCCATCGGGAGGACCCACAGCACGTCGGGCTTGCGCGGGTGCACCGTCATCGGGAAGCCGACGTCGCCGACCGACTTGGGCATCGCCTTGCCGATGCGCGTCCAGGTCTGGCCCGGACGATCGATGCGGTAGATGCCGCAGTGGTTCTGCTGGTAGAGCCGGTCGGGGTTGCCGCCCGCGAAGCGCATGCAGTGCGGGTCGTGGAACGCGAGCACCTTCGCATCGAACTGCTCGACCACCTCGAGCCCGTCGATCAGCGGCTTCCAGGTGCGGCCCGCGTCGAGCGACTCGAACACGCCGCCGCTGGACATCGCCACGTAGAGGTGCTGCGCGCTGCGCGGGTCGACCAGCACCGAGTGCAGCTTCGGCCCGTTGGGCGTGCCGTTCTCGACCGCGCCCATCCACTGGCTGTACTCGGGGTGCTCGTTCAGCCCGGTGACGCCCGACCAGGTCTCGCCGCCGTCCTCGCTGCGGAAGAGCCCCTGCGGCGAGGTGCCCGCGTACCAGGTCTTCGACTCGCTCGCGTGCCCGGGCGTCAGCCAGAACGTGTGGTCGACGACCTGGCCCTTCTTGCCCTCGGGCGCCTTGGGGAACGCGGGCGGACGCTTGGCTTCCTTCCAGGTCTTGCCCGCGTCGTTCGAGCGGAAGATCGTCGGCCCCAGGTGCCCGGTGCGCGCCGCCATCATCAGCGTGCGCGGCTCGCGCGGATCCTGCACGACGTGGTGCACCGTGTGGCCGAGGAAGATCGGCGCGCTGGTCTTCCAGGTCTTGCGCGCCGAGTCGGACTGGATCCGGAACGCGCCCTTGCGCGTGGCGACGAGCAGCGTGACGGCGCCGGAGGACGAGGAGCGGACGGACTTGGCCTTCTTCATGGTGAGCGGGTTCTCGTGGCTGGCGGATGGATCCGGGCAGCCACCACCGCGCCGCCCGGGCCGGCCGACGATAGCGGCGCCGCGCGGAGCTCGCCAGACGGCGCGGACGCTTTGCACGAGTTTCGCGGCGCGTGCGGATGTCGTCGGGAAGGGGACGACTGCGGGCTTGCGCGGAAGCGTCAGCGCACGTCGCGGAGTCGCGCCCCAGGTGAACGGAGCGTCGCTGTCGTTTCCGCGGAGTTGTCGGGATGCGCGGCGCATCGAACGGCGGCGCACGCGGATCGCGGACCCTGCGCGCTGCTCGGCGCCGCACTCGCGCTCGTCGAGTCGAAGGCCGAGAGCAGGCGCAGGAACACGAGGAACGCGGCGGCCACGGCGGGGGAGGGGCTCTTCATGCGGCCGCGGAACACTCGGTTCGCGCGCTGGTTTCGCACGCCTGCAGGGGAAGTCGCTACCATGCTCGGGATGAGCACGATCCTCCACTCGACAGGGAAGACCGCCCTCCTCGGCCTGTGCCTCTTCCTGCCGCTCGCCGGCTGCGGCGACAACTCCGGCACCAAGCCGCCGCCGCGGCCGGGTGCGCCGGTCGACGAGTACGTCGAGGGCCCGCTGACCGAGTCGGCCAAGCGCTACGAGCACGTGCTCGAGGTCTCGAACGCGATCGTGCAGAAGCTGCAGGCCAAGGACGCGCACGGCGTCTACGCCGACTTCCTCGCGCCCGAGCTGCAGAAGGAGGTCCCCGAGACGACCTTCCTCGCCAACCTGCAGAAGACCGAGTCGCTCTTCGGGCCGATCAAGACCTTCAAGCCGATGCAGTGGCTCTTCCAGGCCGCGCCGGGCGACGGCGTGGCGCGCATCGCGTCGACCAAGATCGTCGAGCACGAGCGCGGCATGCTGCGCTACACGTTCACGTTCCTCGACGACGGGAAGTTTGAGAAGGTGATCGGCTTCGACGCGCACCCGCGCAAGGGAACGGCAGTGCCGGGAGCGCCTGCGCCTGCGCCGAATCCGGCTCCGGCGCCGAAGTAGGGCGAGCGGCGGCCGAGCATGCATCGCGCCCCCTCGATCGAGGAGTTCGGCGAGCCGGACCTGCGTCTCGAGGGCTTGTGTCTGTGGGTGCACGCTCGCGCGGGAGCGACGGAGCCGGACGAGGACGGCTGGCTGCGGGTGAGCGCGAACTGCAGCGGCAATGGCTCGAGCGTGTGGACCCAGGGCGAGATCCTGCGGCTCTCCGGTCTGGTCGGCTTCGGACTCGGCTGCGCGCGACTGCTCGCGGGTAGCTCGTCGGACGCCCGACTCGTGCCGCCGGAGGACGAGCTGCGCATCGACGTGTTCCGGAGCGATGCCCACGGTCATCTGCAGGCACACGTCCGCATCAGCGCCGATCCGACGCGCGAGCGGCACGAGTTCGAGTTCGCGCTCGACGTGAGCTACCTGCCCGCGATCGTCGCGGCCTGCGAGCGGATCGCGCGCGCGTTCGGCGGTCCGCAGGCGTCTCTCGGCTAGCCTGACGCGCTTCGACGGATCACCGCGCGGTTCCGCACTCACCCCGCCAGGATCGCCGCGATCGCCGCGACGTCGACGATGTCCTCGGCCTTGCAGCCCAGCGGGGCTCGCATCCGGCCGCATCATCAGCGCTTCGACGAATGCGGCAGCTCAGTCAGCTTCCCGCCCGCGAAGACGCGCGGCGTTCCGTTCTCGCCGCGTGAATCCCAGAAGCAGTAGTCGAGCCAGTCGGCCCTAGAGAGGAGCGGCTGCACGAGGTAACCCAAGCGCGCACCCTTCGTCCCCGTGTCCGCAATCGCGACAACCTCCTTGCAACGCTCGGTTCGCACGACGAACCAGCCGGAGATGTCGTCGCCCGGATACTCGGTGCCATTCACGACGAGCACTCCCGCGCGAACCTGGATGGCACTGTCCGCCGTAACGTAGCGCGACCAGGCCTTGTTCACTTGCGCGTTCCCATACAGCACGAGTCGGCCTCGCTCCAACGCCTCGCGTGTGCCGGCATCCGCATCGCAGGACCTCGTGCGCTTGGCTTCCCCCACGAGCACGAGCAGGTTTGCGTCGCTGATCGCTTCCGGCACGCAGCGGGACTGGTACCAGAGCCGCTGCTGGTCGAACCGCGCGCGAGCGAGACTCTCGTCCGACCCGAAGACGAGCAGCGGCCCCTTCGTGACGCGCTCCCTGCCGAGGCTTCGCACGGACTCGGGCGTCGCAGGGGGCGCGCGCTCGAGAAGCACTCGGTCTGCGTCCGCATCCTCCGGGCTCCAGGCGCAGACTGGCTTGATGGCAGGTTCGTTCGTGCTCGGCGAGTCGCCCGACATGTCGCTGATCCAGACGTCGCTCCAGTGCATGCCGAGCGGGATGAGGGTGCCTCCGTCGACCCACGCCGTCAGACGTGGACGCAGAGCGCCTGACCTGCGAACCGTGGGTCCGTAGTGCACGTGCAGGCCGTCGGTGTCTCGAATCGAGGCATTGAAGAGGGGGAAGCCGACCGTCGCGCCCGGGTCGTTGACCTCCACCGGCCATTGCGCGTCCCACGTTCCGATCACGATGCGAGTCCGCGGAGCCCAGAGCTCGAGCCGGAACGAGGCGCGGACATCGCACACCCAGAGCACGTTCACGCCGCGCCGCAATGCGATCGGTACACCCTCGTCGCCGCGCTGCTCCGAGTCTCCGATGAACCCTGCGCCGTTGACGAACAGCAGGCCGGCACCGACGAGGCGCGCCATCCGCACCTCATCGGCGTCGCACACGATGCGCGTGAATGCGCAGGCAACCTCAGCCACGGGCTGTCCGTGGCGCGCCTCCCAGCGCAGGTGATCGAGGGGGGCGCATGCTGCTGCGTCACCCGGGCTCGGCGGATTGCCGATGGGATCGAGCACACGCTTCAGGATCTCGGCCGTCGCATGTTCGGCGCCGCGCGGGAGCGCGACCCAGTCCAGAGGGAGGATCGGTGCAGCGACGGGCGAGGACTCGCGCGGGATCGGCCCGTCGATCGAGCCATCCCCCCAGATCGATTCGTCGACGGCTTGCTGGGAGCGCTTGGGTGGTTCGTTCGTTCCCGACGGCTCCTGCGCCTCGGCACTTGCCAGGAGTCCCGTCGAGAGCAGCCACGCAACGAGTGCGAGAGGGGGGCAGCGCATGTCCGGCCCAACCCGCCCCGCACCGCGCGGTTCCGCGCTCACCCCGCCAGGATCGCCGCGATCGCCGCGACGTCGACGATGTCCTCGGCCTTGCAGCCGCGCGAGAGGTCCATGAACGGCTTCTCCAGCCCCATCACCAGCGGGCCGAGCGCGGTCGCGCCGGCGAGGCGCTCGGTCAGCTTGTACGCGATGTTGCCCGCATCCAGATCGGGGAACACGAGCACGTTGGCCTTGCCCGCGATCGGCGAGCCGGGGGCCTTGCGCTCGGCGACCAGCGGCACGATCGCGGCATCGAGCTGCAGTTCGCCGTCGCAGGTCAGGTTCGGCGCGCGCTTCTTCAGCATCTCGGCGGCCTTGCGCACCTTGTCGACGTCGGGATGGCTGGCCGAGCCCTTGGTCGAGAACGAGAGCAGCGCGACGCGCGGCGACTCGCCGACGAGCTTGCGGTGGCTCTCGGCGGCGGCGAGCGCGATGTCGACCAGCTGCTCGGCGGTCGGGTTGGGCACCACGCCGCAGTCGGCGTAGGTGTAGACGCGATCCTTCAGGATCATCAGGAAGCACGAGGAGAGCGTCTGGATCCCGCGCGCGAGGCCGACGACCTGCAGGCCCGCGCGCAGGACGTCGGCCGTCGCGGCCTCGCTGCCGCTGACGCCGCCGGAGCAGTCGCCGCTGCGGACGAGGAACGCGCCGAACACGAGCGGATCGAGCACCTTCTTCTGCGCTTCCTCGTGCGTCATGCCCTTGGCCTTGCGCAGCTCGAAGAGCTCGGCGGCGAACTTGGGCGTGCGCGGATCGCTGGCCGGGCGCACGACGTCGCTGCCGGGCGGCGGCGTGCCGAGCTTGCCGGTGTCGACCAGCACCGGCCGGCACAGGCGCTGCTGCGCGAGCAGCGTCGCGGCCTGCCGCACGCGCGGATCCTGCGTTTCGGGGAGCACGATGCGCCGCTCGAGGCGGCGCGCCTTCTCGTGGAGCTCGAGGACGAGGTTCATGGCGGTGGGTGTGTGCGGCTCGGCGTCGTCGCGTGGGGGAGTGCGGTGCGGAGGCGGCTCGGGCGCGTCGCGTGGAGGTCGGCTCGTCGCGTTCAGCCCGCGGGCGTCGCGTCGAGCACGTCCTGCGGCACCTCGAGCATCAGGCGCAGCACGGCGAGGCCGTGCGTCTTGCCCTGCGCGTCGGTCTTGAGCGAGGCCGAGCCGCCGCCGCCGAGGCTGTCGGCGAGGATGAAGTTGAGCACGCGCATGTTGTCGGCCTCGTAGCGCTTGACGGCGCCGCGGTTGATCGCGTGCATGTGCGCGCGCACGCGCTCGCTCGTGAGCTCGCGCTTCAGGAAGCGGTAGGCGCTCTCGCTGCGCGCGATCACGCCCACGTTCGAGCCTTCGCCCTTGTCGCCGGAGCGCGCCATCGCCAGGCGCGCGAGCGGAACCTGTGCCATCACGAGCCTCCTGCGCTGACGACGGTGACCTTGTGCGAGATGCGCGACTTGCCGACCAGCGCGGGCCAGAAGCCGATGATCTCGGTCGCGTGCGGCCGGCCGCCGGCGAAGCCGGTCACGCCCGGCGGGCCGCTGGTGACCAGCGGCACGAGCTCGTAGCCGAAGCGCTCGATCCGTTCCTTGTCGCGGCCCTTGACGCCGATGCGCAGCACGATCTCGCTCGGGTCGCGGCGCTCGGCGCCCTCGATGCCGGCGTGGCACACGTTGGCGCCGAGGAACTCGACCAGCTTCTCGCTCTCGCTGTACGTGCAGCCGTCCATCTCCAGGCGCTTCCAGACGATCTCCGCGCACAGCTTCGCCTTCGCGAGCGCGTCGGGACCGCTGATCGTCAGCTGGCCGACCGCCTTCCAGCCGTCCTCGTAGCTGATCGAGACCTTGTACGTCGGCGTCGGCGCGCTGCCGCGCACGCCGCTGACGCGCACGCGGTCCGGGCCGTCCTGCGCGAGCGTGAAGCTCGTGAAGTCGGCGCTGCAGTCGGGCCCGAGGTAGGCCTTGGGATCGCCCATCTCGTAGGCGAGCTGGTGCGTCACGGTCGCGAGGTCGATCACGCCGCCCGTGCCCGCGTGCTTGGTGATCACGAACGTGCCGTCGCGCCGCGCCTCGACGATCGGGTAGCCGATGCGTGCCATGTCGGGCACGCGCTGCCAGTCGGTGAAGTTGCCGCCGGTGCACTGCGCGCCGCACTCGACGATGTGGCCCGCGACCGTGCCGGCCGCGAGCAGGTCGTAGTCGGTCTTCTTCCAGCCGTACTCGTGGATCAGCGGGCCGAGCACCAGGCCCGGGTCCGTGCCGCGGCCGGTGATCACGATCTGCGCGCCCTGGTCGAGCGCCTCGGCGATCGGGAACGCGCTCATGTAGACGTTCGCGCTGGTGACCTTCGCGCGCACGCTCGCGAGCGGCGCTCCGGTGTCCATGTTGGCGAGCGTCTCGCCCGAGGCGATCAGCTCGTCGAGCTTCCCGAGCACGTCGTCGCCCTCGACGATGCCGACCTTGACGCCCTTTGCGCCCTGCTTCTCGAGCACGGCCAGCACGGCCTTGAGGCAGGCCTGCGGGTTGACGCCGCCGGCGTTGGCGACGACGCGGATGTCCTTGGCGACGAGCTCCGGCAGCACGCGCTCGATCATCTTGACGAAGTCGGTCGCGTAGCCCGCGTCGGGTTTGCGCGCGCGCTGCTTCTGCATGATCGACATCGTGACCTCGGCGAGGTAGTCGAGCGTCAGGTAGTCGAGCGGGCCCTCGCGCACGAGGCGGATCGGGCCGAGGAGCGAATCGCCCCAGAAGCCTTGGCCGTTGGCGATCAGGACGGGTTCGCGCTTCTTCATCGGGAGGGCAGAGGATAGCGAGCGGAGCCGGGCTGGAACATCTCCAGCTCGGCTCCGCTCGAGTGGGCAGGCGTACGTGGCGCGCGCTCGCGGCCCGCGCCGCGATCACGGCACCCAGCTCGCCTCCAGCGTCGGCGTCACGTTGAACGTGCTGGTCACCGGGCAGCTGCCGAGCACGCTCGGATCGCGGTAGTACACGCAGTACCAGCGGTGCTGCCCGGCCGTGATCGCGGCGCCCAGCGCCGCGCTGCGCGCGGAGATCGTCGCGTCGCCCGCTCCGGGCACCACCACACCGCCGCCGACCGCGCTCTTCACGTAGAGCCGCTTGAGCGTGCCGCCGACGCAGCGCACGCCCTGGCCGAAGACCGTGCCCGCGGGAAGGAGCGCGTTGCCCTGCAGCACGACGCTGGTCGCGGTCGGCTTCTCGTCGCTCGCGGACAGGTGCAGCGTGTCGCTCGCCAGCGAGGGCGTGCCGCTGCCGGCGAGGATCGCGCCGCCCGTCGCGGAGCTGTTGTCGCAGCCGCGCGTCGCGCCGGCGGGCGGGTTCGCGCACGGACAGGCGAGCACGCCGGCGAGGCCCGGCTGGCAGACGAGCTCCAGCGGCTGGTCGAGGTTGCGCAGCACCTGGATCCAGTCGCCGGTCTCCTCGAAGAGCAGGATGTCCAGGTCGCGGTCGCCGTCGATGTCGACCAGCGCCGCGCAGGAGGAGTTCGAGAGGGCGTTGAAGGTCTGGTCGTGCGCGAACACGCCCGCACCGTTGTTGGTGAAGACCTCGAAGGTGCCGCCGCCGAAGTTCGAGAGCACCCAGTCGAGGTCGCCGTCGCCGTCGAGGTCGCCCAGGTCCGTCGCGACGGTGTGCGAGCCGATGTTGACCACCTGCGCCGGCTGCAGCGTGCCGTTGCCGTTGCCGCGCAGCAGCGAACCGTTGCCCGAACCGCTGTTGGCGCAGCTGACGTCCATGTTCCCGTCGTTGTCGACGTCGCCGGCCTGCATCATCCAGACGTTGCCGCCGGCGTTCTGCGCCGGCTGCATCACGAAGCCGCCCGCGCCGTTGTTGAGGTGCACGATCACCTGCGAGCTCGAGCGCGCGCCGACCACGAGGTCGATCAGGCCGTCGTTGTTCATGTCCGCGGCGCACAGCGCGTACTCGCCGCTGCCGCCGCCCTCGAAGAAGGTCGGCGCCGCGAAGCTGCCCGCGCCGTTGTTGCGGATCACCGAGACGTTGTCCGTGCCGGTGTTCGAGGTGGCGATGTCGAGGTCTCCGTCGCCATCGACGTCGAGGATGGCCAGGCCGTGCGGGCCGCTGCCCATGGCCCAGTCGGTGCGCGGCGCGAACGTGCCGTCGCCGTTGCCCAGCAGCACGGAGATGCCCGCTCCGGCCGTGTTGCAGGTGACCAGATCGGTCTTGCCGTCGCCGTTCATGTCGGTCGGGTCGTTGGGGCTGGGCGTCGACCCGACCAGGAAGGTCGGCTGGCCGAAGGGGAAGAAGAGGCCCGTGCCGTCGCCGCGGTTCCTGAACACGCGCACGTCGCTCGAGTTCTCGCACACGGCGCCGATGTCGACGAAGCCGTCCTGGTCGAAGTCCGAGGTCGCGCCGCCGTAGACCGTGGCGGGCACGCCGGGCGACGTGCGCGTCGTCATCACGTCGATGGTCTGGAACGTGCGCAGCGCCGTGCCGGCGCGCACGCGGAACGTCCAGCTCCAGCCGCCGGGGCGCAGGAAGACCCCGTCCTGGCCCTGCACGAAGCGGTCGAGCTCGACCGAGACGACCTCGCCGGCGGCGAAGGGGCGCGTCGGCGTGTAGCGCAGCCGCTGGTTCGCGTTCTCCAGCGCGAGCGTGCCCGCGATCGCGCCGCTGACCGAGCCGAACACGTGCAGGTGCGGCGCGCTCGGCGGCAGCGTCGACGGATTCACCGCACGATCGAAGTCGACCACGATCGCCTGGGCGGGCAGCACGTTCGAGGCGTTGATCGGCGGCGTCAGCGAGACGGGCAGCATCGACTGCGCCCGTGCAGCGGCGGACACGAGGAGGACGGCCAGGATCGTACGATGGACTCGCATGCAGGCTCCTTGGCGAACGGTGAGCGGGAATCGCGCGGGAATGACCAAGAGCGGCGCGCGAGCCGGCGTTCGTCGGGCGCGAAGGTACCCCATGCTGCACCGGACCCTCGGTTACGCTTTGCTGATCTTGACGGGCTGCCACGCTCCGCAGCCGCACGCCGCTCCGTCTCCCGCGCCTGCTGCGGCCGGAGCTGCCGTTCCGCCCGCGTGTGCCGTGCAGTTGCTGGTCGACGGCCGGCCGCTCGCGTTCTGCGATCCGCAGGTGCTCTCGATCGACGACGCGAACCGCACCTATCAGGTCACGCTCTGTTCGACGGCGCTGGCCGAGGGCGTTTCCGTGCTCGCGCCCGTGCTCGTCGTCGGCAACCTCCAGTTCGCCGCGCCGTCGTGGGGCCGCAGCGGGGCGACGAGCGACTTCATCTTCCACGCCTCGCCGGCCGAGGCGCGCACGATCGCCGCGGCGCTCGGCGTGCCCGCCCGCGAGCGCGAGGCCTGGCCGATCGAGCTCACGGGCACGCTCGAGACGGTCGGCGCGCCGCGCGCGGGCGACGAGCACCTGCCGCTGCGCTTCACGCTGACCAACCGCGGGCGGCAGGCACTCTGGTTCCACGACGGCGGCCACGGACGCAACGAGCTCGGCCGCGACAACCGCTTCACGTTCGCGATCGAGCGCGACGGCGAAGCCGTTCCGACGCGCGAGCTGGTCGACTTCGGCGGCCTGGGCCGCTTCCGCGAGATCGCGCCGGACGCGTCGTGCGTGCTCGAGCTCGACCTCGCGCAGTGGTGCGCGCTCGAGCGGCCGGGACGCTACTCCGTGCACGCGAAGTACGCAGCCGACCTGATGCCGGCGGAGTTCGAACCGGGGCGGAGCTATCCGCCGGGCTGGTACGCGCACCTGCAGCGAACGCGCATGCTCGAGGCCGAGCTCGCGTTCGAGCTGCGCTGAGCCCGGCGCGACGCTGCCGGCCCGCTCAGGGATCGATCGCGCGCGCGGGCCGCACGCCGATCTGCCACTCGGTGGTCGTCGGCACCTGCTCGTTGCGCTCGCTGAAGGCGAGGTTGTCGGCATCGCCCCAGTAGTTCCCGCCGCGCACGATCTTGAGCCCCGAGTCCGGCGCGAGCTGCAGCCCGTCGCCGTCGCGCACCGGGAAGCGCACGCCGACCCAGAACCAGTCCTCGACCCACTCCGACACGTTGCCGTGCACATTAAGCAGTCCCCACGCGTTCGCGGCGAAGCAGTCGACGGGCGCGGAGCGGAAGTAGCCGTCCCAGGGCAGGCTGTCGGCGTTGACGTGCGTCGCGTTGACCTTGCCGACGAGCGCGGCCGGATCCGCTCCGAAGCACCAGGGCGTGTGCGTGCCCGCGCGGCCCGCGTACTCCCACTGCACCTCGGTCGGCAGGCGCAGCCCGCAGCGTGCCAGCACCTGCACGGTCGTGTCCCACGAGATCTGCTCGACCGGGAAGGTCCAGGTGATCGTCTGCTCGGGCTCGGGCGGCAGCGATCTTCGGGCGCGGTTGTCGAAGTGCTTGCCGACGCGGAAGTAGCTGGGGACCTCGTCGCTCAGCCGGTACCACTGCGACTGCGAGACCTCGTACTTGGAGACGAAGAAGGCTTCGAGGCGGATCGCGCGGCCGGTCTGCGCCTGCCAGTCGCTGAACTCGCCGGGCGGGACGAGCACGAGCACGATGCCGGTCTCCGGCTCGATCGCGAGCGCTCCCTCCGCGCCGCGGCGTGCGGGGCGTCCGCTGGCGAGGTGCGCGAACTCCCACAGCCCGCTCGCGGGATCGCGACCGATCGGAACCAGGCCCACCTGCGGCCGCATCCGCAGGCCGCGGTAGGGCGGACACTGGGCCGGGTCCGCGATCGAGGCGAGCGCGCGCTGCCACTCGTCGGCGGCATCGATCAGGCTCTGCTGTTCCAGCGCGCGCGCCGCGGCGAGTCGGGCCTCCAGGGAAACGAGCAGGCCCTCGGCCGGATCGGCGAGCTCCTGGAGGTCGCGCACGATGCCGAGCAGCTCGCCGTAGCGTTCGCGCTCGCGCGGGTCGCGCAGCGCGGACGGATCGGGGTCCGCGAGCTGCGCCTCGATGCGCGCCAGCCTGCGCGAGGCGCGCGCGCTGCGCTCGTGCGCCAGCAGCGTGCCCTGCGCGAGCCCGAGTCCGCTGCTGTGCGCGGCCATGTCGGCGAGCTCCTCGTTCCATCCGGCGATCTCCGCGCGCAGGCGTGCAGCCGAATCCTCCAGCCGCGCACGAGCGCTGCCCGCCGCGTGCGTTCCCGCCGCCTGCGCCGAGGCACTGCGGCGCAGCGGCTCGAGCTCCGCTTCGCGCTGCGCGCGCCGACCGAGCACCTCGCGCGCCTCCGCCAGCCAGCGTTCCAGCGCCGGGATCCGCGCGGGAACCGCCGGCCACAGCTCGGCGGCCTCGGCGCGCAGCGCGTCGAGGGCGCGCGCGTCGGCCTGGCGCTGCGCGAGCTCGACGCGCTCGCGTTCGCCGCGGATGACCAGGAACAGGCCGGACCAGGTGACCAGCAGCAGCACCAGCAGCGCGAGGGCGAGCCCGCGGTTGCGCTGCACCCACTTGCGCAGCTCGGCCCATGCGCCGCGCTCGTGCGCGCGCACGACCCGGCCGTCCAGGAAGGCGCGCAGGTCCGCGGCGAGTTCCGTCACGCTCGCGTAGCGCGCAGCGGGCTCGCGCCGCATCGCCTTGTGGCAGATCGCCACCAGCTCCGCGGGCGCGCCGGGCGCGAGCTCGGCGACGTCGACGGGCGGTCCGGCCAGCACAGCGCGCAGCACCTCGGCCGACTTCGGGCGGGCGGCTCCGTGCGCATGGGGCATGCGGCCGGCGAGCAGGTGGTAGAGCATCGCGCCCAGCGCGTACACGTCCGCGCGCGGACCGACCTCCTCGTTGCGGCCCTGCGCCTGCTCGGGCGCCATGTAGGCGGGCGTGCCGATCACCTCGCCGGCGAGCGTCTGCCGCGGGTCGGGGTTCGGTGCGCCCTGCTCCGCCTCGGAGGCGCCGGATCCGCGCGCAGTCTGCACGGACGCTGGCGCGTGCGCTTCGCTTCCCGCTTCCGCCGCGGCGTGCGCGCGCGGCACGTGGGCCAGGCCCCAGTCGACCACGTGCACCTGCCCGAAGCGCCCGACCAGCACGTTCTCGGGCTTCAGGTCGCGGTGCACCACGCCGCGCTCGTGCGCGTAGGCCAGCGCGTCGCAGACCTTGAGCAGCACCTCCAGCACGCGCGCCTGCGACCAGCCATCGCTCCCGGCGCGTGCGAGCTCGAAGACCTCCGAGAGGCGCTGGCCCTCGACGCGCGGCATCGTGAAGTACACCTCGCCGCGCTCGTCGATCCCGAGCTCGTGCACCGAGAGGATCCCGGGATGGTCGAGCCTTCCGAGCAGCTCGGCCTCCTCCAGGAAGCGCCGCAGCCGGCCGCCGCCGGACCGGCCGTGGGGGACCTTCATCGCCAGCACGCGGTCCAGCGCGCGGTCGCGCACGGCGTAGACGACACCCATGCCGCCGCTGCCGAGCGTGCGCTCGATCGCGTAGCGCGAGCGCGTCTCGCGGATCTGCTGCAGCCGCTGCAGCACCTCGCGCTCGCGCGCTCCCGCGGCGCCATCCGCGATCCCGAGCGAGCGCAACGCGGAGCGTGCCGCGCCCTCGTCGTGCGCCAGCGCGAGCAGCACGGACCGGGCCCGAGCCCAGGACGCGTGGAGCTCGCGCAGCTCGAGTTCCAGCTCGGGGTTGCGGCGTACCAGCGCCTCGAAGTCCTGCGGCGAACCCTCGATCTCGAGCCGGCAGTGCTCCTCGTACGCGGCGAGCGCGGCGCGGAAGCCGGGGGTGTCGGCGCGGTTCATGCGTGAGCGAACAGGATAGAGGACGCGCGCGGCTGCGCGGCGCAAGCGAATCCCCGTTGCGTCCCTCGTGCCGCGCGTGTCACCGGCGCGCCGCAGCGGTCACGGGCCACGCACCAGGTCCCGCTCCCAGGCCCTTGCCGCCCTCGCCGTGCCGCCGTGCAATGAGCGGCCGCCCATGGACGTGCAACCGCCGGAGGATTCCCGCGCCAGCCCGCCTCCGGCGGCGCCCGAGGTCGCGCAGGCTCTCGAGCGCCACCTGCCCGGCCTGCACGCCTTCGTGCGCATGAACCTGGGCACGTTCCTCGGCAGCCAGGAGGCGGTCTCGGATGTCGTGCAGTCCGCCGCGCGCGAGGTGCTGCTGCGCGCGGAGCACTTCGAGTGGCGCGGGGACGCGGCCTTCCGCTCGTACCTGTGCACCGTCGCGACGCGCAAGATGCTGGAGAAGCGCCGCTACCACCTCTCGCAGCGTCGCGACGCGCTGCGCACCGAGCCGACCGCGGGCAGCGGGCTGCAGCACCTGCCCGCGCCGCGCACGCACACGCCAAGCCAGCTCGCCGAGCAGATCGAGAGCCTGGAGCGGCTGCAGCAGGCCTTCGACTCGCTGGAGGAGGACGAACGCCTCGCGCTCACGATGGCGACCATCCTCGAGCTCACGACCGAGCAGATCGCCGCGGAGCTGGGGATCGCGCTGCGCACCGCGCAGTGGCGCCTGGCGCGCGCCCGCGCGCGGCTCGCCGCGCTGTTGAGCCGCGGCGACGCGCCGACGGGCTGAGAGCACGCTTCCGGCGCGCTGACCGCCCGGCGGCGCCAGGTCCCGCCGCGGCACAGGCGCAGAAGTTCCGCGGAATTCCGCTGCAACTCGGGCCGCGCCGCCCCTTGCGTGCCGGCGCGAGAACCGCCGCGAGTGCGGCGGCCACCTCGACGCCAGGAGTTCCCGATGCACACCCCGCCGCGCCTGCGATTCTCGTTGGTCTCCCTTCTCGTGCTCCAGTTCGCCCCGGCCTGCACGACGCTCCACGGCATCGGCAAGCTCGTGGACGTCGATCTCGACTCCGATCCAGCGGGCGCCGAGGTCTGCGTGCTCGACGAGACCCTCTGGTACTCCGCCGGCAAGCAGCGCTTCGAGCAGGCGCTCGCCAAGGGCGCGTGGGACCCCTGGTTCGACAAGTACCGCAAGACGGAAGGCCTCACGCCGTTGACGCTGCGCATCCCGCAGTCGATCCAGCACTTCGTGCTGCACAGGGACGCGCTGTTCGTGCACCGCGAGTACGCGCCTGCCGCGAATCCCCCCAAGCGGGGGGAGGAGCACGGGAAGGTCTTCGTCCGCCTCGGGAAGAAGGAGGCCACCCAGTGAACTCCATCCCGATTCCGGCGGCCGCCTCGAAGCCCGAGCGCCAGAAGCGCCTGCAGCAGCTCGCGCGCCAGGCGCTGCTCTTCACGGTCCCCGCCCTGTTCCTGCAGTTCCTGCTCGTGCGCCTGGGCGGGGGCGCGCTGTGGCTGCCGGGCGAATGGCGCGGCGTGCTGCTGATCGTCGGCGTGCTCGCGGGCCAGGTCGCCTTCGGCTGGGCGCACCGCAGCCCGCCGCGACTCCCCGAGCACCACGCGCAGCGAAGCGGGGAACGTGCGGAGTCCGAGGAGGATCCGCTGCTGGAGCACGAGAAGCGCCTCTCGGCACTGCGCTGGGCTGGTCTGTGCGTGTGCTTCCTCCTCGGCTACGTGTTCCTGCGCACGCAGTGCGTCGAGAACGCGACGATCTCCTCGGAGGTCGCGCAGTCGATCAACCCGGGCGAGCTGCCCTTCTACTTCGACCTGCACGAGGTCGAGCCGCTGCACGAGGTGCGGGCCTCCGCACAGGCACAGTCGGCGCCGATCGCCAAGCCCCTGACCGGGACGGTGCTCGTGCCGCTCTTCCTCACCGACGAGGCCGATCGGGCCGTGCAACGCGGGCGGCGAACGGAAGGGCAGAACCTCTTCCAGTACTACCTCTGCGTCGCGCCCGAGTCCCTGATCGCGCTCGTCGACCGCAACCACCTCGCGTTCGCCACGACCATCGCGCTCTTCGCGCTCGCGTTCTTCGGGATCGTGAGCACGGCCTCGATCGCGTACGGCCGCGTCTTCTCGGTGCCCGAGGAACTCGGCGCCGGCGCGGTCGAACTGGCTCATCGCCTCCTCGGAGGCCACTGAAACCCATCTTCCCGTCTGAACGGAAGGAGACCTCGCATGCGTCCCGCCATCGTCCTCCTGCTCCTCGCCGCCTCCTGCCAGAACGCAGGAACGAAGCTCTTCGAGACGTCCTTCGGCAGCGCCGACACCAAGGCGCCCGCCGCGCCCACGCTCCCGCCCTTGCGTCCCGGCTGCTACGCGCTGCGCGACGACCTGCCGCACCTCGTCACCACGCTGCCGGGTGCGCTGGTCTTCCCGGACGCTCCGGGATCCCAGGCGTGCGCGGCCGTTGCGCCGCGCAGCCCGCGCTGCCTGGCGACGAAGCTCGCCGACGGCCGCGTGGAGTTGCGACTGAAGGACTTCGACGCCGTGCGTGCCGAGCAGGAGCAGTCGCAGTGGTGCTGGGCTGCCTGCGTCCAGATGGTGCACGCCTACCAGGGCGTGAAGCTGGCAGCTCCGGCCGCGAATCCCGGGGCCAGCCAGCAGTCGCTGCTCGTCTCGCACTTCACGAACGCAGGCGGCGACGAGGGCGGCACGCTCTCGGTCATCCTGCGCGCGCTCAACCCCGATCTCGAGGAGCGGCTGCGCGCGCTCGGGCCGTCGGCCTCGCTCGCGCTCGAGATCCCGAGCAGCGACGATCTCGTCGAGAGCCTGCTCGATGGCCTGCCGGCGATCGTGGGGCTGGAGTTCGACGGGCGGGACCACGCGCTCGTGGTGCGCGCGCTCACGCTGCGCGCCCTGCCGGCTGAGAACGCAGCGCACGAAGTGGCCCTCGACGTGTTCGGGAACTCGTTCCTGGGACGCCTGCACGAACGCTACCGGATCTGCTCGATCCAGCTGCAGGACCCGGCGCGGGCCGACTTCGTTCGCACGCTCGACGGCGAGGAGCTCAAGCTGCGCTGCAAGCTGATCGTCACGCCCGAACGCTCGCGCCACGCCTTGCAGCTCGTGTTCGAGGACAAGCGCAAGTCGGGTGAGCTCGGTCCGAAGGGAGCCGGGATCTCGCTGGGGGGGCTGCTGGGCTCGTTTCGCTGAAGCACACGAGCATGCGGGGCGCGAGCACTCGAGGAGGGTGCTCGCGCCCCGCTTCGTCGTCGGCGTGCGGATCCAGGAGGGATCAACGCGCCGCCAGCGCCCAGACGATCACGCCGATCGTCAGCGCGAGCCCGACGAGCAGGCAGCCGTAGCTCAACTCGGTCGGTTGCGCCGGTGCCCGGGCCGTCGTCGGCACCTGCTTGGGCGCCATCGGAGGCGGTTCGTGCGCACGCGGGGTCTTGCGCGGTCCCCGCGCGCGCGTGCGCTCGAGGGCTTCGGGGGCGAGGGCGTAGTCGCGGTCGTAGAGTCCCATGGCGTCGTTCACCTTGCCTCTCCCGGCGACGCCGCAGCCGATGGGGTGGCTGCGTGCGCGCCGGGGTCGCGTGGAAAGGGGCCGCGCGGCGCGCGTGACATGCGGACAGCGCGATTTTTCGGGCCGGTCCTTCCTCGCGCGGCGTCGAGCGGGCCGGGCAGGGAAGTCCTGGATTCCGTTGCGCGAAACCAGGGCCCACGTCCTGAGCGCTCCGCCCCGGTCCGTCCTCGCCCAGCGAGCGCCGCGAGGCGCTCCTCGAACCCAAGGCCTGCAGCATGTCCACGCCCCGTTCGCAACTCCTCCGCCTGACCCTGCTCGTCTCGCTCTTCGGCACGGGAGCCCTGGCCGCGGTTCCGCGGCGGCCCGGCGCGGAGCAGACGGCCGCCGGCGCGACCGCCTTGGAGGTCTGGACCGCACGCGGGGACGGCGCGTTCCAGCTGGGCGGCTCGCACGCTTTCGGTCTCGCGGCCGCGGTCGACGCGCGCGGTCTTGCGGTCGAGGTCGACGAGGTTTGGAGCACGATCGGCCGCGAGCCGCGCCGCGCGCGCGTGCGCGTGGGGACGCGCAGCTTCGGCCGCGCCGGAGCGCACGCGCCGCTGGGCTCCGCCGCGCCCGCTTGCAGCGGGGCGCGCGTCGAGATCGCGCACCCGGGCGTGCTCGAGTGGTTCCGCGAGCACGGGCCGGGTGTGGAGCAGGGCTGGACCGTTCCGGAGGCGCCGCAGCGCGGTGATGCGCGCGAGTTCGCGGGGGCAGAGGCGCTCTGGATCGGCCTGGGCTTCGAGGGCCTCGACGTGCAGATCACCGAGGACGGCCTGGCCGCGAAGCTGGTCGACGAGCGCTCCCAGGAGCGACTGCGCTACTCGGCCCTCGCGGCCTTCGACGCGGACGGGAAGGCGCTGCCCGCGCAGCTGCGCGTCGTGCGCGGCGAGATCGGGATCTGCGTCGACGATCGCGAAGCGCGCTACCCGGTCTCGATCGATCCGCTGCTCGGGCCGCCGGTGTTCGTGTGGGAGTCGAACCAGCCGAACGCGAAGCTGGACCGTTGCATGGCGGCGGGAGACGTCAACGGCGACGGCTACGGGGACTTCCTCGCCGCCGCCGAGCGGTACAACACGGGCAGCGCGAATGCAGGGATCGTGTGGGTCTTCCACGGGGCGCCGAACGGCCTGTCGCCCGTGCCGAACTGGACCAGTTCGGGTCCGAACCAGACCAACGCGTTCTTCGGCGGCTACACGACGGCACTCGGTGACATCAATGGGGACGGGTACGACGACGTCGCCATCGGCGCGGACCAGTACTCGAACGGACAGGCTCGCGAGGGCGCCGTGTTCGTCTACCTCGGGTCCCCGCTGGGCCTGCAGAACTCGCCCGTTTGGACGCTCGAGGGGAACACCACCGACCTCGAGCTGACGCAGGTGCGCTACGGCGGCGACTTCAACGGCGACAACCTCGATGATCTCGTGGTCTCCAGCCATGCCTTGCCGGGCGCCGCCGGCGTCGTGCGCGTGTACTTCGGCTCGACGAGTCCGATCACGCCCGTCGCGCCGAACTGGACGCTGACGGCGGCGGACGTCGCCGCCTTCGGAGTGCAGAGCGCCGACTTCCAGGACCAGAGCCCCAGGGCCGCTGGCGCGGGCGACATCGACGGAGACGGGTACGACGACCTGCTCGTCGGGGCGTACACCAACAGCTCCACGGTCGGGCATGCGTTGCTCTACCTCGGCGGTCCCACCGGCCTTGCTAACCCGTCGTCTCCTGCGTGGCACGTCTCCACCGGTGGCGTCGGCGGACGCTTCGGCTACGTGCGACCCGCGGGCGATCTCAACGGCGACGGCTTCCCCGACGTGACGGTGGCGGCGCCGATGTACACGGGCACGGCGCAGAACTCGGGTGCGGTGTTCGTGTACCTCAACAACGCCGGAGTCCTGCCCGCCACCGAGACCCTGCGCATCGACGGACCTGCACAGGCGGGAGCGAACTTCGGCGAGGGGTTCGTCGGCACGGGAACCAGCGGCGACGTCGATGGCGACGGGTTCGCGGACCTCGTGTTCGGTGCCTACGGCGTCAACTCGCTGGCCGGGATCGCATTCGTCTACCGCGGCAGCGCGAGCGGCGTCTCCGCGCTTGCAACGCAGACACTGAATCCGCCCGGAGGCGGCTGCAGCGCGGGCTGCTGGTTCGGATCGAGTTCGGGCACCGCCGGCGACGTCGACGGCGACGGTCGCAACGAGGTCTTCGTCTGCGGCTTCGGCCACTCGAACCCCGAATTGGAGGAAGGCGGCGTGTGGCTGTACTACGGCCAGCTCTCGGACGCGACGTTCGTCACGCCGAGCGCGCCCGGACACCCGAGCTCGGTGGGAGTCTCCGCAGGCAGCCTGGGCAGCTCAGTCAGCAGCTCGGGCGACGTCGACGGGGACGGGATCAGCGACGTGCTGCTCGGCGCGCCGCTCTACGACATCCCGGCGGGATCGGCGGACGCAGGCCGCGTCGAACTGCACCTGGGATCGCCGAACGGAACGACGGCCGGCGCGGCCTGGAGCTTCGACGGCGGCGGCCCGAACTGGCAGCTGGGGGCTTCGGTCGCGTTCGCCGGAGACGTCGACAACGACGGCTTCGGCGACGTGCTGGTGGGGGAGCCGCGCCACTCGTCGGCGCTGACGAACCAGGGCCGGGTCTACCTCTTCCGCGGCAACGCGAACGGATCGCTCGGTGCGACCCCGGCCTTCAGCTTCTCGCCGGGCGAGGTCGGCGCGCTCGCGGGCAGTTGGGTCGCAGGCGCGGGCGACCTCAATGGCGACGGACGTGCGGACGTGCTGATCGGCGCGCCGGGAACGCACCTGGGGCAGTTCGATCGCGGCGCGGTGTACGTGTACTACGGCAAGGCGACGGCGCCGTACCTCGTCGCGGGGCCGGTGCTCGACGCGGGCCAGGCCGGCATCCGCTACGGCGCCTGCGTCGCGGGCGCGGGCGACGTCAACGGCGACGGTTTCTGCGACGTGCTGGTCGGCGCGCCCAAGGGCGGCAGCACGGAGGAGGGGCTCGTGCAGCTGTTCCTCGGCTCGATCAACGGGCTCTCGCCTTCGGTCAACTGGAGCTGGGTCCCCCTCTCCGCCGGCGCGCACGCGGGCGCCTGCGTCGCGAGCGCCGGCGACGTCGACAACGACGGGCTCGCGGACCTCGTGGTCGGCGCCCCGGACTACCAGGCCGCCACGCTCGGCGGTGCGGCCTTCGTGTTCCGTGGCAAGAATGGCGCGGCACCCAACGTGATCCTGCCGCCGCAGGTGCTCGCCAACGTGCCGGCCAGCGCCAACGCGTCCTTCGGCAAGGCCGTCGGCTTCGCCGGCGATCCCAACGGCGACGGCTTCTCCGATGTCGCGGTCGGCGCGCCGAACTTCAACCCGGGGCTGCCCAATGCGGGGCGCCTGTGCGTCTTCCACGGCAGCTCGAGCGGCGTCTCGCTCACGCCGGGCTGGACGCGCGACGGCAGCGCCAACAACGCGCAACTCGGCGCGGCGCTGAGCCCCGCCGCAGGCGACCAGGACGGCGACGCGTTCAGCGACCTCATCGCGGGCGGGCCGGGGTTCGGCTCGGGAGCGGGAACGGCCGTGCTCTACGAGGGCTCGACGCCCTACGCCACCCCGGGCAGGTGCCAGCAGCGCAAGACGAACGACGTGCAGGTCGCCCAGCTGCTCTCGCTCAACGACCAGTCCACGGCCAACATCCGCATGCAGGTGAGCTCGCGCAACTACCAGAACCTGCCGTCGACCGTCGCGGGCCGCGAGCGCATCCGCCTGGAGTACGAGCTGCGGCAGCTGGGGCTGCCGCTCGACGGCTCGGTGCTGCAGCACGGCGGCTGGGACGACTCGGGCACGAACTCGACGCTCAACCTGCTGGCCGGCGGGCTCTCGCCCGGCTACGGCTATGCCTGGCGCGCGCGCGTGCAGCAGAAGAACCCGCTCTTCCCGCACACGCGCTGGTTCCAGATCCCCGGGAACGCCAGGCGCGAGAAGAAGTTCGGCCTGGGCAGCGACTGCAACGTCAACAACGTCCCCGACGACACGGACATCGCCAACCTGACCAGCGCCGACTGCGATCCGGTCGGGCCGCTCGGCCCCGACGGCATCCCCGACGAGTGCGAGCTCGCGGGCAACAACCTGAACGGCAACCTGATCCCGGACACCTGCGAGGCGCAGATCGCGTTCTGCACGCCGAACGTCGGCGGCGTGATCGCCTGCCCCTGCAACAACAACCCGACCGGAGCCGACCGCGGCTGCGACAACTCGCTCGGCACCGGCGGCGCGGCGATCAGCGGGACCGGCACGGCCAGCCTCGCCAACGACACGCTGGTGATCAGCGCCTCGGGCATCGCTCACGCGGGCACGAGCTGCACGGGCTCGGTGACCAGCGTCACGTGCATCCTGATGCAGGGACCCGTGCTCAACGCGGGCGGGGTCGCCTTCGGCGACGGCGTGCGCTGCTTCGGCGGGGCGCTGAAGCGGCTCAACACGGCGAGCTCGGTCGCCGGTGTCTACACGTACGGCCCCGGTGTCGCACTGCGCTCGGCGCAGCTCGGCGATCCGATCGCTGCCTTCTCGGTGCGGCACTACCTCGTGTACTACCGCGACTCGTGCTCGGCCTTCTGCCCCTCGTCGAACTTCAACTCGACGAACGGCTGGCGCGTGATCTGGGACAGCTGAGAGCGGATCGGGGCTCCGGCGAGCCCGCGCACGCGCTCACTCCGTCCAGCTGATGCGCAGACCGTTCGAGACGTTGAACGAGCTGCCGACCGGCGCAGGGCAGAAGCCCAGGTTCGCGTCGCGGTAGTAGACCTGGTACGTGCGCGTGATCCCGGGGCTGAGCGGATCGCCCAGCAGCGCGGACCTCACGTGGATCGGCGCGTCGCCAACCGCGGGCGCAGTGGCGGTTCCGCTCACCGCGCTCTTGACGAACAGGCGCTTGAGCACGCCGCCCGCGCAGCGCAGTCCGTCGCCGAACGCGACCGGGGCGATCTGCGCGGTTCCCTGCAGGAACACGCTGGTCGAGGTGGCGAGCTCGCCGCTGCTGGTGAACACGAGCGTGTCGAACTGCAGGCTGTTCCAGCCGCTGGAGACGAGCCGCGCGCCGCCGCTCGAGATCGAGTTGTCACAGCCGCGTCCGCTCGCTCCCGTGTTGGCGCACGGGCACGCGCCCGCGCTGCCGTCGCCGGCGCAGACGCTCGTGCCCGGGTCGCCGCAGCCGCGCCAGCGCGCGAGGTTGCGCGATCCGGCGGCTCCGCTCCCGCTGAACGAGCCGCCGAGGTAGAGGTCGGCGGCGCCGCCGGGGCCCGAATCCCAGCTTGCGAAGGCGAGCACGGACGAACTGAGGTCGAAGGTGCCGCCGAACGCCGCAAAGTTCGCTCCATCGAAGCGCTCGAGCACGTTCGAGATCGAACCGCCGACGTACAGACGCACTCCTGCGCCGTCGTCGAAGCTCGCCAGCGCCTCCACGGTGGGCGCCGGATTGCTCGCGAGCCCGCTCCAGGCAGCGCCGTTCCAGCTCGCGAGGCTCATCGAGGGCGGCGGGCCGCCCCACTGCAGCGTGGCGCCGCCCGCGAACAGCCGCGGACCGCTGCCCAGGTCGCAGGCGCGCAGCGCGTGCACGCTGCCCGTCATCGAGCCCAGGCCGGACCAGCCCAGTCCGTTCCAGCGTGTGACGCAGCCGACACCGAGCGCGCCGCTCGCGCTGAAGTCACCGCCGGCGCAGAGCACCGGCCCGCTGCTGTCGTCGAACAGCGCGAGCGCGCGCACCTCGCCGTTCAGGCCGGCTCCGACCGGATTCCAGTTCGTGCCGTCCCAGCGCGCGATGCCGCCGGGGAAGGATCCGCCCGCGTAGAGGGCGCGGCCCGATCCGTCGTCGAAGGCGAGCAGCACGTCGACGTTGCCGGGAAGGCCCGCGCCGACCTGCGTCCAGCCCGCGCCGTCCCAGCGCGCGACGTGGCTCGCGGCGACGGCTCCCGAATGGGTGAACTGTCCGCCGGCGTAGAGCTTCGGCCCGCTGCCGTCGTCGTGGCTCGCGAGCGCGTCGACCTCCGCATCGAGTCCGTTGCCCAGTGCCGACCAGCTCGTTCCGTCCCAGCGCGCGACGCGCGTCGTCGCGAGCTGGCCCGCGTGCAGGAACGATCCGCCGGCGTAGAGCGCGCGGCCGCTGCCCTCGTCGTGCGCCGCGAGCGCGTGGATCGGGGCGTCCGTGGTGTTCCCGCTCGAGCCGACCAGCGTCCAGCCCACCGCAGTCCAGCGCGCGATCCCGCTCGTCGCGATGCCGCCGGCGTGGTCGAAAGCGCCGCCGCAGTACAGGCCCGCGGCCCCGGGTGCGCCCAGGCTGCACAGCGTCAAACCCTGTCCGGCGGCGATACCGGAGGCCAGGCCGCCTGCGAGCGAACTCCAGCTGCTGCCGCTCCAGCGCGCGATGCCCGGCGCGGGCGATCCGCCTGCGCTCGCGAACGATCCGCCTGCGTACAGCGCCGCGCCGCTGCCGTCGTCGTGCACGCCCAGCGAGAGCACGTAGGAGTTCGTGCCGCCGCCCACGTCGGACCATGCACCGCTCCTCCAGCGCGCGAGGTTCGCCACCGCGACGCCGCCCGCGTTCGTGAACAGGCCGCCCGCGTAGAGCGCCGCTCCGCTGCCGTCGTCGAAGCTGCACAGCGCGCCGACGAAGCCCGGCGGGATGCCCGCGCCGAGCGCGCTCCAGCTGCCGCCACTCCAGCGCGCGACGCCGTTCGCGAGCGTGCCGCCCGCCTGGTAGTACGTGCCGCCGGCGAAGAGCGCGGGACCGCTGCCGTCGTCGTGCACGGCGAGGCTGGCGACGGTGCCCGACGAGAACCCGCTGAACGAGGGCCCGAGGAAGTCGCCGCCGACGATCGTCCAGTTGCTGCCGTTCCAGCGTTCGACGCGGCCGACCGTCAGGTGCGTCGAGACGAACGCGCTGCCGCAGGCGTAGAGCTTCGCGCCGCCGCCGTCGTCGAAGCCGACGAGGCCCTTCGGATCCAGGTCGAGCAGCCCGGGGCCCAGCGCACTCCAGGCCCCGCCGCGCCAGCGCGCGACGCGGTTCGCGGGGACTCCGCCGGCGTTGGTGAACCCGCCGCTGGCGTAGAGCGCCGGACCGCCGCCGTCATCGAACGCATGCAGCGCGACCGCCGTTCCGTCGAGCCCGGATCCCAGCGCCGTCCAGCTGCTGCCGTCCCAGCGCGCGATGTGCTGCGCGGGCACGCCGCCGATCAGCGTGAACTCGCCGGCCACGTAGAGCGCCGGACCCGAGCCGTCGTCGAAGACCGTGCTCGAGCGGATCGTGCCGTTCGCGCCCGCGGGCAGGAACGGTGCGCCCCAGGCCTGGCATTGCGCGCTGGTCGGATGCGCGAGCGCGAGGAGCGAGAACGCGAGGGAGGAAGCGACCGAAGCGAGACGGTGCGGGCACTGCATGGGAAACCCTGCCTTTCCGGGCTCAGTCTAGCACGAGCCCGCGCAGGCGTGTTCGCAGCGGTTCGAGCTCGAAGCCGAGCGGCTCCGCCGGAGCGTGCTCGAGCGCCGCGAGCGCCTTGCGCGCGACGCTGCGGGCACCGCGCATGTTGCCCTCGCGCGCGTGGTGGCAGGCGACCGCCGCCTGCACCAGGCCCTGCACGAGCGCGCGCCGTTCGTCGCGCGCATCCAGCGCGCGCCAGCACTGCTCCCAGACCTCGTGCGCCTCGAAGAAGCGCCCGCTCGCGAAGAGCTCCGCGCCGCGCGCGAGCGCGCCGCGCGACTCGCTCACGGGAACTGCTCCAGCAGGAGCTCCTCGAAGGCCGCGGCGCCGTTCTTGACGAAGATGCCGGCGTTGCGCGCGACCGCGCCGTCGAGCGGCAGGCGCGCCTCGACCGGCTTGCGGTCGCCGACGCGGATCTCGATCCTGCCGTCGGGGTAGACGTGCGCGGCGATGCGGGGCTGCTCCTCGGGCGCGACAGGCGTCTCCAGCCGCAGGAACGAGAGGCGCTTGGGCGCGGAACCGCCGTTGGTCGAGACGCGCACCGTCCACAGGCCGGCCTGGCCGTTGTCGTCGATGCCGGCGAGGTACCAATCGGCGTTCTCGCGTCCCGCGACCACCAGTCCCCAGCAGGCGCCGAGCTCGATCTTGCCCGCGCGCACGAGCTTCGCGCGCACCTCGTACTCGCCGCGTGCCTCCAGGCCGGAGAGCACGTAGCCGCTCATGCGCACGCTGACCAGCTCGGGCGCCTTCGACTGCGGCTCGAAGCGCTCCGGCGGGGAGCGGAAGACGGTCTTCCAGCGCCCGCTCTCGGCCGCGAGCTCGCGGATCGATCCGAGCAGCAGGCCGTGCTCGCGCGCCGCGTCGCGCAGGCGCGTCGCAGCGGCGGCGAGCGCGCGGTCGTCGGGCAGCGCGCCCGCGGCGAGCGCCGAGAAGGTGTAGCTGCGCAGGACGAGGGGCAGATCGGACTTCTCGTAGTCGGCCAGCAGCGCGTTCGCCGTGCGCGCGAGCTCGAGCATGCGCGCGCGCGCGGTGCGCAGCGCGGCGTTCTTCGAGTCGAGCTTCTTGAGGCGCTTCTCGAGCTCGGCGTAGCGCTTCTCGTCGAGCGCGAGACGGCCCTGGTCGGCGAGATCGAGCGCCTGCTGGTACAGCGGCGCGGCCGCGGCGCTGCGGCCCAGGCGCTCCAGGATCTCGGCCTGCTCGACGACCAGCGCCGCGTCGGGGTGCTCGGGCTTGTCGATGCGCGTGCGCACGTACTCCAGGTGCGAGAGCGCGCGCGCGAGGAGCTCGGCCTCGCCCACACGCGCCTTGCGGCCTTCCTTGGCGGCCGCGTTCGCCGCGTCGAGATCGCGCCGGAAGCGCTCCAGGCGCAGCTTGCGCGCGTTCTGGTCGGCGCCGTCGAGGGCGCCGACCTCCTCGCGGATCCAGCGCTGCCAGTCGCGGTCGAAGTCGGCGAAGCCCTGGTGGCCGAGCGGCGAGTTCTTGCCCAGGAACACGTCCTCGAAGACCTTGAGCGGATCGGACCCGCGCTTGACGATCTCGCTGCGGTAGCGCGCGTAGAGCGGGCGGTAGACGTACTCGAGCGTGGCCGGGTCCTCGTACTGCTGCAGGAAGTACACCAGGCCCCAGCCGAACGAGTAGTACTCCGCGGGATACGAGCCCGGTGCGTCGAAGCTCACCACCGTGCGCGCGTCGAGCGAGCCCGTGCGCAGCTGCATCAGGAGCGGCTGCAGGCGCAACCGCGCGGCCTCGGGCCACAGCACGCGGTGGTCGGCCATCGCCACGGTGCCCTCGAAGAAGCTCGCCGTGCCCTCGTTGAACCAGGCCGGCACGAAGCCGCCCTGCGAGGCGAGCGACATGAACTGGTGGCTGGCCTCGTGGAAGAGCGTCTCGAGCATCCAGTCCAGCGAGCCCGAGCCGTTGGTGCGCGAGTCGTAGCAGTGCACCGTGTTCTCGCCCGGCGACCACCAGCCCTCGGGCGGCGCGCCGCCCTGCCAGCTCTTGAGCATGTCGGCGCGGTCGGGGTGGATGCGGCGTGGCCTGGCGCTGCGCGCCTTCTTCTCGTCGCCGTCGAAGTGAACCTGCACGTAGAAGCCGTGCAGGTCGTCCATCAACTCGGCGACGCGCTGGGCGGTCTCGTTCTCGAGGTTGGCCGCGAGCTTGTAGTGCTTGCTCTCGAACTCGACCAGCGCGCGCGGCGCACCGGCGGACTTCGCTGCGCCGTCGAGATCGAGGCGCTCGCTGGCGGCGCGCGCCTTGGTCAGCAGCTCGTCGACGCGCGCCGCGGTCTTGCCGCTCGCGAGCGCGGGCAGGCGCTCGAGGATCTCGATCGCGCGCTGGTCGTGGCCCTGCTCGACGAGGTCGCCGGCGCACTCGGCCAGCGTCGAGGAGAGGCGCGCGAAGAAGGCCTCGCGCCGGGCCGCGAGCGCGTCGGCGCGGCGCACGCCGGACTGGCACTGCCGCGCGAGCGCGTCCTTGCCCTCGGCCTCGTAGCGTCGCACGGCCTCCTCGTACCAGTGCGCGCACTCGTCGCTGCGACCGAGGCTGCCCAGCGTGCGCGCGTAGAGCTCGCAGGTCGCGCCGTCGCAGCTGCCGCGGCGCAGCCGGTCGGAGAGCAGCCGCGCGGCTCCCTCGAGGTCCTTGGCCGCGACGAGCTCCTGCGCCTGGCGCAGCGGGTCGGCGCGCGCGTCCTCGCGCCCGCCGCCGCCGCCCGAAACGAGCGGAGCCGCGCTCGCGACGGCGAACGCGGCCCACGCGACCAGCGCCGGGGCGAAGGCGGGGAGGATGCTGGCGCAGCGCGTTGCGCGACTCATCGTCCCGCGGCCTCGTTCCGGCTCACTCGGCCTTGTACTTCAGCGTGGTCGTGCCGGAGAGCTCCATGCCCTGCTCGATGTCCATCTTCGTGCCCTGCATCTCCAGGCCGATGCTGATGTCGATCTTGGCGCTCGAGGGGCCGGAGAACTCGAGTGAGTGCACGTGGCCGGCCTCGACGTCCCAGAGCAGCTCGCCCTGGCCGCCGAGCTCGAACTCGACGTCGACGCTCTTCATCTCCATCGTCATGCCCTCGCGCTTGGCCTTCTCCATTGCGGCCCTGGAGATCTCGGTCAGGTCCTTGGCGCCCTTGGCCTTGATGTCGATCGAGACGACCGCGAAGGCGTGGCCGTCGACGGTGCGCATGCCGGTGAACTTGCCCTTGGCGGTGCCCTCCATCGATTCGCCGAGCCAGTCGTTCAGGCCGCTCATTCCCGACATGTCGCCCATGCCCATCGGCGAGTCCCCGCCGGCCTTCTCGTCGGGCTTGATCTTCAGGTCGCCGCCGGGGGCGATCACCTTCGCGAGCTGCTTGACGTCGATCTCCCACTCCTCGCCTTCCTTGACCTCGCCGTCGGGCAGCAGCACGCGCAGGTCCATGTCCTCCTGCAGGCCCTTGAGCAGTTCGGTCTTGCTCTCGGCCGGATCGAAGGCCGTCTTGTACTCCTTGGCATCGTCGTCCCAGGTGAACACGACGGTCTTGCCGGCCAGCTCGCTCGCGCCCTTGCCCGAGTGGTTCTGGTCCTGCTTCTGCCCCATGATGTCGATCTTCATCTGGCTCGACATCTCGCTCTCGAGCGTGTCGAAGCTGCGGCGCAGGAGCTTGGGCGAGCCTTCGCGCATCTTGGTGAACTCGTCGGTGACCACGACCTTCTGCGTCTGGCTCATGGTCATCTCGATCTCGGGCATCATCGGGCTGTCCTGCCCGTTCATCTTCATCGACATGTCGTCGAGCGAGAACTCGCTCTTGTTCTCGATCGTGCGCGTCAGCTTCGAGCCTGCGGCGGGTGCGAAGCGCAGCTTGGCCAGCGGCGGACGCAAGGCGGGCAGCGCGGTCACGAGGAGCAGGGAGGCGGCGAGGAAAAGGAGCTTCTTCATGGTTGAGGTTGCGGCGCGGCGCGAACGGCGGAGGGAATGGGGGCTCGGGACGACTCGATCGTGCCGGTCGGAATCGGCCGAAGTATAGGGGGCCGCGTGCCGCGCGCCCTCACCCTTCACAGGATCCATACCGGAGCGGGCCGGCCCGCGGCCGACCCGCCTCCTTCCGTGCGCGCACTCCGGCGTGCTACTGGCAGAAGGTCACGCTCAGGCCGTTGCTGGCGTTGAAGTTGGCTCCGCCCGCGGCCGGATCGCGGTACCACAGGGCGAAGTTCCAGATCTCGCCGGCGTGGATCTGGCCCGCGGCCGGCAGGTTGGTCAGGTCGAGCGGGAAGTACATGTCGCCCAGGTCATTGGACTGGATCAGCGGCAAGCGCGTCAGCGGGCTCCCCACGCAGCGGAAGCCGTTGCCGAAGGGCACCTGCGCCTGCGTCTGGCCGTAGAAGAACAGGCCCGACTTGAAGGGCGGCATGCCGAAGGCCTCGAGCACGAAGTCGTTGGCGGCCACGCTCGAGCTTCCGGTCCAGTTCATCGTCGCGCCGTTCGCGTTGACGGAGTTCGGCGCGGCGACGCAGTAGCTCACCGGCTGCGGACAGGGTTGCGTGGCATGGCTGACCCACAGCACGGACGGGCTGTCGATGTTCCAGCCGCCGAGCGCCGTCGAGCCGTTCGTCTGCAGGCTGAACTCGATCTGCACCGAGGCGTTGCCGTCCGCCAGGGACGAGATGTCGAGCTCCTGCGCGGACCAGCCCGTCTCGGTCAGGTTGGTGGTCGGGTTGATCCACACCTGGGTCCCGTTGACGCGCACGCGCGCCTGGTCCGAGGCGGAACCCTGCACCGAGAGCCAGCGGTGGAAGCGCAGCTTCGTCCCGACGGCGTTCGTGCAGTTGAGCACCGGCGAACGCAGCCAGTAGTTGGCGTTGCTCGGATAGGCGCCGTTCGAACTTCCCGCGCCCAGGTCCGTGCCCCAGCAGCGGCCGGACATGTAGCCGTTCTTGGGATCGACCCAGCTGATCCCGCCCGAACTCCCGCTCTTGGCGTTGGCGGGGCCGCGCTGCCAGTCGTCCGTGCCGCTGATCGCGCCGTGCGTCCAGCCCTCGTCGTTGTTGAGGTCGAACGAGTTCGACAGCAGCACGTGCACGTCGCCCACGTCGAAGTCGAGGAAGTCCGTGCCGCCGTTGGGCGGCCAGGTGGCGCTCTGGTTGGCGTTGTCGATCGCGGAGACGAAGTACTCGACGTGCGCGGGGCCGACCTGGCCGGGGATGTCCGCGGTGTAGACGTTGTTGCCCAGCGCGCTCATCGCGACGCTCTGCAGCGCGCCGCCGCCGACGCGCCAGCGCAGCGTGGCCGAGGCGAGCGGCGGGTTGGTGTTGGGCGTGATCGTCGCGTGCACCGTGTAGGGACCGGCCTCGAGCGGCGTGTCGGCGAGGTCGGTGACGTCGACGATCGCCAGCCCGGGGATCGTGTAGCCGGGGAAGCCCTGGTCGCGGAATCCTCCGTCGATGTGCGCGTGGTGGGGCGTGCCGTTGCCGAGGTTGGCATCGTTGTCGTCCAGCGTGAGCCACTGGGTCTCGATCACCGACTTGATCTGGCTCTGGTTGAACGCCTCCATCCAGGTCAGGAAGAGCGTGTTGGCGATCAGGTCGCCCTGCGAGTTGCCGTAGGCCGTGTTGAGGCGGTTGCGGATCTTCCAGGCCGCGCCCATCCACGGCTCGCCGTCGGCGTGCACCTCGCCGTAGCAGGCCGGGCTGCCGTCGCCGCAGAACTGGCGCGTGTTGTTGCCGCTGCGCACGAACGAGCCCGAGCCGCTCCAGTCCGCACCGTTGGTGGGGGTGTCCCAGACGTAGAGCGCCCACACGTCCGCGTTGCCCTCGCCCATCCCGTCCGAGCCGTTGCCGGTCCCGTAGCGCGCGTTCATCCAGTGCCCGTGCTCGTGCGAGACCACCGTCGAGTAGGCCGTGTTCACGCAGCCGCCGCCGGCCGCGAAGAAGTTGATCGAGAAGCCGTCGTAGTAGGCGTTGCACGTCTGCGCCAGGTTGACGTTGGCCGTGGCGACGAAGTCGGCCATCGTGTCGGTCGGGTTGACCGCGCGCACCCAGTCACGCAGCGTGTTCACCGCGCGGAAGGCGTTGGCCTGCGATGTGACCGTCGCCGTCGAGGACGGGTTCATCAGCACGCTGTTGGCCTGGTTGGGCTGCAGCGTGGTGCTCAGCGTGTAGGTCGCGCCCGTGCTGTTCGAGACCGCGTTGTAGGTGCCGAAGTAGCTGACCGTGACGGCGAGCGGCGTGTTGACGCCCGGGATGCTGAAGTTGCCGTTGGCGTCGGTGGTGACGTTGCCCGCGCTGCTCTGCACGAGCATGTACTTCATCACCTGCGCGCTCTCGGGGTTCGAGGTCTCGTCGGGCAGGAGTCCGGGCGAGGCCATCGACTGCACCGTGCCGTTGACGTCGAAGAACTCGACGCTCGACCTGCGCTCGAGCACCTCGCCCGAGTGCGCGTCGATCCAGTGGGTGAACCCGACCGGATCGACCCCGTCGACGATCGACTGCAGGTCGACCTGCCAGCACAGGCGCGGCTCGCGGCCCGTGTCGGTCTCCAGGCGCAGCACGACCAGCTCGGGGGTGCTCGCGCGCGTCGGTTCGCGGCGCGTCTCGCGGCGGAAGGACTTCGTGGCGGCGAGCGAGGCCTGCTCGGCCGAGAGCGAGGGGCTGGTGGCGAAGCCCGCCAGCGCGGGGAGGCTGGTCGACTGGATCGCCAGCAACGTGCCGCGCTGGTCGAAGAGCACGTTGGTCCAGCCGTCGACGACGGGCAGGCCTCCGACGGACTGGCGGAACTTGACCACGGTCTTGTCGCTCGATCCGATCTGGCCGAGCGGCAGGAACTGCACCCGCGCCAACTCGAGCGTGGCGAGCTCGACGCCGTGCAGCGCGTGCGTCTCGGAGAGGCGCAGGCGCGCCAGGTCGACGAATTCCGCGTCGCTCTGCGGCGTGCCCAGGCTCGGCTCGTGTCCGCCGTGCAGCATCTGGGCGAAGCCGGTCGCCGGATCGTCGACGAGCTGCCACTCCTGTCCGTGCCGGGCGCGCCAGTCGTTCAGCGCCTGCGAAAGATCCGCGGGCATCGATTGCGCGGAGACGGGCAGGGCTGCGGTGCCGAGGAACAGGAGAGGGCTGAGCGGTCGGAAGGCCATGGGGGTCGGTGTCCGGAGTCGTGGGGGGGCGTGCGCCCGGGGTACAGGCAGTCGAGGGAAGACGCACGACGTCCGTTGCGGGTTCCTCATCCGGCCCGGAACGCGGAGCCGACGGGGGGGCGGCCGGTTGCCCCGCGCGCGCGGATGGTCCAGGATGCGCGGCCCCGCTCGCGCGCCGCTCCTCATGAAAGCCACCATCCACTACTGCGTGCAGTGAACCTACCTGCCCCAGGCGACCGGTCTGGCCGCCGAGCTCCAGCAGAGCTTCCCGGGCATCGAGATCGAGCTGATCGAATCGAAGGGAGGTGCGTTCGAGGTGCGCGTCGACGGCAACCTCGTGTTCTCCAAGCTCGCAGAGAAGCGCTTCCCCGCGTACCGCGAGATCCCCACGCGCCTCGACGGGTGATCCGCGCGCGCCGAACACCGCCGAGGAGCAATCCTCGCGGGGGTCAGCGCAAGGCGACGAAGATCACCAGGGCGAGAACGACGAGGTACAGCACGACCGAGGTTGCCTCGGGGGCGACCCCGTGGTTCCGGAACGACGTGTTGGTGGACATGCTGTGTCGGGCCGCGAGGGGGTTGAGAAATCCTTGGTGTCGCTGACGAACCGCGGCCTCGTCGCCTGAATTCTTACCACGCTCCGCGCGGGTTGGGGGGAACCGGGGCGGATTCAACGGGTTGCAGGGAAACTCTTGCCCCCGCCTTCATACGCTAGCTGCCGATTGGGGAATCCGTTCATGAGCAGTCCGACACACCGACCCGCGCTTCTTGCCTCCACCATCCTCCTCGTTCCGTTCGTGCCCGGCGGCGGAGAGGACGGCACGATCGCGCAGACCGGGACCTTCGGCCAGGTCGCGCCGCAGTCGGCGGACGTGCGGATGCGCGACACGGTCGTGCACCAGGACGACCACGGCGGGACGCTGCAGCAGCTGGTCTGCGCCGCCAGCTCCCCCGCGGGCTTCGCGCTGCTCTGGCGCGACCATCGCGAGGGCATGATGGGGCTCTACCTCGGCCGCTACGGCCACGACGGAGTGATGCTCGCGCCCGAGGGGCCGGTGCACCATCCGTATGCGGGCCGCCGGCTGCAACCCGGGCTCTCGCTGGATCCGCTGGGTGCGGGCATGGCGACCTGGACCGCGGACGTGATGAACGAGCCCGTGCTCTTCGCGCACGCCTATGACGCCGCGGGCAACTGGCTCGCACCGGACCAGGCGCTGACCGACATGCCGACGGAGATGCACCCCGCGACGGAGCGCACGCGCGGCGTCGAGCAGCCCTGCTCGGCCCCGCTCGACGGCGGCGGCTTCGCGGTCGCGTGGAGCATCCGCGGAGCGGTGCTCCTGGCCGAGACCAACCCCGACGGCACGCGCAAGGGACCGACGCAGCGCATCAACCCGCGCGACCAGCAGGCCGAACCCGGCGTGCAACTGGTCGGCCTGGGCAAGAAGGGCGTGCTCGCGGTCTGGCGCGCGGCCGGGCACCTGTGGTCGCTCTCGCTGCGCAACACGCACGCGCAGCCGCGCGACCTGGGCGCCGGTTCGCTCCTGCACGCCTGTGCCGGCCAGCCGGGCGAGGCCTGGATCCTCGTGCAGAACGGCGAGCAGTTCCAGGCGCGCAAGGTGCGCGCCGACGGCAAGGTCGATGGCGCGGACCTCGAGCTCTCGACCGCGCCCGTGCAGGCACTCGACCTCGCCTGCGTCGGCGACAGCCTGGCCGTGCTGGTGCAGAACAGCGCTGCTGCCGCGCAGCCGGCGCCGCCGCCGGCCCGCGGGCGCGGTGGCCGCACGCAGACCGTCGCGGCGGGCGCCAGCTACCAGCTGCGCCTCTTCGACGCGCTGCATCCCGGACAGTCGCGCGGGATTGATTTCCTCTCCGGCGCGGCGCGCATCGTCGGCACGCCGCTGGTCGCCTCGGACGGCGCGCGTCTGCTCGTCGCATGGACCGACGAGTGCGAGGGCGATCCCGATGTCTACGCCGCGCTGGTCGATCCGGCCGCAGAGCAGCCGCTGCTCAAGGAGTTCCGCGCCAACACCGACCGCGCCAGCGCCGACCAGACGAGCTACCGCCTGACCACCGCCGGTGCGCGCGGCCTCGTCACCTGGCTCGACAAGCGCGACGGGAAGCCGAAAGGCTATGCGCGCCGCAGCCTCGCGCCGGGCGGCTTCGACGGCGACGAGTTCGTCGTGCCGGGGCAGGCAGCCGGCGCCGCACCGATCGCACTCAACCCGGCCCTGCGGCCCGACGGCAGCTGTGCGTTCGTGTGGAGCGACACCGCCGGCGCGCTGCGCGTCGCGTGCATCGATGCGGCGGGCAAGGCACTGGGCGAGCCGCGCGCGCTGGTCGGCGAGGCGGCGAAGGACTGTGCGGTCGTCGCGCTGCCGGCCGAGCAGGGCTGGCTGTGCCTGTGGGCCGACAGCGAACCCTCGGTCTGGGCCCAGCGCGTGACGCCGGACGGTGCTCCGGCCGGCGAGAAGCAGCGCCTCAGCCGCCCGTCGAAGGCGCAGATGAACAACCTCTCCGCTCTGTTCCTCGGCGGACGGCGCGTGGCGGTCGTCTGGGACGCGCAGGACGGCGCCTGGAAGATGCGCGGCCGCTTCGCGAACCTGGACGGCGTCGCGCAGGGCGACGAGTTCGAGCTCGAGTCCTCGCCGCGCCAGCAGGACTGGGATCCCGTGCTCGCACCGGCCGACAACGGCGGGTTCCTGTGCGCGTGGACCTCCGGCGCGCCCGACGACGGCTCGCGCGACGTGGTCGCGCGCTTCTACGACGCCAGCGCGCGGGCGAGCGGTCCGCTGCTCTGGATCAGCCCGACGGGCAACGAGCAGGACTTCCCCGACGCGGTGCGCCTGCCGGACGGGAGCTGGGCCGTCGCCTGGGAGGACGACATCTCCGGCTACGACCACACCTACGTGCGGCGCATCCTGAAGGGCCAGCGTGAGCTCGGCCCGATCGTGCGCATCAACGAGCTCGAGACCAAGTCGATCCAGGACCGCGTCGCGCCGCGCATCAGCGTGCTGGCGGACGGTCTGGCGTGCGTGTTCGGCGATCGGCGTCGCTCGCTGGGCTGGGACGTGCTCTTGCGCGTCGTCGGTCCGAAGTTCGACGTGATCTCGAAGCAGTGAGCGCGACGCTCGCGCGAACCAGGGAACCTCGCCGCACCTCGACGGCGTCCTAGTCCGCGGTTCTGCGCCGACGGTCCAGGCCGGCTGCTCGCACGCCGGTCGACCTCAGGAGCGGTGCGGACCCCCCTGGGAACGCCAGCCGTGCGCACGATCGCGGCTGGCGTTCTTCTGCGCGACGCGGCCCCGTGCGCGACTCGCTTTCACGGCCGCGATCTGCTATCGGGTGCGTTTCCGCGCGCCGCGGCCGGGCGGTCGCAGAGCCCGTCCGCACAGCCCCGGCGTTCGTGCCCATCATGCAGTCCACCACGTCCCCGGAGCCCACCCGCAACCTTCCTTCGCGCGCCGAGGCCCTTCCTCCGCCGCACACCAAGATCGTCGCCACGATCGGACCCAAGAGCGAGGACCGCATCGGCGAGCTGATCGACGCCGGCATGTCGGTGGCGCGCATCAACTTCAGCCACGGCACCGAGGACGACTTCCTGCGCCGCGTGCAGAAGATCCGCCGCGCGGCCGACGAGCGCATGCGCGCGATCGGCATCCTGGCCGACATCCAGGGGCCGAAGATGCGCATGGGCCGCTTCGAGGGCGGTGCGCTCGCGACGGCCTCGGGCGAGCGCTTCACGCTGCGCCAGGGCGGCGGCGTGGCGCCGCGCGGCGAGGTGTGGCTCGACTTCGGCGGGTTCCTGGAGGCCGTGCGTCCGGGACATCGCGTGCTGCTCGCCGACGGCAAGGTCGAACTCGTCGCCGAGCGCATCGAGAAGGACCACATCCTGGCCGTGGTCAGCCGCGACGGCGAGCTCAAGGACCGCCAGGGCGTGCACTTCCCCGACAGCCGCATCGAGTACGAGCTGCCGACCAGCGCCGACCGGCGCAACCTCGAGCTGGCCAACCAGGCCGGCATCGACATGATCGGCATCAGCTTCGTCGCGCGCGCGGAAGAGGTCGCGACGGTGCGCGCGCTCGCGCCGGGGGCGCTGATGATCTCGAAGATCGAGCGCATGGCGGCGCTGGAGAACCTCGACGGCCTGCTGGCGCAGTCCGACGGCATCATGGTCGCGCGCGGCGACCTGGGCGTGGAGGCCGAGCTCGAGCAGCTGCCGCTGATCCAGAAGTCGCTGATCCAGTCGGCGCTGCGCGCGGGCAAGTTCACGATCACCGCGACCGAGATGCTCGAGAGCATGATCGAGTCCTCGCGTCCGACGCGCGCCGAGGTGACCGACGTCGCCAACGCCGTGCTCGACGGCTCGGACGCGGTGATGCTCTCGGCCGAGACCGCGGTCGGCGCGCATCCGGTCGAGACCGTCGCGACCATGGCGCGCATCGCGCGCGCGGTCGAGCAGAGCCAGCGCTACCAGAGCATGCCGCTGCCCTCGTTCCGCCAGTCCGAGGCCAACTTCCCCAACGCCGTGGCGCTCGCCGCGGTGCAGGCGGCGCAGGCGCTGGGCATCAGCCGGATCGTCTGCTTCACCGAGACGGGCAACACGGTGCGCCTGATCTCGCGCTACCGCCCGGGCGCGGAGGTCTACGCGCTCTCGCCGCACCCGCGCACGGTCAACCACATGACGATCCTCGCGCACGTGCGGCCGATGCTCTTCCGACGCGAGCGCAGCCTGGAGGACATGCTCTACATGGCCTCCGAGATGCTGGTCGTGCGCGGCTTCGCGCAGTACGGCGATCCGCTGGTCTTCGTCGCCGGCGTGCCGGCCGGGCAGAAGAGCTCGACCAACGTGATGAAGATCCACCGCATCGGCGAAGAAGTGAAGATGCACTGAGCGGGCCGTGTCCGCCGACGAAAGCGCGGGGCGCTCTTCGCGCCCCGCGCCGTGCTTCCGAGGCGTTGCCCTCGATTCAGGGCATCGAGTGGCAGGTGTTGCACGCCACCTGCGTACCCTTGGCGATGTTGTAGGTGTGTCCGTCGTGCGTGAACGTGCGAGCGTCCCCGGCGCGCGAGAGCACGGTTCCCTGCAGGTTCGCACCGTGGCAGGTCTTGCAGTTGTTGTGGTTCTGCTCGTAGAGGTTCTCGTGCCCGTCGAGGAAGTTCCCGCCGATCGGGTGCATGCCGTGCGGGCCGTTGAGGTTCGAGCCCAGCGAGTTGGCGTGGCACGCGCCGCACTCGAGGATCGGACCGGTGTGCCCCTGGATCTGCATCGCGGCGACGTTGTCGTTGGCTGCTGCGTCGGCGTTCGGCCACTCCGCGTGCGTGCTGCCGTGGCAGCCCTCGCACGACACACCGCCGTGGCCCTTGCTGAAGCGGAAGAGCGTGTTGGGGTTCTCCGCGAAGCGCGTGTTCGTGGCCAGGATCGGCGACGCGGCCGCATCGCCGTTGCGCCAGGCCTGCTGCAGGCGGATGCCGTCGGCGGCGGGCACGAGGCCCGGACCGGTGAGGTGGTTGAGCGCATCGCCGGTGTGGCAGGACTGGCAGCGCGGGAGGTCCTTCCACGGACGCCGTGCGTGACCGTCGTTCTGCCCGTCGAGGCTGCCGCCCGCCGCGAGCGGGAAGTCGCCGCCGGTGGCGAGCATGTCCCCGTGGCAGTTGCGGCACTCCATGCCGCCCGTGACCATCGCGCCGCGCAGGCACTGCGTGATCGCGCCCGGGTGGCACTGGTAGCAGGTCTGCGCCGCCGTCCCGTTGGACGGGAAGACCGGGTTGCCCTGCCCGTCGACCTGGTGCCCGTGGTAGGAGTGCATCACGCTCGACATCTTCTTCGGCGTCGGCATCGGATCGACGCGCGCGTGCGCGCCACCGATCGTGCCGGAGCCGGTGAGCGAGTTCGGGAAGGGATCGCCCGCGCCGGCGAGATCCAGCGCCGGCGAGTAGTGGCACTTCGCGCACAGCACCGGCTGCTGGCTGATGAGGTGCGTCCCGATGCGATGGTCGTGCAGGATCAGCACGTTGAGCTTGGCCTGGCGCTCCGTGTCCGGATCGCTCGACCAGGTCACGCCGGGCTCGTTGGCCGCGATGCCGCCGGTCGTGTGGCAGTTGCGGCAATCGGTCTCGGTCGCCACCGGCACGACCACGTCCGTGGTCGCCAGCGTCGTGCCGCCCGGGTTCTTGGCGCGGATGCGCAGCAGCGGGAACGGCTTGTAGTTGCCGAAGTCGTCCGTCGGCGTGATCGGGATGCCGAAGGCGCGGTAGACGTTGTCGGTCGCGATCCAGGTCATCGCCTGCGGGCCGCTGGGTGTCGTGTCGCGCGGCATGAAGAGGCCGGTCAGGCCCATGCCCGGCGGAAGGTTCGCGCCGAAGAGCCCGCCCACGTGCGCCCAGAAGTCGGTCTTGCCGATGCTGCGCGTGTTGATCGAGCCGCTGGCGTCGGCGACGGGCTCGTAGGTGACGCTGGCCGACGTGTTCGTCAGCAGCTGGGGCGGCGCGCCCGGCGTGCGGTAGAGCACCTGCGCGTTGACCACGTTGAACGGCGGCAGGATCGAGAAGATCGAGAACTCGCGATCCATGCAGTGCATGCCCAGGTCGTTGGCTCCCAGCACGCGGTAGTTGCCCGGCGGGATGACGTTGCTCGTGGGAGCGGTGCTCGAGGGGCTCGCACCTCCGGGCGCGCAGGAGGCGCCGAGGAGGAGCAGGACGGGAACGCTGAGTGAGAGTTGTTGGTTCATGCGTGCTGGCGCGAGTCCTTCTTCGAGTTCGTGCGCCTGGCTGATTCGACGCGAGCCGAGCGAAAACGGACGCTTGGCTATGTTGCGTATGGAGCGCGCGCGAACGGGGCTTCGTGCCGCCACTGCGTGACGGTTCGTTTGCGTCGCGAGGCGAGCGAGCCGCGCGCATCCTTGCGCGGACTTCATCTGCGGTGTCTCGAAGTGCCCTGCAGCTCCCTCGCGAGGTGTTCGCGGGGTCCGCGCGGAGACCGCGACGCGCGAGGTACCTGGATTCACGCGCAGGCGAGGACTCTGGCCTTGTGCGTACGCACCGCGCGCGCAGGGCGGCCGATTTTCTTCGAAACGCCCGCGTTTCAGGGCTCGCGCACGTCGAAGCTGCGCAGCTCGAAGCCGCGCCCGGCGAGCAGCGCCGCGCTCGCGTGCCGCGCATCGGGACCGGCGAGGCACGCGTCGAGCTCGGCGAGCAGAGCCGCGTCGATGCTCACGCTGCGCAGCGCGACCACGACCTCGAGGCCGCCCGATCCCAGCGGCACGAGGAAGCCGGGCCGGTACTCGAGCGCCGCGCGCTCGGCTGCGCCCTGCAGCACGATGCGTTCTCCCGGCAGCAGGTGTTCACCCGGCGCGAGGCGCGCCTGTGCGGCGTCGTGTTCCGGGAACAGCCGCGTGGGCGAGCCTCGGCGCGGATAGCCGAGCACGAGCAGCGAGCACTCGCTCTCGCAACGCAGCGGCAGCACGAAGTGGCCGGCGACGGCGCTCGTCGCGGGCCCCTGCAGCGCCGCGAAGAGCGCACGCTCGGCCTCGCGCGCGCGAGCGAGGTAGGCCTCGGCCGCGATGTCGCTCGTCTCGCCCGGTCCGCGCAGCTCGTCGAGCCCGGGCGGGTGCAGCGCGGCGAGCTCGGGGTGCTCCTCGATCCAGCCGCGCGCGGAATCGGGGCTCGCGAGCAGCGCGAGCTCGACCTGCGGCGTGCGTTCGTGCGGCGCAAGGAGCAGAGCGCGCGCCAGCAGCACGGCCGCGACCCCGGCCGCGAGCGCCAGCGTCCAGCCCCAGGTGCGCCGTCGCCGTCCGAGCACGCGAGCACGGGCCGCTTGCCGGCGGCGCAACAGGCCGTCGACCGCGTCGAGCTCCTCGACCAGCCTCGCCAGCTCGGGCTCGCGCGCCAGGCGCAGCTCGAAGGCCCCGCGCTCGGGATCGGCGAGCTCGCCGTCGAGCCAGGCCAGCACGCGGGCGCGGTCGTCGTCGTCCAGCGGCTTCATGCGAGGTCCCCCGCGCTCCAGCCCTTGCGTCCCAGGCACTCGCGCAGCTTCTCCAGCGCGCGGAAGACGCGCACGTGCAGCGTGCTGCGGGCGATGGCGAGCTGCGCCGCGCCGGACTCGGCGTCGAGCTCCCCCGAGTAGCGCATCTCGACCGCCTGGCGCTGTTCGGGGCCGAGGCGCTCGAGGCAGTCCTCCAGGGCCGAGGCCAGCTCCGCGCCCGCCAGCCCGCTGGCTGCAGGCGCGTGGCCGCGCGCGGGCGCCTGCTCCAGCGCGGTCGGATCGTCGAGGGTGGGGTGGCGGCGCATCTTGCGCTGGTCCGAGAGGACGCCCCAGGCGCGGAATTTCAGGAAGGCGCGCAATTCCCGCGGCGCCTCGTCCGCGTGCGTCAGGAAGGCGAACGTCGAACGGAGCGTCTCCTGGACGAGGTCGGGCAGGTCCTGGGGGCGCGCGCGGCGGGCGCGCAGCTCGCGTTCGGCGACCTCGCGGGCGAGCTGGCCGAGAGCTGCGCGCGCTTCGGGCTCCCCGGCCCGCGCTCGCTCCCACAGGCTGCCCTCGTCGACCGCGGATCGCATACGCCCTCAGGCTAGGGTGCCGGGTGCCGACCCGGAAGCCCGGCTGTCACGCCGACCATCCGGCAGGTCGTTGACGCGCACAGATGCAGGGGCCAGAGTACCGCGCCCCCCGGACACGCACCGATGCTCAACACCCGCTTCGACCTCTCCCGGCTGCGCAGCCTGACCCGCTTCCTGAACGGCGCGGAACGCCACCCGGAGGAGTCCCGACCGGGGGCCCGGGTGGTCTGCGTGGCGAGCGGGAAGGGGGGCACCGGCAAGAGCATCCTGGCCTCGAACCTGGCTGTCCTGCGCGCGCGACGCGGCGAGCGCGTGCTGCTGATCGACTTCGATGCCGGCCTCGCCAACGCGCACCTCTTGCTCGGGCTCGCGCCGCGCTACGACTTCGGGCACATGCTCGACGGCACGGTGGGGGCGCGCGAGGCGGTCGTCCCCGGTCCGGAGGGGGTCTCGCTGATCTCCGGCGGCGTCGGCCGGCACGCGCTGGCCAACCCGACCCGGCGCGAGCTGGAGGAGCTCTTCGGCGCGCTCAAGCCGCTGGAGCACGAGTACGACCTGATCGTCGTCGACCACGGCGCGGGCCTCTCCTACAGCACGGTCGCGCACCTGGCTGCGACCAGCACGCTGTTGCTCGTCACCAACCACGAGGTGACGGCGCTGTCGGACGCGTACGCGCTCTACAAGCGCGCGCACATGGTCAACCCGCACATCCGCGTCGGCATGGTCGTCAACCGCGCGCCCGACGAGCGCCTGGCGCTGCACGCCTGGGAGCGCTTCAAGACGACCGCGTTCCAGTTCCTCGGCCACCATCCCGAGCTCGTCGGCTGGGTGCCCGCCGACGAGGCCGTCGGCCGCAGCGTGCAGGCGCGCCGGCCGGTGTCGCTGCTCGAGCCCGAGAGCCGCGCCGCGCGCGCGATCGCCAAGGTCGCCGACTGGGGACCGATCGAGGTCGCGCGCACGACCAGCGCGTTCTACGAGCGCGCGCGCAAGGCGCTGCGCTGAGCCCGGTCGCGGCGCTCGCCTCGCGGCGGCTCGAAGCCTAGCCTGTCGGCGAGGGAGATCGCCGCCATGTCCGCACAGCCGTGGGTCACGACCGCCAACCACTTCGAGGGCTACCGCACCGTGCGCCACCTGGGCGTCGTGCGCGGCATCACGGTGCGCAGCCGCTCGATCGTCGGGAACATCGGCGCCGGCTTCCAGACGCTCTTCGGCGGCCAGATCTCGCTCTACACGGAGCTGGCGGAGAAGGCGCGCGCCGAGGCCTACGAGCACATGCTCGCCAACGCGCAGGCCGTCGGCGCGAACGCGGTGCTCGCGATGCGCTACGACGCCAACGAGATCACCGCCGGCGTGACGGAGGTGCTCGCCTACGGCACCGCGGTCGTGATCGAGCCGATCCCGCCCGGTCCGGCGGCTCGCTGAGCGGCCTTCCACTCGCCATCCGCGAAGCGTAGCCTGCGCGCATGTTCGTCCTGGCCTTCGTCAACCAGAAGGGCGGCTGCGGCAAGACCACGGTCGCGGTCAACCTCGCGGGCGCGCTGGCGCAGCAGGGACACAGCACGCTGCTCGTCGATCTCGACCCGCAGGCGCACGCGACGCTCGCGCTGGGCGCCGCGCCGCGCGCGGGCGTCGATCTCTCGGTCTTCGACGTGCTGGCCGGCGAGGCGAGCCTGGAGGAGACCGCGGTCGGCGCCGCGGGCGGCGTGTGGCTGGTGCCCTCGGGCCTGGAGCTCTCCGAGTTCGAGGAGGTCGCGGCGCGGCTGATCCAGCCCGAGCGCATCCTGGCCGAGCGCCTCGAGGACGTGCGCGAGAGCTTCGATTTCGTGCTGCTGGACTGCCCTCCGCGCGCCGACGGCGTGCTGACCGCCAATGCGCTGCGCGCCTGCGACTGCGCGGTGCTGGTGGTCGAGACGGGTGCCTTCGCGCTGCAGGGCGCGCTCGCGGCGCAGCGGCTGCTGCTCGAGCGCCACGCGCAGGAGGAGCACGCCTTCGCGCTGCGCGTGCTGGCGACGATGTTCGACCGGCGCCTGCGCATCGCGCGCGAGATCCTCGTCGCGCTGCAGGCGCGCTTCGGCCCGGCGCTCTTCGACACGACGATCCGCGAGAGCGTGCGGCTGCGCGAGGTCGCCGCTCTGGGCGCGCCGGTGCAGGTGATCGATCCGTCCTCGCGCTCGGTCGACGACTTCTCCAGCCTGGCGAACGAGATCCTGGCCATGCAGGCCGGCGACGAGACACACGCGGCCCGAGCGGGCGCGGAGGTTTGACGCACATGGATGCCCTGGCTCTGCTTTGCACCTTGCACGCGGACGGCCCTGCGACCTGGCGCCGCCTGCGCGAGAGCGAATGCCACTCGCTCGCCGACCTGTCGCGCTTCGAGCCGGCGGAGCTGGCCGAGATCCTCGGCGGCACGCTGGCCGGCGCGAAGCGCTTCCTGCGCGAGGCGCGCCACCTCGACGAGCGCGTCGGGACGCACTGGCTGGAGCGCGAGGAGGGCGGACGTCCCGCCCCCGAGCGCGCGGCCGCTCCCGTCGCTGCGAACGTGCGCGCCGAGGACCTGCCGCCGCGCGACCAGCAGATCCTCGACGAGGTGCTGCGCGCCTGGCGCGACGAGGACGAGCGCGAGGAACCGCCGGAGGGCGCGGAGGCCGAGGCTGCCGTCGTCGCGAGCGCGGCGAGTGCGAGCACGAGCGCGTCTGCGCCCGCGCTCGCGCCGCGCACCAGCGAGCCTTCGCCCGCGCCCGATGCGCTCGTGCCCGGACTGCTCGATGGCCTGGACGAGAGCGCCTGCGAGCGCCTGCACGCCGAGGGCGTGCACACGCTGGGCGAGCTCGCGGCTGCGGATCTCGCGCCGATCGCGCTGCACGGCGGCCTGGGGTTCTCGCGCCTGTATCGCTGGCGCTCGCTCGCGGAGCGCCGACTGCGCGCGCTGCACGCGAGTGCCGCCTCCGCCGCGCGCTCGAGCGAGCCGACGGCCGAGCGGCTCTCGCCGGCCGAGGTCCCACCCGCGGTTCCGGCGCCCGATCTGCTGCAGATCCCCGCGCGTCCCGCGGCGCTGCACGACCGCACGCCGCGCTGGTCGCCGATCGAGGAAGGCGCCGCCGGTCCGTTCGCGTGAGCGCGCGCCGCCGCCGCTGCGCTACTGGAAGCTCGCGCCGCCGCCCGTGACGTAGGCGAACTCGTCGTTCCAGTTGCGGCCGGAGCACTGGAACCAGCCGGCGTTCTTCGCCGCGCAGTCCGCGGTCTCGAAGCTCTTGATGCCGAGCACGTAGAACGAGCCCTCGCTCGCGCAGCCGTACGAGCCCTGCGGGTAGACGTAGTAGGAGTACCAGAAGCTGCCCGTGTTGAGCGGATCCAGCGGCACCCCGGAGAGGTAGCCGCTGCGCACGAGCTCCGGGATGAAGTCGCCGTCCGAGCTGACGTCCCAGCCGCCGGGTCCGCTCGTGCCGAGCGCCGGGTAGCTGCGGTTGTCGAGGAAGTACTGGTCGATCGCCTGCTTGACGTTCTTGATGTCCTGCAGGCGGCGCGCGTCGCGGGCCGCGGCGAGGTGCTGGGTGAGGCGCGGCAGCGCGACGGCGGCCAGGATCGAGAGGATCGAGATCGAGACCACCAGCTCGAGCAGCGAGAAGGCGGCGACGGATCGGGGGCGGTGCATGGGGACGCGTGTCGACAACGGGACGCTGCCCGCCTTTTCGGAAGGAAGCGTCTTCAGGTGAAGGGGCTGGTGCTCAAGCGTCCCGCGATTGGCGACGAAGAGGAGCCGGAAATCTCCTCCCGGTCCCCGCCGGGTGAACCCCCATCGCATGAGCTCCCGCACCTCGAACCAGCAGCTGGCCGTGCTGGCCCTCGCGCAGAACAGCGTCGAGTGGCTCCCGGGCACGGACCTCGAGCCGCTCAGCGGCGGCGATTTCGCCGCCGACGATCCGCGCGGCCGGGTCGAGGCCTGCCTGGAGGCGGTGCAGTTCATCCCGCGCTCGACCAGCCGCTGCATGCTCGCGCTGGGCCCGGGCTGGGTCGAGACGCGCACGCTGGAGCTGCCCGTGCTGCCGCGGCGCGAGTTCGCGCGCGTGCTGCAGCGCAAGGCCGCGGCGATGCTCTCGACCACGCTGGAGGACACGCTCTTCGCCGCGCTGCCGCTCTTCGATGCGAGCGAGGTGTCGCGCGCGGACGGCGCGAAGAACGCCGACGAGGATCCCGCGCGCCGCGGCGAGGGCGCGCAGCGCGAGCATCCCTGGCTGGTGCTGGGCATGCGCCGCTCGCACATCCTGCCGCTGCTCCTGGGCCTGCGCCGCCAGGGCATCCGCGTCACGCGCATCGTCTCCTCGCGCCTGGCCGCGCTCTCGGCCGTGATGCAGCGCGCCGGCGATCCCGAGCGCGCCTGCCTGGCGGTCACCGTCGAATCCGAGGCCGTCTCGATCGGCCTCTTGCACCGCGGCGCGCTACGCTTCCACGGCGTGGTCGAGGGCCGCCTCTCGGAGAACTCCACGCTGGCGCTCTCGCTCCTGCAGGACCTCAAGAGCACCGAGGCCTGGTGGCGCCGCCACAGCCGCGGCGGGAAGCTCGCCGAGATCGTGCTGCTGGGCTTGTCCGGCCCGCGCGGCGATCTGCTGCGCGACGCGATCCAGAGCGCGCTGCCCGAGGTCTCCGTGCAGCGCAACGATCCGAGCATGCCCGACGAGCTGCGCATGCAGGAGGCGCTCGCGGCGGCTCGCCTGGACGGACCGTTGCAGCTCGACCTCTCCGTGCGCCTGCCCTGGCGCCGGCGCGACACGCTGCTCGCCGCGGGAGCGGCCGCGCTGGCGATCGTGCTCGTCGGCGCGCAGGCCTACCGCAGCTTCGACGAGGAGCGCTCCGCGGTGCAGGCACAGGTGCGCCAGCTCGAGACCGACACGCGCGAGCTCGACCAGGCGCGCGCCGAGAACGCGGCCGTGGCCCAGGCGCTCGCGCAGCGCATCGACCGTCTCTACGAGCTGGTCGCGCTGCAGCACACCGGCTGCGATCTCGAGCAGCTGCTGGAGACCACGCTCGGCGCGTGCGGCGGGCACGCCGCGCTGCTGCGCCTGGCGGTCAGCAAGAAGGACGGCCGGCGCGAACTCGAGCTCGCCGGCGAGACCGACCCGCATCCGGCGCGCGCCCTGGCGCACGTGCAGCAGCTCAGCGCAACGCTGCGTCGCTCGCCGCTGTTCCGCTCCGTGCTGGCGCGGCCCGCGGAGCAGGGACAGCTCTCCGGTCCGGCGGCCCAGAAGCGTCCCAACGCCTTCGTGATCCAGGCGCCGCTCGCGGAGGACGGATGAGGGCCTCCTGCGAGAACCTGCGCGGCGGATGGCGCCGGCGCGGCGCGTGGTTCGCGCTGCCCGCGCTGGCGCTGCTCTTCTCGACGGCCGGCGTGGTGCTGGTGCCGGCGCGCGGTCTGCTCAGCGCCGAGCGCGAGCTGGTCGCGCTGCAGGAGCGCTCGCGCCAGTACGCCAGCGAGCGGCTGCAGCTGCACAGCACGGAGGCCGGCGGCACGCGCCAGCTGCTCTCGCGCGCCGACGGGCTGATCGACGCGGCCGTGCCGCCCGAGCCCGGCGAGCTGGTGCTGCACACGGCCCTGCGGTTGATCGCCACGCGCACGGGCCTGGAGCTTGCGAGCATGGCCTTCGACTCCTCGGCCGAGGGTCGCCTGAGCGCCACGCGCTCCTTCGGCCAGCGCACGCTCGAGCTGCGCGGATCGGGCAGCCTCGCGGCCTGGCGCGACTTCGTCGCGGGCCTGCGCGCGCTCGGGCAGCCCTGCGCCGTCGACAGCTTCTCGTTCACCCGCGCGAACGCCGCCGAGCGGCGCTTCGAGGGCCACCTGCAGCTCCTGCTGTACCACTCGAGCCCCGCGGTCGCGTCGGCGACGCCGGAGCCCGGAGAGAGACGATGAACAAGACCAAGAAACGCGTGCTGATCGTGCTGCTCTCGTGCGCCTCGGTCGGCGTCTGGGTGCCGCAGCTCCTGGGGCTGGGGCACGAGGACGCTCCGCCGGTGCGGCCCGACCTCCCGGCCGTGTTCGATGCTTCGGGCGCCCCGGCCGCAGCGTTGGCCGCGCCGCAGGCGTCGCCCGCCGGCGCAGCCAGCGTCAACCCGCCCGCCGGCGCGGGCGCCGTCGCCGAGAGCGCGTCGGCCCCTGCCGCGGGCAGCACGCCGCCGACGCCGGCGGACACCACGCAGATGCTCGCGGCCCTGCAGCGCGGGCTCGATCGCCTCGAACAGAGCACGACGCGCGCCAAGGCGGCCAGCCTGGACGAGCTCTCGCAGTCGTGGGCCGAGCGCGAGAGTGCGACGCAGCCGCCGACGACCACGACGAGCACACCCGTTCCTGCGAGCGAGTTGCCCGGCACGAGCTTCGATCCCGCGCCGCTCGAGAGCTTCCTCGAGGCGCATCCGCTGCGGCTGGTGCTGATCGGCGAGCACGAGCGCGTCGCGCGCCTGGGCTCGCTCGAGGTGCGCGAGGGCGAACGCCTGCTGCACGGCGTGCGCGTCGCACGCATCGCGTCGAACGGCCTGACGCTGGAGACGCCCGCGGGCGAGGTGCAGGTCGAGCTCGCGCGCTTCGAGGCCCGGCCGCGCTCGCACGACCCCGTGCGCGCGCCGGAATCCGCCGCTCCCGCTCCCGCTCCCGCCGCGCCGGCTCCCGCGCCGGCCGCCCCGGTCGCGCCTGCGACCGCCAACCCCAACGCCGCGCCCAAGAACGTCTAGGTGCACGCATGACGAGCCGCCTCCTCTCCCGTCTCCTCGTCGCCGGCCTGGCGTCCTGCGTGTTCGGCTGCCGCGCCTTCGAGCCCACGCTCTCGCAGCGCGCGCACCGCCGCGCGACGCCGCGCGACGAGCTCGAGCCGCAGGTCGCCGGCGCGAGCGGGCCGCGCAGCTGGAGCGCGCCCGCGCCCGAGATCCCCGATCCGCCCGCGCTCCCGCCGCGCGCGAGCCTGGGCTGCAACGAGAACATCCAGCTCGAGCTGCGCGGCGTGACGCTGGCCGAGGCGCTGCACACGCTGGGCACGCACGCCAAGGTCAACCTGCTGCTCGACGCCGAGCTCGACCAGCAGGTCGACGTCTCGTTCCCCTCGATCAGCGTCGACGAGGCGCTGGCGGTGCTGCTCGACCAGAACGGGCTGCGACTGGTCCAGCCGCAGCCGGGCGTCTTCGCCGTGACCTCGGCCGACGGCAGCCAGCACGCCGAGAAGCGCTTCCAGCTGCGCTCGGCGCGCGTGGCGGACCTCGACGCGAACCTCAAGGCGCTCGTCGGCGGCAGCACGCAGCTGGTGCTCGACGCCGAGCAGAACTTCGTCTTCGTGCGCGGCACGCAGTCGGAGATCGACGCCGTGGCGCGCTACCTCGATCTCGCCGACCGCGTCAAGCTGCAGGTGCTGATCGAGATGCGCATCGCCGAGGTGCGCCTGGATTCGAACTTCGAGCTGGGTCTGGAGCACACGCTCTCGAACCTGGAGGTCGGCAACAGCACCTACACGCTGGCGCAGAAGCTCGCCACCTCGACCGACGCGTTCAAGCTCGACCTCGACGGCGAGCAGGGCGACCTCAAGTCGACCCTCGACATGCTCGAGCAGTACGTCGGCCTGCAGCTGCTCAGCTCGCCGCGCGTCGTCGCGATCAACAACACGCAGTCGGCGATCGAGATCGTGCGCGAGGTGCCGTACGTCAAGTCCACCGCGCAGACCACCGTCGGCGGCACCAACGGCGCGGGCACGAGCACCGTGCAGGAGGTCGAGTTCAAGGAGGTCGGCCTCAAGCTCAAGGTCAAGCCGATCATCCGCCAGGGCGGCGTGATCGAGCTCGAGGTCGAGCAGGAGCTCTCCGAGGTGGCGAGCTTCCTGCTCGGCGTGCCGGCCGTGGACCGCCGCAAGCTGACCTCGCGCCTGGAGGTGCGCGACGGGAACACGCTCGTGGTCGGTGGCCTGATGCAGGACCACAGCACGCAGACCGACAAGGGCGTGCCGGGCCTGTTCGACATGCCGTTCCTCGGGCGTCTCTTCCGCAGCGACGTCGACGAGGGCCAGAAGCGCGAGCTCCTGATCTTCCTCACGCCGCGCATCCTGGTCGTGGGCGAGGAGCAGGGCGTCTCCGAAGCCTGGCGCCAGGTCTACCGCGAGCGCCGCGGCGAGATGGGCCTCGATCCGCTGCCGGCGACGCCGGACGGGAAGCACTGAGGTCGGACGCATGGTCCAGGCCACACGACTGCGCATCGGCGACCGCCTGCTCGAGACCGGCGCGGTCACGCAGGAGCAGGTCGACCTCGCGCTCTCCGAGCAGCGCCGTGCACACCGGCCGCTGGGGGAGATCCTGGTCTCGCTGGGCTTCGTCAAGGAGGAGGACATCGCGCGCCTGGTCGCGCAGGACCTCGGCCTGCCCTTCGTGCGCGCGGCCGAGATCGAGCCCGATCCGCTGATCCTCTCCGCGCTGGACGCGGACTTCGTGCGCGAGATGGGCTCGTTCCCCTTCGCGCTCGCGGGCGGCTCCCTGCGCGTCGCCACGGTCCATCCCGACGATCCGGCAAGGATGGCGGCGGTGCGCAAGCGCTTCCCGTACCCGCTCGAGCTCGCGATCACCACGCAGAACGACATCGCCGCGCTGCTGCGACTGCACCTGCGCAGCGAGCAGAGCCACGTCGCCGGCCTGCTGGGCGACCTCGCGCGCGGCGGGCGCAGCTACGAGGACTACCCGGTCGAGCAGCTGACGCACGCGATCATCCTCGACGGCGTGCACAAGGGCGCGACCGACATCCACATCGAGCCCGACGAGCGCGTCACGCGCGTGCGCTACCGCGTCGACGGCATCCTGCGCGCGGGCGAGAACCTGCCGGTGGAGATCACCGCGGCGGTCATCTCGCGCGTCAAGATCCTCTCCGGCCTCGACATCTCCGAGCGCCGCCGCCCGCAGGAAGGGCGCATCCGCATGGCGGTCGACGCGCGCGGCCCGCAGCGCACGGCGGCGGGCGAGGGACGCCGCAGCGCCGAGCGCAGCGACGCGCGCCAGGTCGACCTGCGCGTCTCGATCCTGCCCACGGCCGACGGCGAGAACGTCGTCATCCGCATCCTCGATCGCACCGGCGTCAGCGTGCAGATCCCGGCGCTGGGCGTGCCGCAGGGCGTGCAGCGCGACCTGCTGCGCATCGCCGAGCGTTCGCACGGGCTGTTCCTGGTCACGGGCCCGACGGGATCGGGCAAGACCACCACGCTCTACGCGCTGCTGGGCTCGGTCGACTCGATGCGCCGCAACGTCTGCACGATCGAGGACCCGATCGAATACAAGATGCCGCTGCTGCGCCAGAGCCAGGTCGACCTCTCGATCGGGTTCGGCTTCCAGGAGGGCCTGCGCGCGCTCCTGCGCCAGGACCCGGACGTGATCCTGCTGGGCGAGATCCGCGACCACGAGACGGCCGACATGGCCATCAAGGCCTCGATGACCGGCCACCTCGTGTTCTCCACGCTGCACACCAACTCGGCCATCGGCGCGATCCCGCGCCTGGTCGACATCGGGGTCGACGCCTTCCTGCTCGAGGACACGCTCATCGGCGTGCTGGCCCAGCGCCTGGTGCGCCGCATCTGCTCGCGCTGCACGGAGAGCGTCGCGCCCAGCGAGGAGGACCTGCGCTGGCTGGGCGGCGAGACCGGCAAGCTCTCGCGCGGCCGCGGCTGCGAGCGCTGCGACGGCAGCGGCTACAGCGGCCGCATGGCGATCTGCGAGCTGTTCCTGCCCGACGAGGAGATCGCCGCGGCGATCCGTCGCGGCGCGGACCAGGGCGAGCTCTTCCGCCTCGCCCGCGCAGCCGGCTTCCGCACCATGTCCGAGGACGGCGTCGAGAAGGTGCGCGCCGGGCTGACCACGCGCGAGGAGGTCGAGCGCGTCAACCGCAACCAGCGACTGGGGAGGGACGAGCGTGCCGATGCTCGAGTACACGGCGGTTGATTCCGCCGGCGTCATCGTGCGCGGGAAGCTCGTCAGCGCGGGCGAGCTCGAGCTCGACCGCGAGCTGGAGCGCCGCGGGCTGCTCCTGCGCGAGGCGCGCGAGGTCGACGCGCGCGCCAGCGCGCGCGCACACGCGCTGCGCTCCGAGCAGCTGATCTCGTTCACCACGCAGCTCTCGACGCTGGTCTCGGCCGGCGTGCCGCTGGTCGAGGGCCTCGCGAGCATCGGCCGGCGGCTGGAGGGCGAGGCCGCGCGCGCCACCGTGGAGGAACTCGTCGGCGAGCTCGAGTCCGGCGAGCACTTCTCGGGCGCGCTCGAGAAGCACCCCGGCACCTTCCCGCCGATCTACCGCGCCTCGGTCAAGGCCGGCGAGCTCACCGGCGCGCTCGACGTCGTGCTGCTGCGCCTGGCCAAGCACCTGGAGTGGGTGCGCAGCGTGCAGGGCGCGATCGTGCAGGCGCTGATCTACCCCGCGATCGTCTGCGCGGCGGTGCTGGGCCTGATCGTGATCCTGCTGACCTTCGTGCTGCCGCGCATCGTGCAGCTCTTCCCCGGCGGACGCGAGTCGATGCCGCTGCCGACGCGCATCGTGCTGGGTGCCTCGGACTTCCTCTGCGCGCACGGGATCCTGCTCGGCGTGCTGGCCGCGGGCACGATCGCGCTGGCCGTCTGGGGGCTGCGCCAGCCGCTCGGCCGGCGCTGGCTGCACGTCCTGCTGCTGCGCGTGCCGCGCCTGGGGCCGCTCCTGCGCAAGATCGCCACCTCGCGCTTCGCCAGCACGGCCGCCGTGCTGCACGGCGCGGGCTGCGACGTGCTGACCACGCTCGACACCGCGGCCGGGACCTGCGGCAACGCCGTGCTCGAGGAGTCCTTCGCGCGCGCCGTCTCGAACGTGCGCCGCGGCGCGACCATCGGCGAGTCCTTCGAACAGGAGCGCGAGCTCGATCCGCTGCTCAAGCAGCTGGTCGGCGTGGGGGAGAAGTCGGGCAAGCTCGACGACTGCCTGCAGCGCCTGGTCGCGCACTACGACGAGGAGATCCCGCGCGCCGTGAAGTCCACGCTGGCGCTGCTCGAGCCGGCCATGCTGGTCGGCGCCGGCCTGGTGGTCGGGTTCATCGTCTTCGCGGCCGTCACGCCCATCTTCAAGATGTATGAGAACCTCTGAATCGCAGCGCAGCGCTCGCGGCGGCTTCACGCTGCTCGAGCTCGTCATCTCGATCGCGATCGTGTCGATCCTGGCGGCCGCGGTCGTGCCCGTCGCGACGAAGGCGCTCAACTACGAGGGCCGCAAGGCGACGCGCGCCGAGCTCGAGCGCCTGGCGCAGGCGGCGCTGGACTACTTCCACGACACGGACCAGGTGCCCAGCGCCGAGGCGCAGTTCGAGAGCGACCCGGGCGTCACGGGCTGGGCCGGACCGTACCTGACCGGCGCGGTGCCCGACGCGGCCACCGGCAAGTCGCAGTGGAAGGTCGACGCCTGGTCGCGCGACTACGTCTTCACGGCGGGCAGCACGCTGACGATCCAGAGCCTGGGCGCCGACGCCAGCGCGGGCACGAGCGACGACCTCACGGTGGTGGTGGACTTCACGCCCGTCCGGCGCGCGAAGACGCTCGAGGAACTGGCCATCCTCAACCAGGCGATCACGCTCTACAACGCGACCTGGCTCGCGACCGCGCCGCTGCCGCTGGACTGGTCCAGCGCGCGCGCGCTGCTCGTCAGCCACGGCTACCTGCCCAACGACCCGGCCTGGGACAGCGACGGGTGGGGCGTGGCCTACAGCGCCGATCCGGCCGGCGTGACGCCGGTCGTCCGCGTGCGCTCGACCTCGCTCTAGCGCCCTGGAAAGCCCTTCTGTCCGTACAGGCGCGATTCGAACTCCGGCCCTCGGAATCCGCTCAGGCCCGCGCGCGCCGCTGCCGATCTCTCCGGGCACAGTCCCAGGCATCCCCACCCCGAGGCCTTGCGCCCACCCTCACGATGAACTCCCTCCGTCGCTCCCATGACCGCCGTGCCGGCTTCAGCCTGCTCGAGATCGTCATCGCCGTCTCGGTCCTGATCGTGCTCGCCGGCGTGCTGTCGATCAGCGCCAAGAGCCTGATCACGCGCTCCAAGGTGGCCAAGGTGACGAGCCTGGCGGAGATGCTCAAGACGGCCTGCGCCACGCACCACGCCGACTGCGGGACCTACCCCTACGAGTACACCGGCTATCCGACCACCAGCCGCCAGCTCTCGGCGACGCAGACCTACTCGGGCTGGAAGGGGCCGTACATCGAGTCGCCCTTCAGCGCTGCGACGCTCAACCCCTTCGGCGGCAGCGGCCACATCTACAACACGGTCACGGCCAACGGCTGGCTGACCGGCTTCGACCTCGACGGCAACGGCACGAACGACGTGACCAGCTCGGGCAACATGCTCTGGCTGAGCAGCGTCCCCGCCGAAGCCGCGCAGGCGATCGACAGCGCGATCGACGGCAACCTGGCCGGCACCTGGAGCTCGGCCGGACGCGTGCAGTACAACGCGGGCAACCAGTACCTCTTCGTGCTGCTCTACAACTGAGCGCCAGGGGGGATCGGGAGAGCGACGGCTCCGCACGCGCGGGGCCGTCTGCGTTGGTGCGCGCGGGCACGGCGCAGCAGCCCTAGAATCCCCGCGCCCATGCCCCAGGCGCGCGCCGCGATCGTCTTCTGCTACCGGCCCTTCAACGCGGCCGCGCTGAACGTGCTGCTGGGCGCGCTCGAGGGCTGCGCGGCGGAGGGCGCGGTCGACCTCCTCTTCGCCAGCGGGCGCAACGAGCTCGCGCGCGTGCTGGAGCAGGACTGCGCGCGGCACGAGCGCGTGCTGGCGGCCTGGTCCTTCTACTCGCCCGAGGCCTCGCGCGCCGCGCGCGATCTCGCCTGGGTGCGCCGGCGCTGCACGCGTGCGGGCATCCTGCACGTCGCGGGCGGGCCGCACGCCAGCGCCGAGCCGCGCGCGACGCTCGCGAGCGGCTTCGACCTCGTCGCGCTGGGCGAGGGCGAGCACACGATCCGCGCGCTGGCGGACGCGCTCGCGGCAGGCGCGGAGCCCGGCGGCGTGCAGGGCGTCGCGCAGCTTCGCGACGGCGCGCTCGTCGCGCAGGGACGCGGCGCGCGCGTGGCCGAGCTGGACCAGTTCCCGCCCTTCGCACCTGCGCACGCGCGCTTCAACGCGATCGAGCTCACGCGCGGCTGCGTCTACGCCTGCTCGTTCTGCCAGACGCCGTACCTCTTCCAGGCGCGCTTCCGCCACCGCAGCGTCGAGAACGTCGTGCACTGGACCGACGCGATGCGCCGCGCGGGCTGCGGCTACGTGCGCTTCCTCAGCCCGACCGCGTTCTCCTACGGCGCGCGCGGCGAGGAGGTCGACCTCGGCGCGATCGAGGCGCTGCTCTCGGGCGTGCGGCGCTCGCTGGGGAGCGCGGCGCGGATCTACTTCGGCACGTTCCCCTCCGAGGTGCGTCCCGAGCACGTCACGCCCGAGGTGCTGGCGCTCGTCAAGCGCTTCGCCTCGAACACGCAGCTGGTGATCGGCGGACAGTCGGGCTCCGAGCGCGTGCTCGAGGCGACGCACCGCGGGCACACGCGCGAGGACGTGCGGCGCGCCGTGCGCGTGGCGCTCGAGGCGCGCTTCGTTCCCAACGTCGACTTCCTCTTCGGCCTGCCCGGCGAGCGCGCGCAGGACGCGCGCGAATCGCTGGCCTTCGCGCGCGAGCTGGCCGATCTGGGCGCGCGCATCCACGCGCACAGCTTCATGCCGCTGCCCGGCACGCCGCTCTCGGACGCGCGCCCCGGCCGCCTCGCGCCGCGCACGGTGCTGGCCCTGGAGCACCTCGCGACCCGCGGCGCAGCCTACGGACAATGGCGGTCGCAGCAGTCGATCGCCCGCGCGCTGGCGCGTTCGCGCGCGCGCAAGGTACAGTGAGCTGCGCTGACCCGACGAACCGCGGAGTCCCCACCTTGCCCGGAATCGTGAACCCCACCTTGCCGTCGCCCCTGATCCCGTCCGCAGCCGCTCGCTCGGGCGACGACCCGATCTTCGCCCTCAACGCCGAGGCCCAGCGCCGCGCCGCCGCCGGCGAGTCGGTGATCAACGCCACGCTGGGCGCGCTGATGGAGGACGACGGGTCCCTGGCGGTGATGCCGACGGTGATCGACGCGCTGGCGCGCGTGCCGATGAAGAAGGCGGCCGCCTACGCGCCGATCAGCGGCGATCCGCCCTTCCTCAAGGCCGTGATCCAGGACGTCTACGGAGCCGGCGCGCTGGCGGACGCGACCGTCGCGGCCGCGACGCCGGGCGGCACGGGCGCGCTCTACCACGCGATCACGAACTTCCTCGAGCCCGGCCAGGCGCTGCTGACCACCGACTACTTCTGGGGCCCGTACCAGACGATCGCCGCGCACACCGGGCGCAAGCTCGAGACCTTCCCGATGTTCGCGACCGGCGGCGGCTTCCACCTGGCGGCGTTCGAGGCGGCCCTCGAGGCGCTGCTCGAGCGCCAGGAGCGCGCGCTGGTGCTGCTCAACTCGCCCTGCCACAACCCGACCGGCTACTCGCTCGACGAGCGCGAGTGGGCCGCGCTGGCCGGGATCGTGCACAAGGCAGCCGAGCGCGCGAGCGTGGCCTTCCTGGTCGACCTCGCCTACGCGCGCTTCGGCTCGAAGGCCTCGCAGGGCTGGACGCGCCACGCGGCGCAGCTCTCCGAGCGCGCCACGCTGCTGGTCGCCTGGTCCGCCTCGAAGTCGTTCGCGCAGTACGGCGCGCGCGTCGGCGCGCTGCTCGCGACGCACCCCGACGCGGCCGAGCGCGCGCGCATCGCCAACGCGCTCTCCTTCGCCTGCCGCGGCACCTGGTCGAACTGCAACCACCTCGGCCTGCTCGCGATCGCCGACCTGCTCAGCGAGCCGGCCCTGAAGACGCGCGCCGACGCCGAGCGCGAGCGCCTGATCCGCCTGCTCGACGAGCGCGTCAGCGCGTTCAACCGCGAGGCGGCGCGCGCGGGCCTCGCCTATCCGCGCTACGAGGGCGGCTTCTTCGTCTCGGTCTTCACCGGCGATCCCGAGCGCAGCGCGGCACGGCTGCGCGAGGAAGGCGTGTTCGTCGTGCCGCTCAAGATCGCAGGCGGAGGCGCGGTGCGCGTGGCGCTGTGCTCGACGCCCGCGCGCGAGGTGCCGCGCCTGGTGGCCGCGCTCGCCCGCGCGATCCCGCGTGCCGCACGCTGACGGAGGACCGACGTGGAGGAGCTGCTCGAGATGCGCGAGGGAACCAGCGACTGGGAGCTCGCGCACCGCTACGGGCCGCGCGTGCACATCCTCGACAACGTCTTCCTGCTCTCGGCGCTGGCGCGCATCGGCTCGCCCAAGGTCGCGCACCGCGACCTGATGGCGCTCCTGCGCAGCGTCTACCAGGCGCTCCTGATGACCGCCTGCGGACGCGAGCTGCCGCGCCAGCACGGCGAGGTCTCGACGCGCATGTCAGAGGCGCACCCGCGCCAGGGCGTCTACCGCGGCCCGCTCTTCGACGAGCGCACCGAGATCGTCGTGGTCGACATCATCCGCGCCGGCATCGTGCCCTCGCAGGTGTGCTTCGAGCTGCTCGTCAGCCTGCTCGACGAGAAGCGCGTGCGCCTGGACCACCTCAACATGGCGCGCCAGTCCGACGCGGCGGGCCACGTCACCGGCGTCGACCTCTCCGGCTCGAAGATCGGCGGCCGCGTCGAGGACTCGGTGCTGATCCTGCCCGATCCGATGGGCGCGACGGGCTCGACCACGATCCGCGCGCTGCGGCACTACGAGCAGCACTGGGGCAAGCCCGACAAGGTGATCGCGCTGCCGATGATCGCGACGCCCGAGTACCTGCGCGCCGTGCTCGAGGAGATCGACAACGTGGTCGTGTACACGGCAAGGTTGGATCGCGGCATGAGCGATCCCGAGGTGCTCGCGAGCGTGCCCGGCACGTACTGGGACCGCGAGAAGGGCTTGAACGAGAAGAGCTACATCATCCCCGGTGCCGGAGGCATGGGGGAGGTGATCAACAACTCGTGGTGCTGAGCGAGCTCAGCGCGTCCCCGCCAGCTTCGGCAGCTCCTCGCTCGTCCATCCGCCTCCGAGCGCCTTGACCAGCTGCACCGCGGCGGCGAAGCGCGCGCCGGAGGTCTGCGCCAGCGCGCGCTCGAGACCGAGCGCGGTGCGCTCGCTCTCGACGACGTCGAGATAGCCGACGAAGCCCGCGTCGAAGCGTTGGCGCGCGAGCACGGCGCTCTGGCGCGCGGCGTCGAGCGCCTGCGACTGGGCCTGCGCCTGTTCGGCGAGCAGGCGCGACGCGGCCAGCGCGTCGTCGACCTCGCGCAGAGCGACGAGCACCTCTTGGCGGTAGTTCGCCACGCTCTCCTCCCAGGCGGCCTTGGCGCGCTCGACCTCGGCCGCGAGGCGGTTGCCGTTGAAGATCGGCACCGTGATGCCGGCGCCCAGGCTCCAGATGCGGCTGGGGAACGAGAGGAGATCGCTGACGTCCGCGCTCTCGTAGCCGGCCTGGCCGGTCAGGCGGAACGACGGCAGGCGCGCGGCTTCGGCCACGCCGATCTCGGCGTTGCGCGCGGCGAGCACGCGCTCGGCCGCGGCGATGTCGGGGCGGCGCTCGAGCAGCTCGCCGGGCAGTCCCGCGGGCAAGAGCGGCGGTTCGGCGGGCAGCGTCGCGCGCTCGGGCAGCGCGAGCTCGCTCGCGCTGGTGCCCGCGAGCAGGGCCAGCGCGCGGGCGATCTCGCCGCGCGCGCGCTCGACGGCCGAGATCTCCGCCTGCGTGCCGGCGCTCTCGGCCTTGGCGCGCGCGAGGTCGAGCTCGGTGCCCATGCCCTGGTCCAGGCGCGCCTGCGCGATGCGTTGCGCCTCGGCGCGCAGTTCGCGCGTGCGGCGCAGCGCGGCGAGCTCGACGTCGCTCGCCCGCAGCGTGAAGTACAGGCCCGCGACCTCGGCCTGGAGCGAGAGGCGCAGCGCGGCGAAGCTCGCGGCGGCCGCCTCGGCGCCGTGCTCGGCGACCTCGATGCCGCGCTGGATGCCGCCGAAGACGTCGAGCTCCCAGCTGGCGTCGAGCGGCAGCTTGAACGAGCTCTGGTGCGAGATCGGCAGCTGGAAGGCGCTGTTCTCCGAGCTGCGGCTGCGCGAGAAGCTCGGGTCGAAGTCGACCTGCGGCGAGAGGCGCGAGCGCGCGCCGCGCGTTGCCGTGCGCGCCTGCACCACGCGCGCGGCGGCCGCGACCAGATCCTGGTTGTGCTCGAGGGCGCGTGCCTCGAGCGCGTCGAGCTCGCTCTCGCCGAAGATCGTCCACCAGCCATCCTTCGGCAGAGGGGCCGCGCTCGCGCCCTTCGCCGCATCCGCGGAGGCCTGCGTGTAGCTCGTCGGCAGCTGCGTGTCGGGCCGCGCGTACGAGGGGCCGGCAGGGGCGCTGCAGCTCGCGACGACGAAGAGCACGAGCAGCGAGGCGACCACGCTGCCCGCGTGCGGCAGCGTGCTCGGCGCCGGGGTCTCGGCCGGGTGGGGCTGCCAGCGGCGCATCAGGAAGGCGTAGAACACCGGCGTCAGGATCAGGCCGAGGAAGGTCACGCCGATCATGCCGCTGAAGACCGCCACGCCCATCGCGTGGCGCATCTCGGCGCCGGCGCCGTGGCTGGCGACGAGCGGGAACACGCCCGCGATGAAGGCGATGCTGGTCATCAGGATCGGCCGCAGGCGCAAGCGCGCGGCGGCGACGGCGGCATCGGCGGCGGAGAGGCCCTCCTCCTGCTTCACCTTGGCGAACTCGACGATCAGGATCGAGTTCTTGCAGGCGAGACCGACCAGCACGATCAGGCCGATCTGCGTGAAGATGTTGTTGTCGCCGTGCGTGAGCCACACGCCCGCGAGCGCGAAGAGCAGGCACAAGGGCACGATCAGGATGATCGCCAGCGGCGTGCGGAAGCTCTCGTACTGCGCGGCGAGCACGAGGAACACGAGCAGGATGCAGAGCGGGTAGATGTACGCCGCGGTGTTGCCGGCCAGGATGCGCTGGTAGGTCAGGTCGGTCCACTCGAAGGCCATGCCCGGCGGCAGGCCCTCCTTGACGATGCCGGAGATCAACGCCTCGGCCTCGCCCGAACTGGTGCCCGGCGCGGGGCCGCCGCTGATCTCGGCCGCGGGCGAGCCGTTGTAGCGCATGACGCGGTCGGGGCCGTGACCCTCGCCGACGTCGACCAGCGTCGAGAGCGGCAGCATGCGGCCCTGCTCGTTGCGCACCTGCAGGCGCGCGATGTCGCTGGGCTCGTCGCGGAAGCTCGAGTCGGCCTGCACGATCACCTGGAACGTGCGACCGAAGCGGTTGAAGTCGTTGACGTAGAGCGAGCCCAGGTTCATCTGCAGCGCGTCGTACACCTGCGAGAGCGGCACGTGCTGCGAGCGCGCCTTCTCGCGGTCGACGTCCGCGTGCAGCTCGGGCACGTTGACGGTGAAGGTCGAGAACGTGTTGGCCAGGCCCGGGGTCTGCCAGGCCTTGCCGACCATGCCCATCGTCGTGCCCCAGAGCGCGTCGTAGCCGACGTCGCCGCGGTCCTCGACGTAGAGCTTGAAGCCGCCCAAGGCACCCATGCCGTTGACCGGCGGCGGCTGCACGGCGAGCACGGGGAAGGCCTCCTGGATCGCGGCGAACTGCGCGTTCAGGTCGTTCGCGATCGCGGCGCCGGAGAGCTTCTCGTCGCGGCGCTCCTCGAAGGGCTTGAGGCCGAAGAAGACGATGCCCGCGTTGGGCGAGACAGCGAAGCCGTTGATCGAGAGGCCCGGGAAGGCGACCGCGTGCTCGACGCCGGGGTGCTTCAGCGCGATCTCGCTCATGCGCCGGATGACGGCCTCGGTGCGGTCGAGCGAGGAGGCGTCGGGCAGCTGCGCGAAGCCGACCAGGTACTGCTTGTCCTGCGTGGGCACGAAGCCGGTCGGGATCTTCTGGAAGGTCCAGAAGGTCAGGAACACGAGCACGAGGTAGCCGGCCAGCATCACGCCCTTGTGGCGGATCGCGCCGCCCACGCTGCGCGAATAGTTGCCGCTGGCCTTCTCGAAGAAGCGGTTGAACGGCCGGAAGAACCAGCCCAGCAGCGCATCGAGCACGCGCGTGATGCGGTCGCGCGGCGCGTCGTGCCCGCGCAGGAGCAGCGCCGAGAGCGCGGGCGAGAGCGTCAGCGAGTTGAAGGCCGAGATCACGGTCGAGATCGCGATCGTGATCGCGAACTGCACGTAGAAGCGCCCGGTCAGGCCGCTGATGAAGGCCGTCGGCACGAACACGGCGCACAGCACCAGCGCGGTCGCGATGATCGGGCCGGTGACCTCCCTCATCGCCTGGCGCGTCGCGTCGACGGGGTTCTTGCCCAGGCGGATGTTGCGCTCGACGTTCTCGACCACCACGATCGCGTCGTCGACCACGATGCCGATCGCGAGCACCAGGCCGAAGAGCGAGAGCGCGTTGATGCTGAAGCCGAAGGCGTGCATCGCCGCGAAGGTGCCGACCAGCGAGACCGGCACGGCCGCCAGCGGGATCAGCGAGGCGCGCCAGGTCTGCAGGAAGACGATCACCACGACCACGACCAGCGCGATCGCCTCGAGCAGCGTCGTGATCACGGCCTGGATCGACTTGCGCACGAAGACCGTCGGGTCGTAGACGATGCGGTACTCGACGCCCTCGGGGAAGTTCTTCGAGAGCTCGGCCAGCTTGGCGCGCACGTCGTTCGAGAGCTGCAGCGCGTTGGCGCCGGGCGACTGGAAGATCGGCAGCGCGACCGCCACCTCGTTGTCGAGCAGCGAGCGCATCGAGTAGCCCGAGGCGCCCAGCTCGACGCGCGCCACGTCGGAGAGGTGCGTCTTCTGCCCCTCGGGGCCGACCTTGACGATGATGTCCTCGAACTCGCTGGCGGTCACCAGGCGGCCCTGCGTGGTCAGCTGCGTCTCGAAGGCGCTCGTGCCGGCGAGCGGCTGCTGCCCGATCGCGCCCGCCGCGACCTGCGTGTTCTGCGAGCGGATCGCGTCGACCACGTCGCCCGAGACCAGACCGCGCGCGGCGAGCTTGTCGGGGTCGAGCCAGACGCGCATGGCGAACTCGCCCGCGCCGAAGACCTCGACGTCGCCGACGCCGGGCAGGCGCGCCAGCTCGTCCTTGACCTGCAGCGAGGCGAAGTTGCGCAGGTAGATCTCGTCGTAGCGGTGGTTGGGCGAGACCAGGTGCGCGACCATCGTCAGGTCGGGCGACTGCTTGGTGGTCGTCACGCCCAGGCGCCGCACCTCCTCGGGCAGGCGCGGCAAGGCCTGCGAGACGCGGTTCTGCACCTGCACCTGCGCCTTGTCGACGTCGGTGCCCAGGCCGAAGGTGACCGTCAGCGTCATCACGCCGTCGCTGGAGGCCTGCGAGAACATGTAGAGCGCGTTCTCGACGCCGTTGATCGACTGCTCGAGCGGCGTGGCGACCGTCTCGGCGATCGTGCGCGCGTTCGCGCCGGGGTAGGCGGCGCGCACGACGATCGAGGGCGGCACGACCTCGGGGTACTCGCTGACCGGCAGGCGCAGGAGCGAGAGCGCGCCGACGATCAGGATCAGGAGCGAGAGCACGCCGGCGAAGACCGGACGGCGCACGAAGAACTGGGCGATGCTCATGAGCGGATTCCTCGGGAAGACGTGCGCTCAGCGGCCCTGCTGCGCCGTCTCGGCCGCGAGCGGTGCGGGGCTGACGGGCATGCCCGGGCGCACGCGCTGCGTCCCGGTGACGATCACCTGGTCGCCGGGGGCGAGGCCCTCGCGGATCACGCGCTGCGCCCCCAGGCGCGGGCCGAGCACGACCTTGCGGTACTCGGCGACGTTGCCCGCGCCCAGCGCGAGCACGAACTTCTGGTTCTGGTCCGTTCCGACCGCGCGCTCGTCGACCAGCAGCGCCGGTTCGCTCGCGTCCAGCGGCACGCGCAGGCGCGCGAACAGGCCGGGCACGAGCGCGCCGTCCTTGTTGTCGACCAGCGCGCGCAGGAGCATCGTGCCCGTGCCCGCGTCGATCTGGTTGTCGACCGACTCCAGCCGCGCCTCGCGCGGGTAGCCCTGCTCGCCGGCGAGGCCGAGCTCGATGCGGAAGGGCTGGGCCGGATCGGCGTGCACCTTGCGCATGTGCTCGAAGCGCAGCCAGGTCGCCTCGCCGAGGTCGGCGTAGACGTAGAGCGTGTCGACCGAGACCACGGTCGCCAGCAGCGTGCTGGCGGCCGGGATGCCGCTGGCGAAGTTGCCCTCGGTCACCAGCGCGCGGCTGATGCGGCCGCGGATCGGCGAGCGGACGGTGGTGTACTCCAGGTCGAGCGCCGCCGAGTCGCGCGCCGCCTTGGCGCCGGCGAGGGCCGCGCGCGCCTCGCGCACGCGCGCCGCGCGACCCTGCGCCTCCTCGGTGCTGATCGCGCGCGTGTCGAGCAGCTTCGTCGCGCGCTCGTTCTCGCTCTCGGCGGTCGCCAGGCGCGCCTGTGCGCTCTCGAGCTCCGCCTCGCGCTGCTCGAGCGTGGCCTTGTGCCAGCGCGGGTCGATCTGGAACAGCACCTGGTCCTTCTCGACGATCGCGCCGGCCGCGAAGCGCGGCGCCTCGAGGAAGCCCGAGACGCGCGGGCGGATCTCGACGCTCTCGACCGCGGCGATGCGGCCGGTGAGCTCGACCTGGTCGGCGATCGTGCGCTGCTCGACGGGCGCGACGCCGACCGCGGGCGGCGGCGGGGCGCCTGCGGGGGCGTGGCTGGCGGCATCGCCGCGGTCGCAGGCGAGGGGGAGGAGGGCGGCAAGGCCCAGGAGCAGGATCGAGAGGCGCTTCATGGCGGTGGGGGTCGGTTCTGGACCGTTCTGTCTACGGGAGCGGTGGACGGTGGGGGCTCAGACGCGCGCCGGCAGGCTCGCGGGGGCCCCGAGCAGGGCGAAGAGGTTCGCCTCGAGCGACTCCAGCGGAGCGAGCTCGTTGGTGATGCGCGCGCGCATCAGCGCGCCCTGGGCGAGGTCGAGCAGCATCTGCGCCGTGCGCTGCGGATCGGGCGCCTGGATCGCGCCGGAGGCGTGCGCCTCGCGCACGGCCGAGACGAGGTAGCGCAGCTTGATCTCGAGCAGCGACTCGATCTTGCGCCGCAGTGCCGGCGCGAGCGTGCCCATCTCGGAGCCCAGCGCGTACAGCGGGCAGCCGCAGACGCAGCCGGTGTCGCGCTGCTTTTCCCGCTGCATCTCGAGGTTGAAGCGCACGTAGCGCGAGAGGCGCTCGAGCGGCGCGTTGGCCGGCGAGAAGATCTCGTCGATGCGCGGCTTGAGGCGCGACCACTGGTCCTCGAGGGCCGCGATGGCGAGCTCCTCCTTGCTGGCGAAGTGGTGGTAGAAGCTGCCCTTGTGCACCCCGGCCGCCTCGCAGATGCGGTCGACGCCGGTGGCGTGGTAGCTCGCGCTCCAGATCAGCTGCGCGGCGGTCTCGAGCAGTCGTTCGCGGGTGTCGGTGGTTCGGGCCATGGTTTCGGCGCTGGAAGGGCGCAGAGGATGGCGCGAGTGGACCGATCGGTCAAGCGTCGAGGCCGAAAATCTTCCGTGGACGTACGAGTCTGAGTTGGAGGGGGCCCGCGCCCCCTCCGCACGCCGGCCCCTACTGCAGAACCACGGTCGCGAGCGTCGCGCTGATCGTGTTGCTGCCCGCGTCGTAGACGCCGACCGCGCTGACGTGGCGGATCTGCGCGCCGAGCGCGACGAGGTCGCCCAGGGCGGTCGAGAACGTGGCGAAGGTCAGGTAGGTCGTCATCGTCCCCGCCGAGTGGTCGCGCAGCACGAACACGCCGCTCGCGCCGGCGGGGGTGATCTTGGGCGTCGGCGCGCTCGGGAGCGGCGTCTGGCCCACGAAGCCCTGGTCGACGAAGGCGAACTCGCCCGCCGCGGCGCTGCCGGTGATGCCGATGTCGATCTCGCTCGCGCTCGCGGTCAGCGCGACGTCGAACCCGACCAGCAGCCGGTTGCGCACGAGCAGCAGCGCGGGCGCCTCGGCGGCGTTGGTGACCGAGAGCGCGTCGAAGTCCGCGCCCGCGTCGTCGATCGGACGGAAGAAGCCGCGCACGATCACGGGCGTCGCCGCCGCGATGTTCAGGCCGTCGGCGAGCGAGCCGACCTCGCTGACCAGCGCGCTCGGGCTGGTCGGCGTGCTGCCGCTGCTCGACCACTGGAAGAGGTTGCGATCGACCAGGCCCACGCGCGTCACGTCGGCCGTCAGCTGCCCGCCCGAGGGCGCGCCCGCGGCCGTGCCGAAGAGGTGCGTCGGCTGCATCCGCAGCACGCCCGCGCTCGCGTCCAGCGTCGCGCCGCTGAGCGTTCCGAAGAGGCGCACGCGCTGGCCGACGTTGACGTCGTCGGTGTCGAAGGCGGTGGCGGATCCCAGGCGCACGACGTGCGTGTTGGCGAAGCTCGTCGAGACGGTGAAGGTCGTGTCGTACTGGAACGTCGCGTGCGCCGCGTCGCTGCTGCGTCCGAGCACGGTCAGCGTCGCGTCCGCGCCCGCCGCGCCGGCGCGGTCGATCACGTGGCCCTCGACGATGTCGCTGCCGCCGTTCCAGGTGCCCAGGCCGGCCTCGACGAAGCTCACGTCCAGCGCGAGCGCGCTCGGGTCGACCGCGCCGTAGGCCTGCACCCACGTGCCCACCGGCAGCGCGGCCAGCGCGCTCATGCCGGTCCCGCCGGTCGCGGGCACGCCGTCGGTCTGGAAGACCGTCGCGCCGCTGGCGGCGCAGGTGAGCTCGTCGATCGCCGCGCCGTTCGCGTCCTCGAGCGTCAGCACGAAGCGGTCGTTGGGAACGTCGCTCGAGGTCAGCGTGCCCCAGACCGCGATCTGGCGCGGCACGCTCGGGTCGATGCTCATCACGAGCGCCGGCGCGAGGGCGACGCTGTTCGTGCCCGTGTCGACCAGCAGCGACTGGTCGAGGTCGAAGTCCATCTGCAGCAGCCGGTGGAAGGCCGAGGACACGTTGATCGTCGCGCCCAGGTTGACCGGGTAGGAGACGCTGCCCGTCAGCGCGGTGCCCTGGTCGTCGGTCACGGTGGCGGGCGTGCCCTGCCCGGCGAGCACGCAGCGCACGTGGTTGAAGTCGATCGTGATCGACGCGCCGTCGTAGAAGCCGACCGGGACCAGCAGCGAGTTCAGGAGACGGCTCGTGTCGGTCGCGTCCGCGAGATCGACGTCGACCGGCGCGGAGAGCACGCCCACCGTCGCGCCGCTGGACTTCGAGAGCTGCAGGCTGGTGATGCGCACGACGAAGGACTCGACGTCCTGCGCTGCGGCGTCGGTCAGCACCAGGGAAACCGGGCCGTGCGTGTCGCCGCTCCCGCCGCTGCCGCAGGCGGGGAGGAAGAGGGCCAAGGCGAATGCGGACGAGTACGCCAGTCGAAGGCTGAGGGCTTGCATGTCGAGAGAGCGCTTCCGGTTGGAGAGAGTCTGCCATCTCGCGAGCGCGTCTGCCGCGCGCCTCGCTGGTCGGTCGGTTCCAGCGTGGGGCGGCGCGGCGAGCGTGTCCAGCACGCGAGGTGACGAATGTTCCGTCATGCGCGCGGCCAGAACGGAGGAGCGGACCTCGTACTCCTGCCGGGCGTCGTCTCGGCGGGCGATCTCGAGCTGCAGCTCGGCCGCGTCCGTCGCGTCCTTCGGCCGCACCGAGAGGATGCGGCGGCGCATCTCGTTCCAGAGCACGCGCTCGGCCAGGATCCGGCCGGTCCTCTCGCGTGTCTGGCCTCGCTCCCGCGATCGAGCAGCAGCATGTGCTCGCCCTTCTCGACGCCCGTGACGTCGCAGATCCAGGTCGAGCCGCCGAGGAAGCTGAGCTCCGCGAGCTCGCTCGGCCCCTTCCACACGTCGCCGACCTTCCGGCGCGCGACGAGGATCGGCTGTTCGGGCTCCTCGGATCCAGGCACGCTGCGCGCGTCGCTCCCGATCGGCTCGACGCTCTCGACCGCGCCGACGCAGATCAGGTCCGCGCTCGCCGCGAGGTACGGATACGAAACACTCGCCACCCTCGGCGTCACCGCCGAAAGCACCGCGGCGGCCACGCGATCGCGATCCTCGAGCACCTCACCGGCTCCCGATCCTGGCCGCGCGTCCGCTATCATGTCCGCGCTCGTCCCTCACCCCCCCGACTGCGGAGCCGCACTCATGACCGAGACGCCCGAGCGCTCTTCGTTCGATCCCCGCGAGGCCACCGACGCCTCGCGCCGCCAGTTCCTCGCGACCAGCGCGCTCTTCGCCGGCGCGGCGGCGGCGCTCTCGGCGAGCTGCCAGTCGCTCTCCGGCTCGCGCACGATCGCGGTGCCCAAGGCCGGCCGGCGCACGCCGGTGCGCGACGGCGAGCCGATCCGCCTGGGCGTGATCGGCGTCGGCGGCATGGGCGGCGGCCACTGCGAGGGCCTGCTCGCGACCACGCCGAGCGGACGCGAGAACGTGCAGATCGTCGCCATCTCCGATGTCGCCAAGCCCAAGCTCGAGGGCTGGACCCGGCGCGCCAGCGAGGCGCAGAAGCTCCAGGTCGACGGCTACCGCGACTACCGCGAGCTGCTCGCGCGCAAGGACATCCACGGCGTGCTGATCGCCTCGCCCGAGCACCAGCACGCGCCGATGTCGCTCGCGGCGATCGCGGCGGGCAAGGACGTCTACTGCGAGAAGCCCTTCACGTTCACGATCGAGGAGGCGCTGGCCGTCCGGCAGGCGGTCGAGCAGTCCGACCTCGTCTTCCAGGTCGGCACGCAGCACACGATGATCCCCAAGTACGTCGAGGCGAAGAAGCTGATCGCCGCGGGCGCGATCGGCAAGCCGACGCTGACGCAGACCTCGTACTGCCGCAACTCCGAGAAGGGCGAGTGGCTCTACGACATCGATCCCAAGCTCGCGCCGGGCGAGATGCTCGACTGGGACGCCTGGCTCGGGCCGCTTGCGCCGGCGAAGTGGGACACGGAGGTCTACCACCGCTGGCGGCGCTACCGGCGCTACTCGGCCGGCATCATCGGCGACCTGCTCGTGCACCAGATGACGCCGCTGATGATGTCGCTCGACGTCGGCTGGCCGGTGCAGGTCTTCGCCACCGGCGGGCACTACGTGCACAAGGACATGGACAACCAGGACCAGGTCTTCCTCAACGTGCAGTTCGAGAAGGAGCACACGCTGGTCGTCGCCGGCTCGACCTGCAACGAGCTCGGCCTGGAGACGATCATCCGCGGCCACAAGGCCAACCTCTTCCTGGGCGCGGACAACGTCGTGCTGCGGCCCGAGCGCGTCTACGCCGAGCAGGTCGACGAGAAGACGATCGTCTGTCCGCCGATGGAGGACGACCAGAACGAGCTGCGCCTGAACTGGATGCACTGCATGCGCACGCGCGAGGGCGTGCGCTCGCCGGTCAGCCTCGCCTCGCAGGTGATGGTGATCGTCGACCTGGGCGTGCGCTCGATGTGGGACGGCCGGGCCTGGCGCTTCGATCCGAAGACGATGCGCGCGAGCGTCGCCTGAGCTGCCGATGACGCACGAGCCGAGCACGCGCCGCGCGTTCCTCGCCGGAGCTGGCGCCCTGGGCGGAGCCCTCGCGCTCGCGCGCCTCGCGCCCGCGCAGGAGAAGCCGCCGGCCCAGGCGCCGCAGAAGAGCGCGCCGGCGCAGCCGGCGAAGAAGCTCTTCCCGCTCTCGCTGGCCGAGTGGTCGCTGCACCGCGCGCTGCAGGCGCGGCGCATGGACCACCTCGACTTCCCCGGCGTGGCGAAGAAGGACTACGGCATCGACGCCGTCGAGTTCGTCAACACCTTCTTCAAGGACAAGGCGCAGGACCTCGCCTACCTGCGCGAGCTCAAGAAGCGCGCCGACGACAACGGCGTGCGCTGCTGCCTGATCATGGTCGACGGCGAGGGCGCGCTCGCGCACCCCGACGAGGACCAGCGCAAGCGCGCCGTCGAGCAGCACAAGAAGTGGCTCAACGCCGCGGCCTTCCTCGGCTGCCACTCGGTGCGCGTCAACCTCGACGGCGAGGGCTCGGCGCGCTCGATGCGCAAGGCCGCGGTGGCCTCGCTGCAGTCGCTGGGCAACTTCGCCGATCCGCTCGAGCTGCGCGTGCTGGTCGAGAACCACGGCGGGCGCTCCTCCGACGGCGAGTGGCTGGCCGAGGTGATGACCGAGGCCGCGCACCAGCGCGTGGGCACGCTGCCGGACTTCGGCAACTTCAAGCTCGACGACGGCACGCAGTACGACCGCTACAAGGGCGTCGGCGAGATGATGCCCTGGGCCTGCGCGGTCAGCGCCAAGAGCTACGGCTTCGACGAGAAGGGCGAGGAGACGACGATCGACTTCCGCCGCATGCTCAAGATCGTCACGGATGCGGGCTACCGCTCGTGGATCGGCATCGAGTACGAGGGCGAGACGCTCTCCGAGCCCGACGGCATCCGCGCGACGAAGAAGCTGCTCGAGAAGGTCCGCGACGAACTCGCGGCCGAGCTCGCGAAGCCGCCGGTGCAGCAGCCGGAGGCGCCGAAGTAGCGCCGACTCAGGGGTGGTGCACGAGGCGCAGGACGAGGTCCTTCGCGCCGGAGCTGACGTCGGGGAGCTCGATCGTGTCGAAGCCGTCCGGGGAGGAGCGCAGCGAGTAGCGGTGCGCGCGCAGCGTGAACTTCGCGCCGCGCGCGACGACCAGGCGGAAGCGGCCCTCGCCGTCGGTGAACGCGAGCGCATCCGACCAGCCCTCGGGCGCGCCGCTCCGGTACGCCTGCACCGTGCAGGCCGGTTCGTGTGAGCCGTCGACGAGTTCGACCACGCCCGTGATCGCGTCGGAGGGCGGCAGCACCAGCCGCAGATC